>NZ_JAMYVB010000002.1:0-551742 GCF_040323635.1 Mesorhizobium sp. M0037 | reverse complement strand
GGGCCCCATCCTTCCGCGGGTTCTGGTGCCCCTCCCCCCCCCCCCGGGCCCCCCCCCCCCCCCCGCCCCCCCCCCCCATCGCCCGCCCCGCCCCCCGGGGGGTGTGCCGAAGCGCTTGCATCGAGGATTGGCCTTAGCCCTATCCATGTTCGTTTCGACTTGCTCCCCCGCCTCCGCCGATCCCCTGCCCGCCGGCTTTGTCCGCCTGGCCGATGTCGATCCCTCGATCCGCCAGGACATCCGCTATGCCGGCCTGGAAAATTTCCTGCATCGCAAGGCCGATGGCTACGACGCCCCAATCTGCATCCTCACGAAGCAAGCTGCGCAAGCGCTGTCCGGTGTCCAGAAAGCGCTCGCCGCCGATGGCCTGACGCTGGTCGTCTTCGACTGCTACCGCCCGGCCCGCGCCGTTGCCGACATGGGCAAATGGACCAGAGAGGGCGGCCCGCCCGATCCGCAATGGTACCCTCAGGTGCAGCGCGGCGACCTCATCGCCAAGGGCTATATCGGCGAATTGTCCACCCATTCGCGCGGCTCGACCGTCGATATCGCCATCGCCCGCAGCGACGGCAAGAACAAGTCATCCGCCGCTTGCGGCGCGGCCGGCGCCGGCACGCTCGATTTCGGCACCAGCTTCGACTGTTTCGACCCGGCAAGCGAAACCGCACATCGCCCATTGGCGGCAGAAGCGGCGGCAAACCGCAAAAGGCTGCTCGACGCCATGCGCGCCGGCGGCTTCAAGAATTATGCGCGAGAGTGGTGGCACTACACGCTTCGGGATGAGCCGTTTCCAAAGCTGCGCTTCGATTTTCCTATCACTGCGGGCTGAACCGCCCGGTGCTACACCGAGCCTTCCCTCGCTCGGCCTTGCTTCTGCGGTGTCAGCTCCTAGATAGCGTCAAACCGGCCGGATTTGGGTTAGACCAATATGAGGAAAATATTTCCTTCCGAAACCTAATATCGGCGAAAATTTCCTTCGAGTGGACAAAAAAGGCAACGTTGAATGCATCTAATTTCTATCAATTCGATAGAGTTCAGCCGTCATCAACGGAGGCGGGAATGACCAAACCTCATTTCAAGAAACTGCTCGGCGCACTGGTCGCCACATCGATCCAGTTCGGCACGCTCGGTTTCGCGTTTGCCGATACGACCATTCTGAACGTGTCCTACGACCCGACACGCGAACTCTACAAGGCCTATGACGAAGCCTTCGTCGCACACTGGAAGGCCGAGACCGGCGAGACGGTCACCATCCAGCAATCGCATGGCGGATCGGGCGCCCAGGCCCGCGCCGTGATCGACGGCCTCGATGCCGATGTGGTCACGCTGGCGCTCGAAGGCGACATCAACGCCATCGTCACCAAGTCGAAGAAGATCAATCCGGACTGGCGCAAGAAATTCGAAAACAATTCGGCGCCTTACACCTCGACCATCATCTTCCTGGTCCGCAAGGGCAACCCGAAGGGCATCCACGACTGGAGCGATCTGGTCAAGGACGGCGTCCAGGTGATCACGCCGAACCCCAAGACCTCCGGCGGTGCGCGCTGGAACTACCTTGCCGCCTGGGCCTATGCCAACGCCAATGATGGCGGCGACGAAGCCAAGAACAAGGAATTCGTCGGCAAGCTCTACGCCAATGCTCCGGTGCTCGACACCGGTGCACGCGGCTCGACGGTCACCTTCGCGCAAAAGGGCATCGGCGACGTGCTGATCGGCTGGGAAAACGACGCCTATCTGGCGCTCAATGAATTCGGAGCCGACAATTTCGAGATCGTCTATCCCCCGACCTCGATCCTGGCCGAGCCGCCGGTGGCGATCGTCGACGCCAATGTCGATGCCAAGGGCACCCGCAAGGTCGCCGAAGCCTATCTCGGCTGGCTCTATTCCAAGGAAGCCCAGACGATCATCGCCAAGAACCACTATCGTCCGGCCAAGCCCGAGTTGGTGGATGCGGCTGACATTCCGAAGACGCCCGAAATCAAGCTGATCTCCATCGACGATCCGCTTTTTGGCGGCTGGAAGAAGGCACAGCCTTATCATTTCGGCGATGGTGGTATATTCGACCAGATCTACAAGCCGGCCCAGTAGGATTTAGATCAGGACGACATGACCATAGCACCCGCCAAGGCGGGGTGGCGATTCAGACAGCCGAGTGTCATTCCGGGTTTCGGATTGACGCTCGGCTTCTCGCTTGCCTACCTCACGCTCATCATCCTCATCCCCCTGTCGGGCCTGATCTGGCGCTCGGCAGCCCTCGGCTGGACCGATTTCTGGGCGATCGTCACCGACCGCCGGACCATCAACGCACTCGAAATCAGCTTCGGCACAGCCTTCATCGCAGCCGCCGTCAACGTCGTCTTCGGCACGCTCGTCGCCTGGGTGCTGGTGCGCTACCGTTTCCCCGGCCGCCGCGTCGTCGACGCCATGGTCGACCTGCCCTTCGCGCTGCCGACGGCAGTAGCCGGCATTGCGCTGACCACGCTCTATGCGCCCAATGGCTGGATCGGCCATCTCCTGGCGCCGCTCGGCATCAAGGTCGCCTACACGCCGCTCGGCATCGTCGTGGCGCTCGTCTTCATCGGCCTGCCCTTTGTCGTGCGCACGGTGCAGCCGATCATGGAGGAGATCGACAAGGAAGTGGAGGAGGCTGCCGCGACGCTCGGCGCCAACCGCTTCCAGATCATCACCCGCATCCTGTTTCCGGGCTTGGCGCCGGCCATCATCACCGGCTTTTCGCTCGCCTTCGCGCGCGGGGTCGGCGAATACGGCTCGGTCATATTCATCGCCGGCAACCTTCCCTACAAGTCGGAGATCGCACCGCTTCTGATCGTCATCCGGCTCGAGGAGTACAATTATCCGGCGGCCACCGCGATCGCGGCGATCATGCTTTTGCTGTCGTTCGTGATGCTGCTGGTCATCAACCTGGCGCAGTCATGGAGTCGCAAGCGCTATGGCTGACCCCGAGATCAAATCCTACGAACCGCATCACGAGAGCCGGTCGGCGGCGGTGACTGAAAGCCGGCCGGTGCGGCTGCTGCTGATGGCGGTGGCCTTCGCCTTCCTCGCCATCTTCCTGCTGCTGCCGCTGATCATCGTCTTCCACGAGGCGCTGGCGAAAGGCATTGGCGCCTACACGGAATCGCTCTCCAATCCCGATACGCGCTCGGCGATCCGGCTGACGCTGCTGGTGGCGGTGATCGCCGTTCCGCTCAACGTCGTCTTCGGCATTTCGGCTGCCTGGGCGATCGCCAAGTTCGAGTTCAAGGGCAAGGCTTTTCTAACCACGCTGATCGACCTGCCCTTCTCGGTCTCGCCGGTCATTTCCGGCCTGGTCTATGTGCTTTTGTTTGGCGCTCAGGGACTGTTCGGTGAATGGCTGAAGGCGCACGGCATCCAGATCTTGTTCGCCGTGCCCGGCATCGTGCTCGCGACCATCTTCGTCACCTTCCCCTTCGTTGCCCGCGAACTGATCCCGCTGATGCAGGAACAGGGCAACGGCGACGAGGAAGCCGCGCTCTCTCTGGGCGCCAATGGCTGGCAGACCTTCTGGTACGTGACGCTGCCCAACGTCAAATGGGGATTGCTCTACGGCGTGCTTTTATGCAACGCCCGCTCGATGGGCGAATTCGGCGCGGTCTCGGTCGTGTCGGGCCACATACGCGGGCTGACCAACACCATGCCGTTGCATGTCGAAATCCTCTACAACGAGTACAACGCCGTCGGCGCTTTTGCCGTCGCTTCGCTGCTTGCCGGCCTGGCGCTGGTCACGCTGGTCTTGAAAACACTTCTAGAGATGCGCTACGGCGCCGAGATCGCCGCGACGCGCGGGCACTGACTAAATGCATGTCGCCCAAGACTGGGAACCGGTTTTGCGACAACGACATGCACCAAATTACTGAGGGATCTACATGGAAGTTCGCGTTGCCAACGTACGCAAGGAGTTTGACCGGTTTCCGGCCCTCCATGACGTATCGCTTGACATCAAGTCGGGTGAGCTGATCGCGCTGCTTGGGCCATCCGGCTCCGGCAAGACGACGCTGCTGAGGCTTATCGCCGGCCTGGAGCGGCCGACGCGCGGAAAGATCTTCTTCGGCGACGAGGACGCCTCGCACCGCTCGATCCAGGAGCGCAATGTCGGCTTCGTCTTCCAGCACTATGCGCTCTTCCGGCACATGACGGTCGCCGACAATATAGGCTTCGGCCTCAAGGTCCGGCATGGACCGTCGCGACCACCGGCGGCCGAAATCCGCCGACGCGCCTCCGAACTGCTCGATCTCGTTCAGCTTTCCGGCCTGGAAAAGCGCTATCCGGCGCAACTTTCCGGTGGCCAGCGCCAGCGCGTGGCGCTGGCGCGCGCCATGGCCATCGAGCCCAAGGTGCTGTTGCTCGACGAGCCGTTCGGCGCCCTCGATGCGCAGGTGCGCCGGGAACTCCGCCGCTGGCTGCGCGAAATCCATGACCGCACCGGCCACACCACCGTCTTTGTCACCCACGACCAGGAAGAGGCGCTCGAGCTTGCCGACCGCGTCGTGGTGATGAGCCAGGGCCGCATCGAGCAGGTCGGCTCCGCCGACGAGATCTACGACACGCCGAACTCGCCCTTCGTCTACTCCTTCATCGGTGAATCGAGCATGCTGCCGGTCAAGGTTGAGAATGGCGAGATCTGGCTCGCCGACCGTCCGATCGGCGTGTCGGCGCCGCACGCACCCGAGGGCGATGCGACGCTGTACTTCCGCCCGCACGATATCGAACTGCTCGACGGCTGCAGCGGCTGCATCGCCGGCACGGTCGCCGCCAGCCGCCGCGTCGCCGGCACAAGACGCGTCGAACTGGAAATCGGCGGCGAGCGCCAGCGGGTCGAGATCGAACTGCCTGTGGACCATCCTGCGGCGCAGAAGAGCCGGGTGGCGTTCAGGCCGCGGCGCTGGAAGCTTTTCCCGGCGACCTGAGCCGGCGCTATTCCAGCCAGTTCTCGACCTTCAGGCCCTTGATCCGGCTGAACTCACCGGTGTTGGCCGTAACCAGCGTCGTCCCCAGCGCGCAGGCGTGGGCAGCAATGAAAAGGTCATTATGGCCGATGACCTGGCCCCTTACTTCCAGTTCGGCACGAACCGTGCCGTATTCGGCATCCACCGGCACATCGAGCGGCAGCACAGGTAACTCGGCGAGCAATTGCTCGACCTTGGCGAGCAGCTTGGCCGATCCCTTGCGGGCGCAGCCATAACGCAGCTCCGAGGCGACAACGATGCTGGTGCACAGGGCACCGTCTCCCGCGCGAACCGCCGTACTGGCAGCCTTGCCGGCAGGGTTTCGGATCATGTCGCTGAGAATGTTGGTGTCCAGCATGAACCGCATCAAAAGATATCCTCAGGCCCCACGGGCGCATCATGGATCTCGGGAAAGTCGTCTTCAGGACCAAGCGGCGGCTCTTTCGCCCATTGGGTGAGCAAGGCGGTGAGGCCTGGTTTACGGACTGGCTCGATAACCAGGCGATCGCCGTCGCGGCTGATGAGGACTTTTTCGCCGGGAAGCTCGAACTCGACGGGAATGCGCACCGCCTGGCTGCGGTTGTTGCGGAAGAGCTTCGCCTCTCTCGGCGGCGTTGAATGGCGGTGTTGCGGCATCACGATGCATCCTTGTATATGCCAAATGTATATGCCACAGCGGCAAGATGCAATCATTTTGCATGGCGTTGGAAGGAAATCCTACCAATCGGCTGTTTCGGCAACGCTTTTTCTCATCGTCGAATGGCGAACCCGGCGCGCATGTCTGTCCGCGCTGGACATGGTCCTATTATGTTGGCGCATTATATCGATGCATCGACAAACGGCCTTCTCAAGGAGCTCCTTTTCATGAAGCGTTTTTTGCTCAGCGTAGCCGCCGCCGGCCTGATCCTCGCCTCTTCGCAGGCTTGGTCGGCCGACAAATTGCTCAACGCTTCCTATGATGTCGGCCGCGAATTGTTCGCCCAGGTGAACAAGGCTTTCGTCGCCGGCCATCCGGGCGTCACCGTCGACCAGTCGCACGCCGGCACCTCGGCGCAGGCGCGCGCCATTGCCGAAGGCCTCGGCGCCGATGTCATCACCTTCAACCAGGTCACCGACATCGACTTTCTGGTCAAGAAAGGCCTCGTCTCCGCCGACTGGCAGAAGGATTTCCCCGACAACGCCTCGCCCTTCTATTCGCTCCCATCCTTTCTCGTCCGCGCCGGCAACCCCAAGCACATCAAGGACTGGGACGACCTCGTGCGCGACGACGTGCAGGTGATCTTCCCCAACCCCAAGACCTCGGGCAATGCGCGCTACACCTATCTGGCCGCAACCGCCTACGCCAAGGAAGCCTTCAAGGGCGACGACGCCAAGGTGAAGGAGTTCGTCACCAAGCTGTTCAACAACGTGCCGATCTTCGACACCGGCGGGCGCGCCGCCACCACCACCTTCGTGCAACGCGAGATCGGCGACGTGCTGATCACCTTCGAGTCGGAAACGCGCGGCATCCGCAAGGAGTATGGCAACGACAAGTTCGAACAGGTCACGCCAACGGTCAGCCTGCTCGCCGAATTCCCGGTGGCGATCGTCGACAAGGTCGCCGACGAGCACGGCAGCCGTGACCTCGCCAAGACCTATCTCGATTTCCTCTACACGCCCGAGGGCCAGACCATCGCGGCTGAAAATGGCCTGCGCGCCCGCAACGCTGAAGTCGCGGCAAAATACAAGGCCGACTTCCCCGATGTCCGCCTGCTGACGGTGGAAGACGTCTTTGGCGGCTGGGACAAGGTACAGAAGGAGCACTTCGCCGCCGGCGGTCTGCTCGACCAGACCTATGGCAGCCGCTGATATCAGCAGCGTTCGACCTCACCTCACAAGAATGCCGGCGCTTTGCCGGCTTTTTCGTTTTCGCGCGCCGACAAACGGCTTTCATGCGGAATCTGTCGCGATCGGCGAAAAACGTTACAAAGAATCAACGCCTTTGTGCCTAACGTCTCAACCGGGCGGCTTGTTCTACGCGAAACCGGGTTGTTCAGGCGAAACGTCATGATTTGCACACAAACAACCGCCAGATGCGGGTGGTTGGGGTTTTCATGAACTGAACCGGGCATGCTTACCAAAAAAGGCAAATACGGCCTCAAGGCCCTCGTGCATCTTTCCGGCCTGCCGGTCGGCCAGCTTGCATTCGTCAACGACATCGCGATCGCCAACAACATCCCGAAGAAATTTCTGGATGCCATTCTGGGCGAGCTGCGCAATGCCGGCTTCGTCCTCAGCCGCAAGGGCAAGGAAGGCGGTTATCGCCTCGCCCGGCCGGCTTCCGAAATCAAGATCGGCCACGTCGTGCGCGTGCTGGACGGCCCGCTCGCTCCCATACCCTGCGCCAGCCGCACGCAATACCAGCGCTGCGAGGATTGCGACGAGGCGACCTGCCAGGTCCGGCACATGATGCTGGAAGTGCGCCAGGCGATCGCCGAAGTGCTGGACAATCGCAGCCTCGCCGCCATGCGCGACGCCGACAATGATGATTTTCCGGTCGAGCTGACGTCGCAGATTTAAATTAGAGCATGGTCCCGAAAAGTGCGAACCGGTTCGGACAAGATCATGCTCAAATGAGAGTCCTCAGACCAGGCCGAGCTTGCCGGCCAGGCCGACGCGCTGGATTTTGCCGGTGGGACCCTTGGGTATCTCCTGGAGAAACAGGATGTGGCGCGGCACCTTGAACTCGACGATCCGGCTGCGCGCGAAATCGCGTATCTGCTCGGCATCGGCGGTGGCGCCCTCGGCCAGCACGATGGCCGCACCCACCTCTTCGCCGAGCATGGCGTGCGGCACGGCGAAGGTCACCGCCTGCGCCACCAGAGGATGATCGAGCAGGACATTGTCGACTTCGAGCGGCGAGATCTTTTCGCCGCCGCGATTGATGATCTCCTTCAGCCGCCCGGTGATCTTCAGATCGCCATCCTCGTCGATCAGGCCCTGGTCGCCGGTGCGGAACCAGCCTTCGCTGAAGGCAGCTTCATTGGCCACCGGATTGTTGAGATAGCCATCATGGATGTTGGCGCCGCGCACCGCGATCTCGCCCTTTTCACCCGCCGGAAGGATCGTCCCCTTGTCGTCCAGGATCGTCACCTGCGGACCCGCAGGCAGGCCGACCGAGCCTGGCTTGCGGCGCGCAGGCGGCAGGCCGTTGGATGTCATCTGGTGCGCCGCCTCGGTCATGCCATAGGCCTCGACCACCGGACAGCCGAAGACGCGCTCGAGGTCGCGGAACACGGTGTCCGGAAGTGCGGCCGAAGACGAGCGGATGAAGCGCAACCTCGCAGCCGCGATGGTTTCGCCATTGCGGGCGGCGCGCGCCAGGATCGCCTGATGCATGGTCGGCACCGCGCTGTACCAGCTCGGCCTGAAGTCGCCCAGCCAGCCGTAGAATTTGAGCGGGTTGAAGCCCGGCGTGCAGACAATAGCGCCGCCGACTGCCAGCTGTGCGCTGAGCGCCGCCATCAGCCCGTGAATGTGGAACAGCGGCATCACGTTGAGACAGATATCGTCTGCCGAAAGCGCCAGGGTGCGGGCGATGTTGGCCATTGATGCCTGCAGATTGCGCTGCCGCAAGCCGACGATCTTCGGCCGCGCCGTGGTTCCCGATGTGTGCAGGACAAGCGCGAAATCGTCCGGCCCGTTGAGCTGCATATCGTCGAGGCGAGCCTCACTGGCGGCCTCCACCTCGGCGTCGCCCGCCAGGAGAAACTCGCCGGCCTTGGCGCCGTCAGTCACGACGACGTCGAGCACCGCAATGCCGAGCCCCTTTGCGGCGTTGCGCGCGGCATCGCCCATGCCTTGTCCGCACAGCAGCAGCTTCACATCGAGATCGCCGAGATAGAAGCGGAATTCGTCTTCGCCGTAAGCCGGATTGAGCGGCGCAGCCGTCGCTAGCGCCGAGACAGCCAGGAAACAGGCCGCCATTTCCGGGCCATTGGGCAAGACGATGCCGACGGCCGTCCCGCGGCGAACGCCACGCCTGGCGAGATCGCCGCAGAGCTTGTCGACAAGATTGGCGAGGCCGGCAAAGCTCAGGGATGGCCGGTCCGGCGCCATCAGCGCCACCGCAGCCGGCCGCCAGGGCGCCAGTTGGGGAAGTGCTACCGATAGGGCCTGTTTCAAGTTCGAACCCTGAATGGCGTTCACCATGGCCTTGCCGGCGCCGATTGCGCGCCCGTGGCAGACGCAGTAAAGCGATTTCCGGACGCACGCAAGAACAGGTGGACATCGATCGGATGAGGCTGCCGTGGTTGGGAAAATCCCGGAAAGCCGACCGGACACCATCTTCCGCCGTCATTTATCATACGGAAATCATCGCCGACATCCTGGTGCCCGAACGCGCCGAGCATGTCCGCTTCTTCAGCCGCAAGCAGGTTCGCGCCGGCAAGTTGCGCACCTTCAACAACAGGGATCTCCGCGAGCTGCTGCTGGCCGCCTTCTACATCGGCGTCGCGGCATCGCTGCCGGTCGATTGGTGGGCCGCGGTCTGCAGCCGCGTATCGGGGCTGCGCCTCAAGCGCCATATCCGCAAGGATTTCGTGCGCTACGCCGCCGCGACGCGCGCCGTGCTCGGCAACGGCATCGATGCGCAAAGGCAGTTCAGGGCCTTGCTCTGCGCCAACCACCGCCGGCGTCTGCTGCTTGCCGCGCATCTCATCGGCCGCCGCTGGTCACCTGATATCCGGCTGGAGGGCCTGGAAGGCCTGCAAGCGGCGCTGAAGCGCGGCCACGGCGCTATCATCTGGTGCGATCAGTTCACGGCACAGACCATCATCGGCAAACGCGCTCTCCATGAGGCCGGTATCGAGACACACCAGCTCAGCGTCAGGGCTCACGGCATATCCGATTCGACCTTCGGCTTGCGCTTCCTGAACCCGCCGATGGTTCGGGTCGAGAACCGTTTCCTGAAAAGCCGGATCGTGTTCGACCGCAGCGACGCCTACCAGGTCACCGGCCGGATCCAGAAGATCCTTGGCAGCAACGGCGTGGTGTTGGTGACCAACACGGTGCATGCCGGCTCGACATTCACCGAAGTCGGCCTTGGCGAGAGCGGCTGGACCCACCTGGCTTCGGCGCCGACGAATTTCGCTGCCAGAGGCAAGGCGGCGCTGTTTTCCATGTCGACCTTCGAGACCGATCCGTTCCGCCAATACCGCGCCGTCCTAAGTCCCGAACTGGTGCCGGCCCCGGCAGAGGCCGGCGAGCGCGCGGCCAGAGCCGGCGCCAAGAACATGGCGCTGCAGGCCGAGTACATATTGCTCAAGCGCGACCGCTTGCTGGAGGCGCTGAAACTCTATCCCGAGCAAATGATGGTCTGGTCCGGCGCCGACCGGTTCACCGAACGGCCGGAAACCGCCTTGCCCGACGAGGGTGGTTCATGATTTTGCGCCGGCCAGCAGGCTGGCAACGGCGGTGACGATCTCAGCCACTGGAAGTGTGGCGTCGGCCGTCAGCGCCCGCTCGTCGGCGCCAGGCGGCTCAAGGATGGCGAACTGGCTTTCGACCAGGCTTGCCGGCATGAAATGGCCCTTGCGGTTGGCGACACGCTGCTTGGCGGTTGCGGGATCGATCTTCAGATAGATGAAATCGATATCCCGGCGGAAGCCACGCAGACGATCGCGGTAGCTGCGCTTCAGCGCCGAGCAGGCGGCAACCACGCTTTGGCCGCTGCCGGTCAGGTCGGCGATCCGCTCGCCGATGGCATCGAGCCAGCCCTCACGCAGTTGATCTGTGAGCGGCTCGCCGCTCGCCATGCGGGCGACGTTTTCGGGTGGGTGCAGCCTGTCGCCTTCGACAAAGACGGCCCCTTCCTCTGCTGCCAATGCTTTGCCGACAGCCGATTTTCCGCAGCCGGCGACGCCCATCACCACAATGGCCCGAGCCACTGAGCCGGTAGCGCCCATTGGCGCCTTTGCGGTCTTTTCGTCCACGGTCAGCGGCTTGCCGGCGCGCGGCCGTAGAGCAGGAGCATGGCAACGATGACCAGGCCATAGACGATCTGCCGCCCCGCCTCCGGCATCTGCATGACCGAAAGGATGGACTGCAGGAGCGTGATCAGGATGACACCGGCGACGGTGCCGAGATAGGAGCCGCGGCCACCCAGGATCGAGGTGCCGCCCAGAACCACGGCGGCGATCGACGGCAGGAGATAGGCATCGCCCATCGATTGCGCCGCCTTGGAGGCATAGCCGGCGAGAAGCACTCCGCCAAAGGCGGACAGCCCGCCTGAGATAGCGAAGGCGATCATCACCACGCGCCTTGTATCGATGCCGGAGAGATAGGCGGCACGCTCGCGGTTGCCGATGCCGTAGACGGTGCGGCCGAAGCTGGTGCGGGACAGCACGAACACCATCGCAGCGCCAATCAGCGCCCAGATGATGACGGCGTTAGGCACGCCAGGAATGGTAAAACCTGTCGCAAGATAGCGCATGGCGCCGGTGGCCGAATCCTGTGGCGAGTAGCCGCCGGTATAAACGACCATGAGCCCTTGCGCGACAGCGTTGGTGGCGAGCGTGATGATCATCGAGGGTATGCGCAGATAGGCGACGCCAAAGCCGTTGACGATGCCGATCAGCACCCCGCAAAAGATGCCGAACGGGATGGCCAGAGCCACACCGATCGGGCCATAGGCGGCAGCCGCACACGCCATCATCGCGCCCGCCGCCACCGCCCACGGCACCGACAGGTCGATCTGGCCTAGCAGGATGACCAGCATCATGCCTGTGGCGATGACGCCGAGGAACGAGGCCACCTTGAGCTGCTGCAAGAGATATTCAGGCGACAGAAAGCTCCTGGAATAGAGGCTGCCTAGGAACAGCAACAGCACGATGCAGGCGAAGGCCGTCAGCACCGCCGGATCGGCGCGGCGGATGAATTTCGGCACGCGGCCGGCGATACCGCCCAATGTCGTTTCGCTCACAGGAACCACTCCAGCCGGTTGCGGACCCGAAACAGCGCAAACGCGCCAAGGCTGACCGCGACCAGCAGGATCACGCCCTGGAACAGCGGCTGCCATAGCGGGTCGAAATCGAACACGAACAACAGGTCACCGATGGTGCGGAAGGCCAGCGCGCCGAAGATGGCGCCGATGGCGCTGCCTTTCCCGCCGAACAGCGAGACGCCGCCCAGCACCACCGCGGCGATCGAAAACAGCGTATAGGCGTTGCCGCTGGCATAGGCTGCATCGCCGGTATAGGTGAAGAAGGTCAGGAACAGTCCGCCGATCGCGGCCAACAGGCCTGCGAGCGCGTAGGCAGCGAACTTGCCGCGCCTTATCGGCACACCGGACATGTAGGCCGCCGTCTCCGAGGATCCGGCCGCATAGGCCGCGCGCCCGAGCACCGAGCGGCTGAACGGTACCCAGACCACGAGCACGACGGCGAGCAGCACGACCAGGCTCGCCGGCACCACGCCCAACAGGCGTCCGGTCAGCGCGTCGGCGAGACCTTCGTTGACCGAACCGCCGGGAAACGGCCTCAGCAGCAGCGCGATGCCGAAATAGACCGCACCCGTGGCGATCGTGGCGACGATCGGCTGCAGGCGGCCGTAGATGACGATGGCGCCGTTGATCGCCCCGCACAGGAACCCGGTGCCGAGCACGGCGATGACGCCGAAAGCGGTCTCGAGGCCGGTGCCGATGACCAGCCAGGAGGCGAGGCAATTGGTCAGCGTGAAGATCATGCCGACGGAGAGGTCGATGCCGGCGGTGATCACGACCAGTGTCTGGGCCATGGCGACGAAGGCGAGCAGCACGCCCTTGTTGGACGCTGTCTGCACGACATTGGCGGTGAAGCCCGCCGGATGGTTCGAGGTGTAGATGACGAACATGACAATGAATATGCCGAGTGCCATCAGTGTTCCGCGCTGCTCGGCCAGCCAGTAGCGCCACTCTTTCACGCGTCCGCTCCCTGTCTTGCGCCGGCATCGTCTCTCGCGCCGTCATCGCCGTGGATGTTGAGCGCGCTTGCAATGAGCGCCCGCTCGGTGATCTCGGCCCCGACCAGCTCGCGCTTGACCGCGCCGTCATAGAGCACCAGCACGCGGTCGCAGCAGCCGATCAGTTCGTCATAGTCGGTCGAATAGAACAGGATCGCCGCCCCCGCATCCGCCAGCTTGCGCATCAGTTGATAGAGTTCCTGCTTGGTGCCTACATCGATGCCGCGCGTCGGATCGTTGAGCAGGATGATACGCGGCTGTCGCATCAGCCATTTGGCGATGACCACCTTCTGCTGGTTGCCCCCCGACAGCGCACCGACCGGAATGTCGAGGCCGGCCGTCTTGATCGCCAGCAGCCCGACCATGTCGTCGATCAGCCGCTGTTCGGCGGCGCGGTCGATGATGCCGGCCTTGGACAGCCGGTCGAGGGCGGCAAAGGAGAGGTTCTCGCGCACCGTCATCGGCAGCATCAGGCCTTCGGTCTTGCGGTCCTCCGGGATCAGCGCCATGCCGATGCGGTCGTCGCGCGCCGCTTGCGGGCTGGCGATCGAAACCGGCTTGCCGTCGATAAGGATCTGGCCGCCGAGGCCGCGCAGCACACCGAAAAAGGCAAGCAGCAATTCGCGCTGGCCCTGACCGTCCAGGCCGCCAAGGCCGACGACCTCGCCTGCCCCGACCGTCAGCGAGACATTGTCCAGCCGGTCCGTCCAGGACAGCTTGCGCGCCTCCAGCACGGGAACGGCGGCGGCTGCGGTGCGCGCGGGTTTCGGCGGGAAAATATGGCTGTATTCGCGCCCGATCATCAGTTCGACGACTTCGTTGTCGCTCTTTGTGCCTGCCTTGTAGCTGGCGACATTGCGGCCGTTGCGAAACACCGTGCAGTGGTCGGCAAGCTCGGCGATCTCGTTCATGCGGTGCGAAATGTAAAGCAGCGCCAGCCCTTCCGAGCGCAATCGCTTGAGCACGCTGAATATCCTGGCGACGTCCGTCGCGGTCAGGGCCGAGGTCGCCTCGTCGAGGATCAGGATGCGCGGCTTCCTGGCCAATGCCTTGGCGATCTCGACCATCTGTCTTCTTGAAAGCGGAAGATCCTTGACCAGCGCCAATGGATGGATGTCGGCCGCACCTGCGCGTGCCAGCGCATCCTCGGCAATGCGGCGCTGCGCCTTGCGGTCGATCATGCCGAAACGCTTCGGCGGATCGGAGATGACGATGTTGTCGGCAACGCTGAGTTCGGGAACCAGCGACAGCTCCTGGAAGATGCAGACGATGCCCGACTTGTTTGCAGCAGCAGGCGAAGCGAACGTCACCTCGCTGCCGTTCAGCATCATGCGGCCTTCGTCGGGCGCGACGACGCCCGCCATGACCTTGATCAGCGTCGATTTGCCGGCGCCGTTTTCGCCGAGAATGGCGTGGATGCTACCGGACGAGACCGAAAGCTCGGCCTTTTCCAGCGCCCGCACACCACCATAGCGCTTGGATATGCCTTCCATCCGGAAGAGCGGAACCGCACCGTCCATCGGCCCTCCCGAGGCAGTTTGACTTCAAGGGATATCGAGTGGCCGGCGCCGCGGAGATCCCGCGGCGCCGGATATGCCGCCTATTGGTCAGCCCTATTGGTCAGCTTTGGTCTGGCCCATGATTTCCTGCGCGGTGAAATTGATGCCGCAGGTCGGGAAGGAATTGCCGACAAAGAAATTGTCGGACTGGTCGGGGAAGAAATCCTGACCGGCCTTGAAGTTCGGATCCTCGACGATCGCCAGTGGCAGTTTCACCGCCTGCGGCACGACGTTGCCTTCGAGCGCGGCAATCGCCGTCTTGATGGCGACCGCGACCTGCGCCGGACCGGTGCCAGCCGATGAGCATTTCAGCCCGTCACCGGCATGTGCCGCGCAGAACTTGCGGAAACCGTTCTCGGTCTCGCCGCCGAACGGCACGAAAGCATGCTTGGCATCGATCATCGCCTGCACGATGCCGGTGTCGCCGCCTTGCCCGGTGATACCGTCGAACGGACCGTTGGTGGCAATGGCGTCGGCCGTGGCCTTCTGTGCCACGCCGTCGTCCCATTTGCCGACCACCTCGGTGACGTCCCATTTCTTGCCGGAGGCATCGAGCGCTTCATGGATGCCGTTGTGACGGTCGGTGTCGACGGAAGTTCCGGCAACGCCGCGCACCTCGAGCACCTTGCCGCCATTCGGCACATGGCCGACCAGCCATTTGCCCCACAATTCGCCAAGGCCCTTCTGGTCGACATTGACGTTGATGGCGTCCTTGGTATCGAGAATATTGTCGAAGGCGACGAGGATGACGCCAGCTTCCTTGGCGCGCTTGATGACCGGCCCGAAAGCGGTCGGGTTCTGGGCGTTGACGACGATCGCGTCATAGCCGGAATCGATGAAGTTGTTGATCGCCGAAATCTGAGCCGGCACGTCCTCGCCGGTCGAGACGACCTTGAATTCCTTCAGTTTCGCGGCGACCTCCGGCTGGGCCGCATAGGCCTTGGCGGTCTGCACCATCTGGATGCGCCAGGTGTTGGCGATATAGCCATTGGCGAGCGCGATGCGGTATGGGCCGTCTTTCTTGGGGAACTTGAAGAACTGCGTATCGGCCGCCCAGGGCGCAAAGCAATCCGGCTCAGCCGACGGGCCCTTGACAACTTCCGGGTCGGCCATGGCCGACGAACTCAGCATGACGAATGCAGTGGCGGCAACGATGCCACCAACAAGTGACTTGATCATCGATATTCCTCCCAGTTGTAGTTTTGTTTGCTGCTGCTTGGTTATTTGATGCTGTTTGTCGTGGTGTGGTTTCCACGCCTGCCGAAGGCCCTCCAGCCTGGCCGGCGCCACGTCTCAAGGGCCGAAGCCGGCCCGATCCCCTCCCCCTCGCCGCTTCACAGGCGAGAAACGAAACTAGCATATTATACATAATAAACAAGCATGAGCTGTTGCTTATGTATAATAAACAGGCACGGCCTCTCATCAAAACGTCTGCCCGACGAAAATGGTAGCGCTACCATGACGTTGTGTAAAGCACCATTTGCTGAGGCAGCCAAAGCGTGTTCAGCGTGCGGTGCTCTCGCGGGGCTTGAGTTCGAAACCAAGATCGACGACCCGCTGCTCAGGCCTTCGTCCTGCGATCGCCGCCAGCGCCATGGCAACAGACCGACGGCCGATTTCATAGCGAGGGGTGCGGATACTGGTGAGCGGCGGGAACGCCGCCTGCATCATTTCGAGGTCGTTGAAGCCGACAATGCCGATTGTTTTCGGCACGTTGAGCGCGGCGCTATGGCATTCGAACAAAACGCCGAGCGCGATGTCGTCATTGTTGCAGAAGACGCCGTCGAGCGCCGGCATCTTGGCCAGCGCATCGCGAAGCAGCTCGCGGCCGAGCGTCACGCTGGACAGTAGCGGCGTGGTGGTGACCAGCCGGGGGTCGAACAGGCCGGCCTTCTCCATTGCCGCGCGATAGCCGGCAAGCCGCCGCTGCGAGCGCGGGTCCATGCGTGCGCCGATGAAGCCGATCCGCCGGTAGCCGGCCTCGATCAGATGCTCGGTCGCGGTGCGGCCGCCGTCAAAATGCGAGAAGCCGACCAGCATGTCGACCGGATCGGACCCGGTCTCCATCACCTGCACCACCGGGCAGCCCGCGCTCTCCAGCAGCTTTCGCGAGGTCGGCGTCTGGTCGATGCCGGCCACGATCAGCGCCGCCGGGCGCTGCGGTGCGAACACCTGCAGCAGGCGCTCCTCCTCGAGGCCGGAATAATGGGTGTTGCCGAGCTGGACGCGGAACGGGCCGTCCGACAGGCTGTCATAGATGCCGCGCACCACTTCGGCGAAGACGTTGTTGGTCAGCGACGGCACCAGCACGCCGAACACATCGGCGCGCGCCGAGGCCAGCGCCCGTGCATTGGGATCCGGGACATAACCGAGTTCGTCGACGGCGGCCTGGATCTGGCGCCGCAGATCCTGGCTGACGCGTTCCGGTTCGCGCAGCGCCCGCGACACGGTGATGGCGCCGACGCCGGCCTTGCGCGCCACATCTGATAGGGTCGGGCGGCCGCCCCCACGACGCGAGCGCGGCTTGGTCATGGACATCCTCCACGTGCCAGGCCCCGGCCGCTGCGCCCTTGCGAAACCATGTTCAGCTTTTCCACTGCCACCATGCCAACCGGCTGCTGCCGCACCCACTCGCCTGCTGGCGTCGCGCAGCCAATCGCCCTTGTCAAGCAACAGGGCAATCCTGCCTTCCTAAGCCATCAGGGCAGCACTGCGTTTTGCTTTCCACAGCAGCAGCCCGATGGCCACTATGTTCAGCAAGTTCCACGCGATCCCGTTGAGGAACGCGGCGGCGTAAGAGCCGGTCAGGTCGTAGATCCAGCCCGACATCCAGCCACCGATCGCCATGCCGAAGATGGTCGCCATCATGACGATGCCGATACGCTGGCCGGCCTCCCTGGCGGGCAGGTATTCGCGCACGATGATGGCATAGCAAGGCACGATGCCGCCTTGCGACAGGCCGAACACCAGCGACACGACATAGAGCGAGGCAAGCCCGTCGAACGGGATGTAAAACAAAAGCGACAGGCATTGCAGCACGGAACCGATAAGCAGGGTTTTCACGCCGCCGATGCGGTCGGCGACAAAGCCGGAGGCGAGCCGGCTGACGACGCCCGCCGCCATCATGATCGACAGCATGTCGGCGCCATGCGCAATGCCGTAGCCAAGATCCATGCAATAGGCCACGATGTGCACCTGCGGCATCGACATCGCCACGCAGCAGCCGAGACCGGCAACGATCAGCAGCACCTGTAACGCCGCCGGAGACAGCGAAATCGACTGCACTGTCCGGCTTCCGGGTGAACCGGCGGCAGCCGCCGCCGGAGCAGCGCGCCGCAGCAACAGCACCAGCGGCACCATGGTGACCAGGCAGAAGACACCGATGCCGGCATAGGTGAAGCGCCAGCCTTCCGCCTTGATCAGTGTCGGCATGATGGTTGGCCAGAGCGCTCCGGCGAGATAGTTGCCAGCCGCCGCAGCTGTGACGGCGACGCCGCGCCGACGGTTGAACCAGTGCGAGATGTCGGCGATCAGCGGCCCGAAGATCACCGATGTGCCGACACCAATCAGCACGCCCTGGGCAAGGGTGAATTGCAGGATAGAGGTCGACAGCGCGGCGAGCAGCAGGCCGGCGGCGAGAGCCACCGAGGATAGCAGTGCCGGGATCCAATACCCCATGCGATCGACCGCGCGGCCAACGAGCACATTGCCGGCGGCGAAGCCGACCATGGTTGCGGTGTAGGGCATCGATGCCGCGGCGCGGTCAACGCCGAACTCGGCCTGCACGGCCGGCAGCACGACGACGACGGCCCACATGCCGACCGCACCGATCGTCGCCAGCAGCATGGAGATGGCAAGCCGCATCCAGGCGTAGCTGCTGTCGATGCCGGGGCTATCCGCCTGATTGGCGACGATCGGGGTCAAGGCGTTTCCTGTCTACGGTCCTGGGAAGTCGACCGTTGTGTCGCCACTATCGGCGCTTTCACCGCGACGGGCAGCGCCACAGGGCCATGATCCGTGGCTCCAGCGGCCCGGCGACTTTCTCGGGAACCGGCGGCGGCCTGCCCGAGTTTTTGCGACAGGAAGGAGTTTGTCATGACCGCGAAAAAGAAATGGTCGGCCGAGGTGACCGAGCACAGCGATGCGATGGACCTTGAGGACCACATCTTCGAAGCCGACGACGCCAGGAAGATCGCGGCCTCGCTCAAGCGCTCGGCCGAGCACAGCGACCGCCGCAAGGCCGAGCCGTTTCAGTCGGCCATGTCGATGCTGAATTTCTACATCAACCGCGCCGGCAAGAACCTGCCGCAGGCGCGCCGGAAAGTGCTCGAGGACGCCAAGGACGAACTGCGCGCGGCCTTCGGAAGGCCGCAGCAGGATTAATGCATGTCGCTCAAAAGTGGCGCCGGTTTTGAGACAACGACATGCATAAATAAAGACCTAAGCGCGTCGACTTAGTCCGTTCAAACGGGACGCGCTTTAGCGCTCCCGATTGGTTCTGCCAAATTTACCTCAACTGGACCTAGTGACAGGTCCTCTTTCCCCTCAGTTTGCCGGCCTCGGCTTTGTGGTTCCCCGAGCCTTTGAAGTAGCGGCATGACGGTCAAGATCGGCATCAATCCCATCACCTGGAGCAATGACGATGTTCCCGCACTCGGCGGCGATACGCCGCTCGCGACATGCCTGTCGGAAACCAGGCAGGCCGGCTATCGCGGCACCGAACTCGGCGGCAAATTCCCCAGGCGAATCGACGAGCTCGGACCGATCCTGTCTTCTTACGGACTGGAGCTCGTCTCCGGCTGGTATGACGGCCGCATCCTGGACCGCACGGTCGACGAGGAATTCGCCGCCATCACCCCGCATCTGACCCTGCTGCGCGACCTCGGGGCCAAGGTCGTGGTCTATGCCGACACATCGCGCGGCCGTCATGACGGCATTTTCGCACCGATCTCGCAGCGGCCACGCCTCGCTGACGGCGAATGGACCGCCTATGGCGAGAAGCTGACCGAACTCGCCGACCGCATGGCTGCCTTCGGCGTCGGCATGGCTTTCCATCATCATATGGGCACCATCGTCGAGAGCGATGACGAGGTCGACAGGCTGATGGCCGCAACCGGCAAGAGCGTCGGCCTGCTGTTCGATACCGGCCATTGTCTGTTCTCAGGCGGCGACCCGGCCTCGCTCCTGAACCGGCATCTCGACCGCATCGTGCATTTTCATTGCAAGGACGTCCGCGCGGCCGTGCTGGAAAAGGCACGGCGGCAGGACATGAGCTTCATGGCGGCAGTGATGGAAGGAATCTTCACCGTGCCCGGCGATGGCTCCGTCGATTTCCTGTCGCTGTTGAAGCCGCTGGCCGAGCGCGGCTTCGAAGGCTGGATCGTCGTTGAGGCCGAGCAGGATCCGGCCAAGGCACACCCCTTGACCTATGCCACGAAAGGTTACGCTTCGCTGCTCAAAACGGCCTGCGCGGCCGGGTTCGACGTAGCAATACGAGACATGGCCTAACCACCGCCGGGGGGCTGGTGGTTGGGCCGGTTGGGCGCGCGCCTCGGTAGGGGTAGCGACGCGAAAGCGCCCGGCGATCCGCGCCGCCGCCCTCCCTTGGCGGCGCGGATCGCACAGTTCTTGGCATCGAAATTTTTGCCCCCCGAGTTGCCGGCCCGGCGTTTCCAGCTTGAGGCTGGCGACGAGGCATGCCTTGATGCAGATGGAGGAGCGACATGGCATTCGAGGCGGCACTCGGCATGGAACGGCTTTGCACCATCCGTGAGATCGCCGAGAAGGCGGAACTCGGCGCGGCAACCGTTCACCGCGCGCTGAAGAACAGCCGCGAGGTTCATCCCGAAACCAGACGGCTGGTGCTGGAGACTGTCTGCCTGCTTAACGAAGAGAAGATCGCCCGCGCCGCCAGGTTGGTCGGAGACTAGCTTGGCCGACCATATGCGCCTTTCCCTCGACATCATGTCGGTCGACCGCGGCTCGGACGAACCGATGCACCGGCAGATCTACGGCGCCCTGCGGCGCTTCATCCTCGACGGCCAGATCCAGCAGAACACGCTGCTTCCTTCGACACGCTCGCTGGCCGAGGATCTCAAGGTCGGCCGCAACACGGTGATCGCCGCCTACGACCAGCTGCTCGCCGAAGGGTTTATAGAGGCGCGCGCCGGGTCCGGCACCTGGGTGGCGCCGATCCAGCAGAAACGCCCGCCGGCCGCGCTGCGTGCCGGCCTCGCCGCTCCGCAAAAACTCTCGCGGCGCGGTCAGACCATCGTCAACGGCCCGCAGCCGCCACGCAATGCCGGCGTCATCAACTTCCATCCGGGCGTGCCGGAATCGGCATCCTTTCCCTTCACCATCTGGTCGAGCCTTTTGGTGCGCAATGCGCGCAGCCGCGATGAGAATTTGCTCGGCTATATCTCCTTCGCCGGCCATCCCGGCCTGCGCCGGGCCATCGCCTCGACCATCAGCCTGTCGCGCGGCATCAACTGCACCGCCGACCAGGTCATCATCGTCACCGGCGCGCAGGCGGCGCTCGACCTCGCCTCGCGCGTGCTGATGGACGAAGGCGACCATGTCTGGATGGAGGAGCCCGGCTATCTCGGCGCCAAGAGCGCCTTTCTCGCCAGCGGCGCGCAGCTTGCGCCCTTGAAGGTCGATCGCCTTGGATGGCATCTCGCAGACCCAGAGCTGCCGCCGCCGCGCCTGATCTATGTGACGCCATCCTGCCAGTGGCCGTTCGGCACCATCATGCGCATCGAGGAACGACTGCAGCTGCTTGACATCGCGGAACGCCACGGCGCCTGGATCGTCGAGGATGATTATGACGGCGAGTACCGGTACCGTGGCCGGCCGGTACCGGCGCTGCGCGGCCTCGATCATGCCGACCGCGTCGTCTATATTGGTTCCTTCGGCAAGACGCTGATCCCGGCGCTGCGCATCGGCTATCTCATCGTACCCCGCGAACTGTCGGTCCCCTTCGACCGCGCCGTCTCGATCACCGGCCAGTTCGCGCCGCTGATCCTGCAGGCGACGGTCAACGACTTCATCACGCAAGGCTATTTCGCCACGCATCTGAAACGCATGCGCCGCCTTTATGCGCGCCGGCAAGCCAATTTCGTCAAGCTGTGCCAGGAGCATCTGGCCGAATGGCTGACTGTGACCGAGAACGATTCCGGCATGCAGCTGCTGGCCAGTTTTGTCCGACCCTACAAGGACTGCGACGTCGTCGCCGCCGCCGTCAAGGAGGGCCTCGACGTGCAGGGCATCTCGATCAACTACCATTCGAGCGAGCCGGAACACGGCCTGCTGCTCGGCTATGCCGCGATGGACGAACGCCAGATCCTGCGCGCGGTGCTGGCGTTGCGCGCTGCCTTCATGCGGCTGGACCGGCAATAGGCCGATCCAGCGCTGAGCGCTTCAATTCACACTATCGAATTTCTGCAGATCGACGGGCGCTGCCTTGCGCACCTCGACATCGTCCAGCGAGGCATTCTCCAGCGCCACACGGGCCGCCGCATCGATGTTATGGATCATGTCGTCGATGTCGGCGTCGCCATGCGCCGGATTCATCGCGATCATCACCGTGCGGTTGAGGATGTCGAGAGAACCCCTGCCCAGATCGTCGGCATAGGTCAGCCGCAGGCCCTTGTTTTCCGGCAGCGTGTACGGATTGAGCGCCGGATGATGCGCGCCCTCATGCATCAGCACCTGATCCCACTGGGTGAAATTGTGGCGGCCGGTCTTGCCGGCGATGACACTCGGAATGGTCTTGGAAAAAGTCTGCGCCGCCTGTTCGCTGGGCAGCAGATACATCACCTGCGCCGCGCAATCGTCGTCGGGGCTGTTCATCGGCGACGGCGTCAGGCCGAGATTGCCGAGATGGCGCGTGCCGGCCAGCACCTTCTTCTTCTCCGCCCGCATCGCCTCGATGATGCCGTCGAGACGGTCGAGCTGGACATTGAGCATTGCACCCATCAGTTCCGAGGCGCGCGCGCCGATGCCGGCGAACGGCTTGATGCTGTCGCTGCGGCCCTGCCAGTAGAAATGGCAGGGGTCGATGGCGCAGCGCGCGCGCTCGGCCACCTTCGGATCGCTGGTGGCGATGCCGCCGCCCTCGCCCGACGTCATGTTCTTGAAGTAGTTGAAGGAGTAGGCGCCGGCATGGCCGATGGAGCCGAGCTTCCTGCCCTCATAGCCGCCGCCAATGCCCTGGCAGACATCTTCCAGCACGAGCAGACCGCGTTTTTTAGCGATATCCATGATCGCGTTCATGTTGCAGGCCGCACCCCACATATGCACCGGGATGACCGCCTTGGTGCGCGGGCCGATGGCGTCGCGCAGAGCGGCCGGGTCAATGGTCAGGCTCTCGTCGATGTCGACAATGACCGGAATGGCGCCGACCGACAGCACTGCCGTTGCGGTCGCCATATAGGTGTGCGCCGGCACCAGCACCTCATCGCCCGGGCCGATGCCGAGGCCGATCAGGCCGGCGGCGAGCCCATAGGTGCCGCTGGCGGCCAGCGCAAAATGCTCGACGCCGAGATGCCTGGCATAGCGGGCCTCGAAGCGGTTGCACTCGCTGTTCTCGCCATAGCGAAACAGCGCACCCGAGCGGATCACCCTGGCAATGGCTTCGATCTCTTCTTCGCCGGCAGTGTACATGGCAAGTCTCCACATCGCTTGATGGTGTGAAAGCAGTACGCCTGCGGCCGCTGTTTGAAAGAACCACTCCGCTGCGATCTGACCAAGCCATCCTGCTCACGTCGGAGCGGCGTTTAGCGCCGACTGTGGGCATAGCGAATGAAATCGGCATTCCAGAACGCAGGCCCGCGGAAAATCGTACCCATCCGAATTCGCTGAAGTGGCCCTGTCGGAAAGCCCGCATTGGGCGTTCCATCGCGTCCAGTTGGGCAAACGGTCGGTTCCATGCAGCACGGGACACACTTTGGAAGACCCTCGAAACCGGCGTGCCGGCAAGATGGTGGCCCGCAAGATGGTGGCCGGCAAGATGGTGGCCGGCAAAACGGTGGCCGTCCATGACGCGACAGCTCGTCCTGCATGAAGACGATGTCGGCATGTGCCATGGCGCCAACAGCGCCTTCCTCGAACTGACCGCACTGGGCGCCTGCAGCTCCGGCGCCGTGATGGTGCCGTGCCCATGGTTCCCTGAGATGGCCGAAGCGGCAGCCGCCAATCCCCGGCTCGATCTCGGCGTCCACCTGACGCTGAACAGCGAAAAGCAGCACTACAAATGGCGGCCGCTGACGTCGCCGTCGCGCGCGGCCGGCCTGACGGACGAGTTCGGCTATTTCTGGCCCGATGTCGCGACCACCCGCCGCAAGGCAGCACCGCAAGCGGTGGAAACCGAGCTTCGCGCCCAGATCGACACCGCCTACCGCGCCGGCATCGACGTCACTCATCTTGACGCCCATATGGGGGCAGCGCTGTCGCCGGAGTTTTGCGACGTCTACATCAAGCTCGGCCTGGAATATCGGCTGCCGGTGCTGTTGACCAAAACGCTGTCGGCCTATTCGCCCAATGACAATCTCGTCGGCGTCACCGAAGCGGCGTTCCAGCGCGGCGTCACTGAAGCCCGGGCCAAGGGCTTTGTCATCTTCGACGCTGCCATACAGACGACCTGGGGCCGTCCACGCTCAAAACCGATAGAGCCAGCCTACAAGGCATTGGTCGAAGGGGTCCGCGAAGGCCTGACCTTCTTTTGCCTGCATTTCAATGCGCCGGGCGAGCTCGAACTGATCGAGCCGCGCTCCGCCTATGTCCGCACCGAGGAATACGAACTCTTCCGGGACCAGGGTTTTCGCGACTGGCTCGGCGCGCAGGACATCGACGTCATCGGCATGAAGCCGCTGCGCGAGGAGCTTCGTGCACGGCTCGGGGCATCGACACCGGCAAAGGCCCGCAAAGCGGCCACCCGGTCAGCGCCGTAAGCCGATCCGTCGGCCGAGGCGCAAAGAGGGAATTGGAACTGCAACGACAATGGGAGAATGACATGAAGACTGTTCTGAAACTGGCGCTCGGCGCGCTTGTCTCGATGAGTATGCTGGCGGGCGTCGTGCAAGCGGCCGGCCTGAAGGATCCCAAGGATGTCCGCATCACCTTCGTGGTGCATGGCTCGGCCTCCGATCCCTACTGGTCGGTGGTCAAGCGCGGCGTCGACGATGCGGCGGCGCTCACCGGCGCCAAGGTCGAATATTATGCGCCGCAAGTGTTCGACGTGGTCGAGCAGGCCCGCCTGCTCGACGCGGCCATCGCCACCAATCCCGACGGCATCGCCGTCTCCATTGCCGACGCCAATGCGCTTGGTAAATCGGTCAAGGCCGGACTTGCCGCCAACATTCCGATGGTCGTTCTGGATTCCGGCGAGAAGGAAGGCGCCGAACTCGGCACCTCTCTCTACGTCGGCACAGTCTCCGAATATGATTCCGGCAAGAAGGCCGGCGAGCGGCTGGCCAAGGAAGGCACGCTCAAGGTCGTCTGCATCAACCACGAGGTCGGCAATGTCAGTCTCGACCAGCGCTGCCAGGGGTTGAATGACGGGCTGAAGCCGTCAGGCGGCGGCACCGAGGTGCTTACCGTGTCGCCCGATCCGGCCGACATCCAGCGCCGCACCGAGGCCTATCTGTCGGCGCATCCCGACACCCAGGCGGTGTTTGCGCTCGGCGCCACCGCCGCCAATCCGCTGATCCCGTTCTTCCGGCAGAAGGAACTGTTCGGCAAGATCAAGCTCTACACCTTCGACATCAGCCCCGAAGTCCTGGATTCCGTCGTCGCCGGCGAAATGGGCTTCGGCATGGACGCCCAGCAATATCTGATGGGATACCTGCCTGTGATCTATCTGGTCGAGCATGCCACACATGGCTTCTGGCCGCAGAACAACGCCTACACCGGCCCGCTGTTCATCGACTCGCCCGACAAGGCCAAGGCGATCCTGGCGCTCGCCAAGGACGGCATCCGCTAAGGCAAGACCAAAACGGATCGGGGAGCCGCCATGCGCTCCCCGTCTCTGGTCGAGATTGCGAAGTGAGCGATTGGGGAGCCTAATGGCTGTTGTGGAAGACAAGGCGATACCTCCAGAAGCGCCGGCCCCCGGGGTACTGGGCAAGGACCGTTTCGGCATGACGTCGAAACGGGCTGCCGGCACTGACGAGCGGCTGGCCAGCACCGGCCGGCTGACGCAATGGCTGCGCCGGCCCGAAGCCGGTGCCGCCGGCGGCCTCATCGCCACCGTCATCATCTTCGCCCTGCTGCCGGGTGCGTCGAACCTCTATTCGCTACAGGGGTCGATGACCTTCCTGACGCTGGCAGCCGAACTCGGCATCATCGCCACGGCCGCAGCCCTTCTCATCATCGCCGGCGAGTTCGATCTCTCCGTCGGCTCGATGGTCGGCTTCGCCGGCGTCGTCATCGGCCTGACCGTCAAATACTGGGGCTTGCCGCTGTGGGGCGGCATCGCCTGCGCCTTCGCTGTCGCCATCCTCACCGGCTACGTCAACGGGCTGATCGTGGTGAAGACCCGCCTGCCTTCCTTCATCGTCACGCTGGCATCGCTCTACATCCTGCGCGGCCTGTCGATCGGCATCACCCGCGCCGTCACCGGCCGCACGCAGATCCCCTACATCCTCGACGGCGCGCCGGACCCGGCAACCGCGGGCCTGTTCAACGGCCATCTCCTGACCGGCTTCTTCCAATGGATGGGCACGCAAGGCTGGATCGCCACCCGCACCGACGGCATTCCCTTCGTCGTCGGCATTCCGATGTCGATCGTCTGGTGGCTGGGGCTTACCGCGCTTGCCGGCTATGTCCTTACCCAGACCAAATACGGCAACTGGATTTTTGCCACCGGCGGCGACCTCAATGCCGCCCGCAATGTCGGCGTTCCGGTCGACCGGGTTAAGATCGCGCTGTTCATCTACACCGCCTGTGCCGCGACCTTGCTTGCCACCATCCAGGTGATGGAGGCCGGCTCCGCCGACACCACGCGCGGCCTGCTCAAGGAATTCGAGGCAATTATCGCCGCGGTCATCGGCGGCGTGCTGCTCACCGGCGGCTATGGCACCGTCTATGGCGTGCTGTTCGGCGCGCTGATCTTCGGCCTGGTGCAGATGGGCATCTTCTACACCGGCATCGACACCGACTGGTTCAAGGTCTTCCTCGGCATCGTCATTTTGATGGCCGTGCTGGTCAACAACTATATCCGCCTCAAGGCGCTCGGACGCGGAGGCGGCAAATGACCTACCCAAACCCGTCCCCGGCCATCCAGCCAGCCATGGAATTGCGTGGTGTGTCGGTCAATTTCGGCTCGGTACGCGCGCTCCAGGATATCGACATCAAGGTCTATCCCGGCGAGGTGCACTGCTTGCTGGGCGACAACGGCGCCGGCAAGTCGACGCTGATCAAGGTTCTGTCGGGCGTGCACCGGCCGACCAAGGGCGAGATTTTCGTCGACGGCAAGCCCGTCACGTTCCGCAGCCCGCGCGACGCGCAGGACCTCGGCGTCGCGACGGTCTTCCAGGACCTCGGCATGATCTCGCTGATGTCGATCACGCGCAACTTCTTCCTCGGCCGCGAGCCGACCAGAAGCCGCCTGCCCTTCTCGCGCTTCGACAAGGAGCGCGCCAACACAATTGCCCGCCAGGCGATGGCCGATATCGGCATCGACGTGCGCGACCCGACGCAGGCCGTCGGCACGCTGTCGGGCGGCGAGCGCCAGTCGGTGGCGATCGCACGCGCCGTGCATTTCGGCGCCAAGGTGCTGATTTTGGACGAACCGACCTCGGCGCTCGGCGTGCATCAGGCGGCGATGGTGCTGAAATTCATCATCGAGGCGCGCATGCGCGGCCTGGCCGTGATCTTCATCAGCCACAACATCCACCACGCCTACCCTGTCGGTGACACTTTCACGCTGCTCAACCGCGGCCGCAATCGCGGCACATACGCCAAGTCCGAGATCTCGCGCGACGAGGTGATTTCGATCATGTCGGGCGGCGAGGATTTGAAGGCGGTGGAAGCTGAGATTGCCGGGCTGTTGGCGCAGATCGGCAATCGGCCGGCCGCCGCACCCTGAGCCTGGAACACTTTGCAGAGAGTTTTAGCAGCATGAGCAGGATACGGGTTGGCGTTATCGGCGCCGGCATGATCTCGCAGGTCGAGCATATTCCGAATCTGTTGCGGCTCGGCGACCTGTTCGAACTGGTCGGCGTTGCCGACCCGTCAAGGATTTCGCGGGAATATGTCAGCGAAATTCACGGCATCGCCAATTTCGAAACGCCGGAGCAACTGTTCGGCCAGAAGCTCGACGCCGTCGTCATCGGCTCGCCCGACCCGCTGCATCACGAGCAGGTACTGGCCGCACTCGGGCGCGGCCTGCATGTCTTCTGCGAAAAGCCGCTCTGCTATTCCCCGGCGGAAATCGCCGAGATCATCGCCGCGCGCGACAAGGCCGGCAAGGTCATGCAGGTCGGCTATATGAAGCGCTTCGATCCGAGCTACCGGCTGGCGCTGGCCTCGCTGCCCGGCACGGCAAAGACGTTGCGGTCCGTCTCGGTCGAGGTCAACGATCCCGATGCCTGGCCGTTCATCGCCCACCAGCGCTACAAGCGAGGCAACGACATTCCCGAGGAGCTGATTGCCGCCGCGCAAAGCAAGCAGAAACAACAGGTCGAGCGCGCCATCGGCCAGCCTTTGAACGATCTGGCTTTCCGTGGATTTACCGCCGCTTACAGCTCCGCCTTGATTCACGATGTGAATGCCGTACACGGCCTGCTCGACGCGCTCAGCGTGCCGGATGGCGAGGTCGTCGGCGCGCAGATCTTCGCCAATGGCGATGGCGGCCAGGGCGCAGTAAAACTGCTCGACGGCCAGGCGCTGTGGACGATGACGCATCTCACCGTGCCGAAGCTCGCCGACTACAAGGAACGCATCACGCTGTTCTTCGACGATGCCAGCCTTGAGCTCGAATTCCCCTCGCCCTGGCTCAACCATCATCCGACCCGGCTGACTGTGAAGACCTCGGACGGCCACACACTGTCGACAAGGGATCTGCGTGCCGGCTACGGCGAAGCCTTCGTCGAGGAACTGCGCGGCTTCTGGGGTGCGATCGTCAATGGCGACGAGGTGGTCAACCGCCCCGAGCACGCCGCCCGCGACCAGGCGCTGCTGGTCGCGCTGACCAGGCAGCACCTGGCCACTTCGCAGGCCGGCTGAGCGCTCGCAGGATGTGTTGAGATTCAGGTCAGGCCGCGCCGAAAACGTTGGATTTCGAGAACCGGAGCGGAGCGTACTTAAGTACGTGAAGCGCGAAAGCCGGCGTTTGCAGGCCGGCCTCACCTGAATATCAGCATATCCTACCGGGTGTTGATGACGCCGTCGGTATTGGCGAGCAGCTTGCGCACCGCGTTGCGGGCCGCCTCCGGCCGCTGCAGGCGGAT
Organism: Mesorhizobium sp. M0037; assembly: GCF_040323635.1. Taxonomy (NCBI): domain Bacteria; kingdom Pseudomonadati; phylum Pseudomonadota; class Alphaproteobacteria; order Hyphomicrobiales; family Phyllobacteriaceae; genus Mesorhizobium; species Mesorhizobium sp. M0037. The sequence goes on along the minus strand of NZ_JAMYVB010000002.1, from coordinate 522,768 downwards.
GGCCTTCTCGATCGCCTCGTGCAGTTGCTGTGCATGCTGCAGATCGTCGAGTTCGCGCGTCGTATAGGTGAACAGATGATCGAAGGCGGATTCGATCAGCACGCCGAGCGGCACCAGCAGATCGTTGCCGGAGGCGCGCAGGATGGCCAGATGGAAACGCGTATCGGCGCGCGTGCGCTCCTGCAGGCTCGGCGCCTCGCCCATCTCGCGGCAGGCCTGGCTGATCTCGGCCATCTGCTCTTCGGTGCGTCGCATGGCGGCGAAGGCAGTCGCTTCCGGCTCGATGATATGGCGGAATTCCTGCACCGTCTTCAGGAACACCTCACGGTCGGGCGCGGTCGCGTACCAGGCGAGCACATCGCGATCGAGCAGGTTCCAGCGCTCCCTGGGCTCCACCCAGCTGCCGATCTTGGGGCGCGATGCCAGAAGGCTTTTGGCCATCAGCATCTTGATCGCCTCACGCACCGCCGAGCGGCTGACGTTGAAGGTTTCGGACCATTTGGCTTCATTGGGCAGGATGGTGCCCGGCGGATAGTCGCCGCGCACGATCCGAAGCCCGATTTCGCTGGCCAGCGAGGCATGCACGCTGGTGCCGGGCATCCGGGTGGCGTCAGCCCGCCGAACGGCAGCCGGGCGCTCGGCTGTCTCAGTCTTGTCAGACTTCTTTCCCTTATTCGGCTTTCCGTCCCTCATGCATCCACAAAGTCCGGATTTCGAAAGCTGTCAAGCAGAGGGCCGGGCGCAGGCGGCAAAGCCTGTGGCTGTGCACAGATCAGGTTACAACCTTGCCCCAAAGCCCAATTTGCCAGACCTATTTGACGTATTTGCGCCAGCTGTGCTCGGGACGGAAGCCGAGCATGTCCCTGGCCTTGCGGTTGGAAAGCAGCGTTTCATATTCGCCGAGCTTCGTCTTGACCGGCACGTCGGGATAAAACCGCTTCAACAGTTCCGCTGTCGGCAGGTCGGACGAGGTATCGTCATTGGCGGCGTTGAACACCTGGAAGCCGAGCCCGTCCGTTTCAACGGCGCGCAGCGCGATCTGGCCGAGATCGCGCGCGTCGACATAGCTCCAGGCGATGCGCTTGCGAAAGCCCGGATCGGCAAACCACTTCGGAAACAGCGAATATTCGTGCGGCTCGATGACGTTGCCGATGCGCAAGGCATAGATATCGGTGCCGTTGCGCTGCGCAAAGGCGCGCGCCGTGTGCTCGTTGACGACCTTGGACAGAGCATAGCTGTCCATCGGATCGACGTCGTATTCTTCATCGAGGGGAAAATATTTGGGGTCGCGCGGTTCATTGGCGAACACCACGCCATAGGTGGTCTCGCTGGACGCGATCACCACCTTGGGGATGCCAAGCTTCACCGCCGCCTCGATGACGTTGTAGGTGCCCATCGCGTTGGTGCGGAACACCTCATTGTCGGTCGTGATCATGATGCGCGGTATGGCGGCGAAATGCACCACGGCATCGACCGGCTGCGGGCGCAGCGACGGATCGAATTCATGCAGGCCCATATAGCTCGACAGCGCGTTGAACACCTGGCCGCTGTCGGTGATGTCGGTGATCAGCGTGCGTACCTTGGGATTGTCGAGCGGCTTGGTGTCGATGTTGAGCACCTGGCAGCCCTGTTCGACCAGATATTGCACGACATGGCGACCGGCCTTGCCGCTGCCGCCGGTGAACATGATCCGCTTCGTCATTTTCGTCTCCAATGCCTAGGATTTCTGTGTATTGTCAGACAATATGGCATTCTGCAACCACCCTTCGCCCGCAAGACGGCGCCGCCCAATATCAATCATCGCAACAGGACTTCAAGACATGACCACGACCGCCGCGAGCGAAAAGATCGGCTTTATCGGCCTTGGCCTGATGGGGCACGGCATTGCCAAGAACATCGTCGACAAGGGCTATGGCCTGACCTTCCTCGGCCGCAAGAACCGCAAGCCGGCGGAAGACTTGGCTGGCCGGGGTGCGAAGGAAGTGGCCACCTCGCGTGAGGTGGCAGCGGCATCCGATATCGTCTTCATCTGCGTCACCGGCTCGCGCGAGGTCGAAGCCATCATCCGTGGCCCCGGCGGCCTCAAGGAGGGTCTGAAAAGAGGCTCGGTTGTCGTCGATTGCTCGACCGCCGATCCGGTCTCGACCGTGGCGCTGGCGGCGGAACTGAAGGAGATCGGCGTCGACTTCGTCGATGCACCGCTCAGCCGCACGCCGAAGGAAGCCTGGGAAGGCACGCTCGACGCCATGGTCGGCGCGCCCGACGCGCTGTTTGCCCGTGTGAAGCCTGTCATCGAAACCTGGGCCGGCCGCATCGTCCATATTGGCGATACAGGTGACGGCCACCGCATGAAGCTGCTCAACAACTTCATCTCGCTGGGCTATGCCGCGATCTATTCCGAGGCGCTGGCGCTGGCCGAAAAGGTCGGCATCTCGCCACCGCGTTTCGACAGCGTCATCCGCAACGGCCGCATGGATTGCGGCTTCTACCAGACCTTCATGCGCTGGACGCTGGAGGGCGACCGCGACGCGCATAAATTCACCATCGCCAACGCCTTCAAGGACCTGACCTATCTGGAATCGATGGCGGGTGCGGCCGGCATCGCCAACCCGCTCGGCAACGCCACCAAGAACTCCTTCGCCGGTGCCCATGCCACTGGCCCGGCCGAGCAATTCGTGCCGATGCTGGCGACATATGTCGGCAAGGTCAACGGCGTCGACCTGATGCCCAGCAAGGACGGCAAGAAGCAGACGATTTGAAGGCGGCGAAAAGCCTGTGTCAGCGCCTCGACCGGCCGATAACATCGTCGGTGTTGGCGAGCAGTCTGTGCACCGCATTGCGGGCGGCCGCAGGACGCTGCAGGCGGATGTTCTTCTCGATCGCCTCATGCAGCGCCTGCGCCCGCCGCTGATCGCTGGTCTCGCGTGTGACGAAGACAAAGAGATGATCGAGCGCCGACTCGATCAGAACGCCAAGCGGCACCAGCAGATCGTTGCCCGAGGCGCGCAGTATGGCGAGGTGAAAACGCGTATCGGCGCGGATACGCTCCTGCAGGTTCAAAGCCTCGCCCATCTCACGACAGGCCTGGCTGATCTCGTCCATCTGCTCGTCGTTGCGCCGCGTAGCGGCAAAGGCCGACGCTTCCGGCTCGATGATGTGACGGAACTCCTGCACCGTGCGCAGGAAGGCTTCCCGGTCCGGCCCGGTCGCGTACCAGGCCAGCACATCGCGGTCGAGCAGGTTCCAGCGTTCCCTGGGCTCGACCCAGCTGCCGATCTTGGGCCGTGAAGCCAGCAGGCTTTTGGCCATCAGCATCTTGATGGCTTCGCGCACCGCCGAACGACTGACATCGAAGATCTCGGCCCATTTGGCCTCGTTGGGCAGAATGGTGCCGGGCGGATAATCGCCGCGCACGATTCTGAGGCCGATCTCGCCGGCCAGCGAGACATGGACGCTCGCTCCCGGAAAATGCGCGGCACCGGCTCTGCGCATGACAGCCGGACCGCGGCTGGCTTGTGCCTTGGCCCGCTCGGTTCGCTTCTTTGATTTCTCGTCCGGCATTCACGTTCCAATGCGTCGGCCGTCTGCGTCCGGACTGGTCCGAACCTGCACGGCGCGCCGATCTCGTTGCCGAAAATCCAAACTACAGACGCGTCAAAGCCGGAGCCTGCTGCCCCAACCGTTGCGTCCGTCCGGGAAGAGACGGGGCGCCCGTCAAAGGGCGCCCCGAAATCGAGAACCTACTTCTGGATGCAGGTGTCGACCGTGTCCTTGGTGCATTCGTCGAGGCCGGTGAACACCGGATCGGCGACGGCCTTGCCTTCGACCAGATCGATCATCACCGATGGTGCCTTGTAGCCCATTTCGAACGGCCGCTGACCGACCAGAGCGGTCACAAGGCCGTCACGGGCGATCGCCACTTCATCGCCGATCGTATCGGCGGCGCCAATGACGAAGTCGTTGCTGGCGATGCGGTCCTTGAGCGGCCCGAACAGGTCGCGATAGGGCTGCGGTGCGCCAAACAGCGGCCAGCCGCCCATGATGCCGAAGGCGTCGAGCTTGGGATTGGCGGCGAGGATGTCGGTCATCGCCTGCACGCCCTTGGCGCCGTCGTCATTGGTGAACACCGGGCAACCGGCGACTTCGGTCCAGCCGCCTTCGCCGGCAAGTGCCGCCAGGCCTTCCTTGCCCGACAGCGCGTCACGCATGCCCTGCGCCCGGCGCAGGATGTTGTCGGCCGCGGGATTGCCTTCGATGGTACAGATCGTGCCGCCATTCGGCTTGCCCTTCTTGATGTACTCGCCGATCTTGTGACCCATCAGATAGTTGTCGGTGCCGAGATAGGTCTTGCGCAGCGCGGCATCTTCCTTGCTGAGATCGGCGTCGAGCGTCATGATCGGGATCGTCGGATTGGCGGTCTTGATCGTCTGCGCGATCAGCGGCGCGTTGGATGGCGAAATCGCCATTGCCACCGTGTCGGCCTTGCTCAGCATGTCCTGAACGATCTGCGCCTCGCCGGCCTCGTCCGAGGTCGACGCCGGGCCGGTGTAGAAGCATTCATATTCCGAGCTGGCATTTTCCTTGTTCCATTTCTCGCAACCCTGGTGGATGGCTTCGAAGAATGGATTGTCGAGACCCTTCACCACGATGACGAGCTGTTTCTTGGCCAAAGCCGGCCCGGCGCCCAGCGCCATGGCGGCGACGGCGGCGAGCAAAAGTGTTTTCCTCATGTCAGTCCTCCCTTGAAACAGACGGACACGGCGTGCCCGCCACACAGATCGACCGGATGCTTAATGACCGAGGTTCGTTTCACGAGCACTCGTGTCGCCAAGACAGATCGATAAGCATTTCCAGATGCGGCATTGGCCCGGCTCAACACATGGGTGGCGCCGCAACCTCGACCGATAAACCTCCGCCGATTCCGCCCGGCTAACCGCCAGCGGCATCGGCATAATCTCCTCCGACGCTTAGCTAATATCGGCTTGCGGCCAACGTCAATGCTATTTGTCCTACAAAACGGATTTTTGGATAACCAAGGCTTGAATTCGTCCGACAATTGATTGACGAGCGCCGGCTTTTGCGTAAAAGAACGCTGACGCTGTTTCCGGGAGGAGATGGGGAGAGCGGGGCCAAAGCAGCGCCGGCATTCACGCCGGGAACAGCAGCGGGTCGCAAAACACGGGGAGGCAAAGACTGGTGGCGGTTCTCGAACTCACCAATATCTCGAGGCATTTCGGCGCCATCCAGGCGGTCAACGACGTATCGCTGTCGATCGAGCCCGGACAGGTGGTCGGCCTGATGGGCGACAACGGCGCCGGCAAGTCGACGCTGGTCAAGATGATCGCCGGCAATTTCCGCCCCAGCCATGGCGTCATGCGCATGGACGGCAAGGAGTTGATCCTGCACAAGCCGGCGGAAGCTCGCCAGCACGGCATCGAGATCGTCCACCAGGACCTGGCGCTGTGCAACAATCTGACCGCTGCCGCCAATGTCTATCTCGGCCGTGAATTGCGCCGCGGCTTCGGCCCTTTACGCATCCTCGACTATGCCGCCATGTACAAGCGCGCCGGCCAGCTCTTCGCCGAGTTGAAGTCCGAGACCCGTCCGCGCGACCTCGTCAAGCAGATGTCGGGCGGCCAGCGCCAGGCAGTAGCGATTGCCCGCACCATGCTGTCGCAGGCCAAGATCGTGTTGATGGACGAACCGACGGCCGCGATCTCGGTGCGCCAGGTCGCCGAAGTGCTGAACCTGATCCGCCATTTGCGCGACCAGGGCATCGCAGTGGTGCTGATCAGCCACCGCATGCCTGACGTGTTCACCGTCGCCGACCGCGTCATCGTCATGCGGCGCGGCCGCAAGGTCGCCGACAAGACGATTGCGTCAAGTTCGCCCGAGGAAGTCACCGGGCTGATCACCGGCGCCATCGAACAGGTTTGATCTCAGCGAATTTCACCACGCACAGCACATGAAGGTCGACGATGGCACTGACAATTGACCAGCCGATCGAACAAAAGCAGCAATCCTTGCCGGCAAGACTGTTTGCCAGCCAGACCTTCTGGGTGGTGATCGCGGTCATCCTGGCCTGCCTGTTCCTGTCTTTTGCCACCGACGCCTTCGCCACGTCGAAGAACCTTTACAACATCACCCGCAACATCACCTTCGTCGCCATCATCGCGCTCGGCATGACCTTCGTCATCATCACAGGTGGCATCGACCTGTCGGTCGGTTCGGTGCTCTGCCTGTCGTCGATGGTGCTGGCCGTCACCATGCATGCCGGCTACTCCATAGAAGTCGGCATCCTCGCCTCGATCGCCACTGCGCTCGCCATAGGCGCCTTCAACGGCATCATGATCGCCTATCTCGGCTTTCCACCCTTCGTGGTGACGCTCGGCATGCTGTCGATTGCCCGCAGCCTCGCCATGGTCGCCTCCAACAACACCGTCGTCTTCCAGTTCGGCCCGGATCACGACAAGCTTCTGGCGCTGGGCGGCGGCGCGTGGGTGTTCGGCATCGCCAATCCGGTCCTCTACATGATCCTTCTGGCGCTGATCACCGGCTTCACGCTGCGCTGGACCAAGTTTGGCCGCCACATCTTCGCCATTGGCGGCAATGAGCACGCGGCGACGCTGACCGGCGTTCCCGTCAAGCAGATCAAGGTCGCCGTCTATATGATCTCGGCGCTGGCGGCGGGCATTGCCGGCATCATCCAGACCGGATGGCTGGGCGCCGTCACTACCAATCTCGGAACCGGCATGGAACTGCAGGTCATCGCCGCCACGGTCATTGGCGGCGCCAATCTCGCCGGCGGCGTCGGCACCGCCTTCGGCGCCATTGTCGGTGCCGCGCTCATCGAAGTGATCCGCAACAGCCTTGGTCTGCTCGGCATCAATGCTTTCTGGCAAGGCGTGTTCATCGGCGGCGCCATCCTGCTCGCGGTGCTGTTCGACCGGATCCGCAACTTCAGGCGCAATGACTGAATGTTTTTGGACTGAACCTTTCGGCTGGAAACCGTTGCCTTGACATCGAAATCCCTGTTCGAGCTCAACGGCCGGCTGGCGCTGATCACCGGCTCCGGCCAGGGCATCGGCCTGGCGCTGGCGCGCGGCCTTGCCGAGCATGGCGCAAGTGTCGTGCTCAACGGCCGCGATGCCGGCAAGGTTGCCGGTGCTGTCGCCGGCTTGCGCGACGCCGGCTTCAAAGCGCACCCCTCGACCTTCGACGTGACGGATTTTCGCGCGGTCGATGCCGATGTCGCCCGCATCGAGGCCGAGATCGGCGCCATCGACATCCTGATCAACAATGCCGGCGTGCAGTTCCGCGCTCCGCTCGAGGACTTTCCCGAGGAGCAGTGGGAGCGGCTGTTCAAGACCAATGTCTCCGGCGCCTTCCATGCCGGCAAGGCGGTCGCCCGCAATATGATCGCGCGCGGCAAGGGCAAGATCATCAACATCGGCTCGGTGCAGAGCGAACTCGCCCGGCCCAACATCGCGCCCTATACGGCCACCAAGGGCGCAATCCGCAATTTGACACGTGGCATGTGCACCGACTGGGCGAAATACGGCTTGCAGATCAATGCCATCGCCCCCGGCTATTTCCGCACCGAGATGAACCAGGCGCTGGTCGACAACCAGGAATTCTCCGCCTGGCTGGAAAAGCGCACGCCGGCTGGCCGCTGGGGGTATGTCGACGAACTGATCGGCGCCGCCGTGTTCCTCGCCTCCGACGCCTCATCCTTCGTCAACGGCCATACGCTTTATGTCGACGGCGGCATGACGGCTTCGGTTTGACGGGAAACCCTATCGCTCAGTCTGAAAATCCACCACTACGGCCGGCAGCACACAGCGGCTTTCGCCCCGCGCCTTGACGCGAGCCCGAACTCAGCCGCACAATCCCGTCGCAGGCGAAGGGAGGCCAGTCGTCTGCGGGAGGTATAACCCATGACGGACGCGATCAGGCTCTATTGGGGCCGGTTCGGACATGTTTCTGTCCTGAATGTCGCCAGCGACTTCGTCACCCATGCGCATGTCGAGGCCCACATCATCATCTGGCTGGAGGGCACGGCCGGCGAGATGACCGTCGGCCGCGAGACGGTGCCGCTGGGTCCCGGCACCGCCGCCGGCATCAATTCCTACCAGCCGCACAGCCACATTCTGTCGCAGAACGGCAGGCCCGGCCTGTTCCTCGCTTTCTACATCGATCCGGATTGGGCGCGCCGGCGCCGCGACCTGCCTTCGTCGGCGCCGTTGTTTGCACAGGCTGCGATCACGCTCGAACCCTGGCTGCACCAGGCCGCCGCCAACCTGCTCGACCATTTGAGCGATAATGAAAGCATCGACGACGTCGCCAATTACGAGATCGAGCGCTTCATCGATAGCCTGCTCGACGCCGCCGACGCCTCGGCGCCGCAGGAGGCGCGCATCCGGGTCAACACAATGCAGGATTTCCGCGTCCGCAAGGCAATCCAGCTGATGAAGGCCAATGTCTGCGAACGCATCTCGTTCGACGACGTCGCCCGCAGCGTCGGCCTGTCGCGGCCGCACTTCTTTGCTTTATTCAAGGAACAGACCAATCTGACGCCCAACGTCTACTGGAACACGCTGCGCATGGAGGAAGCCGTGCGGCAGCTGCAGTGGTCGCAGGAGCCGCTGATCTCGGTCGCCTGCAATCTCGGCTTCACCACCCAGGGCAATTTCTCGCGCTTCTTCCGCGACCATGTCGGCGTGCCGCCGACGCTTTACCGCGAAGCGGCGCGTGCCATGGCCTGAACGGGCTGTTCTTTTTCAGACTCCTTGATAGGGCCGCAAGACCCATTGATAAGCGCAGCGCCGGCCGCCGCCCTACCCTGCAGCGTATCGAATTCGTAGGGGAATGATCATATGGCTGAAGTCACCGTCTCCAGCGTCATCGACGCGCCGGTCGAAAAGGTCTGGGCGCGCATACGCGACTTCAACGGCCTGCCGGGCTGGCATCCGCGCATGGTCAAGAGCCATATCGAAGACGGCAAGAGCGCCGAAACCATCGGCTGCGTGCGTAATTTCGAGCTCGCCAGCGGCGCGCGTATCCGCGAGAAACTGCTCGACTTCTCCGATTCGAATTTCCGCGTCAGCTACTCCATCCTGGAGACGCCGCAGCCGCTGACCAATCACAAGGCAACGCTGCAATTGCGCCGCGTGACCGACGGCGACCGCACCTATGCCGAATGGACCGCAACTTTCGACGCGGCGCCCGAAGAGGCCGACAAGATCGCCGCCGGCATGGCCGCCAATGTCTTCCAGGGTGGCTTCAATGCGTTGAAGAGCCATTTTTCTGGCCAGAGCTGAGTCAGGGGAGACTGCCATGGCGCTTGCCCTCCAGACCTTTTCGGCCGTCAGGGATGCCAACGCGGCGCTGAAGGCGCCCGGCACCCGCTATCTCGGCGGCGGCACGCTGGTCGTGCGCGCCGCCAATGAAGGCGATGTCTCCGTCACCGGCCTCGTCCGCTCGACCGATCCGACCCTCTCCGGGATCACCGTTGCCGGCGGCAAGGTCCGCATCGGCGCTTCGGTGACAATGGCGGCTATCGCCCGCCATCCCGAGCTTGCGGCGCTGTCCAAGGCTGCGCGCGCCGTCGGCGGCCCGGCGATCCGCAATATGGCGACTGTCGGCGGCAATTTGTTTGCGCCGGCGCCCTATGGCGATTTCGCCGTGGTGTTGCTGGCGCTGGATGCGACGGTTGGCACCGATGATGGGGAATTGCCTATCGAGGATTTTCTGGCCAGGCGGGACGGCAGCCGCGCCATCGTCACGTCAGTCGCCTTCGCACTGCCAAGGGCCGAGAATTTCCGCTTCCTGAAAGTGTCGCGGGTCAAGCCGAAGGGCGTCTCGGTGCTCAGCATCGCCGCCGTTCTCGAACAGGCCGGCGACGGCACTGTCTCCTCGGCGCGGATCGCGCTCGGCTGCATGGCAGACCGGCCGATGCGCGCCCGCGCTGCGGAAAAGGCACTGATCGGCAGCAGGCTTGACCAGGACGGCGTCGCAGCGGCGCTGGCTGCAGCCGGTGAAGGCACTTCGCCAATCACCGATCCGATCGCCAGCGCCTGGTATCGCGCCGAGGTTCTCCCGGTCCATCTCGGCCGGCTGCTGCTTACTTAACCACCGCTTGGGGGGCGCGCGTCTGTCCGATCAATCGGGCAGGCGCGCTGGGAGGAAAACATGGCAAAGGTTCCGGTTCAGTTCACGCTCAACGGCTCGGAGAAGGCCGAATTTGTCGACAGCGGCACGACGCTGCTGCACGCGCTGCGCGACAAGATCGGCGACACCTCGCCCAAGGGCGGCTGCCACCAGGGCACCTGCGGCGCCTGCTCGGTGATCATCGACGGCGAACTCCGGCTCTCTTGCCTGACCGTGGCCGAGACCTGCAGCGGCGCCGACATCCGCACCACATCGGGCCTCGCTGAGGCCGGCGTCCTGCATCCGCTGCAGCGTGCCTTCCTCGACGCCTTCGCCACGCAATGCGGCTTCTGCACGCCGGGCATGATCATGGCCGCCAAGGTGCTGCTCGACCACACGCCCAATCCGAGCCGCGAGGACGTGATCGAGGCGCTGTCCGGCAACATCTGCCGCTGCACCGGCTACGAGCCGATCATCGAGGCGGTGCTGACGACGGCCCGAGCCAATTCGCAGAACGCGGCCTAAGGACCAAAAGAATGGAACTGCGCAAAAACTATTTCGCCGATCAGCGCAAGGACGGCCTGCACGAGATCGGCCATGGGCGGCCGCGGCTGGATTCGCCGGGTCATGTGACGGGCAAGACCGCCTATTTCGCCGACCGCAACGTCCCGAATATGCTTCACCTGAAAATGGTGCGCAGTCCGCACCACCATGCCCGCATCCGTTCGATCGACACTTCCGAAGCGGAGAAGCATCCCGGCGTGGTGAAAATCCTCACTGCCAGGGACGTTCCGCACAATGTCTACACCATCCTGATCCTGATCCAGGTCGGGCCGGAGGACGAGACGGTGCTGGCCGACGGCAAGGCACGCTGGAAGGGCGAGGCCGTGGTGGCGGTGCTGGCCGAGACCGAGCGCGCGGCTCAGGAAGCGGCAGCCAAGGTCAAGGTCGATTATGAGGTGCTGCCGGCCGTCTTCGACATGGAAGAAGCGCTGAAGCCCGGCGCGCCTTTGGTCAACGAATATCACGGCCAGAATTATTACCTCTATGACAGCGGCGAATGCCGCAAGGTGCGCTTCGGCGATGTCGAGGCGGGCTTTGCCGGCGCCGACCACATCCTGGAACAGAGCTACCAGTCCTCGCCGATCGAGCATGCGCCGACCGAGACCACGGGCTGCGTCGTGGTGCCCGAAGGCAATGACCGCTTCACCTGCTACACCAACACCCAGGCGATGTTCTTCACCCTCGACAACGCCTCGATCATCCTGCAGATGCCCGGCTCAAAACTGCATTTCGTCGGCGGCACCGTCGGCGGCGGCTTTGGCGGCAAGGTCGACGTCATCGTCGAGCCGATCGCCATTCTTGGCGCCAAGCTCACAGGACGTCCCGTCTCCTTCATCTACAGCCGCGAAGAGGAGATGCAGATCTCCTCACCGCGCGCCGCCGAAAAGATAATCATCAAGGATGGCGTGATGAACGATGGCCGCATCGTGGCTCGCAAGGTGACCGGCTATACCGATGCCGGCGCCTATTCGCGCCATTCGCCTTATGGCGCGCAGAAGGGAGCGGCGCACTATCCCGGGCCCTACACCATTCCCAATGTCTGGATCGACACTTATTGCGTCTACACCAACCGCACCCCCTCCTCCGCCATGCGCGGCTTCGGCGTCACCATCGGCGACTTCGCGCTTGAGGTGCAGATGGACAAGCTGGCGCGGCTGATCGGCATGGACCCGCTCGAATTCCGCTTCATCAACGCCTATCGCGATGGCGACATGAAGGCGCATCGCCAGCCGACCGAAGGAGCGGCGCTGATCGAGTGCATGCAGGAGGCGTCGCGCGCCGCCAACTGGCCGGTGGCGGAGAAGTATATGGCGATGTCCTCCTACAAGAAGGGAGCTTGAGATGGCGATAAGGCGCGGACGCGGCGTCGCCGCGATCAACTACCCGACGGGCATGAATCTTGGCGGCGACCCGACGCAGGCGCTGGTGCATTCGACGCCGACCGGCAATTTTATGGTCACACTTTCGTCGGTCGATCTCGGCCAGGGCCTGAAGCAGATCATGGCGCAGATCTGCGCCGAGACCATCGGCGTGCCGACCGACCGGGTCACCATCGACACCGCCGACACCGACACCGGCCCGCACTGCATGGGTACCTTCGCCTCGCGCGGCACCCACCGCGCCGGCAATGCCGTCATCCAGGCGGCCAAGGAAGCGCGCCAGGTGATGTTGGAAGTGGCGGCGGAAGAGCTGGAGGTCAACGCTTCCGACCTTGAGACTGACGGCCAGGGCAATATTCTGGTCAAGGGCGCGCCGCAAAAGTCGATCTCGATCTTCGATGTCGCCTTGTCGGCGCATTTCAAGCGCGGGCGCTCGATATCCGGGCGCGGCATGTTCCTGATCCCGCGCTCCTATCCGGAGAAAGAGACCGGCGCGATGAAGCCGTCGACCTGCTACGCCCATGCCTGCACGGTGGCCGAAGTCGAGGTCGATGACGAGACGGGCGAGGTTACGGTGCTGACCGTGAAGAACGTCTTTGAGATCGGCCGCGCGCTGAACCCGAAAATGGTCGAGCAGCAACTGGTCGGCGGTTCCTGGATGGGCATCAGCCACGCGCTCTACGAAACGACCGAGCCCTATTATCCCAACCGCGACCATGGCGGCACCGACTTCAACCAGTATCTGATGCCGGGACCGGGCGATCTCGCCCAAACCGAGATCATCGTGCTGGAGCGGCCGTCGGCGGATGGTCCTTGCGGTGCCAAAGGACCAGGCGAAATGTGCGCGAACCCGCAGATCCCCGCGGTTGCCAATGCCGTCTTCGACGCCGTCGGCGTGCGCATCGACACGCTGCCGATCACACCGGAGCGCATATTGCGCGCGCTGAAGGCGCAAGCGGCGAACTGAGGACGACATGCAGGAGCCGAATGCCGAGACTGTCGCGACCTCGCCGGAGGCGGTGGCACGCCACCTCGCTGGATCGCGCTACCTCGCCGACGACAGCCTGGCCACCGCCATCTTCCTGGCCATACGGCTCGGCAAGCCGCTGCTGCTGGAAGGCGCGCCCGGCGTTGGCAAGACCGAAGCTGCGAAGGCGATCGCGCAACTGCTTGGCCGCGATCTGGTGCGGCTGCAATGCTATGAAGGCATCGACGCAGCACACGCGCTCTACGAATGGAACTACCAGCGCCAGCTGCTCGCCATCCGCCATGCCGGCGAGCATGAGATCGACATCTATGACGACCGCTTTCTGATCGCGCGGCCATTGCTGCAGGTGCTGCGGGCGCCGGAGCAGCGCGTGCTGCTGGTCGACGAGATCGACCGCTCCGACCACGAATTCGAAGCGCTGCTTCTCGAATTCCTTTCCGATTTCCAAATCAGCATCCCTGAGCGCGGCACGATCCGCGCCGAGGCGCAGCCGATCGTCATCCTGACCTCGAACCGAACCCGCGAACTGGCGGAGGCGCTGCGTCGGCGTTGCGTCTATCACTGGATCGGCTATCCCGACGCCGAGCGCGAAGCCGCCATCATCATGCTGCGCGCCGGCAATGTCGCCGAGACCACCGCGCGCGCCGTGGCGAATGCCGTGCAGTCGATCCGCGCGCGGCCACTGGCCAAGCCGCCCGGCATCTCCGAGGCCGTCGAATGGGCCAACGCCGCCACCATACTGGAGAAAGGCGGCAGCCCATGGCCGCAAGCCTTCCGCCGAGCCATCGGTGTGCTTATCAAGGACGAGGAGGATTTGTCCGCGATCGCGCCGGAGCTTGGCCAGATTGTCGAGGAGGCGCTGGGGTGACGTGTGAGGTCAACAGCTCGTTCATAGCGAGGTGGCCTCACCTGGGCACTCTGCAACGCTGGCGGGACAGCGCCCCCCTCTGTCCTGCCGGATATCTCCCCCACAAGGGGGGAGATCAGCCGTCATCCTGGTTTTCGCCAATCTCCAGCGGCGCAGAAAGAACCGAAGCGCCAAAGCTGCTGATCTCCCCCCTTGTGGGGGAGATATCCGGCAGGACAGAGGGGGGCGCGAAGGAATGATGCGTCAGGGAACCCTTCCTCTCGCCTCCGCGCCCTTCCTCGACTTCGCCCGGCTGCTGCGCCGCCACGCCTTTGCCGTCGCCCCCGAGCAGGTCTGCAGCTTCATGCAGGCCATAACCCTGCTCGGCCCGCGCTCCATGGCCGACATCCGCGAGGCGGCGCTCGCAACGCTTGCCCCCCCGCCCGATCGCCGCGGCGAATTCGAGGCGCATTTTCGCAATCACTTCCATGGCGATGGCCAACCCTCGATCGAAGGCGAGGAAGACGAGGAAACCCGCATCAAAGACGATCACGGCACGCGCCAGGAGGAGAAACAGACGACGCGCCAGGAGAAAGGCGGCGAGCTGTCGTCGGGCCTGGAGCAACTGAGCACGCGCGATTTTCAGCGCGACGATGACAGGCTGACCGCCTTTCGCCGCAAGCTGTCGGCTGCCCTGCCCGCCCGCCGCTCCTTCCGCACCGTGCGCACCCATTCGCGCGGCAAGCTCGACCTGCGCCGCTCGCTCAGGGAAATCGTCAGCGCCGATGGCGATATCCCCTCGCCGCAGCTCCGCCGCCGCCAGACGGTGCCGCGCAAACTGCTGATCCTCATCGACGTCTCCGGCTCGATGAAGCTGCACACATCGGATTATCTCAAATTGGCGCACGCCGCCGTACAAGGTGCTGACCGTGCCGAAATCTTCACCTTCGGCACGCGGCTCACCCGCATCACGTCCGCACTGCGTATCCGCGATCGCGACCAGGCTCTCGCCCGCGCGGCGGCACTCGTCGACGACTGGGACGGCGGCACGCGCATGGGACCGACCCTGCTCGCCTTCCTCTCGGTGCCCCGTTTCTCAGCCTTCGCCCGCGGCGCTGCTGTGATCATCCTGTCGGACGCGCTGGAGCGCGGCGACCATGCCGATCTCGAGACCGCGATACGCCGCCTGAGCGCCCGCGCCTTTCGCCTGTCGCTGGCCACACCGCTGGCCGGTGACCCGCGTTTCCTTCCCGCCACGGCAGCACTCCGCGCCATCCTGCCTGATCTCGACGATCTCATCGACGGCTCGTCGCCCGGGAGCCTCACCGATTTCATCCTGTCGCTCGCCCGCCCTGCCCCGGCGGCGTCGGCAATCTGGAAAAGGGTATCGTGATGCAGAAAGCCATCGACGCGCATTTCCACATCTGGCGCCAGCAGGATCAGCCCTGGCTGGTCGGCCCGATGGTGCCGCGCATTTTTGGCCCCTACGAGCCGATTCGCCGCGACTATCCGATCGAGGAATTTCTCGCCGATCAGCAAGGCGCAGGTGTCGAGAAGGCCGTCTATGTCCAGACCAACTGGGCCAAGGAGGATTTCGAAAAAGAAGTCGCCTTCCTGCAGAAGACTGCCGACGAGACCGGCTGGCCGCACGCTATCGTCGGCTATACCGATATGACTGTCGACGATGTCCGGCCCCAGATCGATCGATTGAAAAAGTACCCGCTGCTGCGCGGCGTGCGCATGCAGCTGCATTGGCACGAGACGCCGGCCTTCCGCTTCGCTGCCTCGGCCGATCAGGTCATCGACCCCAAGGTGCGGGCCAATGTCGCGCGGCTTAAAGACTATGGCCTGTCCTTCGACCTGCAGCTTTTCCCTGCCCAGATGAAGGACGGGCTGACGCTGGTCGGCGAGAACCCGCAGATCAACTTCATCCTCACCCATGCCGGCATGCTGACCGGCATGGAGCCGGAAACCACCGAGGCCTGGAAAGCCGGCCTGAGTACTCTATCAACAGCGCCGAACTTCTACGCCAAGCTGTCGGGCCTCGGCACCTTCGCCCACCGCAACGATCCGGCGTTGATTGCCTACATCGTCGACAATGCGATCGACATTCTGGGCGCTGACCACCTGATGTTCGGCTCCAACTTCCCGATAGAGAAGCTCTGGACCAGCCACGCCGAACTGATCAAGGCGCATCGTGCAGCCGTGGCGAAGCACGGTCCGGTGGCGGAAGCGGATATCTTTTGGAATACAGCAGAGAAGGTTTACAGACCGGCATAGCGCACGCTTTCCCTTCTCCCACAGGGGAGAAGCGAAAGCCGCCCCTCACTTCACTTCAAACTCAGGATCGACCGGAATCTGCATCGCAGTCACCAGATGGTTGGTCTGCCCGGCCAGCCCGATGATCGACGCCAGCTCGCCATGCTGCGCATCGGTCAAGCCTTTGGCGCGGGCAGCTGCCGTATGCGAATGGACGCAATAGGAACAGCCATTGGCGGTCGACACAGCGATGTAGATCATCTCCTTGGTCAGCGGATCGATGGCGCTTTCCGTAGCCATCACCACTTTCACCTGGTCCCATGTCCGTTTCAGCAAGGCCGGATCGTTGGCCAGCCCGCGCCAGAAATTGTTGACGAAGTCCGACTTGCGCGTCGCGCGGATGTCGTCGAACACAGCCTTCGCAACCGGGATTTTTTCGACCTCGGCATCGCTGAGGAGTTTTGTGGCGGCCATGGCGTTTCCTTTCGTTGAATCGGTGGATCAGGTGGTTGAATCAGGTTTCGAGCAAGGGCGGCTAACCGGCTATTCCGATTCAGTTTTTGATGCTGACAGAACCATGGCGATTGGCCGAAGCATCTCAGCTTCGTCATTCACGGGCGAAGCAGGCGCGAAGCGCCGTCGCGGAGACCCGAGGATGACGAAGGCGCTGAGGCCTTCGCCAATTGGTGACGTATGCGCACCGTCAAACACCGACCGGCAACCTAGTGCACTGCCGCATACATGATCTTCTCCTCCGTCGCCTCCGCCGGCGAGAACTCCTCCACGATGCGCCCCTGTCGGCACACCAGAATCCGATCCGACAGGTTCATGATTTCCGGCAGGTAGGACGAGATCACCACCACCGCCAGCCCCTCATCGGCCAGCCGGTTGATGATCTGGTGGATCTCGGCGATGGCGCCGACATCGACGCCGCGCGTCGGCTCGTCGAAGATGACGATGCGCGGCTGCTGCACCAGCCCCTTGCCGATCACCACCTTCTGCTGGTTGCCACCGGAAAGCTCGACCACGCGGGCGTTGTCGTTTATCGCCTTGATGTTCAGCGTCTTCGTCCATTCTGCGGAAAGCGTGCGCATCTCCTGCTGGTTGATCACCCAGGCCTTTTCGCGGCCCGCCGCCAGGAGCCCGCCGAACAAATTCTCGGCAATGCCCATCGTCTCGAAAATGCCCTCGCTTTTGCGGTCCTCGGAGACGTAGACGATGCCGTCGGCGACCGCTTCGCTCGGCACGAGATAGCGTACCGGCCGGTCGTCCAGCTCGATGGCGCCGCCGCGCAGGAAATCGCGCTTGTAGATGCCCGACACGATCTTGAAGGTCTCGGTGCGGCCCGAGCCGATCAGCCCGAACACGCCGGTGATCTGTCCCTGAAAGATCGAGAAGGAGGTGTTGCGCACGACATTGCTCATCGAAATGTCCTGCACCGACAGCACCTTCTTGCCGGCCTTGCGCAGCTTCGCCTCGTCGCGCTGGCGGTAGATCTGTCCCGACAAAGTGCGCCCTACCATGGCGGCGACGATCTTGTCGCGATCGAAGGCCGATGTGTCGTCGGTTATGACCAACTCGCCATCGCGCAGGATTGTGATGCGGTCGGCGATCATTAGCGCCTCTTCCAATGCATGGCTGATGAAGACGATCGAGACGCCGTTCGCCTTCAGCCGCCGGATCAGTGCGAAAAAGTGCCGCTTCTCCTCCGGCGTCAGCGTCGCCGTCGGCTCGTCGAAGATGATAATCTCGGCATTGTGGTGAACGGCGCGCGCGATCTCGACCATCTGACGCTTGGCCGCGCCGAGCGTTGCCACCATGGCGTTCGGGTCGACCGGGAAGTTCAGCGATTGCAAAAACTGTTGCGCCGAAATGTAGGTGCCGCGCAGCCGGTTGAGAAACTTTTCGGTGCCGAGATAGAGGTTCTGCGCCACTGTCATCGACGGCACCAGGCTGGTCTCCTGGAACACCATGGCGATGCCGGCCTCGAGCGCCGCATGCGGCGAGGCGTAGGCGATCTCGCGGCCTTTGTGGAACATCTTGCCGGAAGTGGCGTCGACGACGCCGGCAATGATCTTGGTCAGTGTCGATTTTCCGGCGCCATTCTCGCCGAGCAGCGCGTGGATTTCGCCCTTGCGCAGTTCGAAGCTGACTTGTCTGACCGCGGGCACGCCGCGATAGTTCTTGGTGACATTTTCCAGGCGCACGATCGGTTCCATCAGAAACCTCCCGCGTCGAGCACGCAATCGCCGCCCCTGGAGGCGATGAATAGAAGTCCGTCCTTCTCCGCCACGCTGCAAATGCCGTGGCGCGTGCCGTCGGCGCGGCTGTGCAGGCTGAATTGCGGCTGCATGGTCCGGTCGAGCTTCACCACCAGCCCGTAGGAGCGGCTCGGCGACCAGGGCTTGTGGATGCCCATGGTGCGGATGCCGCCACATTGCAGCGGTTCGAGGAAGCTGCGGTTGGAGGCCAGCGCCGGCGCGATCCAATAGGCCGGCGGCACTTGGTCGATCATGTCGCGCCGGTAATGCGTTTCCTGCAGCACGAATTCGATCAGCCGGTTGCGCGGCGCGAACAGGGCCAGCCACGCGCCGCCATCGCCGGCCGGCGCAAGGCGCGCGGGATAGCCGGGCAGATGCGTCAGCACGGTCGAGCGGCTACCGGTTGCACCATCGAAGCGAACAAGCTGGTGACGCCAGCTTTCGCTGACCAGCACATCTCGCCCCGTGGGATGGAGCCCATAGGGAAAGGCGATCTCGCCGGCCACTTTGCGGAACCCGCCGCCGGCTGCGTCCCGCCTCCAAAGCGATCCGGACGCGCCCTTCTTCATCAGGTCGGCGGCCCATAGCGACGGCGCATGCTCAGCCGAGCCATTGGCCAGCCACAACGTGTCGTCCTCGGCATAGGCAAGCGCGGTGATGCAGCTGACGCCAGACGGCAGCGAAACCTCCTTGCCGGCGACCAGCAGCTTGCCGCTCTCAAGTCCGACCGTCAGTTCTCCCGACAGTGATAGAGCCAGCGCAGTGATGGGGGAAGGAAAGGTCTCGACAACCTTCGGCTCCACTTCTGCGGCAAGCGAATAGATGGCGTTGCCGCTGGAAGCGAGCAGCCGGCCATCGGCAACCAGCAGATTGTCGGGTTCGATCAGTCCGGCAAAAACCGGCGCATCATCGAGCCGCGTGTTGGGCCGGAAGGCGCCGTCGAGCGGCGGGATGGTGACGGCCTTGCCGCGAAACATGTCCAAGATGGGATCGAGGATCATGGCTGCGTTCCCCAATAAGAAGCGGAGCTGGTCCAGGTCGGGTCCGCGCCCGCAATCTTGTAGCGGCCGATGCGGTTGTTGAGGATGCCGCCGACGAACAGGAAACCCTTGTGCTCGCGCATCGAGGTGACCATCGGATGCGCGCCGCCGGTGAGGTCGCCCATCGCCTCGATAATGCCGCCCTTGTCGTTGAATTTCACCACGCCGCCGGTGTTGATGTTGGGGAACAGCCACTCGTCCTGCGGCAGCCGGCGCGTCATGCGCTTGCGCATATCGGGATGGCGCAGCGACAGGTCGAAGCTCGGCGTGCGCATGCCGAGCCATGCCATCCAGTAATTGCCGTCGGAGGCGCGGTTGATGTTGTCGGGATAGCCCGGCATGTCGCGGATGACGCATTCGGCGGCGCCCGCCTTCGGCCCTTCCAGCCAGTAGCGATGCACGCGGCAGGCCCAGCTCTCAGCGAAGAACAGCGACTTGCCGTCATGCGCCATGCACACACCGTTGGTGTAGCGGTAGCCGTCGAGCAGTGTCTTCGTCGAACCGTCCTTCGGGTCATAGACCAGCAGCCGGCCGGTGGCGCGGTTCTCGATCGAGTCAAGCGCCCAATCGTGGGCGTCATAGCGCTTGGTGGAGTCAGTGAAATAGATGCGCCCGTCCGGCGCGATGTCGCAATCATTGGGGTCGCGCAGCCGCGCATCGTCTACGATCGAGGTCCAGGAGCGCGACGTCTCGGCCGACAAGCGCCTCACTTCCCGATCCGGTGAGACGGAATAGAGCCCCATGGCGCCGACGCAGCTGATCAGATTGCCCGATTTGTCGAAGGCCAAGCCTAGCGGAAAACCACCGATATGGGCAAACACCTCCGACTTAACGTAATCCGGTGCGAAAAAGCGGACGATCTCGCCATGGCGCGTGCCGCAATAGAGATGGTCGTCGCGGTCGAGGATGACGTCTTCCGGCCCTTCCAACTCGCCGAGCCCGATATGGTCGGCCGCCGACAGCCGGTTGTCGAGCGCGTAGGGCGTGCCTGAGCCCGGCACCGCAGACTGTGTCTCGCCCATCTTGAGATAGACCGGCGCGACATAGACTTCGTTGAGCACCTTATGGCGGTTCTTCAGCCAGCGGATGTCGATCGTCACCGCCACCGCCAGCATGATGCCCAGCACCATCTGGTTGGTGCCGGTGCCATAGCCCAGCCGGATCAGCCCGTTGGTCATGGTCAGCACGATGATGGCGCCCATCAGCCCCTTGATGACCGAGCCGCGGCCACCACCCAGGCTGACGCCGCCGACCACCGCCGCCGTCAGCGCCATGATCTCAAGGTTGAGGCCGGTGCCCGGCCCTGCCCCACTCAGGCGGCAAGCGATCAGGAAGCCGCCGATCGAGGCGCAGAAGCCGGAAAAGACATAGGTCATGAACACGGTGCGACGCACGCGAATGCCGGCATTGTGCGCCGAGCGCCTGGATCCGCCGACCGCCAGCACATGCCAGCCCGGCCGTGAGCGCGTCAGCGCGATATGGGTGACGATGGCAAGAATGATCGCCAGCCACACCGAGACCGAAAGCCCCCAGAAGGTGCTGTCGCCGATGAAGTCGAGCACATCGGATGTCGCCTGGGAAAGCTGCACGTCTGCGGCATAGGTGGTGACGAGAATATCGAACAGCGCCCGGCCAAAAATGAAGGTGACCAGCGTAGTCAGAAAGGCGCGCAGCCTGAGATAGCCGACGAGGTAGCCGTTGACGGCGCCGAAGATGAGCCCGGTGGCAAGCGATGCCGCCAGCGCCAGCCAGATAGACTGTTCGAGGATGAAGAAGACATAGACGGCGGAGAAGCAGGACAGCGCGAAGATCGAACCGACGGACAGATCGATGCCGCCGCCCAGCATCACCACCGTCATGCCGGTGACCACCATCGAGAACTCGCCGAGCTGGCGGCTCGATTCCTGCAGCGAGGTCAGCTTGAAGAAGCCGGGAATGATCGAGCCGAACACGCTGAGCGTCGCCACCAGCGCCAGGAACGGAATGGCGTTGTCGGTCCAGCGTTTTGTCAGGATCTCGCCGACCAGATGGTCGGGCACGAGATTGTAGCGCCAGGACTGGAGGCGTTCGCGAAAGGACATCGGCGGCTGCTATTCCATGAGGGAACGAGGTGACCGGATTGTCCAGTCACCTCGTTTATTTCAGTCGAAAAGCGCGGCTTACTTCGCCGCCGCTTCGGCCTGCAGCGCCTTCAGGTCCCAGCAGCTGTCGGGCTTGAGGTCGGCCTTGGTCGTAGCCTTCTCCAGCGTGTAGATGTAGGTGTGCGACGTGCCGGCCGGCTGGCCGCTCTGCAGCAGGAACTTGATGATAGCGTTCATGTCGCCGGACTGGCGGGCAAGGTCTGTCATGACAACGGCGCCATAGGTGCCGTCCTGCAGCTTGTCGCAATCGGCCGCCTTTTCACCGCCGCCGGTGGTGACCAAAAACACCTTGCCGTCGAGCTTAGCGTCGCGGATGGCGGCGGATGCGCCGGTGGCGTCGCCATCCCAGAAGTCGATGATAGAGCAGATGTCCGGGTTCTGCTGCAGCATTGTCGTCGTCACGTTGCGCGACGTCGTCGGATCCCAGTTGGAGTCGGGCTTGGCCACGACTTTGAAGTCGGGGTGCTTCTCCAGCACCTTCATGATGCCGGCATACTGGTAGAGACTGGACGAGTTGGCCTGATCACCCTGCACAAGGCCGATCTTCTTCGACGAATTCTCGCCGCAGCCCTTGATCGCCGCTTCGGCCTCGAGTTGGCCGAGCCGGTCCCAGTCACTGCCGACAAAGGCGTCGGCCGGGAAGTTGGCGGGATTGTCGACCAGTATGACGTAGGTTCCGGCAGCCTGCGCCTTCTTCATCAGCTTGGAATAGGAGTTGAGATCCGGCGCATGGATGATCAGCACGTCCGGCCTTGTGTCGGACGAGATCGCGTCGGTGATCGCCTGTGCGCCGGCATCGACGACCCAGTTCGGATCGCGTGTTTCGAAGGTGCCGCCCCAGGCCTCGACTTCCGTCTTCAGATAGTGCGACCAGCCCTGCGCAAGGTCGAAGCCCATCGCCAGCGGCACCAGCATGACGCGCTTGCCCTTGAGCGCCTGCGCGTATGCGGCCGGGCCCGGATCGTCGGCGGCGAAGGTCGGCGCGACGAAGGCGGTAGCGGCAAGCGCCGTGGCGGCCGCCATCAGTGTTCTGATCAGTTTCATGTCACATCCTCTGTTTTTCACTTATTGCCGGCCGGTCCGCATGACCCGTCGGGTACCCCTTAGATGTCGCCCTGCTGCGCGGTCTGTTCGTCGCGCGGATTGATGATGCCGTCGACGATGATGGCTCCGAGCAGGATCGCCGCCTTGATCAGGTTTTGATAGAGCAGCGGAATGTCGATGATGGTCATCGCGTTCGACAGGATGCCGATAAGTGCAGCGCCCACCAGCACATTGCGCACTCCGCCCCGCCCGCCGGACAGGCCGATGCCGCCGATCACCGCCACCAGCACGATGTCATAGAGCAGCGTCGAGTTGACGACGCGGGTGTTGATCGAGTGCAGGCTCGACGCCGTCAGCAGGCCGGCGATCAGCGCGACGAAGGCCGAAACCACATAACGCAGCACCAGCATTGGCCGCACCGGAATGCCGATGTTGCGCGCGGCGACCGGATTGTCGCCGGCGAAATAGATGTAGCGGCCCCATTTGGTGTAGCGCAGGAACAGGAAGAACAGGAAGGCGAGCCCGGCGAAGACGAACACTTCGATCGGAATGTCGAGGAAACGCAGGCCGCCGAGCAACTCCACCCAATGGCCCTGAGGCACCGGCACCGCATCCTGTGTGATCAGTTGCGAGCGGACATAGCCGAAGACGAAGGAGCCGGTCGCCAGCGTCACGAAGATCGCCGGCACGTCGGCATAAGCGACGAGAAAACCGTTGAGCAGGCCGATGGCGAGCACGCCTGCCAGCACATAGGCGAAGGCGAGCCCATCAGGCGTTCCGGCGTTGAGCAATTGTAGATACCAGGCGACCGACATCGCCATGATCGCCACCGCCGACAGGTCGATGCCCCTGCCGATTATGACGACCGCCATGCCGAGCGCCAAAATGCCCAGCACCGACACCGAGCGGACGATGGCAACGAGATTGTTGGCAGCGATGAAACCAGGCAGCCCAATGGCAGCGGCGACGAACAGCACCACGGCGATGGCAAAGACAATGCCTTCCTGATTCAGGCTCCTGACATTTGGCCAGCCAATCGTGTTCATGTCTGCATTCGCCCCGATGGCAGCTCTGCCACCCCTTCCGAGAAAGCTAATCGGCTCGGCGCCGCTTCGTCAAATGAATCCGCGCTCGGAACACCCGTTGGCAGTGATAATCTTCCAGTGGACGCACCGATTGCTAGAACTGGCGCAATCCTAGGAAAAGGCTGCGCTTTTGGCATTTGGTTGCACCATTGCGCGTATGCGCGAAGGTGCCGTTCTGAGGCGAAAGCACAAGGCGGAATTAATTGCCGCCTGAGCGGCGAAAATTG
Organism: Mesorhizobium sp. M0037; assembly: GCF_040323635.1. Lineage (NCBI taxonomy): Bacteria > Pseudomonadati > Pseudomonadota > Alphaproteobacteria > Hyphomicrobiales > Phyllobacteriaceae > Mesorhizobium > Mesorhizobium sp. M0037. The sequence continues at coordinate 498,784 of NZ_JAMYVB010000002.1, read as the reverse complement.
CGAATTCAGGTCCTGGACGTGTGGCCTGAAACTTCGGCGCCTGCACCGGGCGGCAGCACGAGGAACCGCAACGCCGCCGCCAGCCCGATGGCGCCGATGACCAGGAAGGCGATGCGAAAATCGACGAGGTCGAGCGCCGGCCGGTGCCTGACGATCTGCGACAGGTTCAGAATGGCAGCCGCCACCGCTACGCCGAACAGCATCGACATCTGCTGCAGCATGGACGACAAAGTTGCCGCCGAGCTGCGCTGCGCCGCATCCATATCGGCGAAGGCCAGAGTATTCAGCGCTGTGAACTGCATCGAGCGCGTCAGGCCGGCGATCAGCATCAGCGCTACCACCAGCGCCTGCGGCGTCTCCGGCGAGATCGCAGCGCAGGCCATGATCGAGGCCGAGGCGATCAGGCCGTTGACGACCATGACCGTGCGAAAACCAAAGCGCCGCAGCGTCGGCGTCGTCACCGTCTTCATGCCGAGATTGCCGAGGAAATAGGCCAGGATCATCAAGCCGGCATCGACCGGCGAAAGGCCAAAGCCGACCTGAAACAGCAGCGCCAAAAGGAACGGCGTGGCGTTGATCGCCACGCGAAAAATGGTGCCGGCGGCAAGCGTAGAGATGGCGAAGGTCTGCACCCTGAACGCGCTGAGATCGAGCAGCGGATGCGGCGCGCGCCGGAGATGCCGCACCGCCAGCCAGCCGATGACGATGCCGGCGGCAACCAGCAGCACGGCGGGCAAGGCGCCGTCTTCCGGATGTGCGATGCGCTCAAGGCCGTAGAGCAGCAGCGCGAGCCCCAGCGACGTGAGGAAAAACCCCGGCCAATCCAGCGGCTTGGGATCGGCCGCGCGGTCGCCCGGAATGAAGCGCGCGACCAGCGCCAGCCCGACGAGCCCAAGCGGGACGTTGATGAAGAAATTCCAGTGCCAGGAGAGATAGGTTGTGATGAAGCCGCCAAGCACCGGCCCGACCACGGGCGCAAACAACGCCGGCCAGGTGATCAGCGCCGTGGCGTTGAGCAGCTCCGATTTCGACGCATTGCGCAGCACCAGAATTCGCCCGACCGGCGTCATCAGCGCGCTGCCAAGGCCTTGCACGACGCGAGCGGCAACGAACTGAGGCAGACTTTGCGAGAAGCCGCAGGCCAGCGAGGCCAGCGTGAACAGTACGATCGCCAGCAGGAAGATGTTGCGCGCGCCGAAGCGGTCGGCAAGCCAGCCCGACAGCGGCACGAACACCGCCATGGTCAGCATGTAGGCGGTGATGCCGATGCTCATCGCCACCGCCGTCACGCCGAAGGATTGTCCCATCTGCGGCAGCGAGGTCGAGATGATCGTCGAATCCAGCAGCTGCATGAAAAACGCGATGGCAACGATCAACGCCACGCGCCGCGCATTGCTGGCGGTTGCGGCGGAGGCCTCGGTGTCGGGAACGGCAGTCATAGCGAACCGCGTTGAACAGCATATGGCTGGCCCCGTCCAGAGCTTATCCAACAAACTTCCGTGTCGGCTCGCAGCCTGTTATGGATGGGCGGGCGGCCAAGGACATTGCATGAAGCCTATCTATATCGACTACCTCAATGCCCTAGATATCGAAGCCCTGGAGATGACCGACGGCGAAATCATTGCCGCTGTCGAAGCCGGGCTTATCGCGCAAGGCAATGGCCAGACGGTGATCGAGCCGCGCGTCCATCTTGAACCCGACCCTTCCTTCCATGGCCATTTCAACGTTCTGCGCGGCTACGTTGCGCCGCTCGATACGGCGGGCGTGAAAATCGTCGGCGACTATGTCGACAATTATCTGCACGGGCTCCCTTCAGAATTTGGCATTCTAAACCTGTTCGATCCGCGCACCGGCACGCCGCGCGCCATTCTCGACGCCACCGTCATCACCGACATGCGCACCGGCGCCGTCACCGCTATCGGCGCCAAACATCTGGCGCGCAAGAACTCCAAGGTGCTGGCCCATATCGGCGCGCGCGGCACCGCCTATTGGAATGTGCGCCTGCTCGACCATCTCTTCGACTTCGACGAGATCCGCGTCCATTCGCGCCGCCCGGAAAGCCGCGACGGCTTCGCTGCCAAACTCTCGGCCGATCTCGGCAAGAAAGTTACCGCGGTTGCCGACTGGGAAAGCTGCATCAAGGGCGCCGACATCGTCGTCGAAGCCTCGCGGCTGCCGGAGCCGCAGCCGCTGCTCAAGACCGAATGGATCAAGCCTGGTGCACTGGTCGTGCCCTATGGCACGATGAGCGCGGTGGAGCTGTCGCTGACCGACATCATGCAGAAAATGGTCGTCGACGATTGGGGCCAGTGCAAGGGTGGCAAGTTCGGCTCGCTGCGCGCCCATGTCGAGACGGGTCGGCTAAGCGAAGCTACACTGCATGCCGAGCTCGGCCAGATCGCCGCAGGTTTAAAGCCCGGGCGTGAAAGCGACGATGAGACGATCCTGTTCTGGCATCGCGGCCTGTCGCTGTCCGACATTGCGTTGGGCAAGGCGATGCTGGCCAAGGCAGGAGATAAAGGTATCGGCCAGAGGCTGCGCTTCGCATGAGCGCGCTCGTCCTCACCGGCGCCGGCGTCAGCGTCGAGGACGTTGCGCAGGTTGCCCGCGGCGGCCGCAAGGTCGAGGTTGAACCGACAGTCATCGAGAGGCTCGACAAAGCGCGAAAAGTGCTCAACCAGGTCGCCGCGTCCGGCCAGCAGATTTACGGCCTCAACACCGGGCTCGGCGCCAATCTCGGCACGTCGGTCGAGGGCGATGCCGGCGCCTTCCAGCGCCAGTTGCTGGAAGGGCGAAGCGGCGCTGTCGGCGAGCCGCTGCCGCAAGAAGCGGTGCGGGCGACCATGTTTGCCCGTGCCGCGATGTTCTCTGTTGGCGGCTCCGGCATTTCGCCGGCGGCTTTCACCGCCCTTGTCGATGCTCTCAATGCCGGCGTGCATCCGGTAATGCCGCAGTTGGGCTCGATCGGCGCCGGCGATCTCGTGCTGATGGCGGCGCTCGCCCGTCTGCTGACCGGCGACGGCGAAGCTGACTATCAGGGTCGGCGCATGCCGGCGGCCAAGGCATTGATGATGGCGCGGTTGGCTCCGATCAGCCTGGCGCCGAAAGACGGCCTGTCGCTGATCAACGCCTCGGCGGTATCAGCCGGCACTGGCGCGTTGGTACTGGCCGACGCGCTGTCGGCCTTTGCGCAACAGCAGCAGGCGGGCGCGCTGACCATGGAAGGGTTTGGCGCCAACCGCACCATCCTCGATCCGCGCCTGCATCTGGCGCGGCCGGCAGCCTGCCAGCAACTCGCGGCCAAGGGCCTGCGCGACCTGCTTGCTCGTGACGAGGAGCCGACGCCGATCACCTTGCAGGACCCGCTGTCGATCCGCTGCATGCCGTCGATCCATGGCGCGCTGATCCAGGCGATCGACCAGGCGCGGCTGGCGCTGGAGATCGAACTCAATGCCGCCGCCGACAATCCGCTGGTGCTGGGCGATGACGGGCTGGTGCTGTCGACCGGCAATTTCCACACCGCATCGCTGGCGCTGGCCTTCGAGACGCTCGGCCTGGCGATCGCGCAATGCGCCGCGGCAAGCGTTGCCCGCTTGATCCAGCTCGCCGGGTCCGGCCGCAACGGCCTGCCGAAATATTTGTCGCCAGTCGGCGGTGCCTCGGCCGGTTTCGTGCCGCTGCAAAAGACGGCAACGGCAATCCTGGCCGGCATCCGCCACAAGGCCAATCCGGTGATGCTGGATTTCTTGGCCGTATCCGAAGGCGTCGAGGACCATGCGACGCAGACGCCTCTGGCGGTGTCGAAATGCGCCGAAATGATCGCGTTGTGGCGACGGCTGATCGCCTTCGAATTGATGGCCGCCGCCCAGGCAGTCGATCTGCGCGATGGCCTTAAGCTGGCGCCCGGCACAGCAGCGGTCCATACCGCGGTGCGCGCGCATGTAGCGATGCTCAGGGAGGACCGGCCGCTGGGAACGGATGCCGAGGTGCTCCATGCCATGCTCGCCGACGGAACATGGCAAGGTGCAGCGATGATCGGCAAGGAGGCCGAGTAGTTAGCCCTTTGCGTCCACCCGTTTCATGAACAGGCTGAGCTCGGCCGGATCCATGCGCACGACATGCCTGTCTTCCGGATAGGCGCCGCTATCGACGTCGGCAACGTACTCGGAAAACGCCGCGACGCGTTCCGCCTGCAGACGATCGTACTCGGCGGCGAAGTTGCGGTAGACCTTGGAATGGCGCGGCATGTGGCCCCGGTTCTGGCCAAGAATATCGTCGGCAAACAGATATTGCGCGTCGCAGCCGGTGCCCGCACCCATCGACAGCATGATCAGCGAGGTCCGTTCCGAGATCGCCTTCGCCACCTCGATCGGCACCACTTCGATCTCGGCGCCGAGAGCTCCAACGGCCTCATACTGCTTGACCGCCTCAAAAATCTGCATGGCGGTGTCGGCGGTCTTGCCGACGGCCTTGAAGCCACCGGTCCAGGTGGCGCGGGACGGAATGAGGCCGACATGGCCGATGACGGGGATCGCGTCGTCGGCGAGCCGCTTCACGGTGGCGAAACCGGCGCTGCAATAAACGGCGTCGGCGCCGGCCTTGTAGAGCCGGAACGCCCAGCGCAGGAAATCGTCCGCCGTGCCGATCTCATAAAAATTCTCGCCCGGCATGGTGAACAGGCTGGGCGCCGCATCGCGATACTCAGGGTTGAGCACCAGCTCGGGCGGCACCGAGACGATATCGACCCCTGCCCGCTCGGCAGCCTCGGCCTCATCCATGGTCAGGACGCGCAGCATGGTCAGCTGGCGCTTGCCCTTCATGGCGCGCAGATCGGCGACGGTCGGTCTCTTTCGGCTCATCGGGATGTCCCTGTTGGCTGGTTGCTTTTCCCGGTCACCTTACCGGCCCCGTAACAGGCCGGATAGAAGGCGGGTGGTTTATTCGCTACTCGGCCGCCGCCGACATACCGAGCTCGTGAAATTCACCGCGATAGGGCCGCGCCGTCGGCGGCAATTCGCGCTTGAGGAAATAATCCTCGTACCGCAGCTGCTTCAGCAGCACCGGCCAGACCTCGCGATAGGCATGCCACATGGACGGGTTCGCCGCCGGCAGGTCGTGCTTGACCAGCTCGTGCAGCCTCGGCAGCGCATGGTAGGGCACCATCGGAAACATGTGATGCTCGACGTGGTAATTCATGTTCCAGTAGATGAAGCGGCTGACCGGGTTCATGTAGACGGTGCGCGTGTTCAGCCGGTGGTCGACGACATTGTCGGCCAACCCGATATGCTGGAGCAGGCCGGTCAGAACCATGTGCCAGCTGCCATAAAAACGCGGCAGGCCGATCAGCACCAGCGGCAGCCATGAACCCAGCGCGATCGCGAGGGCGATCGTCGCAACGTACACGGCGACATGCCAGCGCGCCGCCGTGATGGCCTTGCCCTGTTCGGTCTCAGGAATGTAGCTCTTTTCGTCGTCCGACAGCTTGCCCAACGCCTGGCGCGCCAGGATCGGCAGCGAATAACGGAAATCGAGAATGCCGGTGAAGGCAAGCGCCGCCTTGACCAGATTTGGCGGCCGCATTACCGCGATCTCGGCGTCACGGCCGACGATGATCGTGTCGGTGTGATGCCGCGCATGGCTCCAGCGCCATTGCACCGGATTGCGCACCACCATGAAGCTGGCGATTTCGTAGATCGCATCGTTCATCCAGCGTGTGCGGAAGGCGGTGCCATGGCCGCATTCGTGCCAGCGCGAGTCGCTCGACGATCCATAGAGCACGCCATAGACGAGCAGGAACGGCACCACCCACCACGTGCCCCAGAACCAGATGATGCCGGCGGCCGAGCCCAGGATGGCTGCGATCCAGATGATGGTATCGCGGACCGCCGGCCCGTCGGAGCGCTGCATCAGTTCCTTCATTGCCTTGCGCGGCACGTCGGTGTGATACCACTCGGCCGAGGCCAGCCCGGTCTCGATCGCCCGGCGGGTGCTTTCGCCGACCAGGCCGTAATCGCGCTTTGTCTTGGCCGTCGCCATCACCGTCTCGCCCCGCCCTTAGAGACCGTTGGCGCGGAATTTCCCGTCGAGGAATGTCTTTGCGCGCGGCACGTCGTCCTCGGTCAGATGCTCGATGATGACTGGGATGTTCGGGTGCTTTTCGCTGAGCCGCTTCAGATAGAGGTCGTAGTTGAGCGAGCCGAGACCGGGCGCCGGCAATTCGATCTCGCCGACGCCGCGGAAGGTCAGCCCCTCATGCGCATCCGCATCGCCGATATCGGCATGCTTTTCCGTCTTGTCGCTGCCGGAGCGTTTCACATCCTTGGCATGCGCGATCCGGATCTTGTCGGCAAGCGTGTCGAACACCTGGTTCAGCACCTGGTCCATGCGGTCGATATTGTGCGCCTCGAAATAATTGGTCGGATCCATCAGCAGGCCGAGGCCCGGATGGTCGACCTGCGCGAACATTTTGACCGTCTCCTCGACCGAACCGACGACATTGTTGACATAGGTTTCGAGCAGGAACACCGCGCCATGGTCGTAAGCCGTCTGGGCAAGATCCGAGATCACCTTGCGGCATTCCTCGAAGCCTTCCTCGGTCTTGTTTTTGGGATGATGCACCCAGTCGGATTCGGTGTTGTAGGTGCCGGTCTCCGAGATCACGTAGGGCGAGCCGAAGTCCCGCGCATTGCGGATGATTTCCTTGAGATAGCCGACGCGCTTCTCGCGCTCGGATTTGTCGGGATGGATGATGTTGGTGTAGCCCGAGATGCAGCAGACCGGCAGATTGTGGTCGCGAAACGTGTCGCGCACTGTCCTTGCCTTGTCCCCGGTGATCTGCCCGGCCGTGAGATCGACATCCCTGAAATGCATGTCGAGCTGCACTGTGTTGAAGCCGAGTGCACGGATGCGGCGGGCGGCCTCCGCGAGCTCATAGGGGAAATAGCCGGTGAAGATACCTGCCTGCATCATGATGTGAACTCCTCCCGGTAAGCGATTCAGCCGCCACACTATTCGGCGGCATGTTCAGTCGATCGATATCTCGGACAGTTTGACGGTGCGGCCTTGCGCCATCGAGCGGTAGCCCGCCTCGACCAGTGCCATTGTCTTGACGTTATCGGCGACGGAGAGCGCCGGCGGCGCGCCTGTCTTCACCGCATGCTGCAATTGCTCCATCACGCCGATGAAGGCATGCGGGAACCACATCGTGTCCCAGCTCGGGCTGACCCATTCGCCGCCGGTCGTCTCGGTCGAGGCATAGGTCAGCGTCGAGGCCACGCCTTTCGGCCAGCCGATCGTGCCTTTGGCGACACCCTTGGTGCCGTCGACGCGCCAGTTGATGTGCTGGTCGTCCAGATAGCCCTCCTGGCGCGGTCCGGACCAGACATCCTCCAGCGACACGGCGAGCACGCCGGAGGGAAAGCGCAGCGTCGAGACGGTGATGCCGTCGCTATGCTCGAATGTAGTGCGCGGGTCCTTGCGTGTCAGCGTGGCGATTTCCGACGGATCGCCGAACAGGAAGCGCAGCACGTCGAGATGATGCACGCTCATATTGGCGAGCGTCAGCCGGTCGTAGTCCTGAAGGAAAGTCTGCCAGTGCGGGATCGCATGCATGTCGATCTGCGCAAAGACGATGTCGCCCAGTGCGCCGCTGTCGATGATCTGCTTCAGGACGCGCATCGACTGGTCGTAGCGCATGTTCTGGTTGACCGAGAGGATCTTGCCGGACTTTGCGGCTTCGTCGCGCAGTTTCACGGCTTCATCGACCGACAGCGCCAGCGGCTTCTGCGCCAGGATCGCCTTGATGTGAGGCTGCTTCAGCGCATGGCGGATCAATGCCGGCTGCTGGTCGGGTGGAAAGGCAAGGTCGACGATCTCGATCTCGGGATTCTCGATCAGTTGTTCCGGCGTGTCGTGGACGGTCGGAATGCTCCAGCGTGCAGCTACCTTCTCGGCGCTGGCCTTGGTGCGCGAAGCGATGGCAACGACTGGGAAACCGGCCTGCGCATAGGCGGCAAGATGGCATTCGGCCATGATCATGCCGGCGCCGATGCAGCCGATCCGGTATTCGCTGGCGCGAACCCTTACATCCGGCTCGAAACCCTGGCCTGCCATCCATTCCTCCCTTGGACGACAGGATATAACGCCATGGCCGGCCCATCAGCCAAGGTCCGCTCCATCAATTCCCATCAGAACCATGACGGGGTGACGGTGCGAACTAGTTTGCGGCAATCAGCACGGTGCTTTCCGGCGACCAGCTGAGCACCACATCCTGGCCCTCGGCCAGCCGGTCATTGCCGGTATTCTGGACGATGACCTTCAGCGTCTGGCCGGCGCGCTCGACGAAATAGGTGCTGTTGTTGCCGGCGAAGATGCGCTGGGAGACCTGGCCCTTCAGCGCGTTGGCATTGGCCGCATCCGCAACCCCGGCAGCGGTGGCGATACGAATGCGTTCGGGTCGCACCGCGCAGCTCGCCTTCGCGCCGGCGGCAAGCCTGTCGCCTACGCCGGCAACGATCGCCGTGCCGTCAGGCAGGCGGATGCCGTCGCCGGTCGCATCGCCACGAAAAATGTTTGCGTCGCCAAGGAAGGTGGCGGCGAACTCGCTCTTCGGTCGGTCATAGATCTCCTCCGGCGGCCCCTCCTGCGCGAGCCTGCCATCGCGCAGGATGCCGATGCGGTCGCTCATCGTCAGCGCCTCTTCCTGGTCGTGGGTGACGAAGATGGTGGTGATGCCGATCTCGCGCTGGATGCGCTTCAGCTCGATCTGCATGTCGACGCGCAGCGCCTTGTCGAGCGCGCCGAGCGGCTCGTCGAGCAGCAGCACGCGCGGCTTGGTGACGATGGCGCGTGCCAGCGCCACACGCTGGCGTTGGCCACCGGAGAGCTGGTGCGGGCGGCGCTCGCCGAGCTTGCCGAGTTGGACGAGATCGAGCGCGCGCTGCACTTCAGTGGCGATCGTCGCTTTCGTTTCGCCGCGCACCGACAGGCCGAAGGCGACATTATCGGCGACGCTCATATTGGGAAACAGCGCATAGTTCTGGAACACCATGCCGATGCGTCGCTTTTCGACCGGCACGCGTTCCACACTCTCACCGCCAATGGTGATGCGGCCAGTATCGGGAAAGTCGAAGCCGGCGATCTGGCGCAGCAGCGTGGTCTTGCCGCTGCCCGAGGGGCCAAGCAGCCCATAGAAACCGCCATCGGCGAAATCGATGGAGACGTCGTCCAGCGCCTTGTGCGCGCCAAAACTGCGGGAGACGTTCGATACCTGCACGCCGGCCATTATTTCTCTCCGCCGAATTTGAAGAACCGCGCCGTGAGCAGCATCAGCGCCATCGACACGACGATGATGATGGTCGAGACCGCGTTGATCTCGGGCGTGAACCCCTTGCGGATCGCGGCGTAGATTTCGACCGGCAGCGTCGTCTGGCCCGGCGTCGCCAGGAAGTAGGAGACGACGAACTGGTCGAACGACACGGCAAATGCGAACAAGCCGCCGGCAATGACGCCGGGCATGATCCACGGCAGCGTCACACGCCTCGTCACTTGCCACTGGTTGGCGCCGAGCGAGCGCGCCGCCTCTTCCAGCTCCGGTGCAAAAGTCTGCAGCCGGGCCGAGACGACGACGATGACATAGGGCAGCGCCAGCGCCACATGGCCGAGCAGGATGGCGAACAGGCCGCGGCCAATGCCGACGCCGAAGAAGAAGATCAGCATCGCCGTGCCGGTGATCAGCCACGGAATGGCGATTGGCGGAAACAGCAGCGCCTGCAGAACTTTCTTGCCGCGGAAATCATAGCGGAACAGCGCTAGCGAAGCGGCCGAGCCAAGCACCACTGAGATGAGCGTGGTGATGACCGCGATCTCGAGGCTGTTCCAGGTGGCCGCGATCAGCTGGTCGTTCTGCCAGAGCGAGGCATACCATTCCGTCGTCCATTCGAACGGCAATTGGTAGAAGGGCGAGACGTTGAACGACATCAGCGCCATGATGATGATCGGCAGATAGAGGAAGGCGAGCAGCAGTCCGATGTAGAAGCGGCCTACTCCTTCGAGGATGCGGGTCGTCATCATCAAGCAGCCCTCCGCAGCACCGGCGAGGCAACCGCCAGGATCACCAGCACCACCGCCAGCAGGATGAAGGAAAGCGCCGCCCCCAGCGGCCAGTTGAAGACGGCGACGAACTGGTCCTCGATCACCGTGCCGTAGAACGTGCCGGTGCGGCCGCCGAGAATGCGCGGCTCCATGAACGAGCCGACGACCGGCACGAAGATCAGTGCCGCACCTGCCACTAGGCCGGGCATCGACAGCGGGATGATCACCCGCTTCAGCACCTGCAGCCGCGAGGCGCCGAGCGAGCGCCCGGCCTCGATCAGCGAGTCGTCGATGGCCTGCAAAGTGAGGTAACAGGTCAGCACCATATAGGGCACGTAGGAGTGCACTAGGCCGATGATGACTGCGGGGTAGGAATACATCAGGTCGATGTTGATCTTGAACGGCAGCACGGCGTTGAGCGCCGTGTCGAGGATGCCGCCCTCGCGCAGCACCATCGCCCAGGAGAAGATGCGCACCAGCCCGTTCGACCAGAACGGCAGGATGACCAGCAGGAAAATCGCCTCGCGGCTGCGCCCCTTCAGCACCTTGGCCAATACATAGGCTGCGGGATAACCGATGACGACGCACCACAAAGTCACTTCGAGGCCGAGCCGCAGCGAAGCGAGCAGCAGCGTCAGGTACAGGCTCTGCGAGAAGAAGGCGGCGTAATTGCCAAGGGTGAAGGCCCACGGCTTTCCCGACAGCGGCAGGTCGGTCATGAAGGAGAAGAACACCATGGCCGAGAGCGGCAGGAAGATCGCCACCGTCAGCCAGAGATAGGCCGGCGCCAGCAGCGGCAGGGCCGATCTCAGCCCGCTGCGCGACGCGACCGCACCCTGTACTGCCATGATACCCTCCTCCCCAGGATTGAAGGGCCAGCCGGCGCCAACCGCCGGCTGGTCCGGACGTGAGCGTTACTTCACGTCGACCTTGAGCTGCTGCCACAGCGCCAGATAGGCCTCGCGCTGCGCGTCGGTGATCGGCGCCTGGAACTGGATGCGCTTGGCCACCTCGGGATCGCCCATCACCTTGCGGTTGAAGGAGTCTTCAGGCAGCGCTTCCACCGCCTTGGTGTTGGCCGACACCGGCGCGCCGACCTTGGTGACCCATTCGACATAGAATTTCGGATCGATCATCCAGTTGATGAAGGCCTGCGCACCTTCGACATTCTTCGAGCCCACCGGGATCGAGAACGCGTCGAGCCAGGCGACGGCGCCTTCCTGCGGAACGACCAGCGAGACCGGCAGCTTGAAGTGGGTCTTGGCGCGATCGGCCGAGCCGCTCCAATAGGTGCCGATGTCGATCTGGTTGGAGGCGACCATCTGGTTCCAGTCGTTCTCCGAGCTCCAGAAAGTCTTGATCTGCGGCATCAGCGAGGTCAGCTTGGTCTTGACCGCGTCCATATCCTTGATGTCGTTGATGTTCTGGCCGGTGGCGATGGCGCCGAACTGCACCGCTTCGACAGCGTCGTCGCGAATGACGACCCGGCCCTTATGCGCTGGGTCCCACATTTCGGCGATCGAGGTCGGTGGCTTGTCGAAAGACTTTTCGTTGATAGCCAGCGCCGTCAGGCCCCACACCCACGGCACGCCATAGACCTTGCCGTCATGGTCGAGCATCGGCGATTGCGCCTTGTCCTTGCTGATGTCGGCATAGTTCGGCAGCTTGGAGGTATCGATCGGCTGGATCAGCTTTTCCGCCATCGCCTGATCGTTGAAGGCGGCGTTGATCATGACCACGTCATAGAGGCCCGGATTGGTGCGGATCTTGGTCAGCATTTCCTGTTCGGAATTGAAGAAGTCGTTGACGACCTTGTTGCCGGTCGCCTTTTCGAAGGCTTCGATCGCCCACGGCTCGTCGGCGCCGTAGCCCTTCCAGTTGAGCACATGCACTTCGGCGGCACTGGCGGCCAGCGTGAGCGCGGAGGTGATGACGGCGGTCGCCGTCAGCAGGGCAGTCAGTCTTGGCATGCGCATGTTCGTTCCTCTCTTGTTTGCCCGCTTGGCGGGTCAGGCTGTCTGATGGGCCTTCTGGTTCTGGCCCGGCGCGCCCGTCGCGGCCTGGCTCAGGAAAGTCTGGATCTCGCTGTCGGTCGGCGCCGATGAGCCGCCATGGCGGGTGACGGAAAGTGCTGCCGCCGCATTGGCATAGCGCGCCGCCTCGAAGGGATGCACGCCGCGCGAGAGTGCACTGACGAAACCGCCGATATGGGTGTCGCCAGCGCCATTGGTGTCGATGGCATCGACCTTGAAGCCGGCAATGGTCTGCGTCTCGCCATTGACCAACCTCACGAAACAGCCCTTGGCGCCGGCGCGGATAACGACGCCTTCGGCCTTTGGGCAGTGGTCGGCGAGCAGCCGGGCGGCGAGTGCCTCGACATCGCCTTGCCCAGCGATCTCGACCGCTTCCGTCATGTTGCAGCTCAGCCATGTCGTACGGGCAAGCACCCGCGACAGGATGGGACGTGGGATATCCGCGATGACCGGCGTTGGATCGAAAACGAAGGGAATGTTTTCTGGCAGTGCCTCGATCCAGTCGGTCAGCGCGTCGCGGCTGCCGGAATAGCTCAGCGTATAGCCCGACGTGAACACCCAATCATCAGGCGCGACCACCACGGGCCTCATCATCTCGAGGCTGAGAATGCTCTCCGCACCGGGCCACGACACGAAGGTGCGCTCGGCATCCCCGGAGATCATGGCGACGCAATTGCCGCTGTCCATGACCGGCGATGGCGACGTCAGCGTTATGATGCCTTCGGCCGCAAACGCGGCGCGCAAAAAATCGCCATTCGGTCCGCTGCCGAGCTGGCCGCCGAACACCACCGTCATGCCGGTGCGGCTGGCCGCGACCATCATGTTGAAGCCGCCGCCGGCGACCTGCGCAAAGCTCGACGCGGTCTTCTCGCAGCCCGGCGCCGGCAAGGCGTCGATGCGGTAGACATGGTCGACGACGGCGCTGCCGATATGGACCAGACGCCCGCTCATGCCGCGGCATCCTTGCTGGCCTTTGCCGTGCGCGCCGCGACGAGGTCTTCGGCAAGCGAGCGCACCTCCCCCATATTTATGCCGACGAGCCCGGCAATGTGTTGTTGCGGCAGTTGCGAAAAGCCGACGCAGGCGCCGGCCATGCCTGAGGCAATCGCGCCGATCGTGTCGGTGTCGCCGCCGAGATTGGCGCTGATGATTGCCGCTTGCCAGGGATCGCCCTGCGCGACTTCAAGCACGGCGAAAGCTGCCGGCACGGACTCCTGGCTGGCCACACCGGTGCCGACGAGATCGGTGATGAGCCCGATCGCATCCCGCATCGTCTTGCCGCGCACAAGGTCCTGCGCCCAGACGATGCGCGCGGCGATGTCGCCGCCAGTCACCCAATGTCCGAGCTTAGCCCCTCGCCTAGCCGCTGCGACGGCACTGTCGGAAGCAGCGCGCCAGTCGCCGCCGGCAACGCCACGGCTGACACCGGCAGCGACGGCAGCGGCCGAAGCAATGGCAATCGACGTGTTATGCGTGGCACGGCAGGTCTCGGCCACCTTGGCGACGAAAGCGTCGAGCGGTTCCAGCGGCATCATGATGCCGACCGGCGCGATGCGCATGGCCGCGCCATTGGTGTCGCCGCGGCTTCCCGCCTCTTCCGCCGGCACGCCGTCATTGATGGCGTCGATGGCGCGTTTGGTCGACGGTCCCAGCAGATCGTAGCTGCCGCGCGCCTTGACCTCGCGCTCCCAGTCGAGCAGCGCGTTGACCCAGCGCGCATGGTCGAAGCGGTCGCCGGATTCGACCAGAATGCGGCCGAGCAGCAGCGCCTGTTCGGTGTCGTCGGTGACGGTGCCGGCCACGAGCCCCTTCGACACCGGATGGTCGGCGAAGGGCGCCACGAAATCCTCGACATGGCCGTATAGCTCGGCGATCCGCGCCGGCGACAGAAGCTGTGTCGGCATGCCGAGCGCATCGCCCAGCGCGCCCCCGACAAGCGCGCCCATGGCGCGATCGAGAATGGTGCTGTCTGGCATCGCTCAAAACCTCATATGCAGCGCGAAATGCGCCGGGTTGAGCAGGCTGGTGACATATTCGATCGGCCGGTCGTCAGCCGCACGCGTCAGCCGGCGTCCGCGCAGGAACGGCGTGCCTTGCGGGCAGCCGAGGATGGCGGCGTCTTCGGCGTTGAGCATCTCGATGCCGACCCATTCCTCGCCATGGTCTGGAATGAGACCGGCGGCTCGCAGCGTCTGGTGGAGCGAGCCTTCGCGCAGACCACGCAGCGGCACGTCCTCCAGTTCGGGCGACAGCGGCAGGCGGCTGCGTTCGATGGAGATCGCATGGCCGTCGCTGGCATTGGTGCGCACCCGGTCGACGGCGATGAAGAACGGGCTTTCGATGCCAAGCAGCGCGGCAAGATCGGCATCCTCGATCACTTCAAGCCGCAGCGTCCGGGTCTCGGCATTGGCGCCGGCATTGGCAAGCGCCCGCGACCAGCCAATGCTGTCATCGACCGGCTTGCCGTCGAAAGTGACGAAGGAGCCGATGCCGACCTTGGTGGTGATCAGCCCACGGCTGGACAGCTCCTCGAGGCCCTTGCGGACCGTGTTGCGGCTGACGGAAAAGCGCTGGACGAGTTCGTTCTCGCTTTGCAGGCGGTCGCCGAAGCCAAGCACGCCGGAGCGGATCTCATGTTCGAGAACGGTGGCGATCTGCTCGGGCTTGCCCGTGCCGGGAGACAGTTGAACCGCGCGCCGCTTCATAAGGGTACCTGTTCAATAAACCTGTATAGTCCTGTTCAATATTGGAGTTGAAGGGCGACGTCAACGATATATTTGGATTCACGCATATGCGTTGTGCTCAGGTGCCCCAGGGCATCGTTTGTTCGCATGGCGACGCTAACCGCGTAGGGCGTCCCGTCTCCGAGACAGAGCGGGGGCAGCGCTTCCCTCAGGCGATTAGCCTTGCGCTCACACGAAGAAAAATTCCTCAATCTGTTGCTTGGCCGTCCGCAGCGCTGGCAGGATATCCCGCTCCATCGCCTCGACGGAGAACCGCGCCGACTGCGCCGAGACGTTGATCGCCGCCACGGTCTTGCCTGCGCGGTCACAGATAGGCACCGCGATCGAGCGCAGGCCAAGCTCCAGCTCTTCATCGACGACGGCAAAGCCACCCGCCCTCGCCGCGTCGATGGCCTTGGCCAGCGCGGTGCGGCTGGTGATCGTCTTCGGCGTCCGCCGTTCGATCTTGGCTTCTGCAAGGAAGGCCTTCAACTCATCCGCGCCCAGCCCCGACAGCAGGACGCGCCCCATCGAGGTGCAATGCGCCGGCAGCCTGGTGCCGACATCGAGCGAAACACTGAGGATGCGGCGGCCGGGAATGCGCGCGACATAGACGACATCCTCGCCTGACAGCACCGCAGCGTTGCAGGCCTCGTCGAATTGGCCCGCGACGTCGCGCATGATGGATGCCGCGAATGTCCACAGCGAGGCGCCGCCGAGCCAAGAGCGCACGATGGCGAGCAGGCGCGGCGACAGCGAAAACTGCCGGCCGGATTGCGTGGCATAGCCGGTGGCGGTCAGCGTCAGCAGGAAGCGACGCGCGCCGGCGCGGGTCAGCCCCGCCTCCTCCGCCATTTCGGTCAGCGTCATCCCGGCCGGATGCCGGGCCAGTATCTCCATGACTGCAAGGCCGCGCTCCAGCGAGCCGACATGGTCGCGCGTCTTTGCCTTGTCCTCCATGCGGCCTCCGCAAGACAATGCGCCGCCTTGACTCGTCTCGGCGGCGCGATGTAAAAATATCTCATACAAAACAAATGTTCGCAATACGAACTTTTTGAACTTCGGAGTTCTTGGCGATGGTCAATTTCCTGCCGCTCAAACAGGCCGTGGCTGAGAACCTGCATGATGGCGATACGGTCGCCTTCGAAGGCTTCACGCATCTGATCCCGACGGCGGCGGCGCATGAGGCCATCCGCCAGAGCTTTCGCGACCTGACGCTCATCCGCATGACCCCCGACCTGATCTACGACCAGATGATCGGCATGGGCATGGCCAAGAAGATCATCTTCTCCTATGTCGGCAATCCCGGCGTCGGCCTGCTGCGCCGCGCCCGCGACGCCATCGAGAACGGCTTCCCCCGGTCGATCGAGATCGAGGAGCACAGCCATGCCGGCATGGCCAACGCCTACGAGGCGGGAGCTGCCGGCCTGCCTTGCGCGGTGTTCCGCGGCTATCGCGGCGCCGGGCTGGCGGCAGTCAATCCCAACATCCGCTCGGTCACCTGCCCGTTCACCGGCGAGGTGCTTGCCGCCGTTCCTTCCATCCGACCGGACGTGACCTTCATCCACGCTCAGAAGGCCGACAAAAAAGGCAATGTTCTGGTCGAAGGCATTATCGGCATCCAGAAGGAAGCGGTGCTCGCGGCCAAGCGCGCCGTGGTGACGGTAGAGGAAGTCGTCGACGATTTCGACGACCTGCATCCCAACCTCACCGTGCTGCCGCGCTGGACCATCGCTGCGATCTCGGTGGTATCAGGCGGTTCGCATCCCTCCTACACGCACGGCTACTATGCCAGGGACAACGCCGCCTATCTCGAATGGGACGACATCGCCGCCGACCGTGAAAAATTCCAGACCTGGATGCAGGCCAATGTCCTCGATCGCACGGCGGACGATTTCGCCGGCCGCGTAAAGCATCTGAGGAGCGCGGGATGAGCGGCTTTACTCCCAATGAGATGATGACGATTGCCGCCAGCCGAGCCCTGAAAAACGACGATGTCTGCTTCGTCGGCATTGGCGCGCCGTCAGCCGCCTGCAACGTCGCGCGGCTGACGCATGCGCCCGACATCACGCTGATCTATGAAAGTGGCACCATCGGCACCGCGCCCGATGTTTTGCCGCTGTCGATCGGTGACGGCGAACTTTGCGATACCGCCGTCACGACCGTCTCGGTGCCGGAGATGTTTCGTTACTGGCTGCAGGGCGGCCGCATTTCGATCGGTTTCCTCGGTGCCGCCCAGCTCGACAAGTTCGGCAACATCAACACCACCATCATCGGCGACTATGCGCATCCCAAGACCCGCCTGCCCGGCGGCGGCGGCGCGCCGGAGATCGCCACCTCGTCGAAGGAGATCTACATCACCATGGCGCAGTCCAAGCGCGGCATGGTCGAGAAGATCGACTTCTTCACCTCCTTCGGCCATGGCGATGGGGGCGATCACCGCCAGCGCCTAGGCATCGACACCGCTGGACCGACGCTGCTGATCACCGACCTCGCCATCTGGAAGCCCGACCCGATGAGCAAGGAATTCACCGTGGTGTCGTTGCATCCCGGCGCAACGCGGCTTGAGGTGCAGGACAGCTGTGGCTGGATCGTAAAGTTCGCCGAGGCGCTTGACGAAACGCCGGCGCCGACGGAACTCGAGCTGACGACATTGCGCGACCTGCAGGCCCGCACCAAGGCGGCGCATGAGGGAAGCGGAAAAGAAAAGGCCGCATGACATGACCGAGGCATTCATCTGCGATTACATCCGCACCCCGATCGGCCGTTTCGGCGGCTCGCTGTCGTCGGTGCGGGCCGACGATCTTGGCGCCATCCCGCTGAAGGCGCTGGTCGAGCGCAATGCCGGCATCGACTGGCAGGCTGTCGACGACGTCGTCTATGGCTGCGCCAATCAGGCCGGCGAGGACAACCGCAATGTAGCCCGCATGTCGCTGCTCCTGGCCGGACTGCCGAAGGAAATTTCAGGCTCGACCGTCAATCGCCTCTGCGGGTCCGGCATGGACGCGCTCACCATTGCCGCCCGCGCCATCAAGGCGGGCGAAGCCGAGTTGATGATCGCCGGCGGCGTCGAATCGATGAGCCGCGCGCCCTTCGTCATACCCAAGGCCGAGACCGCCTTTTCACGCCATGCCGAGATCCATGACACCACCATCGGCTGGCGCTTCATCAACCCGCTGATGAAGAAACAATATGGCGTCGATTCCATGCCGGAGACCGGCGAGAACGTCGCCGAGGATTTTTCAGTGTCGCGCGCCGACCAGGACGCCTTTGCCGTGCGCAGCCAGGACAAGGCCGTCGCGGCACAGGCCAATGGCCGGCTGGCGAAGGAGATTACCCCGGTGACGATCCCGCAGAAAAAGGGCGACGCGATTATCGTATCGAAGGATGAGCATCCGCGCGCCGGCACCACGGTCGAGTCGCTGGCCAAATTGCCGACGCCGTTCCGGCAAGGTGGCACGGTGACCGCCGGCAACGCATCGGGCGTCAACGATGGCGCGGCGGCGCTGATCATCGCCTCCGAAGCGGCTGTGAAAAAATACGGCCTGACGCCAATCGCCCGCGTTCTCGGCGGCGCTGCTGCCGGCGTGGCGCCGCGCATCATGGGCATCGGCCCTGCCCCGGCGACACAAAAGCTCTGCGCTCGCCTCGGCCTGACACCGCAGCAATTCGATGTCATCGAACTCAACGAAGCCTTCGCCTCCCAAGGCATCGCCGTGCTCCGCCAACTCGGCATCGCCGAGGATGCGGAGGACGTCAACCCCAATGGTGGCGCCATCGCACTTGGTCATCCCTTGGGCATGTCGGGCGCGCGTATCACTGGCACCGCGGCACTGGAACTGCGCGAGCGCAGCGCCCGCTATGCGCTGGCCACCATGTGCATCGGCGTCGGCCAGGGCATCGCGGTGGCGCTTGAACGGGTTTGAGTTTGCACCGCCCTTAATAGGGCAAACCGACATAGTTTTCAGCCAGCGCGGTCGACGCCGCTTGCGAATGCACGAGATAGTCGAGCTCGGCTTCCTGGATGCGCTGGCCGAACTCGCCCGTATCGGGAAAGCGGTGCAGCATCGTCGTCATCCACCAGGAGAAGCGCACCGCCTTCCACACCCGAGCCAGCGCTTTGGCTGAATAGGCGTCGAGCCCGGCCGGCGACTTGTCCAGATAGAATTCGCGAAACCCGGCAAAGAGATAGCGCACGTCGCTGGCGGCGAGGTTGAGCCCCTTGGCGCCCGTCGGCGGCACGATATGGGCGGCGTCGCCGACCAGGAACAGCCGGCCGAAGCGCATCGGTTCGGCTACGAAGGAGCGCAGCGGCGCGATCGATTTTTCGAAGGACGGGCCGGTAACGACGGCGGCTGCGGTCTGTTCCGGCAGGCGACTGCGCAACTCGTCCCAGAAGCGATCGTCGCTCCAGGACTCGACCTGTTCGTCAGCGGGGACCTGCACATAGTAGCGGCTGCGATGCGTCGACCGCATCGAGCATAGCGCAAAGCCCCGCTCATGGTTGGCGTAGACCAGTTCGTGATCGGCCGGCGGCACTTCGGCCAGCACGCCGAGCCAGCCGAAGGGATAGGTCCGCTCGAAGGTTTTCAGCGCCCGCCCAGGCGCCGATTTGCGGCTAACGCCGTGATAGCCGTCGCAGCCGGCGATGAAGTCGCAGTCGATGCGATGGCCGACGCCGTCCTTCCCGTAGGTGACGTAAGGCGCCTCGCCATCGAAACTATGCAGCGCGACGTTGGCCGCCTCATAGACGGTGGTCAGCCCGGCCGCCTCGCGCTTGTCCATCAGATCGTGCGTCACTTCGGTCTGGCCATAGACGGTGACATGCTTTCCCCCAGTCAGTGCCGTGAGGTCGAGCCGGTGCAGGCCGCCGCCGAAGGCAAGCGAGATGCCGGCATGCAGCAGGCCCTCGGCATGCAGCCTTGCAGCTGCGCCCGCCTCTTCGAGCAACTCGACGGTGCCTTGTTCGAGCACCCCTGCCCGCACCCGGCCAAGCACATGCTGCCGGCTCGAACGTTCGAGGATCACCGTCTCGACGCCAATGGTGCCGAGAAGCTGGCCAAGCAGCAGCCCGGACGGTCCGGAGCCGACAATGACGATCTTTGTGCGCATCAGTGTCCCAGGCTTTCGATCTGTCCGGCGAGTTCGGCGGCGAGCCGTAGCGCAGCCGCGGTCGCTATCGCCATTTGCGGCAAGAGCAGCCATTCCAGCGTCCAGGCAGCACCGGAGCGCTCCTGCTCATGCACCAGCGCCTGGTGCATGCCGGAAAGCTGGGTGGCGTTGAAGCGCGCCAGCGTCACCAGCACTTCCGCCTTCACCGGGTTCTGCTTGTGCGGCATGGCCGACGAGCCGCCGCCGCCGGACAGCTTGATGTCGGTTCCACCTTGCGCCATCAGCGCAACGTCCTGGCCGAACTTGCCGAGACTGCCGGTGATGAGCGATAGCAGCCCGGCGAATTCGGCCAGCGCATCGCGCTGGTTGTGCCATTGCGGCGCATCGCCAAGGCCAAGCTTTGCGGCAAGGGCGGCGCGCACTGCGGGGCCTTTGTCGCCGAGCTTTTCCAGCGTGCCGGCGGCGCCGCCGAATTGCACTACCAGCAGACCCTTGGATTGCTCCGAGAGTCTCTGCTGATGCCGTTGCAGCGGCGTGCGCCACACCGCCACGCGGTCCGACGCCTGAATTGGGATCGCCGGCTGCATGCGCGTAATCGCTGTCAATGCACGGCTGCCAAAACGTTCTTCCAGCCCCACCAGCCGCAAAATGTTCTCAGTCAGCAGCAGGTCGAGATGTTCAATGAGCCGGCGCAGCCGAAGAACCAGGCCAGTGTCGATGACGTCCTGGCTGGTTGCGCCGAAATGCACGCCGGCGTCGTGCGGCGCGCCGACCGCTGCCTTCAACTGGCGCACCAGTTCGGGCACGATCACGCCATCCTTCGCCACACCGGCCCGCAGCCGCGCGGTGTCCGGCTTGTATGACAACAGGACAGGTATAATCGCCGCGGCGGCATCCGTGCCGATAATCCCGCTTTCGGCTTCCGCTTGCGCCAGCGCGCGCTCGAAATCGAGCATGGCGGCGATTTCCCCATCCACCGAAAAATGCCGAGCCGCCTCCTCGTCGCCGAGCAGGCCGGAAAGCAGCGGATGGTCGAAGGGCGATACGGTCATGTGCTGGTTTCCTCCGTCAGCTGTCGAAGAAGACCGTTTCCTTCTCCCCCTGGAGATGGACGTCGAAAATATAGTCGTCGCCTTGCCGCTCGGCGATCAGCGTCGGCACGCGCACCTTGTGCTCGATGCGGGCCAGGATCGGATCCTCGGCATTGGCCTTGGCCTCATCGGAGAAATAGAGCCGCGTGTGGAGGCCGATATTGATGCCGCGGGCGACGATCCACAGGCTGATATGCGGCGCCATCAGCCGGCCGTCGCCATACGGCACGCGTCCCGGCTTGATCGTCTGAAAACTGCACAGGCCGGTTTCCATGTCGGTCGGCTGACGGCCCCAGCCCTGAAAATCCGGATCGGCATCGCCGCGCAATTCAGCCGGCGAATTGTAGAAGCCATTGGCATCCGCTTGCCAGATCTCGATCAACGCATCCCTGAGCGGCGTGCCGGTGCCGTCGAGCACGCGAATGCGCAAACCGATGCGGTCGCCCTTGGCGTTGTCGTTGAGCATCGTGGCGCCCAGGTCTGTCGGGTAGACGCCGCCGATACCGCCGAAATTCGGCGTCAGCCCGATATGCACGTAGGGCCCGGCGGTCTGCGACGGGCTCTCCTTCAGCCGGGTCAGCGATTGCGCCATCAATTGCCCTCCGGACGGTTTTCGAACAGCGAGGCGCGGCGTCCGCGCAACACGATGTCGAACTTGTAGGCGCGCGCGTCGAACGGGATCGTCGCCTGCATGTCGAGCGCGGCGACCAGCGTCTCAATCGCCGCCTTGTCGCGGATACCGCGCACGATCGGGCATCGCCAGATCAGCGGGTCGCCCTCGAAATACATCTGGGTGATCAGCCGCTGTGCGAAGCCGCGGCCGAACACCGAGAAATGGATGTGCGACGGCCGCCAGTCATTGGGCCCGTTCGGCCAGGGATAGGGACCTGGCTTCACCGTGCGAAAGGCATAACCGCCATCGGCATCGGTGATGGTGCGGCCGCAGCCGCCGAAATTCGGATCGAGCGGCGCGAGATAGCCGTCCTTCTTGTGGCGGTAGCGGCCGCCTGAATTGGCCTGCCAGAATTCGAGCAGCGCGCCTGAGACGCCCTGGCCGCGCTCGTCGAGCACGCGGCCATAGACGATGATACGCTCGCCGATGGCGCTCTCGCCGGGCTTTGCGAAATTGTGGATCAGGTCATTGTCGAGTTCGCCCAGCATGGCGTGGCCGAACACCGGACCGGTGATTTCCGACGCCGTGTTGTCGAAGGCCAGCAGCGCCTTTTGCGGCGAGCGCAGCACCGACGTCTTGTAGTCGGGCGTCAGCGCCGGCGGATGCCAGCCGCGGTCGCGCTGGAAGAAGGCTCCGCTCTCGGGCCTGCGGTTCGAGCCGGCATCAGCTGGCATGGCCAGCCCTGCTTCCGTCCATTTCCGAAAACACCTCCTTGGCGATCCTGAAGGCGCGGTTGGCGGCCGGCACGCCGGCATAGATCGCGACATGCAGGAACGCTTCGCAGATATCGTCGCGCGACGCACCGGTGTTGGCGGTGGCGCGCACATGCATGGCGACCTCTTCATCATGGCCAAGGGCGGCCAGCAGTGCCAGCGTCACGATCGAGCGTTCGCGCCTGCTGAAGCCCGGACGCGCCCACACAGTGCCCCAGGCTGCCTCGGTGATCAGCTCCTGGAACGGCCGGTCGAAATCGGTGACGGCATCCTCGCTGCGATCGACATGAGGGTCGCCGAGCACCGAGCGCCTGACGGTCAGCCCGGTTCGGTATCTGGTTTCGTTTTTGGGCAGTTCATCCATGGGTCTGCTTTCTCAGGGGAAGCGCCGCGACGAAATCGCGGATCAGGGTGGTCAGCGCCTCGGGCTGTTCGACGCAAGGGATGTGCGCGGCGTCACGAATGATTTCGAAATGTGCGCCTGGGATCAGATCGGCCAGCCAGCGGACGAGATCCGGCGGCGTCGAGCCGTCCTGGTCGCCAACGACGCAAAGCGTGGGCACCGCGATCGCCTGCGCAGCCTCGGTAAAATCGGCATCGCGCACCGCGGCGCAGGTGCCGACATAGCCGGCGACGGCTTGCCGGGTCATCATGTTCCAGTAGCCGTCGAGCTCGGCGACACGGTCCGCGTGGAAGGCAGGCGTAAACCACATTTTGAGCACGGCATCGGCGATGGCCTGGATGCCTTTGCTTTCGACCGTTTCGATGCGGGTGTTCCAGCTGTCGGCCGTGCCGATCTTGTGGGCGGTGTCGCACAGGATGAGGCCGTCGACGATTTCGGGGCGCCGGGCATAAAACCCTTGCGCAATCAGGCCGCCCACCGACAGGCCGCACAGCACCGCATTGTTCAGTTCGAAATGATCGATCAGGCCCGACAGATCATCGACATGCTCGTCGATCGAGCTGACGCCACCAATGTCGGACAGGCCATGGCCGCGCTTGTCGTAGACCAACACAGGCATTTCGCCACCCAGTTCGGACAACACCTCGTCCCAGATGCGGAAGTCGGTGCCCAGCGAATTGATGAACACGATCGGCCGCGCATTTCCCTTCGCCTTGATATGGCGATGGTGCAGCGTGATGCCGCCAATGTTGACGAATGGCACGATTTCGATCCTCCGTGTTCACATTGCACAAGGCATTTGGTTTGGTAAAATGATATTTTACGCCGTTTCATTAACTGCTAGGTTATGAGAACATGTCCGAAAGCCGCATAAGGTTCCGTCACCTGCAGGCATTCCTTGAGGTAGCGCGGCAAGGCAGCGTGGCGAGGGCGGCCGACTTTCTCCATGTCAGCCCACCGGCAGTGACCAAGACGTTGCGCGAACTGGAGGAGGCGCTTGGCATAGCTGTCGTCGAACGCGACGGCCGCGGCATCAGGGTGACGCGGCTTGGCGAAATCTTTCTCGGCCATGCGGGCACGGCGATCACGGCACTGAAGCGCGGCGTCGATTCCGTCCGCCAGGACGGCGCCATCAACCGGCATCCGATCCGCATCGGCGCGCTCCCGACAGTGTCGGCCAAGGTGATGCCACGCGCCATAAGCCTGTTCCTGAGTGAAAATACCGGTGCTGCGATCAAGATCGTCACCGGCGAGAACGCGGTCCTGCTGGAACAGTTGCGCGTCGGTGCGCTCGATCTCGTCGTCGGCCGGCTTGCGGCGCCGGAAAACATGACCGGCTTCTTCTTCGAGCATCTCTATTCCGAACCGGTGCTGTTCGTGGTGCGGGCCGGCCATCCGCTGCTGCAGCCGGGCCAGGACATCTTCGCCCGGCTCGATGAATTCCCGGTGCTGATGCCGACGCGGGAGTCGGTCATCCGCCCGTTCGTCGACCGCCTGTTCATCACCAACGGCATGACGGCGCCTGCGACCGAGATCGAGACCGTCTCGGATTCCTTCGGCCGTGCCTTCCTGCGCCAAAGCAATGCGGTCTGGATCATATCGACAGGTGTCGTCGCCAACGAACTCTCCAGCGGCGCCTTCGTCGCCTTGCCCGTCAACACCGAGGAAACCAAAGGGCCGGTCGGCCTGACGATGCGGACCGACACTGCGCCTTCGCCGGCCTTCACCATCCTGCTGCAGACCATTCGCGAGGCGGCCAGCCAGAACGCCTGAGCACCTTTCGCCAATCTGGCGCAGAGCGGGCCTTCAGCCGTATTTCCATAACCTGTTGGTTAACGAAACACCGCAAAATATCATTTTACCAAACCAAACACCTAGGGCACTGTGACGATGGGAGGATCGAAATCGTGCCGTTATCGGCATTGGCGGCGTTCCGCTGCCGCCTCAAGGCCTGCCGGGGCGATCTCCGATCTTAAGAACGGGCGGCATCGATTTTGAGCAGGCCGGCGGTGACCTCCAGGTGCCGTCAGGAAAGGGAGGAATACCAGCATGACCTCAAGCAAATCCGGCGTCTCGCGGCGCCAGTTCATCGCCACATCGCTCGCCGGCGGCGCGGCACTTGCGCTCAGCCGCGGCCAGGCCTTCGCGCAGGCCGCCGACACGCTGAAGGTCGGCTTTGTCAGCCCGCGCACCGGGCCGCTCGCGGGCTTCGGCCAGACCGACGGCTATGTGCTCGACCTCGCCCGCAAGGCGCTCGCCAACGGCCTCGACATCGGCGGCAAGAAATACAGTGTCGAGATCATCGACCAGGACACGCAATCCGACCCGTCCCGCGCCGGCCAGCTCGCCAAGGACCTCATCAACAACCAGGCCGTCGACCTGATGCTGGCGGTGTCGACGCCGGAGGTGATCAACCCGGTCGCCGACGCCTGCGAAGCCGCCGGCGTGCCTTGCCTCTCCACCGTCATGCCGTGGGAGGCCTGGTATTTCGGCCGCGGCGCCAAGCCCGGCGAACCCTCGCCGTTCAAATGGACCTATCATTTCGGCTTCGGCGTCGACGAGTTCTTCCGGACCTACATCTCGCAATGGAACCTGATCGAGACCAACAAGAAGGTCGGCGTCATGTATCCCAACGACGCCGACGGCAATGCCATCCGCACCCATCTGGCGCCGTTGCTGGCAAAGCAGGGTTTCACCATCGTCGATCCCGGCGCCTACGAGACCGGCACCACCGACTATTCCTCGCAGATCGCGCTGTTCAAGCAGGAAGGCGTCGAGATCTTCAACTCCTTCCCGATCCCGCCGGACTTCGCCGCCTTCTGGCGCCAGGCCGCGCAGCAAGGCCTGATCAAGCAGATCAAGATCTGCCAGGTCGCCAAGACCGGGCTGTTCCCGTCCGACATCGAGGCGCTCGGCGATCTCGGCAACAAGATTTCGAGCGCCGCTTACTGGCACAAGGCCTTCCCCTACAAGTCGCCGCTGACCGGCGTTTCGGGAACCGAACTGGCCGACGGCTATGAGGCCGCAAGCGGCAAGCAGTGGACGCAGCAGCTCGGCGCCTCGATGTCGCTGCTCGACGCCGGCTTCGAGGCGCTGAAGGCAAGCACCGACGCCAAGGACAAGGCGGCCGTCGCCAAGGCGCTGAGCACGCTCAACACCGAGACCATGATCGGCAAGGTCGACTTCACCAGCGGCCCGGTCGCCAATGTCTCTCCCGGCCCGATCATCGGCACCCAATGGGTGGCGGCCAAGGAAGGCGGCAAATTCCCGCTCGACTACGTCGTGACCGAGAACGCCACCGACCCGAAGGTTCCGGTCGAGGCCAAGCTCCAGCCGTATAACGGCTGACGGACGGCTACGGGGGTCGCATCGTGAACGGTTCAGCAAACGCCGCGATCCTCCGCGCTGCCGGCATCCAGAAACGCTTCGGCGCGCTGGTGGTGCTCGACGATGTCGACTTCGCCATGAATGCCGCTGAGGCCGTCGGCATCGTCGGCCCGAACGGCGCCGGCAAGACGACGCTGCTCAGCATCTTGTCAGGCGCCTTCCCGCCGAGCGCCGGCACGGTCGCCTTCAAGGGCGGCGACGTGACGGCGCTGCCGGCCACGGCGCGCTGTCGTCTCGGCCTGGTGCGCACGCACCAGG
The DNA here is from genome assembly GCF_040323635.1 of Mesorhizobium sp. M0037. Taxonomy (NCBI): domain Bacteria; kingdom Pseudomonadati; phylum Pseudomonadota; class Alphaproteobacteria; order Hyphomicrobiales; family Phyllobacteriaceae; genus Mesorhizobium; species Mesorhizobium sp. M0037. The sequence continues at coordinate 472,299 of NZ_JAMYVB010000002.1, read as the reverse complement.
TGCCGAAACCGTTCAGCGGCATGACCACGTTCGAGAACGTTTTTGTTGCCGCGTCGCATGGCGCCGGTCTCGCCCGCGACGAGGCCTATGAAGAGGCGCTGGAGGCGCTGAAACTGTGCGGCATGATGGGCGTGGCCAACCGGCGCGCCGAAACGCTCGGCCTGCTCGACCGCAAGCGGCTGGAACTGGCCCGCGCGCTTGCCGCAAGGCCGACCCTGCTTCTGCTCGACGAGATCGGCGGCGGACTGACCGATGGCGAGGCGAGCGAACTCGTCGATACCATCAAGGAATTGCGCCGCCGCAAGATCGGCATCGTCTGGATCGAGCACATCGTCCACATCCTGCTGCAGGTGGCCGAGCGGCTGATCTGCATGGATGCCGGAAAGATCATTGCCGATGGCGAGCCGCAAGCCGTGATGGCCGATCCCGAAGTCGTGCGCGCCTATCTCGGTGGAGGCCCGAAATGAGCCTGCTCGCAATCGAGAATCTGGTCGTCCGCCACGGCCTGTTGCAGGCGGTGCGCGGTGTGAGCTTTACGATCGAGCGCCGCGAAACGCTGGCGCTGGTCGGCGCCAACGGCGCCGGCAAGACGACGCTGCTGCGGGCAATCGCCGGCGCGCATCAGCCGACTGCCGGCCGTGTGCTGCTGGACAGCGCCGACATCACCGGCGTGCCGTCGCACAAGCGCGTCGGCATGGGTGTGGCGCTGGTGCCGGAAGGACGAAAGCTGTTCGTGCAGATGACGGTCGAGGAGAACCTTCTGCTCGGCAAGACCGCCGGCCGGCCCGGCGACTGGAGCGTGGAAAGGGTGCTCGACACGTTCCCCAATCTGAAGCCGCGCCGCCACGCCAAGACCGGGCATCTCTCCGGTGGCGAGCAGCAGGCCACCGCCATCGGCCGCGCGTTGATGAGCAATCCGGAGCTGCTGCTGCTCGACGAGGTCTCGCTCGGCCTGTCGCCGCTGGTGGTCGATCGCGTCTACGCTTCGCTGCAAGGGCTGATCAGCTCCGGCACGACGATCATCCTGGTCGAACAGGACCTCAATCGCGCGCTCTCGGTCTCGGACAAGGTCATCTGCATGCTCGAAGGACGCGTCGCGCTGGAAGGCCCGAGCAAGGGCATGTCCCGCGATGAAGTGACGAAAGCCTATTTCGGCCTGCACAGAAAAAGCGCCGGGAGTGTGCCGGCATGAGCAACCAGATCGTCCAGGGCATCCTGCTCGGCGGCTACTACGCGCTGATCGCCTGCGGCCTCTCCTTCATGTTTTCGGTGATGCGCATCATCAACCTCGCGCATGGCAGCCTGGCCGTGTTTTCCGCCTACGCGCTGTGGTGGCTCGCCTCGCAATTCCATATCTCGCCCTTCGTCGGCCTGCTCATCGTGCTGCCGCTGATGGCGGCCATCGGCTGGGCGCTGCAGCGCTTCCTGCTCGAGCGCAGCGCCCGCGGAGGCGCGCTGCTGCCGATCCTGACCACGTTCGGCCTCGCCATCGTCATCGACAATGCGCTGTTCGAGCAGTTCGGCGCCGACACACGTTCGCTGGCGCCCTATATCGGCAGCCTCTCCTACGATTCCTGGGAATGGCCGGGCAGCATCTATGTCGGCAAGCTTGCCGTGATCATGTTCGCCGCCGCCGTCATATTGCTTGGCGGACTGCAGCTGTTCCTTACCAACACCAGGCTTGGCCGCTCGATCCGGGCCACGTCGGAAGATCCCGACACGGCCGGTCTCGTCGGCGTCGATGCGCGCCGCGCCAACGCCCTCGCCGCCGCCATCGCCATGGTCACGGTCGGTCTTGCCGGTGCCTTCCTCGGCATGCGCGCCACCTTCGATCCCTATACCGGCGCACCTCAATTGCTGTTCGCTTTCGAGGCGGCGGTGATCGGCGGCGCCGGTTCGCTATGGGGCACGCTGGTCGGCGGCATCGTTCTGGCGCTCGCCCAGACGCTCGGCGCGCAGATCCATCCGCAAGGTTTTCTGATCGGCGGCCATGTCGCCTTCCTGATCGTGCTGTTCATCCGGCTCTCCACCTCCGGCCTCGGCCTGCGCGGCCTGCTGCGCCTGCCCGCGAGGAAAGCATCATGAGCGCGGTTTTAAACGCCCCCGTTATCGAGCGCGGCACCTCCGCCTCGCGCATCTCGGCGATTGCGGTCGTCGTCATCATCGCGCTACTTGGCGTCGCGCCGCATTTCCTTTCGGCCGGCGCCGTCGACCGCGTGACCGCCTTGTTCATCTATGTGATCCTGGCGGCGATGTGGAACGCGCTGGCCGGCTTCGGCGGGCTGGTTTCGGTGGGACAGCAGGTGTTCTTCGGCCTCGGCGCCTATTTCACCATCCGCCTGGCCGATGCCGGCCTCAACCCGTTCGCTTCGCTGTTCGTCTCCGCGATCATTGTCGGCGCGATCTCCTGGCCGATGTCGCTGTTCATGCTGCGGCTCAGGAACGGCGAGTTCGCCATCGGCATGTGGGTGATCGCCGCGCTCACCCATCTCCTGGTCAATCTCGACCGGCTGGTGCAAGGCGAAACCGGGACGTCGCTGATCTCGCTCAACGTCTATGACGCCGGCGTCAGGCGGGCGACGATCTACTGGCTGGCGTTGGCCGCGATGACGGCGCTGCTCGCCACCCTGTTTAGCCTGCTGCGTGGCAGCACGGGTGCGGCCATCCGCGCCATCAGGGACAATGAGGAGGCCGCGGCATCGGTCGGCGTGCGCGTCACCGGAACCAAGCGGCTGCTCTTCGTGCTCGCCGCCTTCGGCATCGGCATGGCCGGCGCGCTGTGGTTGGCCACGTCGATCACCTTCCAGCCGAAAACCTACTTCAACGTCCAGTGGACCGCCTACATGATCTTCATGGTGCTGGTCGGCGGCATCGGCACCTTCGAGGGCGCCATTCTGGGTGCGCTGCTGTTCTTCCTCATCGAGACCTGGTTCGGCGGCACCGGCGTCTGGTATCTGATCGGCCTCGGCGCCACGGCGGTGCTGTTCTCGCTCTTCCTGCCGCGCGGCCTGTGGGGAACGCTGGAGGAGCGCTTTGGCCTGCGCCTGCTGCCGGTCGGCTATCGCGTCAGGCTCCCGCCAAACGCCGCAGATGGCGACGCGGCGCCCTCGCCGCAACAGGCCGCAACGCATCCAGAAAAGGCGTGACCATGCTGTTCGGCAAGACCACCTCATCACCGGTGTCGCCTCTGGTATCGGCGCTCGCACGGCCGAACTTGCCGGCCAACTGGGCGCTGACGTGATCGGCGTCGACGTGCGTGAACCGGCAGCATCGGCCGGCAGTTTCGTCAAGGCTGACATCTCATCCAAGGCCGGCGTCGACGATCTCCTCGGGCGCCTGCCGCAGCGCATCGATGCGCTCTGCAATGTCGCCGGCCTCCCCGGCAACACCGGTGCGGTGTCGACACTGGCCGTCAACTTCTACGGCCTGCGCGCGCTCTCGGAAGGCCTCGCACCCAGACTTCGTGAAGGCGGCGCCGTGGTCAACGTCGCCTCGATCGCCGGCTATGGCTGGCGCGCCAATCTCAACCGCGCGGCATCGATGGTCGGCATCGAAGGCTTTCCCGATGTGGCGGAGGTGGTCGCCGACCATCAGGTGAAGAACGAGGAAGGCTATTCCGTTTCCAAGGAGCTGCTGCTGTTGTGGACGCAGAGCGCCGCGCATCAGGACCTGTTCAGGAGCCGCGGCATCCGCGTCAATGCAGTGAGCCCCGGCCCGGTCGAGACGCCGATCCTCAAACAGTTCCGCAATGTGCTGGGCGACGCCCGCGTCGATAGCGACATCGCCCGTGTCGGCCGCGCCGGCACATCGGGCGACATCGCGCCTGTCGTGCTGTTCCTGTGCTCGGACGGCGCACGCTGGGTCAACGGCGCCAATGTGCCGGTTGACGGTGGGCTTGAAGCATCGATCAATGCCGAGGTGCTCGGCTTCTAGACCATCATCCCGAAAAGTGGGAGCCGATGTTCGGATAAGATCGTGGTCAATATAGAAAAGACGCTCCACGCGAGCGAGGGAGAGAACAATGGACATCGGACTTCTGATCGACGGCGATAAAAGGGATGCCTCCGGCTCGGCCTCTTACGAGCGCATGGACCCGTTCACCGGCAAGCTGGCGACCCGCGCTGCCGCAGCCAGTATCGCCGACGCCAATGCCGCGGTCGAAGCCGCTGCTGCCGCTTTCAAGACGTGGTCGAAGACCGGTCCGGGCGAGCGCCGCGCTTTGCTGTCCAAGGCGGCCGATGTCATGGACTCCAAGGTCGGCGAATTCACCAGATTGATGATGGAAGAAACCGGTGCGACCGGCCCCTGGGCCGGCTTCAACGTCATGCTCGCCGCCAAAATGCTGCGCGAGGCAGCCGCCATGACGACGCAGATTTCGGGCGAGGTCATTCCCTCCGACAAGCCCGGCACGCTGGCCATGGCGATCCGCCAGCCGGCCGGCGTCTGCCTCGGCATCGCGCCGTGGAATGCACCGGTCATCCTCGGAACCCGTGCCATCGCCATGCCGATCGCCTGCGGCAACACGGTTGTGCTGAAAGCCTCCGAAATGTGCCCAGGCACACACCGGCTGATCGGCCAGGTGCTGGTCGAGGCCGGCCTGCCCAAGGGCGTCATCAATGTCGTCACCAATGATCCCAAGGACGCAGCGACAATCGTCGAGGCACTGGTCGCGCACCCTGCAGTCAGGCGTGTCAACTTCACCGGCTCGACCAAGGTCGGCAGGATCATTGCCGAACACGCCGGCCGTCACTTGAAGCCGGCGCTGCTCGAACTCGGCGGCAAGGCGCCGCTGGTCGTGCTCGACGATGCCGACATTGACGCCGCGGTCAATGCGGCGACCTTCGGCGCCTACATGCATCAGGGCCAGATCTGCATGTCGACCGAGCGCCTGGTCGTCGATGAAAAGGTCGCCGACGAGTTCGTCGCCAAGCTCGCCGCCCGCGCGGCGCAGCTGCCTGCCGGTGACCCGCGCGGCCATGTCGTGCTCGGTTCGCTGATCAGCAGCCAGGCCGCCGACAAGATGGAAGAACTGGTTGCCGACGCCGTCGCCAAGGGCGCCAGGCTTGTGGCCGGCGGCAAGCGCACCGGAACCGTGGTCGAGGCGACATTGCTCGACCACGTGACGCCGGCGATGCGCGTCTATTCGGAAGAATCCTTCGGCCCGGTCAAGCCGGTGATCCGCGTCAAGGGCGAGGACGAAGCGGTATGTGTCGCCAACGATACCGAATACGGCCTGTCCTCGGCCGTGTTCAGCCGCGACATCCGCCGTGCCATGGCGGTTGCCGCGCGCATCGAAGCCGGTATCTGCCACATCAACGGCCCGACCGTCGGCGACGAGGCGCAAATGCCGTTCGGCGGCGTCAAGGGTTCAGGCTACGGCCGCTTCGGCGGCAAGGCCTCGATTGCCGAGTTCACCGACCTGCGCTGGCTGACCATCGAGGATCCGGGGCAGCACTATCCGTTTTGACTCCACCTTCTCTCACAGGGGAGAAGGAAAGGAGCCCTCAGGGCCGTTGCCTGGCGAGCCAACGGATTCCCGCATCAAAACCCGGCAAGGCTCGAGCCACGCGATCGGCGGCCCCTCCCGGAGTTGTAAATCGTTTAATCGTGGGTATTTTACCCCTCAAGCACATGCCGCCGGACGGCGGCAACCGGTTTTGGGGACTACCACAAGTGCAAAGCGAAATACGCGATACGGATCGCGCCGGGGAGGAATCGTTATGCCAAACAAGGCCCTGCCGCTGGTCATCAGCGCGCCGGAACCACGCACGCTCGACCTGATCTTCACCTCACCGCAGCTGGCGCGCCTCAAAGCGCATTACCGCGTGGTCGAGACGACGGCCGAGGGCGTGGCGAACTTGCCCGCCGACGTGCTTGCCGAAGCCCGCTATATTATCGGCCAGCCGCCGATCTCGCCCGAGACCTTGGACCAGATGCAGGCGCTGCGTTGCGTCTTCAATGTCGAGACCAACCTCATCAACAACATGCCCTATGAGACGCTGTTTGCGCGCGGCATCCATGTCGTCACCACCGGCCTCGTCTTCGCCGAGCCGGTGGCTGAGCTTGGCCTCGCCATGGCGCTCAACCTCGCCCGCAACATCGTCGATGCCGACCTCGCCTTCCGCAAAGGCGAAGAGCTGTGGGGCGGCGACGGCAATTTGACGGCGCGGCTTCTGTCCGGCGCCGATGTCGGCATCATCGGCTTCGGCGATCTCGGCCGTGCGCTCAACCGACTGCTGTCGGGTTTTCGCACCCGCACCAAGGTCTTCGATCCCTGGCTGCCGCCATCGATCCTGATCGACAGTGGCGTCGAGCCGGCCTCGCTGGACGAGGTGCTGTCGACCAGCGATTTCGTCTTCGTCGTCGCTTCGGTGACCTCAGAGAATCAGGGCTTTCTCGGTGCCAATGCTTTTGCCTCCATGCGCAAGGGCGCCGCATTCATCCTGCTCAGCCGCGCCGGAGTCGTCGACTTCCCTGCCCTGATGGCGGCGGTGGAAAGCGGCCACATCGTCGCCGCCAGCGATGTCTTCCCTGAAGAACCGCTGGCGCAGGACCATCCGGTCCGCACGATCCCCGGCTTCCTGCGCTCCGCCCACCGCGCCGGTGCGCTTGACATCGCCTTCAAGCGCATGGGCGACATGGTTCTGGAAGACATGGACCTGATCGACCGCGGCCTGCCGCCTCTGCGCTCCAAGCGCGCCGAGCGCGAGACGGTGTCAAGGATGCGTTCGAAGCCGGCGGACAGGAACTAGTTGTCGCGAGAAATCCGCCTGAGATGGATTTCGCAGTTGGCCAAAACCCCTTTGTCATCGCCGCTCAGGATGACCGGGAACCTTCCGGCATTGGCGTTTTTCAGCCCGATCGCTCCCATTCGATCCAGATCCTACTATCGATACCCCGCCAGGCGTAGCCGGCGGGGTATTGATTTTGAAAGCAATCGGGCTGTGGGAGGCCTGGCCTACTCCAAAGAGGCTCGTCACGATTCGCGTCGGTGGCGGGCCTTTTTATTCACTCCCGAGCAAAGCCGGAGGCGGTCTGCCCGCCTCGCTCTATCCGGCAGCAACGCCGGCTGCCGAGCGATTGGCCAGCACCAGCCCGACCTCGCCGACAACCTGCTCGACGCGCTTCAGGATGGGTTCGGCCCGCAGCACGCCGTTGGAAAAGTCCTTGTCCGTGGCATAGACCCCTGTCGGCAGCGTCAGCGCCTCGAAGAAGCCGAACAGCGGCCGCAGCTGGTGCTCGACGATCAACGCGTGGCGGTCGTTGCCGCCGGTGGCAAGCAGCACCATCGGCTTGCCGCGCAAGGCGGCGGGATCGAACAGATCGAAGAAGTGCTTGAACAGGCCGGTGTAGCTGCCCTTGTAGGTCGGCGACCCCACCACCATCACATCGGCATTGACGACGCTGTCGAAGATTGCCCGTGCCTGGCCGTCGAGATCGCGCGCCCATTTGGCAGCGCCGAGCGACGGGCCGAGGTCTTCGATGTCATAGGTGCTCGCCGACAGGCCATGCTGGCGCGCAATATCCCTGACAACTTGGTCGACGAAACCGCGCGTCTTGGACGGCCTGGTGAAATTGCCGGAAAACCCGACGACGGTTGGATTGGGCATATTCTGGCACCTCTTGCGCGGCGGGCAGGCCCGCTTCATACCGCATGTTTACAGGCTTGCGCCTGCAGCAAGAAGCAAATGACTGACCTTGCAGCACCATAGTGAGGAATTTTTTTTCCGTTTGCCCGCTCGTCTCAGGCCGCGAGAAGCCGGCCATAGGATTCCAGATAGAAGCCGGTTGACCTGGCGCAGGTCCGCACCGCCTCCCTGGCAGCAACCATTTCCTGCCAGCGTAGCAGGCGCTTGCATTCGGCCGGCATGGCAAAGCCCAGATATTTCTCAAGCACGCACAGCTGTTCGAACCAGGGATAGAAGGCGACGTCGGCGGCGCTGAATTCCGAGCCCAGCAAAAACCGTTCGTCCGCCCCTCGCCTCGCAAAGGCATGCTGTTCCACAAAGCGCAGGGCGTCGGCAAGCTGGGCCTTGATCCGCTCATGAACCATAGCGTCGGAACTGTGCATCATGGTTGCCGTCCTGGCGTAAAGCTGCGTGTCGGCGAAGCTGATCCAGATGCGCGCCTCAGCGCGGGCATGAGCATCCCTGGGGAAAATCGGCCGTTCGGGGAATGCATCATCGAGATATTCGCAGATGATCGCCGACTCCCTGACATATTGCCCCTGATGGCGCAGCAGCGGCACCTTTCCCGTCGGCGTGAGTTTCAGGAACCACGCCGGCTTGTTGCGCAGATCGATTTCGATTTCCGTCGCCTGCAGGCCTTTCTCGGCAAGGGCGAGCCTGACACGGTGCGCATAGGGACAAAGCTGCGCGACAAAAAGCTCGATTGGCGGCATGAATAACTCCTGAGTTTCGTTATCGCCGACAAGCGGCCTGTCGGGCATAGCTAGGTCCAGTAAGGCCGGCGCGCTATTCGACAGCGTCTGGATTGATTTATCGATCGTCTGTTTCTGGAGCGAAGCGTGGACCTCCTGGCTACCCTCATGCGCGAATTGCACTTCGCAGCCGCCGGGTACCGGCGCCTCGAACTGGCCGCGCCCTGGGCGATCTCGTTCAGCCAGGCTGGGCTTCGCGGCATTCACGTCGTCATCAAGGGGCGATGCGAGGCGGTGTTCGGTGAGGAAGATGTCGAGCCTCTCGATGCCGGCGACCTGATCATTGCACCGCGCGCCGATCCGCATGTGCTGCGGTCGCCCGGCGCGCTCAAAAGCGCGAACGTCCCCGCCGCCGAACTGGCGACCCAAACCGCAGCCGGGCGTATTCGCAGCGGCGGCGAAGGCGAAAAGACCGTCATCCTGTGCGGCGCCTTCGCCTTTCGCGACGCCGACCATCCGGCACTTGCCGGCCTGCCGCGCATCGTTCACATCCGGGGATCGAATGGCCGTCTGCCCAAATGGCTGCGTGGCTATGTCGAGGCCTTGCTGGCGGAAGCGACCGACGAAGGTCCCGGCAGCGACGTAGTAATGGCTCGCCTGTCTGGGGCCATCGTCACGCGCGCCTTGCGCTCCGGTCTGGAAAGCATGGACAATCCAGGTTGGCTGAGGGGATTGCAGGACCCCGCGATCGCCAGAGCGCTCGCCACCCTGCATGAAGCCTATGGCCACGACTGGACGATCGAGACCCTGGCACGCGCGGTCGGGCTCTCCAGGGCAACCTTTGCCGCCCGCTTTCGCGATCTCGTCGGCGAAGCGCCCATGGCTTATCTCTTCGGCTGCCGCATGCGGCAGGCCAGCCGGCTGCTGCACGAGGGCAAGAGCCTGGGCCAAGTCGCCGAGGCGGTCGGCTACAGCTCGGAAGCCGCCTTCTCCACCGCCTTCAGGCGCCACGCCGGCGTCTCGCCCGGCCAATTCAGGAAACGGAAGGATCTGTAAGGCAGAGCGATATTGGCGGCGGCCGCGCCTCGCGCTAGGGCTTGCCAGCACTATGTCTGATCATATCCCGCCGCGGTTCGCCGCCGCTTTGCCCCAGGAGATGCTTCGTGCCCAAAGGTTCTGACCTGCTTGTTGCCGCCCTCGAGAATGAGGGCGTCGATCGCATCTTCGGCATTCCCGGCGAAGAAAACCTGGACGTCGTCGAATCCATCCGCAAATCCTCGATCCAGCTCATCCTCACCCGTCATGAGCAGGCGGCGGCGTTCATGGCCGCCACCCATGGCAGGCTCACCGGCAAGCCAGGTGTGTGCATCACCACGCTGGGACCCGGCGCCCTGAACCTGACGACGGGTGCCGCCTATGCGCTGCTCGGCGCCATGCCGATGATCATGATCACCGGGCAGAAGGGCATCCGGTCGTCGCGCCAGGCCCGCTTCCAGATCGTCGACATCGTCGCCGCGATGAAGCCGCTGACCAAGCTGTCACGCCAGATCATCTCGGCGAAGACCATTCCCGCCGTGGTGCGCGAAGCGTTTCGGATTGCCGAAGAGGAGCGTCCGGGGCCGGTGCATCTGGAACTGCCCGAAGACATCGCGGCCGAGGAGTGCGACGATGTCGCGCTGATCCCGCCGCATCCGGTCGAGCTTCCGCTGGCCAGCCCGCTGGCGCTCGACCGTGCCGCCGAGATGATCATCAAGGCGCAACGGCCGCTGGCGATGCTGGGCGCCGCCGCATCGCGGCCGCGCTCGACGTCCGACCTCGCCCAGTTCGTGATCAGGACCGGCATTCCCTATTTCACCACGCAGATGGGCAAGGGCACGGTGCCTGGCGGAACCGAGCTCTACATGGGCACCGCCGCGCTGTCCGAGCGCGACTATGTGCATGAGGCCATCGAACAGGCCGACCTCATCATCACTATCGGCCACGACACGATCGAGAAGCCGCCCTTCATTATGGGCGACAAGGGACCGAAGGTGATCCATGTCGGTTACCAGCCAGCCAATGTCGAGCAGGTCTATTTCCCGCAGACCGAAGTGGTCGGCGACATCGGCGCTTCGCTCAGGCTGCTTGCCGACCGGATCGAGGGCAAGATCCCCAACGCGCAGGCGCTACTGCCGCTGCGCGAAGGGATTTTGAGCCGCATTGCCATCCGCGCCACCGAAGACCGTTTCACGCCGCAGCGCTTGGTGCACGATGTGCGCGCGGTGATGCCGGCCGATGGCATCCTGGCGCTCGACAACGGCATGTACAAGATCTGGTTTGCGCGCAATTACCGCACGCGCGTCGCCAACACTTTGCTGCTCGACAACGCCCTGGCCACGATGGGCGCCGGCCTGCCGTCGGCGATGACGGCGGCGATGCTCTATCCCGGCCGCCGCGTCATGGCGATCTGCGGGGACGGCGGCTTCATGATGAACAGCCAGGAGTTGGAAACCGCCGTCAGGCTGAAGCTCAACCTCGTCGTGCTGATCATCGAGGACAATGCTTTCGGCATGATCCGCTGGAAGCAGGCGGTCGACCAGTTCCCCGATTTCGGCATGACCTTCGGCAATCCCGATTTCGTCCGCTATGCCGAGGCCTATGGCGCCAAGGGAACCAGGGTCGGCGCCGTCTCAGAAATACAATCGACGCTTGAACAGGCCTTTGCCGGCGGTGGCGTCCATCTCGTCGTCGTTCCGATCGACTATTCGGAGAACGAGCGCGTGCTGGTCGAGGAACTGCGCCACCGGTTGCCGGCGCCACCGGAGGCCTGACGGTGGAGTAGATACCGCCGCAGCGCGCTCAGGCGGCCCGGACCTTGGCGCTCCCACGCGCCCAGGTCGGCAGCCAGTCGCCATGTGTCGCCAGCAACTCATCGACCAGCGCCCAGATCTGGTCGAGATCGAGTTCGGCGGCCGTATGCGGATCCATCATCGCCGCGTGGTAGATGTGCTCGCGGTTTTCGGTCATCAGCGCCTGCACCGTCAATTCCTGCACATTGATGTTGGTGCGTATCAACGCGGTGAGTTGCGGCGGCAGCTCGCCAATATAGGTCGGCTGGATGCCGGAGCCGTCGACCAGGCACGGCACCTCGGCGGCGCAATTGTCCGGCAGCGAGGTGATGCAGCCATTGTTGCGGACATTGCCGTAGATCACCGAAGGCTCGCCGGTCCACACCGAGTTCATGATCGAGGACGCGTATTCCTTCGATTGCTCGACCTCGATGCGGTCGGCCGAGCGATAGGCCTCGGCCTGGCCCTTCCAGCGCTCGATCTGTTCGATGCAGCGCTTGGGATATTCGTCGAGCGGAATGCCGAATTTCTCGATCAGGTCGGGGCGGCCTTCCTTGATGAAATAGGGCGTGTATTCGGCGAAATGCTCGGAGCTTTCGGTGACGAAATAGCCGAGACGCGTCAGCATCTCGTAGCGCACCTTGTTGGGGCAGCGCGGGTTCCAGCCCAGCTTCGGCGCCCTGCCCTCGCGATAGGCGCGGACAAGGTCCGGATAGAGGTTGCGGTAAGAGCCATCCGGCTGCCGGTGCTCGAACTTCAGGTAGAAGGCCATGTGGTTGATGCCGGCCGAGCGGTAGCGTATCTCCTCGTAGGGAATGTCGAGATCGTGCGCCAGTTCCATCGCTGTGCCTTGCACCGAATGGCAGAGGCCGACCTGTTTGATGTCAGGAAATTTCTCTGAAATCGCCCAGGTGTTGATCGCCATCGGGTTGACGTATTGCAGCATGATCGCGTCGGGGCAGACGGCCAGCATGTCCTCGCAGATCTTCCACAGATGCGGCACGGTCCGGAGGCCGCGCATGATGCCGCCGACGCCGAGCGTGTCGGCAATGGTCTGGCGCAGGCCGTATTTCTTCGGCACCTCGAAATCGGTGACGGTGCAGGGCTCATAGCCGCCGATCTGGAAGGCGACCACGACGAAGTCGGCGCCGGCGAGCGCCCTGCGCTGGTCGGAATAGGTCTCGGCCTTCGCCTTCACGCCCAGCGTCGCGATCAGCTTGTTGACGACGACGGCGCTCTCTTCCAGCCGCTGCGGATTGATGTCCATCAGCGCGATCGTCGCGCCTGACAGCGATGGCCGCTGCAGCACGTCGCCGACAATGTTCTTCATGAACACGGTCGAACCCGCGCCAATGAAGGTGATCCTGGGATGTCTTGCCACTATTAAACCTCCGGCACTTTGCTACGCCACGTCGAAGGCGGCCCTGACGAGCCGTTCGGTGTAGGCGGTCTTGGGATGGGTGAGGACCTCGTCGACGGGCCCCTGTTCGACGATCTTGCCGTTCTGCATGACGATGACGCGATGGCAGAGCGCGCGCACCACCTTGAGGTCGTGCGAAATGAAGAGATAACTAAGGCCGCGTTCGTCCTGCAGCTTGCGCAACAAGTCGATGATCTGCGCCTGCACCGAAAGGTCGAGCGCCGATGTCGGTTCGTCGAGCAGGATGAATTCGGGCTCCAGCGCGATGGCTCGGGCAATGGCGATGCGCTGCCGCTGGCCGCCGGAAAATTCGTGCGGGAACCGCGACAGGATATCGCCGGGCATGCCGGCGCTGACCAGGGCGTCGCGAACCCGACCGACCCGCTCGCGCCGTGTCGCGCCGATCCTGTTGACGACCAGCCCTTCCTCGATGATCTGGCCGATCGTCATACGCGGGTTGAGCGACGAGAACGGATCCTGAAAAACGACCTGCATGCGCGAGCGCAGCGGCCGCATCCCGGCGCGCGACAGGCCGTGGATCGGCTGGCCGTCGAAGCTGACCTCGCCGCGCTTGGCCTCGGTGAGCCTGAGCAAGGCGAGACCGAAGGTGGTCTTGCCGGAGCCGGATTCGCCGACCAGCCCCAGTGTCTCGTGGCGGCAAAGCTTCAGGCCGAGATCGTCGACGGCGACCAGCTCGCGCCAGTCCGGCTTCAGGAAGCTGCCATGGCGTAGCATGAAGCAGACGCGCATATCGCGGGCCTCGAGGATGGTGCCGCTGTTTTCCGGCAGCGGCTGCGGCTTGCCGTGCGGCTCTGAAGCGAGCAGCCGCTTGGTATAGGCATGCTGCGGGTCGGCGAACAGCCGCTCGGTAACGTTGTGCTCGCACATCTCGCCATGCTGCATGACATAGACATAGTCCGAGAATTTCCGCACCACGGTGAGGTCGTGGGTGATCAGGATGACCGCCATCCTGAGTTCTTTTTGCAGATTGCGGATCAAATTGAGGATCTGTGCTTGCACCGTGACATCGAGCGCCGTCGTCGGCTCGTCGGCGATCAGCACATCGGGGTCGTTGGCGAGCGCCATGGCGATCATCACGCGCTGGCGCTGCCCGCCCGACATCTGGTGCGGATACTGTTTGATGCGCGCTTCCGGCTCGGGGATCTGGACATGCCGCAAAAGCTCGAGCGCCCGCGCCCAGGCTTGCTTGCGGCTGACCTTTCGATGCACTCTGATCGCCTCGACGATCTGACTGCCAACCGTATAGATCGGGTTGAGCGAGCTCATCGGCTCCTGGAAGATCATCGAGATGCGATTGCCGCGCAACTTGCGCCGGGCGCTCTCGGGGAATTTCAGTATGTCCTGCCCGCAATAGTGGATGGTGGATTTCGGCGACACGGTGGCCCGCTTCGACAAGAGCCCCATGACAGCACGCGCCGTCACCGACTTGCCGGAACCGGACTCACCTACGATGGCGATCGTCTCGCCGCGATAAAGCTGGAACGAGACATCCTTCACAGCGTCGACGACGCCGTGCTCGACCTTGAAGGCGACCTCGATGTTGCGGGCATCGATGATGGGTTGGTCGTGGCGGCCGGCATGGTCGAGCCGGACGGCTGGTGCGAAGGTGGCTGCGAGCGCTACGGTCATCCCGGCCACCTCAATAGGGATCGACGGCATCGCGCAGGCCGTCGCCCAGCGCGTTGAAGGCAAAGACGGTGATCAGCACGAAGCCGACCGGCGACAGGATCCACGGATAGGTGCCGATGACCGAATAGGTAGCCGTGTCCTGCAGCATCAGCCCCCATGAGATCAGCGGCGGTTTCACGGCGAAGCCGAGGAAGCCGAGAAAGGCTTCGAGCAGCACCACCGTCGGGATGGCGATCGTCACGGCGACGATGACGTGGCTCATCACATTGGGAAAAATGTGCTGCATGATGATACGCATGTCGGTGGCGCCAACCGCCATGGCAGCGCGCACATAGTCGATCCGCGCCAGCGCCAGCGTCTTGCCGCGCACCTCGCGCGACATCTGCGCCCAGCCCAGCGCCGACATGACGATGATGACGAAGGCGAGGAAAACGTTGGTCGGCGCGGTCACCGGGATCAGCGTCGTCAGCGCAAGATAGAGCGGCAATTGCGGGAAGGCGAGCACCAACTCGACGAAGCGCTGCATCCAGACGTCGAAGCGGCCGCCGAAATAGCCCGAGACCATGCCGACCGTGGTGCCGATGCCGGTGATGATGAACACCACCGTCAGCGCGATCATCAGCGAGACGCGCGAGCCCTGGATGGCGCGCGACAACACATCCCGGCCGAATTTGTCGGTGCCGAGAAAATGCACCGGCTGGCCGTCGGCCGAAGCAAAGAAATGCCGGTTGGCGGGGATCAGTCCAAGCAGCCGGTAGTCGGCGCCCTTGACGAAGAAGCCGAGCAGGCGCGGATGCTCGTAATCCGGCCCGACGACCGGCTGGAAGGTGACCGGGTCGAGGTCAGCAGAATCCGCCAGCGCATAGACCCGCGGCTGGAGCACGAAATTCCCGTCTCTGTCGTGAAAACTCATCACTTGCGGCGGGGCGAAAGCGACATCGGTCACCTTGGGGTCCATCGGCGCGAAGAAATCGGCGAATAGCGCCATCAGCACCAGAAGCACGACCAGGATCAGCCCGGCCATGCCGGTCCAGGAGCGCCTCAGCCGGCGCCAGACCAGCGCCATATAGCTCTCATTGCCGCGTGGGGTCGCAATCGCGGTTGCTTCAGCCGGGGGCGGCGGCGGGGATGGGTCACGCGCCAGCATCTAGCTCTCCCTGAACTGGCGTACGCGCGGATCGAGCAGCGCGAGCAGCATGTCGGCGATGATGTTGCCGACGATCAGCGTTGCCGACAGCACCATCATGAAGGTCGCCGTGACATAAACGTCGCCGACCGCCATCGAGCCGACAATGGCCGGCCCGACCGTCGGCAGCGCAAAGATGATCGCCGTCTCGATCTCGCCGGTCAGCATGTAGGGCAGCACCACGCCCTGATACATGATGAGCGGGTGCAGTGCGTTGGGCACGGCATGGCGCATGACGACGGCGCTGCCGGTCAGGCCCTTGGCCTTGGCCGTCTCGACATATTGCGCGTTCAGCGTATCGAGCAGATTGCCGCGCATGACGCGCATATTGTAGGCGAGCCCGCCGAAGGTGGCGATCGCCACCACCGGCCAGACATGCTTGACGAGGTCGGCGAATTTCGCCCACGACCACGGCGCGCCGCCATATTGCGGCGAGAAGAAGCTGCCGATCTCCGACACGTTGAACTGGAAGACCAGGAGATAGACGATGATCAGCGCCATCAGGAAGCGCGGCACCGTCATGCCGAGGAAGGAGATGGCCGACAGCGCCGAGTCGATCCATGTGTATTGCCTGGTCGCCGCCCAGATGCCGAAGGTGATGCCGAGCACCGACGCCAGCAGATGGCAGACCAGTGCCAGCAGCAGCGTGCGCGGCAGCCGCTCGCCGACCACGGCGGCGACCGGCTTGTTGTAATAGAGGCTGTAGCCGAAATCGCCGCGGGTGATGATGCCGGCGACCCAGTTCAGGTACTGGACGGGCAGCGGTTTATCGAGGCCGTGCTCGACCCGATAGGCTTGCGCCTGCGCGTCGGCTTCGGCAAAAGACGCCCCGCCCTGGTTGATGAGCTGCGAGCGGATATAGTCGGCATAGTCGCCCGGCGGCGCCTGGATGATGGCAAAGGTGACCAGGCTCAGGATGACCATGACCGGGACCGCCGATGCTATGCGCATGGCCAGGAATCGCAGCATCGGACCGTTTCTCCTCCTTGGATCTAATCTGTTGCCGCTGACCTTACTCCGTCCCGGCCCCCCGCAGCGCGGCCGGGCGTCAGCCAGGGGAGGAAACTCAGTTCGTCGGACCCTTGTCGCCGGGCTTGCCGGGAAGCTGGTCGGGAAAGAGTTCGTATTTCTGCTGCTTGTCGGCGGCGACGAAGACGCGTTCGCGCACGATCGAATCCTCGGCCCAGTTGAACATGAAGATCGGCGTTCCCTGCGGGATGTTGGAGAAGCGCTTGTTGATGATCAGGGCGCCGGGATATTCGGTCAGTCCGATATTGTAGACATGCTCCGTCGAGATCTTCTGGAACGTCTTCATCAGGCTGGCGCGCTCGTCATTGTCTGACGAGGAGACGAACTTGTTGACGATGTCGACAAGCTCCTTTTCGAACGGCATCAGGTCGACCACGCCGCTTTCGGGCGCGCGGTGATCCCAGCTGGTCTTGGGTCCGACGGGCGCGAGTTGCACGGTATTCTGCACGACGGAAGTCAGCTCCTGCTCGTTGCGCCTGATCAGCCAGTCGAAGCGGCCGGAATATTGCGAGGCATCACGCTGGGTGCCGTTGAGGCCGTTGAGCACGACCCTGATGCCAAGCTTTTCCATCTGGCCGACGACGCCTTCGGCGAGGCTCTTGTCGGTGCCGTAGTCATTGTTGACCAGCATCACGATCTCGACATTCTTGCCGCCGGCGGTCCCGGCCGGGAAGTTCACGAAGCCGTCGCCATCCGTATCCTTGAGACCAGCCTTGGCCAGTTCCGCCTTGGCGCCCTCGATGTCGAAGGGATAGTAGACGGTCGAGTTGCGGTCATAGAAGCTGGTGCCCGAGGAAAAGCCACCGGGGTAGATGGCGGTGAACGGCCCCTTGACCAGCGAGTCGCCGAGCGCCTTGCGGTCGAGCGCCATGGTGATGCCCTTGCGGAAGTCCTCATTGCGGTTGAGCTCGCGGATCGCCTGGCCGCGTTCGTCGGGATTGCCCCAGCCATTGGCTGAAAAGTTCATGCGCAGATTGTAGCCGATCAGGCGCGGGCCAAAGGCGAGCCGGGCCGGCGCGTCCTTGTCCGCCGCTCGCTTCAGCGAAGCGACGAAATTCTCCGGCTGCTCGAGGTTGGAGAAGTCGGCGGCCCCTGCCACCGCCTGCACGTCGCGGTCGGCCCAGGTCGACAGCTTGTAGTGCAGTTCGTTGAGATAGGGCAGCTGGTTGCCCTTCTCGTCGACCTTCCAGTAGTAGGGATTGCGGCGCAAGACGATGATGTCGTCGGGCCTATACTCCACCGGCACCCAGGCGCCCATCACCGGAATGTTCATATATTCCGGCGGGAACGCGTTCTTGAACTGCTCGTAGGTATTCTTCGAGTACTTCGGATGCTGCGGCTTGAGGATATGCGCTGGGCCGGGGCAGAAGGTGCCGTAGGCCATGGCGTAGAGATACTGTTTGGGGAAAGCGTCCTTGAAGGTCCACTCGACGGTGTAGTCGTCGACCTTCTTCAGCGTCGTGCCGACACCGAAGGTTTCCGCTGTGGCGCCGTTCAACGGCGAGACATTGGGGTCGACGACCTCATCGTCCCAGTAGAACATGACATCGTCGGCATTGAAGGCAACGCCGTCAGACCATTTGGCGCCTTCGACCAGGTGCATGGTCAGCGTGTGGCCATCCTTCGACCAGTCCCAGCTCCTGGCGAGGTTGGGCAGCGGCTCGGTGTCCTTGGCCTCGACCTGGAACAAAGGCGCGGTGCGCGTCAGGCATTCCGAAAGGCCGATGTCGATGCCGCCCCATCCTTGGGTCTGGCCGGCGCCATAATTCCAGCCTTCCGGCCGGCCGCCAATGACGTGGCGCATGGTGTCGCCATAAACGCCGATGCCGTCCGGCATGTTGCCGGTCTTGAACACCAGCGGCTCCTTCGGCAGGCGATCCTTGACCGGCGGCAGCTTGCCCGTCTTGACGTATTTCTCGGTGACCCAGTCGGGCTCGTGATATTCGGGCAGCGCCTTGAACTCCAGGATGGAATCGCGGGCGACGTATTTGATCTTGCCCTCGGCGGGAAACGCCGCCGGCGCCGGCGGCGTGGTCGGCTCGGACGCGTATGCACTGCCAAGCGCCGATGCCGAGACGCTCAGCGCCAGCCCGGCGAGAATGCCAATTCTTCGCCCGGCGAGAATCCCCATTCTTCGCCCGGCGAGAATTCCAATTCTTCGACCGGCGAGAATGCCAATTCCACGAAAGTTCCTCATTGTGTTCCTCCCAGATGTTTCGACGTCTGCTGCTGCCCGCATCTATTCATGATGGCTGATTGGCGAACCGGCCTCCCGCTGTCCGCCTGCCAGCATTCTCAGCCGGCCTGTTTCAGGGCCGTTTTTTCGGCGCGCAGTTCCTCGATCGAGCGCACTTTGCGCCGCGCCGCACCCGCCCAGTCGCGGGTTTTCACCATCGATTTCGAAAGCCGCTCCATGGCGGCCGGCGCGGCATCGGCGTATTGCGGCAGCCAACGCGCCTGGGCGACGACCATCTCGTCGACCATCTGCCAGACCTCTTCCGGCGTCGACACCGCACCCACCAGCGGATCGTGCAGCACCGCGAGCTTGAGCAGGTCAATGTCGCCCGTAACAGCCGCATGCACCGACATGCGCTGGACGTTGATCGAAGCCATGCAGGTGGCCGCGCAGGCTTCCGGCAGCGTGATGCCTGACGCCATGTTGATGCCGAAGCGATCGACGAAGCCGGGCGATTCGATGATCGCGTCCTGCGGCAGATTGGTGATGATGCCGGTGTTCTTGACGTTGAAGTGGCCGCGATAGACGCGGTTCGTCTCCAGCGCTTCGAGAATATGGCTGGCATGTTCGTTCGAGCGCTTCGATACGTCGAGCGGCTTCGACGCCGCTTCGAGGAATTGCGGATATTCCGTCTCGAACCAGTTGCGGGTTTCCGTTGAGTAGCGAAGATAGCCGCCGGTCTCGCCATGGATCCAATCGGACATGTCGATCCAGCGGGTGATTTCGTCCGGCCGCTTGCGATACCAGGGCAGATATTCGGAGAGATGACCGTTGCTTTCGGTGGAGTAGACGCCGAAGCGCTTCAGCACGTCGATGCGCAGCTTTTCCTGCTGCGAATAGACCGGATGCGCCTCGAAGGCAGCCACCAGTTCGTCCTTGCCGATCTTGCGGCCGTTGAGCCGCAAATCGATGAACCAGGTCTGGTGGTTGATACCGGAGCAGACATAATCGAGTTCGCTGTGCGACTTGGCGCCGAGCACTTCGGCGATCTGTTCGGCGCCGTGCTGGACACCGTGGCAGAGGCCGACCGTATCGACCTTGCCATATTCGATCGCCGCCCAGGTGTTCATCGCCATCGGGTTGGCATAGTTGAGGAATTTGGCGCCTGGCTCGGCGACCTCCAATATATCCTTGCAGAAGTCGAGGATGACCGGGATGTTGCGCTGGCCGTAGAGGATGCCCCCGGCGCAAATCGTGTCACCGACGCACTGGTCGATGCCGTATTTCAAGGGAATGCGGATATCGTCGGCATAGGCTTCGAGCCCGCCCACCCGCACGCAGCTGATGACGTAGCGCGCGCCTTCCAGCGCCTTGCGGCGGTCGGTCGTCGCCGTCACCCTGGTCGGCAGCTTGTTGGCCTCGACGATGCGGTCGAGGATCGCCTTGATCATTTGCAGATTGTGTTCGCTGAGATCGGTCAGCGCGAATTCGATGTCGCTGAATTCCGGGACGCACAAAATATCGGTGAACAGCTTCTTGGTGAAGCCGACGCTGCCGGCGCCGATAATAGCGATTTTGAAACTCATTACCTCACCTCGATGCATTCGAATGCCGGGTAAGGAGCAACAGGAAAGGGAATGGCGGCTCGCCTCGGCGCGCATGCCATTCGAGCCGGAATTCCGGCTCGTTCTCCTCCCCGCCCGCTCCTCGACCGCGGGTCTTTCGCGTTCTCAGGATTTGGATTATGCCGTTATTCCAAGGCGCGGCCAGAGAACGATTATGCTTTCGAGGGTAATTTTGTGCTGCATGATCTGATCGCCAACGGACAGTTGATGCGAACCATCTCGCTGCCGCGCGGCCGCCAGCGCCTGCATGCCATGCCAACCAGCACCGGCTATGAAGTACGCGAGGGCGTGACCTATGACTGGGATGGGCGCAAGCGCGGCCAGACACCGTTCACCGTGCTGCAGCACACGATCAGCGGCACCGGCCAGCTGCGCTACGAGAACCGCAACTACCGCCTGCAGGCCAACGACACGCTGCTGGTGCTGGTGCCACACAACCATCGCTACTGGCTGGAGAAGGGCGACCGCTGGGAATATTTCTGGATCTCGATGAATGGCGAGGAGGCGCTGCGCGTCCACAAATCCATACTCAGCGTCTCCGGCCCGGTGTTTCGGCTGCAGCCGGAGACGATCGATCATCTCGCCGATTGCAGCCTGCGCCTGATCAAGGCCGGCGCTTCGCCGGGCGCTGCTTCGGCAATCGCCTATGAGGCGGCGATGGCGCTTTACGACGATGTCTTCGGCTCGCACGCCTTCACTGAGAAACAGAGCGTCATGCAGCCGGTCATCGATCATATCAACGCCAATCTCGATAAGCCCTTGCCCGTGGCCGAGCTCGTCCAGATCAGCGGCCTCAGCCGCGCCCATTTCTCGCGCTGCTTCGCCGAGAGCGAAGGCGTTCCGCCGGCCGAGTTCGTGCTGCAGCAGCGGCTGCAGCGGGCGGCGAAGCTGCTAACCAAAGCCGATTTCCTGCCGGTCAAGGAGGTCGCCATCCTGTGCGGCTTCGAGGACGCCAACTATTTCTCGAAAGTCTTCCGCCGGCTCTACGGCATCAACCCGACGCAGTTCCGCACCACCGGCATGTATGCCAGCCTGGGCAGCCTTCGATAGGATTACCCGATGCGGTTGCCGCTTGCGGGATCGAACAGATGCAGCGCCGCCGGATCGGCAGACAGCCGCACCTTATCGCCAGGCCGGATAGTGCTGCGTCCCATGACGAAGACACAAACCAGCTGGTTGGCGAGCCGGACATAGAACTGCGTCGACAGGCCGAGCGGCTCGACCACCTCGACCTCTGCCCTGAGCGGACCATCGTCGGCAAGCTGGATGTGCTCCGGCCGTAGCCCGACGGTGAGCACATCGCCATCCTTCAATGGCAAGCCATCAGGCAATCTCAGCTTCTGGCCGTCGGCCAGCACCGCGTCCACCTTGCCGCCCTTGGCCACTGTCGCCGGAAAAAAGTTCATGCCGGGCGAGCCGATGAAGCCGGCGACGAAGGTGTTGATCGGCCGATCGTAGAGTTCGAGCGGATGGCCGACCTGCTGGACGTAACCGTCATGCATGACGACGATGCGGTCGGCCATAGTCATGGCTTCGATCTGGTCGTGGGTGACATAGACCGATGTGGTCTTGAGCTGCTGGTGCAGCGCCTTGATCTCGGCGCGCATATGCACGCGCAATTTGGCGTCGAGATTGCTGAGCGGTTCGTCGAACAGGAACACTTTGGGATCACGCACGATGGCCCGGCCCATGGCGACGCGCTGGCGTTGGCCGCCGGACAGTTGCCTGGGCAGACGGCCGAGAAAATTGTCGAGGCCGAGCCGCTTTGCTGCCGCCCCTACCCTGCCGTCGATCCTCGTCTTCTCCGCCTTCTTCAACAGCAGGCTGAAGCCCATATTCGACGACACATCCATGTGCGGATAGAGCGCGTAGGACTGGAACACCATGGCAATATCGCGGTCCTTCGGCGCGACATCGTTGACCAGCCGATCGCCGATATGGATCTCGCCGCCCGACACCTCCTCCAGCCCGGCAATCATGCGCAAAAGGGTCGACTTGCCACAGCCGGACGGGCCGACCAGCACGACGAACTCGCCATCGGCGATCTCGAGGTCGACGCCGTGCAGGATGCGCAGCGAACCGTAGTCCTTCTCGACGTTTTGCAGCGTGACGGAAGCCATCGATTATCCTTTGACCGCGCCGGCGGTAAGGCCGGTGACGAGATAGCGTTGCAGGAAGGCGAAGAAGATGCAGACCGGGATCAGCGCCAGGATCGACGCCGCCATCATCTGCCCCCAGTCGACGGCGAACTTGCCGATATAGGTGAGCAGGCCGACGGCAAACGTCTTCTGGTCGTCGCTGGAAATGAGCATCAGCGCGAACAGCAATTCGCTCCAGGCGGCGGTGAAGACGAAGCCGAGCGTGGCGCCCATGCCGGGCAAGGTCAGCGGCACGATCACCTTGCGCATCGCCTGCGCCCGCGTGCAGCCGTCGATCATCGCCGCTTCCTCCAGATCCTTCGGAATGCCGTCGAAGAAGGACTGCATCAGAAAGGTGGCGAAGGCGGTGTTGAAGGCGGTGTAGATGATGATCAGACCAACCAGACTGTTGGTCAGGCCAAGCTCGCCCATGACGCGGTAAATCGGCGGAATGACCATCACCAGCGGGAAGGTTTGCGTCAGCAAAAGCATGATCGCCAGCGTTGCCTTGCCGCGAAAGGTGAAGCGCGACATGGCGTAGCCGGCGAGCGTGGCGATGACTGTCACCAGGGCCGCCGTCGACACTGAGACGATAACGCTGTTGAGGAAATAGCGGGGGAAGTCAGAGGCTTCCAGGACAGTGATGAAGTTGCGGAAGGTGGTCTGCGACGGCCACAGCGTGATGCCCTCGGAATAGAGCAGCCGCTCCGGCGTTACCGAAATCTTCAGCGTCCAGAAGATCGGAAACAGCGCAAAGATCATATAGGCGGCAATCGCCGCGTAGAGGCCGATGCCGCTGAAGATGCGCGAGGAGGTGGAGCGTCCGGCAATCATCAGACGTGCCTCACCAGCAAGCGGCGGATGGCGATCAGCGCGATCGCATAGGCGATGAGCAGTACCAGTAGCAGCACCGCCACCGCGGAGGCATAGCCCTTGTCCAGCGACTTGAAGGCGCTGACATAGATGTAGACCGGCACCGTGCTGGTCGAGCCGGCCGGCCCGCCCTCGGTCATGACGAAGATCAGATCGGCGAAGGTCGCGATCCAGATCGTACGCAGCATGACGGTGATGACGATGGTCGGCGCCAGGAACGGCAGCGTCACCTTGGTGAAGCGCTGCCAAGGCGAAGCGCCGTCGATTGCGGCCGCCTCATGCAGTTCCGACGGGATCGACTTCAGCGCCGCCAGCAGCGTGATGGCGAAGAACGGAATGCCGAACCAGATGTTGGCGATGATCGGCCCCCACATGGCGGTCGCCGGATCGGACAGCACATTGGTCGGCTCGGCCTTCAGCCCGAGCGTGAAGAGCCAATGCGGCAGTGGTCCGATGATCGGATTGAACAGCCACGCCCAGGTCAGGCCCGACAGGAAAGATGGCACCGCCCAGGGCAGGAACACCACCGCCTGCACGAACTTGCGCCCGACAAACGGTTTGTCGAGCAGCAACGCCAGACCCAGGCCGAGGAAGAACTGGAAGAACAGGCTGGCGACGGTCCACCACAGCGTGTTGACCAGCGCCTGCCCCAGCACCTGGTCGGTCAGCATCGCCTGATACTGGCCTAGACCGACATATTCGGATTTGAAGGCGGAGAACTTCCGGAACGAATAGCTAATGCCGATGATCAGCGGCACCAGCAGCACCACGACCAGCAGAACGATCGCCGGGCTGAGATAAAGCCAGGGCTCGATTGCTGCATGCGTCAGCCGCTTCTTTCGCGGCCGGCCGGCGGATCGTATTTCGGACACGGCATAAGTCATTAGCGCTCAACAATCATGGGTGGGTGCCGACAGCAGCAACAGCACCCTTCTCCCCGTTCACGGGGAGAAGATGCCGGCAGGCAGATGAGGGGCGGCGCCAGCCTTGGGGTGCTCGCGCTGCCCCTCATCCGGGCCTGTCTGTGCATGTCGTTGTCCCAAAACCGCTACGCACTTTTGGGCGACATGCATTCGGGCCACCTTCTCCCCGTAAACGGGGAGAAGGTGGAAGAACTACTTCTTGTTCTTGGCCAGCCAGTCCTGCTGTTCCTTGGTCAGGAACGCGGCCCATTGATCAGCAACGTCCTTGGCCGACTTCTGGCCGAGCAGCACTTCCTGGAAATTCTTGATCGCCACCTGGTCGACGAAATTGCCGAGGTTCTCCAGATGTGTCGGCGGCGTCACCATTTCATATTTGGAAGTGTCGCTGAGTTCGGTGAACCAGCCTTTGAACTGCTCGGTCTTGAAGTGGGCATCCTGGTCGGCGCCATTGTGGATCGGCACGACGCCGACTTCCTTGGCCCATTCGAGATTGTCCTTGGGCGACAACAGCGTCGCCATCAGCTTCCAGGCATCGTCCTTGTGCTGCGAATTGGCGAACATCGCCCAGCCGGCATAGCCCAGCGTCGGATAGGATTTGCCGCTTGGCCCCACAGGCAGCGGCGCCACGGCAAAATCGTCGGCACTCATCTTGTCGGCAATGCCGATCAGCGCATCCGGATCCTGGTTGAGCATGGCGCAGGTGCCGGAATAGAAGCCGGTGACGGTCTCGTTAAAGCCCCAGCTCACCGCATCCTTGGGCGCCAGCCCGTCCTTGTACATGTCGGCCAGCATCTGCAGGCCCTTGACCGAGCCCTCCTCGTTGATGGTCGAGGTGCCGTCCTCGTTGAAGTAGCCGCCCTTGCCAGCGGCGATGTTCATGAACATGTGCATGCCGTTGAAGGCGCCCGGCCCACCACGCAGGCAATAGCCGTACTTGCCTGGAATGGCGGAGATCTTCTTGGAGTCGGCGATGAAGTCGTCGAGTGTCGCCGGCGGGCCGTCGAGACCGGCCTCCTTGAACAGCTTCTTGTTCCAGAACAGCGCATTCACATAGTAGCCGTACGGGATCATGAACTGGGTGTTGTTGACGGTCGAGCCGAACTGCTTGGCGCGGTCGCCGAGCGTTTTGGCATCATCCCATTTGGCCATGTAGGGACCGAGATCCTCGAGCTGGCCGTTGGTGGCGTAGAGGCCCATCCAGCGCTCCGGCATCTCGACGATGTCGGGCGTATCGCCGGCCTGCACCATGGTGAGGAATTTCTCGAACGCCTGGCCCCAGGGCAGCGAGACCACCTCGACCTTGACGCCGGCATTGGCGGCCTCGAACTCGGCGATCTGCTTCTTCAGGAATTCGGTGCGCTGCGGGCTGGTGATGACCTCGACCAGCTTGAGGGTGGTGTCGGCCAGCGCGCCGCTAGCGGACATCGCCAGGCCGGCAGCGGTGGCAAGCATGATGCTCAGTCGTTTCATGTTCAGAACTCCCATTTTGAACCCAGTCATTTTTTTGCTTTGTCGAAGGCCTGGCCGATGTCGGCCCAGAGGTCTTCGACGCTTTCCAATCCGACATTGAAGCGGATGGTTCGGGGGCTGACGCCGAAGCGCGCCATCGAATTGAGACCCGGTGTCTGCTCGAGCGAGGCCTTTGCCGGCACGACCAGGCTTTCATGACCGCCCCAGCTGACGCCGATGCGGAAAAATTTCAGCGCATCGACGAAAGCGGGAATGTCGACATCCTCCGTCACCTCGAAGGAGAACAGCCCGGCATAGCCGGCAAGCGTCTTCTTGCCGGGATGGTTGGAATAGGCGGGATGATTGACCCGCTCGACCTTGTCATGCGCCTTCAAGCGCTCGGCGATGATGAGCCCGCTCTTCATGTGATGCGGCAGTCTCAGCGGCAGCGTGCGCAGGCCGCGCAACAGCAGCCAGCCCTCGAAGGGCGACAGCTTTGCGCCAAGCTGCGAGTAGGTCTGGTCGTTGATGTGCTTGATATGGGCGGCCGAGCCCGCCACCACACCGGCGACGGTATCGCTGTGGCCGCCGAGATATTTCGAGGCCGAGTGCAGCACCAGATCGACGCCGTGCAGGATCGGCTTCTGGAACACCGGCGTCGCCCAGGAATTGTCGATTGTGGTGACGATGCCCTGCTCTTTCGCCAGCCGCGTCAGATGTTCGAGATCCTGCAGCTCGAACATCATCGAGGTCGGGCTTTCCAGGTAGAGCAGTTTCGCACCGGGAAGTGCCGCGGCCACCGCATCCGGATCGGAGCCGTCGACATAGTCCACCTTGATATGCAGGCGCGGAAACAGCCGCTCGAACAGTCGGTAGGCGTCGCCATAGCAATTGCGCACCGCAAGGATGCGTTCGCCTGCGCCGACGAAAGCCAGCAACGTCGCGCTGATCGCAGCCATGCCGCTCGAAAAACCACGTGCGGCTTCAGCACCTTCAAGCGCTGCGACGCGCGACTCGAATTCCATCACCGTCGGATTGTCGCCGCGCGAATAGATCGGCTGTTTCCTGCGCCCGGCAAAGGTGTCGGCCATGTCGGCATAGCTGGCGAAGGTGAACAGCGAGGTCTGGTAGATCGGCGGCACCACCGCATTGCCGGGGAACGGGTCGTCATGCGCCAGAAGCGTCGCCGCCTCGGCGAGATAGTCGCTGCCGGAAATGCCTGGGTCGAAGCTGTGCTCGTTCATGTGCGGACCGAAAGTTTGAGGTTGGCGGCGCCGCGCTTCAAATCGTCCTCGACCGTGGCGATCAGCTTCAGCGCTTCGGCCCGGGCGCCTTCCGGATCGTGCGCGGCGATGCAGTCGAACATGGTGCGGTGGTAGGGAAAGCTTGCGTGGCCGAAATCGCGCACGCCGAGCGGATGTTCCCAGAAGCGGTGGAACAGTTCGTGCATGGCGGCGATAATCTGCTCGAACAGCGGATTGCCGCAGGCGCGGTAGATCGCCTGATGGAATTCCCAGTCCTCTTCCGACGACATGCCGGCGCGGCTGAGAAACTCTTCCTCCATGATGTCGAGCTTGCGCTCGATCTCGGCGAGGTCGTCCTTGTCGGCACGAATGGCGCAAAGGGCGGCGGCTTCCGCTTCCAGCGCGCGGCGGATTTCCAGCGTGCGCATCAGACCGGTGAAATCATTGCCGCCGGCAAGCGTCAGCGGCATGTGCAGCATGTCGAGCGAGACGGCGGCCTTGAGATAGGTGCCCGAGCCCTGCCGGCGCTCGACCAGGCCAAGCCCTTCCCAGCGCGTCAGCGCCTCGCGCACCGTGTTGCGGCTGACCTTCAGACGCTCAGCGAGGATGCGTTCGGTCGGCAGCCTCTCACCGGGTTCCAGCTTCTCGCGCATGACGAAGCCGGCCAACGCCTTCAGCACCGCGTCGTCGCGGGCCGTCGTCTGGATCGGCGGAAGGCTGAATTCGGTCACCGGGGCTATTACCGAAGTGGTTCAATGGTCCAACCAATTTCTGCACAGACGAAGGGACCTGTCAACAGTGGAAACGCAGCAAGGCCGAAGGGCCAGGGGATGCACCTTCGGCCTTGCTGCTTCAGCCGTGGATGCGCGCCGGCGCAGCGGCGGCGCGAGCCTCGCGCCAGCGAGCGAAGATTGCCTCGCGAACCCGCCTCGAACCAGAGAGGCGCTTTTTTGCCTGCGCCAGCACCGCAGGCGACGCCTCGGCGGGCGTGCCGGACCGAAAGGGAGGAGCCGGGGCGTATTCGAGCGAGAGCTGCACGATCTCGGCCTCCTCCTGTCCAAGCAGCCTCGCAACCAGCGCCAGGCCGAAGTCGATCCCCGAAGTGACGCCGCCGGCGGTGATGAGCTTGCCGTCTTCGACGATACGCTCGTCGACCGGGATCGCTCCGAACTCCTCAAGGAAATCATGCGCATACCAGTGCGTGGTCGCGCGCTTGCCCCTCAGCAGTCCGGCCGCCCCAAGCACCAGGGCACCGCTGCAAACGGAGGTGATGTAGCGCACCTGCCCCGCGCGCTCCCACACGAAATCGAGGACTGTCTGGTCGTCCAGCAGCGCGTTGACCCCGCCCCCGCCAGGAATGCACAGCACGTCGAGGGGCCGGCAATCGTCAAAGGTCGCGGTTGGCGTCAGCGAGAGGCGCGTCGATGACGTCACCGGGTTGCGATCCTTCCAGATCAGTTCCACCTCGGCATCCTTGGCCGATGCCAGGACTTCGTATGGGCCGGTGAGGTCGAGTTGTTGGACGTCGGGGAATACGAGGATGCCGAAACGAAGGGGCATGGAAATCTCCGTGGGTTGACTTCCGGCAATCTACGGCATCATGGTTTGGCACGATTGCCATTCATCCCTCGCTTCGGGCCAAACCAATGCGCCGTATCGAAGTACTTGCCTATCCCGACATCCAGCTCCTCGACGTCAGCGGACCGCTGCAGGTCTTTGCCAGCGCCAATGATTTCAAAAGGCAGGCCGGCGAACCGGCTCCTTACGAGGTCGTGGTCGTCGCCGCCTCACCGCGCATCCGGACATCGGCCGGTCTCGTGCTGGAGGCAGCAGTGCTGCCAACCCACGGAGGTAAGATCGACACGCTGCTTGTCCCCGGAGGATGGGGCGTCAACGCGGCCTGCGACGATCCCGTGCTGGTCCAGTGGATCGCCGGTCGCTCGCGCGATGCCACCCGAACCGCTTCCGTCTGCAGCGGCGCCATGCTGCTGGCGACGGCTGGCCTGCTCGACGGCCGCCGCGCGGTGACCCATTGGGGACGCTGCGCGGAGTTCGCCCGGCGCTTTCCCGCGGTCCGGCTCGAACCCGATCCGATCTTCATCCGCGACGGCAATGTCTGGACATCCGCCGGCGTAACGGCGGGGATCGATCTCGCCCTCTCCCTCGTCGAGGCCGACCTTGGCCGGCACACGGCGCTCGGCGTGGCGCGCGAGTTGGTGGTCTTCCTGAAACGTCCCGGTGGCCAGGCGCAATTCAGCCAGACCCTCAAGCTGCAGCAAGGCGACGGGCGCTTCGACCGGCTGCATGGCTGGATCCTCGAAAATCTGGCCGGTGACCTGTCGCTCACGCAGTTGGCCGACCACGCCAATATGAGCTCGCGCAGCTTCTCGCGGCGCTATCGCGAGGCCACCGGCCGGACACCTGCCCGCGCGATCGAGGAGATCCGGATCGAGGCGGCGCGGCGGATGCTGGAGCGGGGCCAGCCCGTCAACCAGACGGCCCGCCGCTGCGGTTTCGGCTCGGAAGAAACCATGCGGCGCGGCTTTCTGCGCGTGCTGGGCACCAATCCGCGCGCCTATCGCGAGCGTTTCTGATCGCGACTGCTTGCTCCATTAGGCCGGCGGTCGATGCGGTAGAAATAGAGCCTCTCCAGCGTTCAGGCGGGATGCTGTAGCTGGCTGAGCCCGCCATCGACGACGAGGGTCGCCGCGTTCATGAACGGGCACTCCTCAGAAATCATGAACACAGCGGCCAGCGCGATCTCGCGCGCCGAGGCGATGCGGCCGCCGGGATGCAGCGCCAGCGTCTTGGCGCGCGCCGCAACCGGATCGGCAAAACTGTTCCAATAGTCGGTCGCCTTCTGCGTCTCGACATAACCGGGCGCCAGCGCGTTCACGCGCACGCCCTGCCCGGCATATTCCAGCGCCAGCGACTTGGTCAGCCCAAGCAGCGCGTGCTTGGCCACGGGATAGGGGAAGGTATGAGGGATGATGGTGAAGCTGTGCGTCGAGGCGATGTTGAGGATCGCGCCACCGCCATTTGCGATCATTGCCGGCAGCACCGCCTTGGCGCAGTTCCAGGCGCCTTTGACGTTGACATCGAAATTGCGATTCCACTCCTCCTCGGTCGCCTCGAGCGGCGTCGAGAACACATTCATCCCGGCATTGTTGATCAGCGCGTTGATCGGCCCGATCGCGTCGGTCGCCCGGCTGACGGCAGCGGCAATCGCGGCCCCGTCGCTGATGTCGGCTGCGGTATGTCCGACATGGCCCTGCGGTGCGGCAAGGCCGGCGACCGTTTTGTCCAGCAGCGCGCCGTCGCGATCGACCAGGAACAGTTTTGCCCCTTCGGCCAGGCAGGCCTCGGCGATGGCAAGCCCGATGCCTTGCGCGGCGCCGGTGAGGAAGATGCGTTTGCCGGACAGGCGCTCAGCCATGGCTGTCACTCCACTGGAAGACGGATCAGCGCCGGCCCAGTGCCGACGAACGCAGATTGTCGAGCAAAACGGCAAGCAGCAGGATCACGCCGCGCACAATGTATTGGTAGAAGGCTGCGATGTTGAGCAGGTTCATGGCGTTTTCGGCGATGCCCATGATCAGCACGCCGACGATGACGCCCGACATGGTGGCGCGGCCGCCGGCAAGCGAGACGCCGCCGAGCACGCAGGCCGAGATGACCGAGAGTTCAAGCCCCACCGCCGCATTGGGCTGGCCCGACGTGATGCGCGAGGCCAAAAGGATGCCGGCGATGCCGCAAACCACGCCTTGCAGCGCAAAGATCCAGATGCGCGTCCAGTCGACATTGACGCCGGCCAGGCGCGAAGCCTCCGGGTTACCGCCGATGGCCAGCGTGTTCTTGCCGAACACGGTACGATTGAGGACAAAACCGAAGATGCAGAACAGCACGGCCAGGACCCAGACCGGCGTCGGAATGCCGAACAGCTTCGACAGCGCCAGTTGGTAGAAATCCGGGCTGTTGATGCCGACGGCGCGGCCATCGGATGCGATCAGCGCAAGGCCGCGCACGATCTGCATGGTAGCAAGCGTCGTGATCAGCGCGTTGATGCGGAACTTGGCGATGACGACGCCGTTGATGAAGCCGACGAAGGCGCCGCAGGCGATTGCCGCAAGAAGCCCGAGGATGATCGATCCGGTATAGTTCGACGCCATCACCGCGACCATGCCGGCGAAAGCAACGATCGAACCGACCGAGAGGTCGAAGTCGCGCGCGGCGAGGCAGAACATCATCGTGCAGGCGACGATGCCGACGGTGACCACCGATTGCAGCAGGCCGAGCATGTTGCGGTCGGTCAGAAAATTCGGCACCAGCAGCGACACCAGCGCGAAGGCGACGATGAAGATCACGACGAGGCCCTGTTCGCCGAGCAGGATCTTCTTCAACTGATCGGTCATGGCAAAGATCCTCAGGATGCGATCGCGTCGGGGGTTTTCTGATCGGGAAGAGCGGCGGCCAGGATCGCTTTTTCGGCGAACTGGTCGCGCGCGAGTTCGGCGCTGATGCGCCCGCCGCACATCACCAGGATGCGGTCGCAAATGCCCATCACTTCCGGCAGTTCGGACGAGACGACGACGATCGCCATGCCGTCTTCGGCAAGCTGGTAGAGCAGTTCGTAGATTTCCGCTTTGGCGCCGACATCGATACCGCGTGTCGGCTCGTCGACGATAAGCACGCGCACGCCCTGCTCCGACAGCCAGCGGCCGAGAATGACCTTCTGCTGGTTGCCACCGGAGAGGTTGATGATGTCCTGCTTGCGCGACGGCGTGCGCACCTTGAGCTTCTTGATGAAGGTCTCGGCGGTGGCGATCTCGCTAGCGCGGTTCAAGATTCCGAAGCGTGTGTGATGACGCCGCGACGAGATGTTGATGTTCTCCTCGATCGAGCGGCCCTGGATGATGCCGTCATGCTTGCGGTCTTCCGAGCACAAAACGATCCCGGCGCGGATCGCGTCATGCGGATCGGTGGCATGCACGACCTTGCCATCAACGGTAATGGTGCCACCTGAGCGCGGGTCGGCGCCGAACACCAGCCGCATCAGTTCCGAGCGCCCCGCGCCGATCAGGCCGAAGAAGCCGACGATCTCGCCCGCCCTCGCCTCGAAGCTGGCGGGCGTCGTCAGTTTTACTCCGCAAACAGCGTCGACCTTCAGCCGGACATCGCCGGCCGGGCGTGGGCGAAACCCCCAGATATCGGAGATTTCGCGGCCGACCATTTCGGCGACGACCTGGTCGCGTGTGACGTTTTTCAGCGACGCATGGTGCGCCGCGAGCTTGCCGTCGCGCAGCACGGTCAGGCTGTCGCAGAGGCGGAACACTTCGTCCAGCCGGTGCGAGACATAGATGATGACCTTGCCCTCGCCGCGCAGGCGGTCGATCAGGGCAAACAGGATTTCGCTTTCGCGCGACGACAATGACGAGGTCGGCTCGTCCAGAGCGATGACGCGCGCGTCGAGCATGATCGCCTTGGCGATCTCGACCATCTGGCGCTCGCCGATCGACAGCGTCTTGACCTTGCGGCTGATATCGATGTCGATGCCGGCTGATTTCAGCTTGGCGCCAACATCGTCCAGCATCCTGGCACGGGCGATGATGCCGGCGTTGGCGGGGAAGCGGCCGAGGCTGAGGTTTTCGGCAACAGTGAGCTCGGGAACCAGCTGCAGTTCCTGGTGGATGACGATGACGCCATTGTCGAAGGCATCTCGCGTCGTTGCATAGGCTTGCATCTTGCCGTCGATGAGGATCTCGCCGTCATCGGCATGCTGGTCGCCGGACAGGATCTTGATCAGCGTGGATTTGCCGGCGCCGTTCTCGCCCATCAGGCCGTGCACGGCGCCCTTGTCGACGCCGAACGAGACGTCCGACAGCGCCTTGACGCCCGGATAGGTCTTGGTGATTTCCGAGAAGTCGAGAAAGGACATGGGGCGCCTATCCTTTTGCCATGCCAAACAGGCGGCGACTGTGAGCCGCCGCCTGTTTGTACAGGGAGGACTATTCGATGCCGAGATCCTTGCGGACCGTCTGGTAGTCGTCGCGCTTGGCCAGCGCACCGGCGGTCAGGATGAGCTTCTCGGGTTCCTTGTTGTTGGCGACCCAGTCATACATGTTGAGCGCAGTCTCGTAGCCGTGACGCTTCGGCGAGATGATCACCGTGCCGACGAAGCCGGTGGCGGTCGGCTTCTTGAACTCGTTGATCGCCGAATCCGCGCCGCCAATGCCGACGCCGATCACGTTTTCGGCCGGGATGCCGACGCTTTCGGAAGCGCGCACGGCGCCGAGAACGGCTTCGTCGTTGAGGCCGAAGGAGACCCACTTCTTGATGTCGGCATGGGCGTTGAGCACGACCGTCGCCGCATTAAGCGCAGCCTCGGTATCGGTCTTGGCCTGCGGCGCGTCAAAAATGTTCTCGGCCTTGAAGCCGTTGGCCTTCAGCACCGAAATGGCGCCTTCGACCCGGTCGACGGCGGTCGGCAGTTGGTCGTAGGAGACGCGGATGGCGCCCACCTCGTCGGCTTTCCAGCCGCGTCCCTTCATTTCGTCGACGATCGCCTGGCCGACGGCCTCGCCGATCTTGGTCGCCGAAATGCCCATATGCGGCACGTCTTCCAGCGCCTTGCCGTCTGCGCCGACCAGACGGTCATCAACCGTCATCAGCTTCAGATTGTTGGCGGCGGCCTTGGCGACGATGCCGGGGCCGAGCTTCACATCAGGCGTGCAGACGATGAAGCCTTGCGCGCCCTGCGCGCCCAGATTGTCGATCGCCGACATCAGCTTCTCACCGTCCTCGGCGCCGATCTTGACCAGGGTAAAACCCTTCTCCTTGGCGGCCTGGTCGGCGAACTTCCATTCGTCCTGGAACCACGGCTCTTCCGGCTGTTTGACGATGAAACCGATCTTGGTGTCCTGAGCATATGCAGCGATGGTCGTGACGGACAGCACGGCAAGCGCGCCCGCGACGAGCGCGGTCTTCAGAAGTCGCATGATTACCTCCCAGCGATGGCCGGGCGCTCAGCCCGGATGCAGAGTCTCTAATTCTTTTTATCATACTCGTCAATTGATCTGGTATGATAATTGAGCTACATGCTCTGACAAGCGATCGCTGGCGCAAATCCTCCGCATCCGGTAAGGCCGGGGACGCGAGATCAGTGGTTTCGCCGCCTTGGAGGAGGGCTGAGGTGACCGAAACTTCGAAGAAGGCATCAGGCGACACCCGCCGCCCGCGCGTCATGCCCGATGTGACCAAGGCGCTTGCCGCAGACATCTTTTCCGGACGCTATCCCGCCGGCTCGTCCCTGCCGACCGAAAACGAACTCGGCGTCGAATATGGCGTCAGCCGCACCGTCATCCGCGAGGCGCTGAAGGTGCTGGCCGCCAAGGGGCTGGTGCTGTCGCGGCCGCGCATCGGCACGGTTGTATGTGAACAGGACAACTGGAACATCATCGACCCGCAGGTGCTGGCCTGGCACGCGCCGCATGCGCTGGACGACAAATTGTTCGACGCCATCCTCGAAACGCGCCGCGCCATCGAGCCGCTGGTCGCCGAACTTGCGGCGACTCGTGCGACGCTGCAGGAGATCGCCGATCTCGAAGCCGCCTGGCGCGGCATGGCCAATGCCGGCGAGGATCTCGCCGCCTTCTCGCGCTCGGACATCACCTTTCACCAGATCGTCTATGCCGCGAGCCACAACCCGATCTTTCGCCAGATCGGCAATCTGATCGACACCGGGCTGAAATTCTCGCTCGAAGCAACGGCGACCATTTCGCTCAGCCGGCGCATGGAAGCGGTCGCGGCGCATCGCGAGGTGGTCGAGGCGCTGCGCATGCGCGATGCCGCGGCGGCGCGTGCAGCGGCAGGCCGGATCCTCGACCTTGCGGCGCGCGACCTGGTCAGCGCCAAGAAACTCAAGAACAACTGAGACCAGCATGAAAATCATCTCGCTCACCACCTACATCGTCCCGCCGCGCTGGCTGTTCCTGAAGATCGAGACCGATGCCGGCGTCACCGGCTGGGGCGAGCCTGTCGTCGAAGGCCGCGCGCTGACGGTCGAGGCAGCGGTCAAGGAACTCGGCGATTATCTCATCGGCAAGGACCCGCGCCTGATCGAGGACCATTGGACGGTGATGCATCGCGGCGGCTTCTACCGCGGCGGGCCGATCCTGATGAGCGCCATTGCCGGCATCGACCAGGCGCTGTGGGACATCAAGGGCAAGGCGCTCGGCGTGCCTGTGCACGAACTGCTCGGCGGCAAGTTGCGCGACAGCATCAAGGTCTATTCCTGGATCGGCGGCGACCGGCCGGCGGAAGTGGCTGCTGGCGCCAGGGAGGTCGTTTCGCGCGGTTTCCAGGCGCTGAAGATGAATGGCACCGAGGAACTGCAGATCGTCGACAGCCATGGCAGAATAGATGCGGCTGTCGAACGCGTCGCCATGGTGCGCGAGGCCGTTGGTCCTGGTATCGGCATCGCGGTCGATTTTCACGGCCGCGTGCATCGGCCGATGGCGCGCATGCTGGTCAAGGAGCTGGAACCCTACCGGCTAATGTTCATCGAGGAGCCGGTGCTCAGCGAAAACCGCGAGGCGCTGAAGGAGATCGCAGCGCTGGGCTCGACGCCGATCGCGCTCGGCGAGCGTCTTTACAGCCGCTGGGATTTCAAGTCGGTGTTCGAGCAAGGCGCCGTCGACATCATCCAACCCGACCTCTCGCATGCCGGTGGCATCACCGAATGCCGCAAGATCGCGGCGATGGCCGAGGCTTATGATATTGCGGTCGCGCCGCACTGCCCGCTCGGCCCGATCGCGCTCGCCGCCTGCCTGCAGCTCGATGCCGTCAGCTACAACTGCTTCATCCAGGAACAGAGCCTCGGCATTCACTACAACGCTGCAAACGATTTGCTCGATTATGCCGCCAACAAGGACGTCTTTCGCTACGAGGATGGCTATGTCGCAATCCCCGATGGTCCCGGCCTCGGCGTCGAAATCGACGAGGACTACGTCAAGGAACGCGCCAAGGAAGGCCACCGCTGGCGCAACCCGGTCTGGCGTCACAAGGACGGCTCGTTTGCCGAGTGGTAGTCCGGCCGATCTTGCTGCCAGGCCTTCAGGACCTCGAGCTCAATTTCGCGGTGGCGCCAGCGTAACGCAGGCCTCTGATGGGCCGCGGCGCCGAGCACCAGCGCATGGGAAACGTCGGCGCCGGCAAGCCGCAACTGCTGACCGCCTCGGTTGCGGCAAGCGATCGAAAGCGGTCGCTATCCTGGGACATGGCGGATGTCCTGTTCTCATCGACCTTTTCTTGGCCCGCCAGCCGCGTCACCTGCCCGCGGCGTGCCGGCCTGCGTTCCTGCCGGAGAAGATGCAGCTGCCGAGAAATGTCCCTTCCAGCGCATTGTAGCCGTGATAGCCGCCGCCACCGCCGCCGGCCACCTCGCCTGCCGCATAGAGCCCGGCAATGGGCGCGCCATTGCCATCGAGAACCTGCGAATTGAGATTGGTGTGCAGGCCGCCAAGCGTTTTGCGCGTCAGGATGTTGAGGCGCACCGCGATCAGCGGCCCGTGCCTGGGATCGAGTATCTTGTGCGGCTTGGTCACCCGGAAGATCTTGTCGCCGATGTAGTTGCGGGCGCCGCGGATGGCTGTGACCTGCGCATCCTTGGTATAGGCATGGTCGACCTCTCGATCGCGCGCCACGATCTGGGCGTTGAGCCCGTCGTAGTCGAGCAGATTGTCGCCTGACAGCGCGTTCATCCCGGCGACCAGGTCGGCCAGGTTGTCGCGGACGACGAAGTCCTCGCCCTTTTCCAGGAACGCCGCCACCGATGGCGGCGCCTTGCCGCCGCGCCGGTTCTTCAGCACGGCCCGCCAATCCTTGGCCGTAAAGTCTAGGTTTTGCTCCGAGCCCGACAGCACGAACTCCTTCGAGACGATCGTCTTGCTCAGCACGAACCAGGAATAATCGTGGCCGGTCGACAGGATGCGCTTCAAGGTGCCGAGCGAATCGAAACTCGGGAAGAACGGCGCCTCCATGCGTTGTCCGAGCGCATCGAACCATAGCGGCGACGGCGCCGACAGGATGCGAATGCCGTGGTTCGGCCAGATCGGATCCCAGTTCTTGATCCCCTCGACATAGTGCCACATGCGGTCGGCGTTGATGACGGCCCCGCCGGCGTCCTGGGTGATCGCCACCATGCGGCCGTCGACATGGTGCGGCACGCCGGCAACCATACGCTTCGGCGCTGGCCCCAGCCGCCCGACCGGCCAGACCTTGCGAACCAACTCATGATTGCCGCCGATGCCGCCGGAGGTGACGATCACGACACCGGCCGAAAGGTCGAAATCGCCGACGGCCGTGCGGCTCGACTGCTTGCCGCGCTCGACATCGGATGCCTCCAGGATTTCGCCCGCGACGCCGGTGACCGCGCCGTTGGTCTTGATCAGCCGGCTGACCTGATGACGGAATTTCAAAGTGATCAGCCCTTTGGCGACGTGCTCGCGCACGCGCCTTTCGAACGGCGCGACCACGCCCGGCCCAGTGCCCCATGTCAGGTGGAAGCGCGGCACTGAATTGCCGTGGCCATTGGCCAGCGCGCCGCCGCGCTCGGCCCAGCCGACCACCGGCCACCAGCGCATGCCCATGGCGTAGAGCCACGGCCGCATCTCGCCGGCGGCGAAATCGACATAGGCTTCCGCCACTTTCCTTGGCCAATGGTCCTCGGGCCGGTCGAACTGGGCAGAACCCAGCCAATCCTGCCAGGCGAGGTCGCGGCTGTCCTTGATGCGCAGGCGGCGCTGCTCGGGCGTGTTGACCAAAAACAGGCCGCCGAGCGACCAGAATGCCTGGCCGCCGAGAAAACCGCCACCCTCTTGCTCGACGATGATCACGCGCTTGCCGGCATCGCCGAGTTCCGCGGCTGCGGCCAGGCCGGCCAGCCCGCCGCCAACGATGATTGCGTCCGCGTCAGCCATTGTCGTAGCTCCTGTGCCGGCTTTTGTTTTCGAGATCGGATGCTCGTTGCTAGCCGCGCAGCGCGTTCCAGATGATGCGCGGCAGCTTCAGGAGGCTCGGCTGGTAGTTGAACTCGGTGATCAGGCGGCCGACCATGTGTGCCCTTTTGTGGGTCAGGAACCAGGCCGGCTTCGGCATGATGCGGAACGGCGCTTCGAGCACGCTGCGTTCCGGTCTGTCGAACAAATAGGTGTTGTGGACGACGCCGATGCCGCTCTGCACGTCGTCGAGCGTGTGGCCAGGGAAAGCACCCCAGGTCGGGCGCAGCAGCGCGAACAGAACGCCGCTCCAGGAATTGATGCCGATGCCGCCATAGCGCAGTTCGGCAATGATTTCCTCGAAGCGCTGCCGGCCGATCTCGGCGATCGTCCTGGGATGGATGAGGATGTTGGCGGCAAGCGTGCCGTGCAGCTTTTCATTGGCGTAGGCGACAGCGGCGCGCAGATAGGATTCCGCATTGCCCGCCGGCAGCCGCATGACGCTGAGCGCCGGCGCGAACACCTCGGCATTTTCGAGATAGGTATCTGTGCCCGGCCGGAATGGCACCACCACGCAGGCCGGCCCGCCGGGCCGCTCGAATTTCTGTACGCTGTCGGCATGCGCCTCGAAGGCGGCGAGGCGCTCGGTCGCGCCGGGATAATAGGCCGGGCGCGACGGGGCTTTCTGCATCACCTTTTCGAGGGCCGCCAGAAGCGCGTCGGATTTGTCCCAGCCTTCGGGCAACACGAGCATTTGGCAGGCGATACAGTTGAAACCGGAATTGTTGAGCTTCTGTGTGGCGATCAGTTCGGCATGGTAGGCGATGTCGGCATTCGACCATGGGCCGGGCACCACGATGGTCGGCGCCACGCCGCCAAGCTCAGAGGTGATACGCCGGCTGTTGCGCGGCTTGCCCGCCGCCTTGTTCTTGCGGCCCTCCTCGCCAGGCCCCCAGACGATCGCGTCATGCGAGGCCGCGGCACCGGTGATGTGGATGTCGTCAACGAGATCGTGGTTGCACAGATACGCACCGACATCGGCGCCGCCGCGCACGATGCGCAGCGCACCGAATTCGATCAGCGGCCGCAGCGCCGGCCGCAGGAAATCGATCAGATAGTCGTTGACCGGGTTCATCTTGAGCAGAACCACCTGGTGCTCGACCAAAAGCTTGTGCAGGCAGTCGAGCGGCGCGATCGAGGCGACATTGCCGGCGCCGAGCACGAGGCCGATCTTGCCCTTGCGGCTGGTGCGCGGCGCGTCATAGGCCGAGGCGGTGTTTGCGGCGAGGTTCGCCTTGGTCACGCCGGGCTGCATCCAGATCTCGGCCTTCAGCCCGGTGAACAGCACCTTGTCCCAGAGCGAATTCGGAACCACCGTCACAGCCACCTGTCCGTTGGGCAAGGTGCGAACCGGCAGACTGTCAAGGAACTTCTTGCCGTCCATCAGGCTCAGCGTGTGGATGAACTGGTTGCAGCCATCCATCAGCGCCGCCGGGCCAGCCAGCCATTCCTCACCTTCCAGCGGCGAGCCGGTCGGGATGCCCTTCTTGCGCGTCGCGGTTTTGACCCACGCCTCGGCGACCTCGCGGATGTGATCCTTGACCTGCCGCAGCAAGGCGATCCGCTCGCCATTCGAGGTCTGCGCCCAGTCGTCCTTCCTGGCGTCGAGATCGGTGAGCGCGAGGTCGAGTTCGGCTGCCCATTCAGGCTGCACGGGCTGGGTTTTGACTGCCTTGGCAACCATCCTATCCTCCTCCACTTCGATCTCTTTGTTTGACGCAATTCCTGTGGGAAAACCGCTTCACACTTTTCCTGGAATTGCTCTACGAAAACGGCAGTGCGGCCCATTGCTCGACGAATTTCCCGCCGGAATAGACCTGGATCGAACCGAACTGCTGTAGCACGAATTCGCTCTGCGTCGGACGCAGGAAGGCGTAGTCGTCAGGCCCGACATTGACGTTGTCGGGCAGCGCCATGAATTGCTGATTGGTCGAAAAGCCGAACGTCTTGTCGGTCTTCATCCCCACGGGATGGACGGGCTTCGCCATCCATTTTCCGCCATAGAGAAAACAGCCGCGCCGCGGCAACAGCCCGAGCTTCTGCAGCAGCCAGGAGCGCTGGTCGAGGCCCGGCGCCTGGACATCGACCACTTTCAGGATCGGCGTCGCGATGAATGCCGCAGGCCGCAATTGGCTGAGGCTCGGCACATCGAAATCGGTCGGCAGCATAAAAGCCGATCCGATGGACAATTCATTGGCGCCGACCCAGCTGTCATAGAGCAATGCGGTGCTGCTGCCGCCAAGATTGAGGATCTTGCGCTGGTCGGCGGCAAGGCAAGCGACATACTGGCGAAACAGGCTGATCGCCTTGACGCGCGCCTTGGCCGGTCCTCCCAGCAGTTTGGGGATATGGCCGATATGCGCCTCGTAGGCCATGACGCCTTCGCATTTCAGCCGCGGGTAATTCGCCAACGCGGAAACTGCCCGGGCCAGTGAGTCGGGATCGCTGATACCGCCGCGATGAAGGCCGACATCGACCTCGAAGCAGACGCGCAGCTCGCGGTCGAGCTCGGCGGCAA
Organism: Mesorhizobium sp. M0037; assembly: GCF_040323635.1. Classification (NCBI taxonomy): domain Bacteria; kingdom Pseudomonadati; phylum Pseudomonadota; class Alphaproteobacteria; order Hyphomicrobiales; family Phyllobacteriaceae; genus Mesorhizobium; species Mesorhizobium sp. M0037. The sequence continues at coordinate 431,806 of NZ_JAMYVB010000002.1, read as the reverse complement.
GCGAGCCATAGGCGGCCAGCCGCTCCTCGGTATCGATCAGCCAGACGATGCGCGACGTAGCTTCGCCGAGCCCGGCGAGAACGCCCTTCGTCAGCGCGTGCCTGGCGCCGGCAACCGGCATCGGCTTGCCTAACAGGAGATCGACATCGGGAAACGCTTTCAGCATCTCGGCGCTGATCGGCAGATGAAAGGTCATCAGCCTGTCGGTCGCAAACGCCGCACGGATATAGTCGATCAGCGGCAGGCATGGCAGCGACTTGTCGACGAGGCGCAGATCGAGGCCCGTGGCGAACTTCGCCTTGATCGCAGCGATGTTGTGATCGAGCCGGTCGAGATCGAGCACCAGGCAAGGCTGAAAGATCCCGGCTGCCCTGAGCGCGCCCGACATTTCCGCGAAATAGGTGTCGGTCAGGCTCATGCCGCGACGCCGAGCAGCCTGGCAATATAGGGCGACACGAAGCGGTTGTCCGGGTCCATCTCGCGGCGGACCGCCATCGCATCGTTCCAGCGCGGATAGAGCGCGCTCAATTCCCTTGATGTCAGGCTGTGCATCTTGCCCCAATGCGGGCGGCCGCCGCGCTTCCTGAAGATCGGCTCGGCGGCGTTGAAGAACGCCATCGGATCGCGCTCGACGCCGTGATGGATGGCGATGGAACAGGTTGGGCGCTTGTAGAAGGGGCTGAGCCAGACATTGTCGGGCGCGACGACGCGCACCTCCATCGGAAAATAGACCTCTGGAAACCGCGTCTCGAGCAGCGCAATGATTTCGCTGAGTGTGGCCGCCCCTTCCTCGAACGGCAGGTGGTATTCCATCTCGTTGAACTTGACGTTGCGCTCGGAGGTGAAGACCTTCAGCCACTCCTCGATATAATCCTCGGCCGGCACCTTGGCGAAGGCCGAGCCGATGAGACGGCGGCGCAGCCAAGGGAGCCAGCTGAGATAGTCGCGCAGTTTTCTCAGCGTCGTCACCGCATCGTCGTCTTCCGTCGGCGGACGCACCGTCGCCGGCGCCTCGGTGATGTCGCTGGCAATCAGCAGCGCCTGGCCCGAAAACGGCACGTAGTAGAACTCGGCCGAACGATGCGCCGTCATGGTGCTTTCGAATTGCGCAAGCACATCGGCGATCGGCGCCGTCCAGCGGCGGTGCCGCATCCGGTAGCTCGCCACGTTGCGGATCGTCACTTCGGTGACGGCGCCGAAAGCGCCGAGCGAAGCGCCCATGGCTTCGATCATGTCGGGGCTCTTGGCACGGTCGAACTCTTTCACGGCGCCACGCCCGTCGACGATCTGCATCGCCTCGAGCTGGGTATGGTAAGCGCCGAGCGTGATGCCCGAGCCGTGGGTGGCGGTGCCCAGCGCCCCGCCGAACGCCTGCTTGTCGATGTCGCCCATGTTCGGCAGCGCCTGGCCGACGCCGTGCAACAGCTTTGCCAGCGCGCCGATCTTGGTGCCGGCGCCGACCCGTGCTGTCAGCCTTTCGGGATCGTGCGACCTCAGGCCCTCGAAGCGATCAAGCGACAGGATCGTCCCGTCATTCTTAACCAGAGGCGTGAAGGAATGGCCCGTGCCAGCGAATCGAACTGGTCCCGGCGCGTTGCGAATGGCACCACTCAGCTCATCGAGACTCTGCGGTTCGGCAAAAGCCTGCGGCGTGGCCGTGACATAGCCCGACCAATTGCTCCACTGGCTGATAGCCTCTCCCACGATCCCTCCCTGGGGCGCCGGCTTTGCCGGTCTTTCTCCTAGCGCTAGATAATATGATACATAGTCAGCTTTTCCGGATATGATACATTGTCAGCTTTCTGTCAAGCTGGCAATCGGAGGTGTCTTGCGTCCGCGCCGGCCACATGGATCTATAGCGACGCACGCTGAGCCGGCGTCGGCATTGAACGCAGTTCGTTGCCCCTTCAAGCCAGCCCAAACGTTTCCACGGCCCGCATGATGCCGCGCAATTCGGCCAGGCCCTTCAGGCGGCCGATCAGCGAGTAGCCGGGATTGATCCTTGTCTTGCCGATATCGTCGGCGAGCAGGTGGCCATGGTCCGGCCGCATCGGGATTTGCCAGTCGGCGCGGCCCTCCTTGCGGCGGCGCGCCTCCTCCTGCATCAGCGCCAGGATGACATGCGCCATGTCGGTGCCGCCTTCGAGATGCTCGGCCTCGTAGAACGAGCCGTCATCCTCGATGGTGATATTGCGCAGATGGGCGAAGTGGATGCGGTCGGCGAATTCCTTGACCATGGCGACGATGTCGTTGTCGGCGCGCGTGCCGTAGGACCCGGTGCAGAACGTCAGCCCATTGGCCTGGCTGTCGACGGCATTGAGAATGAAACGCGCATCCTCGGCGGTCGAAACGACGCGCGGCAGGCCGTAGAGCGAAAACGGCGGATCGTCGGGGTGGATACACATGCGCACCCCCTCCTCTTCCGCCACCGGAATGATCTCGCGCAGGAACCACGCGAGGTTGTCGCGCAACTCCTTCGACCCGATCCCGTCATAGTCCGCAAGCGCCTCGCGAAAACTGTCGCGGTCATACTTGCGCTCTGTAGCCGGCAGGCCGGCGATCAGATTGCGCTCGATCTGGTCGATCTTCTCGGGCGGCAATTCCTTCAGCCGCGCTTCCGCCTGCGCAATACGCGCCGGCGTATAGCATGCCACGCCGTTTCTGCGCTTCAGCACGAACAGATCGTAAGCGGCGAAATCGATCGCATCAAAACGCAGGGCGTAGCCTGTCGTCGGCAGACGGTAGGCTAGATCGGTGCGGGTCCAGTCCACCACCGGCATGAAATTGTAGCAGATCGTGGCGATGCCGGCCTTGGCCAGCGCGCGGATCGAATCGCGGTAATAGCCGGCATAGCGCTCGCGTTCCGGCGCGCCGATCTTGAAGGAATTGTGGACCGGAATGCTTTCGACGACCGACCAGGTCAGTCCTGCTTCCTGGATAATGCGCTTGCGCTCCAGCACTTCGGCCTCAGGCCACGCCCGGCCGTCATAGATATGGTGGAGCGCCGAGACCACGCCGGTGGCGCCCGCCTGCTTGACATGATCGAGCGTCACCGGATCATCGGGCCCATACCAGCGCCAGCATTGTTCCATTTTCGGCTTTCCTTCTGCGAGAGGTTGGCAACTTATTGTTGGACCCCGATGGGAGTCGATAGAAAATGGAGGAGTTTTTGGAAATGATGGATTTCGACGGCAAGGTCGCCCTGGTGACGGGGACGACCGGCATTGGCCTGGCAACCGCCAGACGCCTTGCGGCCGGTGGCGCCGCAATCATCGCCTGCGGCATCGACCGCGCCGCCAATGCGGCGATGAAGGCGCAACTGGAAAGCGCTGGAGCTGCGGTGCTGGTCATCGAAACCGATGTGTCCATCTCCGACCAGGTGCGCGACGCGGTGGCGGCTGGCGTCGCAAGGTTCGGCGGCCTTGATGTCATCGTCAACTCCGCCGCCGTCCATCCCTATGGCACCGCGACGACGACCGACTGGGAAACCTGGAACCGAACGATGACGGTCAATGTCGGCTCGATCTACCTGACCGCGCATTTCGGCATCCCCGAAATGATCAAGCGCGGAGGCGGCGCCATCGTCAACGTCGCCTCGGTGCAGGGCTTTGCCTGCCAGCAGAACGTCGCCGCCTATGCCACGACCAAAGGGGCCATCCACACGCTGACGCGCTCGCTGGCGCTCGACTACGCGGCATCAGGCGTTCGGGTGAATTCGGTCAGCCCGGGCTCGATCCGCACGCCGATCCTGGAGAAGGCTGCGCGCGGTGACGGCGGCAGCGATGCCGATGTCGAAGAGGCCTACAAGCGCTTCGGCGCGGCGCATCCGCTCGGCCGTATCGGCGAACCGGAGGAAGTGGCGGAACTCATCGCCTTCCTGTGCTCGTCGAAGGCCGGTTTCTGCACCGGCGCGGACTACAGGATCGATGGCGGCCTGACGGCAGGTATTGGCGTGAAGTAGCGCTATGATGGCGTTCTGCGCGCTTGCAGGCAATCGGTGTCCGACCGCGCTACAGCTTCCACATCCGCTTGGCATTGCTCGACAGCAATTTCGTCCTCTCCTCAGGGCTGGCGCCCGCGATCAGCGCGTGTGTCGCCGCCACCCAGGTGGCAAGGCCACCGCCAAGCGTGCACACCGGCCAGTCGCTGCCCCACACGACGCGGTCCCAGCCGAAAATGCCGATCGTGTGCTCGACATAGGGGCGCAAGGTCTCGACGGTCCATGAGCCGGCATCGGCATAGGCGACGACACCGGAGATCTTGCCGATGACATTGGGACGCCGCGCGATCTCGGTCATATGCTCGCGCCACGGATGTTCCGCACTGGCCTTGATGTCGGGCACGCCGCAATGGTCGAGCACGAACTGCACATCCGGCGCCAGATCGGCGAGCGCAACCGCCCTTGGAATCTGATGCGGCAGGACGACGAGGTCGAAGGTCAGGCCGGTGCCGGCAAGCCGCTTGATGTTTTCGCGAAACAGCGCGCTGTCCGAAAGCTCGTCCGGCATGACATGCAGCACGCGGCGGAACCCCTTGACGAAAGGGTCGGCTTGCTGGCGCCCGAGATAGGCGGCGAAGCCGGCCTCCTCCGGGCGGCAGGAGGCGATCGCCCCGCGCAACAGACTGCCCTTCTCCAGCGACTGCGCCTTCACATGGCTGGTCTCGGCCTGGATGTCGGCTTCATCGACGTCGACCTCCATATGCAGCGCGGCCTCGATACCGGCGCGGCGGGCCTGGATCGCATATTCTGCGTGCGGGAAATCGCGGTTGAGCGCCGGCTCGCGGCTGAGCCAGGGATAGCGCAGCGCCGACAGGTCGATCAGGTGCAGATGAGTGTCGATGATCATGGCTGTCCTCCTCGGTGATTTCAGATCATCGCCAAATGCCTAAACCCAGCGCATGACACAAGCTTTTGCTCAGGCCCGCTTCGGGATCTCTTTGTCCTCGAGCAGCAGCGTCAGCCCCATGGCGACGAAATAGAGCGCCGCCACCCAGATGAACATCACGTTGAAACCACTGGAGTAATGGTCGAGCACCACTTCGCGGATCGCGCCCGGCAGGCTCGACGCGAGGTGCGGCGTCAACCCGTTCAGGCCACCCGGCAGCAGGGCGGCGGCGTCTGCAGGAAGCTCGGCTGTCTGCCGGTTCAGCGCCCAGATCATCACCGCGCCGTTCAGCGCCAGACCCAGCGATGCTCCGAGCGTCCGCGCCTGGGTGATCAGCGACGTCACCGCGCCGATATCCTGCAGCGGTGCTGCCGCCTGGATCGCCACGATCAGCACCTGGAACTGCAGGCCCATGCTGATGCCGAACACTGCCATCATCGTCGCCAATACCCAGATCGGCGTATGCTGGTTGGTGAGGACGAAGCCCAGCATCAGAAACCCGCCAATAGCCATGGCGACCACCGGCATCCATTTGTAGCGTCCGGTTGCCGCGATCACCCGCCCGGCGACGATCGAAATGACCATGGACGTGAGCGACGCCGGCAGGAACAGGAAGCCTACCTCGGCCGGGCTCAGGCCCGTCAGCGTCTGCATGTAGAGGGCAAAATAGAAGAACATGCCCAGCGTCACCGTTCCAGCGACCAGCGACACGCCCGAGACGATGCTGACCGTCGAATTGCCGAACAGCCGCAGAGGTACGATCGGCTCTTCGGCCCGCCGCTCGACCATGACGAACAAGGTGATGGCGACTAGTGCCAGCAGCGGCAGCGCGAAGGTGATGAGGTCCGGTCCGCTGGGGTCGAGCACGTGGTAGCCCCAATAAACGATCGCCGTCGTGCCGGTGGCGAGCAGCACGCCGCCGAGATAGTCGATGCGGTGCCGCTTTTCGTTGAACCGGCTGCGCATGGCGAAGGCCAGCACCGCCAGCACGATGATCCCTATCGGCAAATTGACCAGGAACACCCAACGCCAGCCGAACAGGCTGGTGATGTAGCCGCCGGCCAGCGGGCCGAGCACCGACGACAGCGCGAACACCGCCGAACTGTAGCCCTGATATTTGGCGCGGTCGCGCGGCGAAAACAGTTCGCCGATCATGGCGAAGGCCGAAACCATCAACCCACCCCCGCCGATACCCTGCAGCACGCGCGCGGCGATCAAGCTCTCCATCGACCATGCCATGCCGCAGACCAGCGAGCCCAGCAGGAACAGGCCGATCGCCGTCAGCACGACATTCTTGCGGCCATACATGTCGCCAAGCTTGCCGTAGAATGGCGAGACCGCGGCGGTCGAGAGCAGGTAGGCGGCACCGACCCAGCCGAACAAATGCAGATTGCCGAGTTCGCCGGCAATGGTGGGCAAGGCGGTGACGACGATCTGCATGTCGATGGTTGCCATGAACATGGCGATCAGCGCGCCGAAATAGACGATCAAGGTCGTAAGGTCGGGCCTGACTTGGGCCTCCACGGGCGGCGCATCCGGCAGCGTCTGCTCGACAGTCATCGGTGTCTCCGTAGCTTGGGGCGCGATTTATGTCCCCACAACCAAGAGGTGTCAACCAGATATGTGCGCGTAGCATATAATTGACATCAGCATATATTCTTGCTAACGCGCTATGGGATGAGCAGCAACGCATCCGGCAGTCCGGACCGATTTCCAGCCCTGTTCCAGACGCGCGGCGACCGGGATCTCGCCGATCTGGCGCGCGGCAGCGGCCTGTCCGAACCGGCGGCCGAGGCCGTGGCCGCCATCGATGCGGTAATGAGCAAGGTGCGCCGCTCGATCCAGCGCCGCGACTTCGGCCGCATGATCCTGGCGCGCGTAGACCCTTCGCTGGAAGTGAGCCATCTCGATGCGATCAGCGCCATCGCGAACAATCCGGTTTTCAGCGCTACCCAGCAGGATGAGGTGACGGTTGGCGTCATCGCCGAGCGCCTCGAGATCGATCCGTCGCGCGCCAGCCGCATCGCGGCCGACCTCGTCGAACGCGGCTATGCCTGCCGTGTCGCATCGCAACGCGATGCCCGCCGCATCTGCCTCAAACTCACCGCCAAGGGTGAGCGCCTCGTGGCGGCGGTGCGCCAGACCAAATGGCGGATTTTCGCCGGATCTCTGGCACAGTGGGATGAGCAGGACCTAGTAAGGTTCGCCACCTTGCTGGAACGCTTCGCCGGTTGGGCCATGGACGAAGCCGGGATGAAAAGATCCGCCGAGGCCGTCAAGCAGTTGATGGACGAGATGCTGCCCGAAACGAAATAGGCGGCACGGCGTGGACGCTCACCCATGTGTGCGAGCCGTTCGATAGCCCTTGACGCTCGAGCCGCGTCGGATCGTTATCGGTCGAAGAAACCGGCGTCCTCTTCCGCGAGGTACTTCTTCGCTGCCTTGGCGTCGATGTCGAGGCCGAGTCCCGGCGCTTCGAGCAGGTCCACCATACTGTCCCTGACGATCTGCCCCTTGGGCAGGCCGATGACGATGTCCTCCCACCACGGGTCGGAGGCGCTGGGATATTCGAAGGCGATGTAGTTGGCCGGCAGCGTGGCGCAGACATTGATCAGCGCGCCGAGGCCCAGCAGACCGTTCGCCGTGCCGTGCGGCGCCATCATGATCGAGTGCATGTAGGCGTGCTCGGCCACCCATTTGAGCTCGGCGATACCGCCGATGTCGGCGGGGTCCGGGCCGATGACGCGCACCGCCTGTGTTTCGATCAGTTCCTTGAAATTATGGCGCAAATAAATCTGTTCGCCCGTATGGATCGGGGTGGACGTCGATGTGGTGAGTTCGCGGTAGGCCTGCGGATTGACCCACGGCACGTAGTCGCCGGTCAGCATATCCTCCAGCCACATCAGATTGTATTTTTCGACGGCCCGCGCGAAGCGGATGGCGTCGGGCAGGAACCAGCCGGGGCCGCAATCCAGCGCCAGCGAGACCTTATCGCCGAGCACATCCTTCATGGCGATGACGCATTCGACCATATGCGCCATGCCGCGCTCGCTGATCTGCCCCTGGTCCATCGCGCCGTGATAGGTCGGCGGCTGACGCACGCCGTAGTGGAAGTCGGGGACGCTGGTCTTCATGTTGGAATGAAAGCTGATGCCTTGCTTGACCATGAAGAAACCTTCCGGCCGCTCCATCATCCATTTGACGTCGGCCGCGTAATCCTCCGGCCTGTCGCCGGTGCGCTTCTTGCGGATGGAACCGTTATAGACCCGCACCTTGTCGCGCACCTTGCCGCCGAGCAGCTTGTAGACCGGAACGCCTGCCGCCTTGCCGGCGATGTCCCACAGCGCATGCTCGATAGCGCTGACGGCGGCGCCGTAGGGCTTGAACGAGCCGCGCTGGCGGATTTTCAACATCACGCGTTCGACATCGGTCGGGTCCTCGCCGATCAGCGCGTCGCGGAAATGCAGCACCCAGGGTTTCAGATAAGGCTTGGTGTACTCGACCTCGCCGAGGCCATGGAGGCCTTCGTCGGTGACGATGCGCACGATGGGGTGCCTGCCGATGACGGCGCACCTGAGATCGGTGATCTTCATGATGTCCTCTATTTCACCGACGAGAAGGCGGTTGGCGCGAGAAACTGGCTGGAAATATTGGCCAGGATCGGGCCATCGCGCTCGGACTCGTCGCGGGCCTCGAGCCATGCCGGATCGGTGGTGAAGGCCTTCCATCTCACTTCGCGCTCGGCAAGGGATTCCCAGGCGACGAAATAGGTCAGTCGATTGCTGTTTTCGCCGACCACCGTGGTGAAGAACCCGGCCTGGCGGATGCCATGTCTATCCCACAGCGCCAAGGTATGGTCGTTGAAACGCTTGAGCAGCGCCGGCAGTTGGCCCGGCACGCAGTCGTAAATGCGAAGTTCGTAGATCATGGTCCATCCTTCTGTTTACTTCTCCCTTCGGGGAGAGGTGTAGCGTCAGCTCCAGGTGCGGTCCCAGGAGTATTCGTCGTCCCAGTGATCGGTCGGCCGCCAGATGCCGGTGACGCCGGGCTGCAGGTGCTGGCTGATCACTTCGTCGACGATGTCGTCGATGCCCAGACCAGGCTTGTCGGGCACGGTGATGAAGCCGTCCTTGACCAGCGGCTTGGGCAGGCCGGTGACGATGTCGTCCCACCAGTCGACTTCGACGCTGTGATATTCGAGCGCCATGAAGTTTTCCGTCGCTACCGCGACATGCGCGGCGGCCATTGCCGCGATCGGGCTTTCCGCCATGTGTATGGCCATGGCGACGCCATGCTCCTGCGCCGCGTCGCCGATCTTCTTGGTCTCGAGGATGCCGCCGGTGGTCAGCAAGTCCGGGTGGATGACCGAGATGCCGGCGTTGAGCAGCGGCTCGAAGCCTTCCTTGAGGTAGATGTCCTCACCCGTGCAGATCGGCACCGACGTTGCCTGCTGCAACTGGCGATATTGCTCGGTGTACTGCCAGGGGATCACATCCTCGAGCCAGGCCGGTGCATATTTCTCGATCCGCCGAGCGAGACGGATGCCGTCTTGCAGCGAGATGTGGCCGACATGGTCGATGGCGAGCGGGATCTCGTAGCCGATCACCTCGCGGACCTCGTGGATATATTGATCGAGCAGGTCGATGCCCTTTTCGGTGAAGTGGAGGCCGGTAAAGGGATGCGGCACATTCTGCGCGTCATAGGCGGCGTTGCGCGCCCGACGTTCGTCCAGCGTGCGTGCCGGGCCGCGGCCGGCATGCGTGCGGAAACCGTCGAGCACGCCGGCCGGCGCGACGACCGCGCCCGGGATGTGGGAAATCTGCGTCAGGCCGAGGTCCATCTTGAGGAAGGTGAAGCCGAGATCCATCCGCGCCTTCAGCCGCTTGCCGGTCTCCGTGCCGCTGGGCTTGTCCGCGTCGGTGTCGCAATAGACACGCACCTTGTCGCGAAACCGTCCTCCCAGCATCTGGTAGATCGGCACGCCGTACGCCTTGCCGGCGAGGTCCCAAAGCGCGATCTCGACTGCCGAGACGCCGCCACCTTGCCGTCCATGGCCGCCAAATTGCTTGATGCGCCGGAACAGCCGGTCGACGTCGCAAGGGTTCTCGCCCAGCAACCGGCTCTTCAGCATCAGCGCATAGGTCGCGCTGGCGCCGTCGCGCACTTCGCCCAGGCCGACAATGCCCTGGTTGGTGTAGATCTTGACCAGCGCCGAGGTGAACGGCGCGCCGACGATCTCGGCGACGCGCAGATCGGTGATGCGCAGGTCGCTCGGCCTGGACTTCGTATTTACCCGATTGAGCGCCTCGCCGGCGCTACCCGTCTTTGCCATGGCTTATCCTCGTTCTGATGGTGGCGCCCCGCACCCCCGGCCTGCATAAGCGTTGCTAGCCAAGCTCTATCTCGTGGGCCTGCAGGTAGTCTCGGTTCATCTCGACGCCCAGACCCGGCTTCGACGTCAGCTTGAGGCTGCCGTTCGAAACATCGAGTGGCTCGTCGATGAGGTGATTGTATTTATCGAGGTTCCACTCCGACGTTTCGAGCTTGTAGAAGTTGGGAACCGTCATCATCACCTGCGCTCCCGCAACCACGTTGATCGGCCCCGCGGCGTCATGGGGCGAGACCGGGATATAGTAGGCTTCGCACAGGGCGGAAATCTTCTTCAGTTCGGTAATGCCGCCGGTCCAGGTAACGTCCGGCATGATGTAGTCCGCAAGCCTGTTCTCGAGCACCGGCACGAAATCCCACTTGGTGTGGCCGCGCTCGCCCCACGAGATAGCGGCGCTGACCTTCTCACGCACCTGCTTGAGGGCGTTGAGGCTCTCGGGCGGACAAGGCTCCTCGAACCAGTCGATCTGGCCGGCTTCCTCGAGGCTCCGGCAGAGGCGAATGGCGGTGGGCACATCGAAGCGGCCATGCGCATCGATCAGAATGTCGACATCGGGCCCCGCCGTTTCGCGGATCAGGGCCGTGAGTTCGGCGGCCTCGCGCTCGTCCTTGCGGGTCATGCTGCCATCGAGGTAGCCGTCCCGCTGTTCGCGCGCCAAGCCATCGGCGGTGCGACCCTGATGGGGGAAAGGATCGAACTTCAGCCCGGTGTGTCCGGATTCGACAATGTCTCGAATTTCGCGGACCACAGCCTCCTTGCTGGTAAACTTGGCCTGGTTGGGATGGGTATAGAGCGCGATTTCGTCGCGCACCGGTCCGCCCAGCAACTCGTAGATCGGTTTGCCGAGATTTTTGCCGCGAATGTCCCAGAGCGCTATGTCGATAGCGCTCACGCATTCGACTGCGGCGCCGCGGCTGCCCATATAGGTGAAGCTGCGAAAAATCTTGTGCCAGAGATGCTCGATGCGCGCCGGATCCTCACCTGTGACGGCAACACCGATCTGCCGCAAGATCGTGCACAGGGCGCGGTTGGCGAGCCTTGTGGTGGTGGTGATTTCCCCCCAGCCACTCACCCCTTCGTCGGTCGTCACCTCGACGAACAGGAACTCTCCCCAATAGGAAGCATCGGACTTGATCAGCCACGGCCGAACGCTCGTGATTTTCATTTCTCAACTACCTCTGCCTGATGGCCGGACCAATGATGTTCTGGGCTGGAAATTCTATCCGGCTCGAGCGGCATTGCGCGCACGCATCTGTTCGAGAACGTGCCGGCCGGAACCCTCGACATGGCGGGCAATGAGTTCGGCCGCCTCGCCGGCATTTCCCGCTTTGATATGCGCGATGAGCTCGCGGTGTTCACGCATGATGGCGGCCCGCCGCGCGAGCGTGAAATTGAAACGCCGGCTCACGGCTCGCAGCACTTCGCGATGCTTCCACCAAAGCTCGGCGGCATGGCGGTTGTAGTGGCGCTGGTACATAACGGTGTGGAAGGCGGTATCCAATTCACTGTGCCGCAATGTGTCGGTGAAGTTGTTCTCTTCGATCAGAGCCTGGATGCGTTCGAGTTCGGCGATGTCCTCGCCGGTCGCCATGTTCACGAACCATCGCGTCAGGGCCGGCTCGATCAGGACTCCGATCTCGTAGATATCCCGGACGAAATCCTGGTCTATGGGTCGGACGCGGGCGCCACGGTTGGCGACAAAGGTGACGAAGCCCTCCCCTCGCAACAGCTGCAGCGCCTCGCGTACGGGGTTGGTCGAGGTGCCGTGACGCCGGGCGAGATCGGTAACCACAAGTCGTTCGTTGGCGGCGAGCCGTCCCTCGATGATGTCTTCCCGGATCAGCTCATAAAGCGAGGCGCCCTCGCTGGACGCCGCGATGGGATCAATCCCCACGGGTGGCTCTGCTTTGAAATCACTTGTTTCGGCCAAAGCCGGATCCCCCGATTAGTACATCACATGCTCGATATCATACACGCGTTTTGCAAACAATGTACGATCGGGTGCGTTGACAGGCAATCCACGATCTGAAAACGTACCAGATGATCGAAGGGATACATTGAGCAGAAGGACACATCCCGCACGGTCGGACGAGCCCCTTGGCGCACAGCGGCATGGGAGAATCTGGGAGGATACTATGACGAGGATTACACTCGGCGGTGCCGTCCTGCGCGGCACTGTCGCCACTGCTTTGATGGCGTCGCTCATGTCGGGATCGGCGCTGGGTGCGCCGCCGGTCGATTTGAGCAAGTGGTCGCCGGAATATGTGCGCTCCATCGCCGGCACACAGGATTTCGACACGGCCGCCGATTGCGGCAAGGTCACCCCGCTCGACTACAAGGGGCGACTGACGTTCTGGTATCAGGGTGTGTTCGAGGGCGACCCCGATCTCCTGCGCCAGTACTACAAGGATTTCTTCGAGACCTTCCGCAAGACCTATCCGAACATCCAGCTCGAGGATCAGGCCCTCACCTACAACGACCTTCTCGACAAGTTCCGCACGGCGCTGCTGGGCAATGCCGCGCCGATGGCGGTCCGCCTGCAAATCCTGGGCGGAACCGAGTTCGCCTCGAAGGGTTATCTGCAGCCGCTCAAGCCGGAAGATGTGGGCTATCCCACAGAGGATTTCTGGCCCGGCGCCATGAAGGCGGTAACCTGGGATGGCGTGACCTACGGCATTCCCACCAACAATGAGACGATGGCGTTCATCTGGAACGCCGACATTTTCAAGCGTGCGGGCCTCGATCCGGACAAGGCTCCGGCTACCTGGGACGACGTCGTCAAATATTCCAAGCAGATCCATGACAAGCTCGGCATTGCCGGCTACGGCCTCGTGGCGCGAAAGAACGCCGGCAACACGCCGTACCGCTTCATGCCGCAGCTATGGGCCTATGGCGGCGGTGTCTTCGACGAAGCCTCCGCGAACCCGACCTATAAGGAGGTCGAGCTCAATAGCCCGCAGAGCAAGGCGGCGTTGCAAGCCTCCTACGACATGTATGTTCGCGACAAGTCGGTTCCGGTTTCGGCCCTCACCAACCAGCAGGCCGATAACCAGCCCCTGTTCGTCGCCGGCCAACTCGGCATGATGGTCTCGCACCCGTCCGACTATAACGTCATGCTCGACCTGCAGAAGAAGGCAACGGGCGCCGACAAGGACAAGGCGCAGACTGTCATCGACAACATGCGCTATGGCCTGATTCCGACCGGCCCCGACGGCAAGCGGGCCGTCGTGTTTGGCGGCTCGAACATTCACATCCTGAAGCCCGAATATGTCGAGGGCGGCAAGGTGGACGAGCCGGCCGCAAAGGCCATCATCTGCATGTGGACGAGCCCTGAATGGTCGTTGAAGATGGCGTATGCCGGCTCGAACCCGGGCAACCTGAACGGCTTCAAGACCAAATGGATGAAGGAACGTCTGGACAACATCAAGTTCCTCGATGTCACCACCTCGATGTTGCCATACGGCATTCCGTTCCCGGCGCTGCCGCAATCGCCCGAGATCATGAATATCATCGTCCCGGACATGCTGCAGAACGCCCTGACCGGAGCGATGACCGTCGACCAGGCAGCGGACGACGCGGCCGAGAAGGTGAAGAACCTGATGGACGGACTCTAGTCCGGGCCTGACCTGCGATCCGACCGGCTGTGCCGATAGTGCGTGCAGCCGGTTTGCTCCGAACAACAAGGGCACGCCATCGTGACGATCGTGACCGGCAAGGCCGAGGCTCGCCGAAGATTGCAACCAGGTAGCTCCGGCGTGCTGCGGAATATCTGGGAGCATCGCGCCGACTACGCTTACGTGCTTCCAGCGATCGCCGTGATGCTCATCGTCATCGCCTATCCGATCTACTACACGGTCGAGCTGTCGTTCTTTAAGACGCCGCCTGGCCTGCAGCTCCGCGACAAGACCTTTATCGGATTGGACAACTACACGGCCATCGTCACCAGTCAGGTGTTCTGGAAAGTCACCTTGAACACCCTGATCTGGACGATCGCATCTACCTTCGTTGCCTTTGCCTTGGGATTTGCCGCCGCGCTGGCCCTCCACCGCGAGTTTATCGGCCGGGGTGTCCTGCGCGCTATCCTGATCATTCCCTGGGTCATCAGCGCGGTTGCCGCCTCCTATATCTGGAAGTGGATTTACCATTCGGACTTCGGCATCATCGGCGCGGTGGTGGTCGGCCTCGGATTGGCAGACCGGCCGCCGAACTTCATCGACAACGTCAGCACGGTGCTGCCCTCCTTGATCGTCGTCAACATCTGGCGCGAGTTTCCGTTTGCCATGATCATGATGATGGCCGGCTTGCAGACGGTCCCCGACCAGTTGCTGCGCGCCGCGGAAGTCGACGGGGCCAATGCATGGCAGCGTTTCTGGCACGTCACCTTCCCGCATCTGCGCAACGTCTCGACGGTGACGATCCTGCTGCTCGCAGTGGCCAATTTCAATTCCTTCATCATCCCGTGGATCATGACCGGTGGTGGGCCGTCGAACGCTTCGCACATCTGGATCACCCACATTTATGAGCTCGCCTTCGGCCGGCAGCGATGGGGTGTCGCATCGGCCTATTCGGTACTCCTGTTCCTCATGCTGATGGTGCTGGGCTACTTCTACGTCCGTGCGCTGGCCGGCAACGAGCGCAAAGAGGGGAGCGCATGAGCACGATCGTCGAGACAGTCCCTCAACGTCCGGCCCGGCGCCGCATGCGCATCGACGGATGGCGTTGGGCCGGGCGCATCTTCCTCGTGTTCATGCTGCTTTACACCGCGTTGCCGATGATCTGGATGCTGATCACCTCGATCAAGTCCGGCTTCGCGGCGATGCAGTTCCCGCCGCAATGGTGGCCGGAAGAGCCTACCCTGGCCAGCTACCAGAAGCTGCTCGATCCGCAAAACAGCGTCGGTCAGGACTTCCTGCGTTTTTTCTGGAACAGCCTCTACGTGTCGACGGTCACCACAATCCTTTCGGTGATCGTGGCCGTTCCTGCGGCCTACGCCTTTTCGCGCTTTCGTTTCCCCGGTCGAAACTTCCTGTTCTTCACCGTGCTTTTGCGCAACATGTTCCCGGCGGTGATCTTTCTCGTGCCGCTCTTCATCCTGATGCGCGCGATCGGGCTGGTGAACACGCATGGCTCGCTCATTCTCACCTATCTCACCTTCGGCCTGCCGCTGGCGATCTGGCTGCTCAAGGGCTTTTACGACAACCTTCCGGTGCAGCTCGAGCAGGCGGCGCGGATCGATGGGGCGACCCGGTTCCAGGCCTTCATCCTGATCGTGATGCCTCTGTCGACGCCCGGTATCATCGCCACCGCGATCTATTCCTTCATTGGCGCCTGGAACGAGTACATCTATGCCTACACCTTCCTTTCCAAGAACGAGCAGTTGACCCTGCCGGTCGGCATACAGCGTTTCTTCTCGGAGAATACGACGGACTTTCCGGGCCTGATGGCGGCCAGCTTCATGATGAGCGTGCCCGTCGTGGTGCTGTTCCTCCTCCTGCAACGATACTTCGTACGCGCCCTTACAGAAGGTGCGGTCAAACACTAGAGCCGGATGATTTCAGGTCTGTTCGACCTGAAATCTGAATGCGCCTCTAAATCAAAGAGATAGAGCATGATGTCGTCCGAAAACCGCTTCACACTTTTCGGCATCATGCCGTAGGGAGTTGCCGATGGCCCACGTGGTCCTGAGAGATCTCGTCAAGACCTATGGCGGCTTCAAAGCTGTCAACGACGTTTCGCTGACGGTCAATGACGGCGAGTTCGTTGCGCTCGTCGGCCCTTCGGGCTGCGGCAAGACAACCACGCTCAATCTTGTCGCGGGATTGATCCCGGTCACATCGGGCGACATCGTCATCGGCGACCGCGTGGTGAACGACCTCGACCCCAAGGACCGGGACATCGCGATGGTGTTCCAGAACTACGCGCTCTACCCGCAGAAATCGGTCTACAAGAACCTGGCGTTCCCGCTGCAGATGCGCAAGCTGCCCAGGGACGAGATCGACAGGAAGGTCAAGGAAGCGGCGCGCGTGCTCGACATGACGCACCTGCTCGAGCGCAAGCCGCGCGAACTTTCAGGCGGGCAGCAGCAACGTGTCGCCTTGGGGCGCGCCCTCGTCCGCGACCCTGCCGTTTTCCTCATGGACGAGCCGCTCTCCAACCTCGACGCCAAACTGCGGGTCCAGATGCGCTCGGAGATCAAGCGCTTCCACCAGGACCTCAAGGCGACCATCATCTATGTCACGCACGACCAGCTCGAAGCCGTGACCATGGCCGACAAGATGGCGGTGATGAACGGCGGCTACCTGTTGCAATACGATTCTCCGGCGCAGGTCTTTGCCCATCCGGTGAACATGTTCGTCGCCAGCTTCATCGGCAGCCCGGCGATGAGCCTTGTTCCACTGGAGGCATCGACAGCAAACGGCAACACTGCGTTGACCGGCGCGGAGGGCTGGAGCCTTGAGCTCTCGCCGCTCAACGCCCGGAAGGTTGCGAAGGCAACGTCGAGGAAAGTCGTGCTCGGCGCACGTCACTCGACCATCAGGCTCCACAAGAGCGCGGTGCCAGGCAGCGTCCCGGCCAGGGCCTATACAGTGGAGCCGACCGGAGACGTCACCTTCGTGCAGGCGTTGCTGTCAGGCGCCATCGTCAACATCAGCGTGTCCCCCAACATCGCCGTCGCACCTGACGAGCAGATCTGGCTCGAGTTCGACCAGGAGCGGCTGCATCTGTTCGATGGCGAAACTGAACTGGCCCTCAAGGCCGGCTGAGACAAGACGGGGTTCATTGGGAACGTTGGGGATGACTGAAAAGCTTAAGATCACCGCGATCAAACCCTATCCTGTATGGGTTGGAACGCGTAATCAGATGCTCGTCAAGATCGAGACCGACCAGGGCGTCTTCGGCTGGGGCGAGAGCGGCTTGAGCGGGCGCGAAAAGGCCGTTGCCGGCGCGGTCGAGCATTTTCGCGAGTTTCTCATCGGCCGTGACCCGATGCAGATCGGGCGGATCTGGCAGGAGGCATATCGCAGCCAGTACTTCGAAGGCGGGCGCGTTCTGCAGGCGGCGATTTCCGCCATCGACATCGCCCTGCACGACATCAAGGGCAAGGCGCTGGGGGTGCCTGTCTACGAACTGCTGGGCGGCAAGCAGCGCGACCGCATCCCCACCTTCGCCTCGACCGGAGACGAGGCCGAGGGCGACGTCGCCATCGAACGAGCCCGGGAGCTGCGCGCACGGGGGTGGCAGGCGATCCGCTTCTTCCCCGTAGGGCAAAGCAGCAGGGACATCTTCGAACCCCGCGAGTCGATCGGCGCTACCGCGAGCATGCTGAACAAGGCGCGCGAGGCGCTGGGCGACGACGTCGTCCTCGGCATCGACTATCATCATCGGCTGTCGGTGGCAGAGGCGGCGAGCTTCTGCAACAAGCTCGGCCGCGGCGTGCTTGATTTTCTCGAGGAGCCGATCCGCGACGAGACACCTGAAGCCTACGAATCCCTGCGCAGGATGACCGACATTCCCTTTGCCATCGGCGAGGAATTTGCCAGCAAGTGGCAGTTCCTGCCCTACATCGAGCGCGGCATCCATCAGTTCAACCGGCTCGATGTCTGCAATGTCGGCGGGCTCACCGAGGCGATGAAGGTCGCTGGCTGGAGCGAGGCGCATTATGTCGACCTGATGCCGCACAATCCGCTTGGTCCGGTGTGCACGGCCGCGACCCTGCATCTCGCCGCCGCTGTACCCAACTTCGCGTGGCTCGAGACCAGGGAACCCGAGACGAAGCTGGGCTTCGACAATTCCGACTTCTTCCCCGTGCAGCCACGGCTCGACGGTCCCGACTATCCGGTCAGCGACCTGCCGGGGCTCGGCGTCGAGGTCAACGAAGCGGCGGTCCGGGCGGAGGCTTTTCGTTTCTGGGAAGCGCCTCACCTCAGGCGCCGCGACGGGTCTGTTACGAACTGGTAGTCCCAATTGAACCGGAGTCCACAATGACGCATACCCCTGACATCACGCGGCCGCCCAAAGACCTCATTGACGCCCTGAGGGAAATCGGCGCCGCGACGGTTGCCGGCACGCTTGGCCATATGGGTTTCCGCAATCCCCACATGGTCGGTCCGGTGGCGCAGAACCGTGGGAAGTCGATCGTCGGGCCGGCGCTGACGCTGCAGTTCCTGCCGCAGCGGCCGGACCTCTTCAGCGAGGGAGAATACGCCGACCCGGAAACGCAACTGCACCGGCACGTGCTCTATCACGCGCAGGAAGGCGATGTGGTGGTCGTCGACGCGCGCGGCGACATGAGCTCGGGCGTCTTCGGCGATATGATGTCGACATATTTCAAGGGCAGAGGCGGCGCGGGCATCGTCATCGACGGATGTATGCGCGACCGGCCGAATGTCGAAAAGCTCGATCTGCCTTTATGGCTGCGCGGCTGGACGCCCAACTACCATGTGCAAACCAGCATCTATCCGAACGCCGTCAACGTTCCGATAGCCTGTGGTGGTGTCACGGTGATCCCGGGCGACATTATCATCGCAGACGACGACGGGGCGGTTGTGCTTCCCGTCGCAATGGCGGCAAAGGTAATTGAAGAATCGAAAAAACATCACGATTGGGAGGAGTTCTCGCGCGAGAAGCTCATGCAGGGCGCCCCGCTGCAGCGCTACTATCCGCTGCACGACGATGCTCGCGGCGAATATGAGGAGTGGCGCAAAGCCAATCCAGTGAAGGGCTGAGGCCCGGCAGCAACGGCATTCGGCATGCAGCCGTTCAAGAGGTGATTGTTGCCCGCAATACGTGGGTTTTGAGACCCTTGCCTTCGGCTACATGCCTGGTCCCACTCGAAAACCCTGCCGACGGGCCTCCCGATCCAGAAAAACGCTTTCCTCGGGTGAAGCGGCGGCTCCGATACGGAAGGCGAAGGACGTCACATGCGTCGCATTGGTGTCGATCCCACAGTGAAAGCGCACATGATACCAAGTCGTCGCGGTACGAAAAGCGGTATCCGGGGCGTCCAGAAGATTGCCGACCTCTAGTGGAATGCTTGGGAGCAATACGGGGCGATAAGCGGCGTCGTTCAGTTGCTGACCCAGAAGATTGGAGCAAAGGTCGGCTACGCGTTGCCCCCGTGGCACGTCGGCCATCGAGTTCGTTGCGAAGGGATCGCCGGTAGCGCCTTTTGAAAAAAGCTTGCGAACACCCGGAAGCCCCGCATACGCTAGTGAGTTGGCCGTGGGGTTTGGCTCTGCGGCCTTTGCGCGCGGCGGCTTCGCGGCCTTCGCCGGGCTGGGTTTCGGTGCAGTGTCGGGTCTGGCCTCAGGCGCCTGAGCCGACGCAGGAAGCTCGATCTCACCGCCATCATCAGCCGAAGGTGTTGCAGCGGCCGATTCGTGCCTGTCGGCGTCAGGAGCTCCCGCCTCCTGTTTGTCAGCTTCCGGCTTCTCATCGATGCTGGCTGGCTCCGCCGGCTTTGCAGCGTCGGGCGTCGGTTCAGATCTGCTCTCCGCATCGGTTGGCGTGGCAGCCGGCTTGGGCTCGCTGTCCTTGGCGGTGGACGACGCTTGGTCCTGAGCGCTTCTCCCATCCAGCGATTTCCTGGGGCCGGTGTCTTTGTCACCGAACTGGAATGCAGGCTTCAGGACTTTCTCTGACGGCAGGTTGTCCGGTACCGACTTTTCGACCTTCTTTTCAGGCTGACTTTTGGCTTCGGGTTTCGGCTTTGGTGGTTCGGGCGGCGGCACGAGTGCGACATTGATAGGTTGCTCCTCCTGCGGCTGCTGGGCAGGAACGGGCAGGCCGTAGACCAGGAACGCAGTGATAAGCGCGTGCAGGACCAGCGAGGCGGGCAAGGCCCACAGCAAAGTCCGCCGCCGCTCGGATGTCTCGGTCTTCATCCCTTTCGATGTGGAGCGAAACTGCGGCCGCATCAAGCATGGCCACTGCATTGGCACAATTTAGCCGCAGCTCAGCAGTGAGGAGACGACGCCTGATTGCTACTCGCCGCCGGCTCCATTCTGCATGGTCGCCTCCAATCTCAGCGACGCAGGCTGGCGTCGCGGGCACGCTCGCGGATCTCTTCGCGAGAAAGGCCCGCATCCGCCAATATGCTGTCTGGAAGCCGCCTCAAGCTCGCGATCGTCTGGCGATAGGCAAGCCAGCAGGCGAAACGGTGTCGAAGTTCATGCAACATGATCGTCTCCTTGGCGAGCGGGATACCCACGCTCTTGGATTGGTCGAAAACGCAAAACAATCGCGCAAAGCGTATGCACGATCGAACGGATTGCGCTGACTGCCTGGCCAACCGAGGTGCCTGTCATTTTCCCGCCAGGGCAGAATTATCAAGCGCTTCCAGTGCCTATATACTTGCGCGTGATGGCCGCTTCGCGCTACAGCCACGGTCGCAAGGAGTTTTTCATTTCTGCAAAATGGATATTGGCTGGGACGATCTGAGGTTGTTTCTCGACGTTGCGCGGCTGGGTGGCCTGAGCGCGGCTACGGCAACCACGCGCCTCAGCGCAGCCACACTCGGACGACGCGTCACCGCGCTCGAAAAGCAGATCGGTGAAGCGCTGTTCGTACGTCAGCAGACCGGCTACCGGCTAACCCCGGTCGGTGAAGAACTGCTGCGGCGCGCCGAAGACGTCGAAGCAGCAATGCAGTCGCTGACCCGCTGGCGCGAGGGAAACCTCCCCGACCGCATTGTCCGCGTCTCGGCCGGGCCTTGGACCTCGGCCTTCGTTTCGGCCCATATCGGCGAAATCTGGACGGTCGATGACGGCATCAGGGTGGAACTCGTCACCACCACCGACCGGGTCGACATCGGTCGCCGCGCCGCCGATATCGGCATCCGCAGCGAGCGTCCAACCGAACAGTGGCTGGCCGGCCGCCAGAGCGGCAAGGTCGCGTATGCCATTTATTCCGGACGCCACCTGATCAACGGCATCGCTGCCGGCTTGTTCGTCGGCGTCACCGGCGAAGGAGCAAACGTCGCCTCGGCGCGTTGGCTGCAAGCCCATCACGGCGACCGCATCGGCGTGCGAGGCAACAACACCCATTCGGTGCGAGAACTTGTGGCCGCGGGCGCCGGCCTTTCCGTGTTTCCGTGTTTCGTCGGCGACAGCGATCCGCGGCTGGTTCGCGTCGCTCAGCCTATCCCCGAACTCGAAACCGACCAGTGGATCGTCACCCATCATGAGGAACGCCACTCCCCGCCAGTACGAAAGATTGCCGACCGGATTGCCGCTCTGATGCGGGCCCATCAGCCGTTGTTTCGCGGCAAGATGCCGATCCGCTAAGCGTCAGGCGTCGATCGGCCGCCAGATTCTCAAGGTTCTGGCGCGTAAGGCGGGCGCGTGAAGCTTGAAGGGGTTGGATCCCGGATTGTGGATTTTCGCTGGCCAGAAGCCGGGCCAATTCCGGAAATTGGCTGGAGACTCGTCCAAAAGGTCGGCTCGTTCAGGGGTATATGGTACAAGTCCCACATCTTGTCTTGCCGCAAAGTTCACCCTCTGATTCCCTGTGCCAAGGCGATAGAACCTGATTCTTGCACCTGGCGTGTTCAAGCGGCGCGTTCCGGGAACTTTTTTATCGATCAATTCCAAGGAGACAAGACGATGAGCACCGCGGCAAGGCCCGTCATCTCGGAAATGCGGCCGAAGATAACCGTTATCGGTGTCGGCGGTGGCGGCGGCAACGCGGTCAACAACATGATTGCCGAAAATTTGCAGGGTGCGGAGTTCATCGTCGCCAATACCGATGCCCAGGCACTGACCATGTCGAAAGCATCGCGGCTGATCCAGCTGGGCGCCCATGTCACGGAAGGCTTGGGCGCCGGGTCCCTGCCGGCGGTCGGCCGCGCGGCAGCCGAGGAATCGATCGACGAGATCAGGGACCACCTTGCGGGAACCCATATGTGCTTCGTGACCGCCGGCATGGGAGGCGGAACTGGAACCGGTGCCGCGCCCGTCATAGCGAACGCTGCACGGGCAGCCGGCATCCTGACCGTGGCCGTCGTCACCAAGCCGTTCACCTTCGAAGGGAAGCGCCGCATGCAAGCCGCCGAAGAGGGCATCGAGCAGCTTCGCGAATGCGCCGATACCGTGATCGTTATTCCGAACCAGAACCTCTTCAGGATCGCCGACGCAAAGACGACTTTCGCGGACGCCTTCGCCATGGCTGATCGCGTCCTTTATTCCGGCGTCGGCTGCATAACCGATCTCATCGTCAAGGAGGG
The DNA here is from genome assembly GCF_040323635.1 of Mesorhizobium sp. M0037. NCBI lineage: Bacteria > Pseudomonadati > Pseudomonadota > Alphaproteobacteria > Hyphomicrobiales > Phyllobacteriaceae > Mesorhizobium > Mesorhizobium sp. M0037. The sequence continues at coordinate 409,308 of NZ_JAMYVB010000002.1, read as the reverse complement.
GCTGATCAATCTCGACTTCGCCGATGTGAAGTCGGTGATGCGCGACATGGGCCGCGCGATGATGGGTACCGGGGAAGCCACGGGCGAGGACCGCGCCAGGAAAGCCGCCGAAGCGGCGATAGCAAACCCGCTTCTCGACGAAGCCTCGATGATCGGCGCCAAGGGCGTCCTGGTCTCGATCTCGGGCGGCATGGACATGACGCTGTTCGAAGTCGATGAGGCCGCCACCCGTATCCGCGAGGAGGTCGACGCCGACGCCGACATCATCGTCGGCGCCATATTCGACCGGGCACTCGCCGGAAAATTCAGGGTCTCAGTCGTGGCGACAGGATTGCGGCAGGGCCTGGCGATACCGCAGTAGGCAGGATCCGGGCTGCTGATTTATGAGTCTGGTGGACCGTGGTCATGGGCTTCGCCACCGAAAAGTCGGCCCGCAAGCCCGCACCATTGAACTTGCGGGTGAATTCGCGTTGCCGGCCTAGGGACCGAATTCGTTTCGAGGCCGCTGCCACGAATGCGCGAACTCGCATCAGCGCCGCCGCAGAACCGCTCCCAACTGCAACCGCGCCGCGAATGCGCATCGACCCGGATCCCCAACAGGAGGCCATACAGATTGAACACGGCAGACATTTCGCCTGCGATATGGCCAGCATCTGCTGACCACATGATCGGCCCTTTTTGATCGGTGATGCGGGCTCGCTGGATATGGCACAATAAAACCGGCATGGGTCAGACGTCGGGAGCATCCAGTGGCGGCCAGCCTCGCAAGCACTATATCGAAGAAAAACTCAGGTCTACCCGACAGGAGCATACTCCATGGCTGACACGCCGACACCCGATGCTTCGTTTCTCGCGGCCCTGACGACAGAGCATTTCGTGCAGCAGACAGCGATCAGCACGTCTATAAGTGAAATGGCGTCGCGAACGACCATCTACATTATGTCTCTGTCGAGCGCTCTGGTGGCAACGGGCTTTGTTACGCAGTCCTCCGAGTTCTTCCTGCCGTTTGTCGCGGTTGTGCTGCCATCGGTCTTTTTACTGGGTGCCTTTACCGTCTTGAGGTTGGTCGACATCGCCGCTGAGAACATGCAGGCCCATATCGGCATTGCCCGGATCAGAGCCTACTATCGAACTTTGGGCGACGAGGCTGCCTTCCAGTTTTCCAAGGAATTCGGGCGCTGGCCCGAAAATGACGCCGAACCTTCTCTTCGTACTGGGCCTCTCCTGGCGTACCTGACCACTGCAGCGACTATGATCGCATTCATAAATGCCATCGTCGCTGCGGCGGGCGTTACTCTGCTTGCGTTTCGTGTCGGTGCAGAACTATTGCTCGCGCTGTGTCTTGGCGCTGGAACAGCAATCGGCTTGATGACGATTTTCTATTTATACCAGCGCCTCCGGACGAAAGGCATGGTCCGCATTGCCAAACCCTATGGTTCTGAGAAGAGCGTGCTTTGAGCGGGTAATGAATGTGGTGTTTGTCTGAACGCCACCGGCATGGCAATTCCAGTCTCATTGACGACCAATGCTCCACGCTCCTCGCGGGCTGTTCGCAATGGCGAGCCCTTTCGGGATCGAGATATTTGCGCAAACTTTTTTGCCCGGCATGCGTTGTTCGTTCTCCGAGCACAGGAGAAAGCCATGCAGACTAAGTCGCAGACTTCAGCTGAAGCCGCCAAGCAACGCCATATCCAGCGTGGTATCGACGCCAAAGACGAGACGAAGAGCAATGGCAAAATGCAACAAGCGATGCAAGCCGGCGCCCGCAAATATCCCGAGCCGCCTTTTCCCGAGCAGCATCAACCCAAACCGGGGCATGAATGGGCGATCGAGCCCGCTCCGCTCTACGATGCGCCTTACTACCTCGGATCGAAAAAACTCGACGACAAGGTAGCGCTTATCACGGGTGGTGATTCCGGCATCGGCCGTTCGGTGGCAGTCTTGTTCGCCCGCGAGGGCGCCGACATTGCGATCGTATACTTGAGTGAAGACAGGGACGCCGAAGCGACCAAAAACGCCGTCGAAAAGGAAGGCCGGCGTTGCATACTGATAAAAGCCGATGTCAGTGAACGCGAGCATTGCCGCAACGCCGTGGCGCTGACGGTCGAAAAATTCGGCAGGATCGACGTGCTGGTCAACAACGCCGCTTTCCAAATCCATTCCAGTGACTTCAACGACCTGACCGAGGAACATTTCGACACGACGCTGAAGACCAATCTTTACGGCTATTTTCATATGGCGCAGGAGAGCGTGCCGCACATGGAGCCGGGCTCCGCGATCATCAATACCGGTTCGGTGACCGGCATCGACGGTTCCAAGCAACTGGTTGACTATTCGATGACCAAGGGCGGCATTCATGCCTTCACGCGAGCGCTTTCGGGCAATCTGATCGGCAAGGGCATCCGGGTAAACGCGGTCGCGCCAGGTCCGGTGTGGACGCCGCTCAACCCTTCGGACAAGGAAGCCGACGACGTCTCGAAATTCGGCGCGGATACGCCGATGAAACGGCCAGCGCAACCGGAAGAACTTGCCCCGGCTTACGTGTTCCTCGCCTCGTCGCATTGCTCGAGTTACATCACGGGAGAGATCCTGCCGGTGGTCGGTGGCTACTGAGGTCGCGGAACGTATTTCATTGCATTGGGCTACCGAGTAGACGGCACGCGACGACGTCGTCTCCAGGGAGACGCTTGCCGTGCTCGGTCGCTTCAAGAAACGCGTGATCGGTGCCGTGCGCCGCCGCTACACGGCACCCGCCACGGCTCCGGAGCAATAGCGCTCCGCGTTGGTCGAAATCCTCGCCCGCGTTTTCAGTTTTCTGAATTTCCGCTTGGAACTCTCCCGCCGGCATCCCGTTCAAACATCATTGAGCCAGGAGAACGACCATGCCACGAGGCGACAAATCGAAATACAGCGACAAACAGGAACGCAAGGCCGACCACATTGCCGCAGGCTATGAGAAGCGCGGTGTTTCCGAGAAGGAATCCGAGCGCCGGGCATGGGCGACCGTCAACAAGGACGATGGCGGCGGCAAGAAAGAAGGCGGCTCGGGTCGTGGTAAACACACCGGACACCCCGCGGCCCACAAGGGTGGGAAAAGCGGCGGCAAGGCATCGGCTTCACGGTCAGCCGCAAGCCGATCGGAATCGGCAAAGAAGGCAGCGGCAACCCGCAAGCGGAATGCCGAGCACCATGCCCATTAACTGCCCCGCAACAGGTTCGGAACGCCATGAAACCCAAGCTCGCTAATCAGGTCAGCGGGCAAAGAATTTTCGTCGTCGTGCTCGACCTCGGCGACGAAGGCGTCGGCGAGCTGACAGCCTTCGCAACCGACCAAAACCTCGGCAGTGCCTCTTTGACTGCGATCGGAGCGTTCGGCGCCGCCTTGATCGATCTTAATGCGTGAGGTTGGCAAGCGCCTACCCGGCTCCTTGGCCATCAAGGGCGGATGTCTCTGTGGCAGGATCCGATTCAGCGCCGGGATCGAACCGAGGGTTCACTACTGCCACTGCGATATGTGCAGACGAGCGACCGGCAGCGCGTTTGCAGTTCTTGCCTGGATGCCCTGCCAAAGCCTGACCTGGAATTCCGGAACGCCAACATATCGAAGGTCTTCGCCGATCGCGCAAAGAGGCTTCTGCCCAGAATGCGGGTCGCCGCTCAGCCTTTGCTACGACGCGTCGCCAACCGAGATCGCGCTGCACGTCGGTACCTTCGATGATCCGGCTAATCTGGAGCCTCGGTACAACTATGGTTCAGCGCAGCGCCTTGGTTGGGTGTGCTGCGGAATAGACCTACCGGACCGCGACACCGAGGAACGCTGGTAGCGCCGACTGTTGCGAATGACCAAGATTGCCGATCAGGAATGCGGCCCTTTGCGACGTGGCCAGACCGTTGACAACCCCTAAGCGCTAGCCGGTTTTGATCTTTTGGGGGGCCGCATTCTCTATCGCGAGGAAAATCGCTTCGAACAGATCCTCGTCCCGGAAGGGCTTGCCGAGCAAGGGCACGTCGGCCGGCCGATCGGCAATCTCCCGGGCATCGGCATAGCCCGTGATCATGACCGCTGGCCAGTCCGAGCGCAAATTGCGCGCGAAGCGGATCACGTCGACGCCGGATACGAGTGGCATGGCGAAATCGGTGATAATGACGTCGAACTCGTCGGGAGTGCGCTCCATCATGGCCAGCGCCTCCGCCCCTCCTCCCGCGCAGGTCACCTCGAAACCACGCTGGCGAAGGGACTCGGCGGTCAATTGCCGCAAAACATGGCTGTCGTCGATCAGGAGGATTGATGGGTGCTCCATTCCGGCATCGGCGAACGCTCGTTCAATGCCGGGTTCCACCACAGGATCGACCGGCTGTTCGGTCGAACGTGGCAGCCAGAGTTGCATGGTAGTTCCGCGGTTGACGACGCTTTCTATGCGAAGTGTCCCACCTGACTGCTTCATGAAGCCGTAAACCGTGCTGAGGCCGAGGCCCGTTCCCTTACCGACCGGCTTGGTGGTGAAGAACGGTTCGACGACCTTGGCGACAAGATCGGGGGGTATGCCGGATCCGGTGTCCTTCACGGCGATCAAGACATAGTCGCCCGGCGGAATATCCTCTGTTTGCGTCCCGATCGATCGATTCTGCGCATGCACGGTTATTGTCCCGCCAGAGGGCATGGCGTCACGCGCGTTGAAAACCAGATTCATCAGGGCCAATTCAAGTTGGCCTGCATCGACATGCACCGGCCAGATCGTGTCATCGATCTGCCAGTCGAAACGGATCAACCCCCCCAGTACGGGCGCCACCAATCCATTCATCGTGTCGCCCAGCGCAGCAAGGCGCACCGCTTCCGGCTTCAGGGTCTGGCGCCGCGAGAATGCCAGCATTCGCGCCACAAGGTCAGCGCCTTGTTTTGCAGAACGCCGCGTCAGGTCGAGTACCTGTTGCGCCTGATCATCCAACGTGGCTCGGCGTTCAAGCAGCCCTAACCCACTGAGAATTGCGGCGAGCAGGTTGTTGAAATCATGCGCCAGGCCGCCGGTTAGCTTGCCGATAGCGTCGATGCGCTGGGATTGAAGCAGCTGATCCTCAAGACCGCGCCGCTCGGTGATGTCAAGCAATGTGCCGATAATTTCCGGTTCACGGCCATCTGAGCCGTCCGACATCACGCCCTGGTCGAGAAAGATGCGATACTCGCCATTGGCGCATTGCCAGCGGAACTCGCACGTATAGGAGCCGGTGGTTTTTGCCGCCAGCAGCGCTTCCCTCAATCGCGGCAGGTCGTCCGGATGAACGCGGCTGAGACCGAACTCTGGATCCGATGTCAGGTATTCAGGCGCAAAGCCGGTCAAGCGCTCGACGCCCTCGGTAACAAAGCGCGCCGCGAAGGGTGGCTCGGCTGCCCGAGCATGAAAGCAGACCGGCAACGAATTCAGGATGGCATCCTGCCGTTGCTCGGCGCTGCGCAGCGCGCGTTCGGCCTGAAGCTTGTCCTTGTGCGCCTGCAACGCCTGCGCCAATAGTCCCTGCTCGACCTCCGCCTTGCGCTGGATCTCGAGCGTCTTCTCGTGGAGTTCGACGAAAACCGCGACTTTCGAACGCAGCATGATCGGATCGAATGGCTTGAACACATAGTCGACCGCGCCGGCATCATAGCCGCGCAGCATATGCGCATCCTCCTTGTTGATGGCGGTCAAGAAGATGATTGGGGTGCGCTTGGATTGCTCGCGCTGGCGGATAAGTGCGGCCGTTTCATACCCGTCCAACCCTGGCATGAGGACATCCAGGAGAATGACGGCGAACTCCTCTTTCAGCAGAAAGCGCAGAGCCTCTTCGCCCGATTGGGCGCAGATGACCTCTCCGATAGTCGCGAGCACTTCGCTGATCGCCAGCAGATTGCGCTCATCGTCGTCCACCGCCAGGATGCGGGCTCTTGCCGGCCCTTCGGCAAGAGCTGCCACCTCAAGTTTCCTAACCCTGTTTCTTGCCAGCTTTTGCATCGAAGGGCCGTCAGTTCGCTGCCAGGAGAATTTTTTCCGGGCTCTCGACACGGGATCGGGCACGCCCGATCCAGACACGAAGCAGCGCCAGCAGGAGATCCAGGTCGACGGGTTTGGCGATGTAGTCGGAAGCCCCGGCATCCAGACATTTTTGCCGATCCCCCTTCATCGCCTTTGCGGTGACGGAAATCAGCGGGATATGAGCAATCGCCGGTGTGCCGCGAATGCGCCGCATCGTCTCGTAGCCGTCCATCTCCGGCATCATGATATCGATCAATGCCACGTCGACATCGGGCGCCTGTTCAAGAAGCGCGATGCCATCACGGCCCCGCTCGGCATGCAGAACCTGTATGTCATAGGTCTCCAGAACACTGGTGAGCGAATAGATGTTGCGAATGTCGTCGTCGACGATGAGAACTTTCGCCCCGGCGAGATCGGACTTGTCGTTGTGTTCAGTTCCTGCCCAGGCCTCTTGGCGACCTTCTCCCGGCAGCGTTGCCGAAATATGCAGCGCCAATTGAGCGAAGTTCTCCGCCCGCGGTGCTTCCGCCAAGGCCGGGTTCAATGCCAGTACCTGTTCAAGCGCGTCCGGGTGAGGCGTAAAGAACAGGAGCTGCGGCAAGGCTTCGCCGAATTGGCCGGTGATCTCGTCTAGCGCCTTTGCGTTGTCCTTGGCGGAGCGTCCAAAGCCGAGCACGACGGCATCATAGGAGGCGAGGCCAACGTCTTCTGCATTGGCCGCAACACGACCGATCGCGGTGACCGACGTTACGCCGTCGCGGATTGCCTCGACCAGCGCCAGACGCCGCTCCGGGTCAGGGTCCACGACCAAAACGCGGCGCTGAACGCGGAGCTTCTTCGAGTGGATATCCTGAAACACCTTCATCAGCTCGTCCGAGGAAACGGGCTTGGTGGAAATGCTGGACGCCCCCTTGCGTGCGAGACTGTCGATGTCTTCGGCACCCGAGATGACATGGATGGGAATTCCCCTCGTCTTCTGGTCATGCCGCAGCAGATCGAAAAGCACCCAGCCATCGATATCCGAAAGTCCGAGATCAAGTGTGATTGCGTCGGGAACGAGCTTGCGGGCCAATGCCAGCGTGCCGGAACCTGCAGTCGACAGAACGCCTTTCAGCCCGGCCGACCGGGCGAGGCCAAGCAGCAACCCGCCAAAGGTCGGATCGTCTTCGACGATCAACACGATCCGATCGGTGGGTAGGATTGAATCGCGGTCGTCGATCAGCTCTGCCGAGGGCGGACTGCTGAGCAGAGCTGTCGCAGCAACCGCCTCCGCCGCCGGAGCCAAGGTCGACTGTACTGTCGTCACGCGGGGGCCGTCGAACGGGATGATGAGGGTAAATGTCGACCCCTTGCCCGGCGTGCTTTCGACCCGCAATTCGCCGCCAAGCAAGCGAGCGATCTCGCGGCTGATCGAGAGCCCAAGGCCGGTGCCGCCATACTTGCGGCTGGTGGTGCCGTCGGCCTGCTGGAAGGCCTCGAAAATCAGCTTCTGTTTGTCTTCTGGAATGCCAATGCCGGTGTCGGTGACGGCGATCGCGAGAGCCTTCACCGGCTGCGTCGCGCCATTGCGGCGGCCGGCCTTTTCAACCCGGAAGTTCAGGCTGACCTCGCCTTCCGAGGTGAATTTGAATGCGTTGGAAAGCAGGTTGAGGACAATCTGCTGCAAGCGTTTCTCATCTGTGCGGACCGTGTCGGGAAGCGCCGGATCGACCTTGATGGTGAAGCCAAGTCCCTTGTCGGCTGCCAGCTGACGAAAAGTTCGTTCCATATGCTGGCGAAGATGCGTCACCGGCATATCGTTGATGTCGATGGAAACAGTGCCCGACTCGATCTTCGACAGATCGAGGATATCGTTGATGAGGCTGAGAAGATCGGTTCCTGCCGAATTGATGGTGCGGGCGAACTCTACCTGTTTTTCGTTGAGGTTGCCGTGCTGGTTGGTCGCCAGCAGGTTTGACAAAATGAGCAGCGAATTGAGCGGCGTGCGCAGTTCGTGGCTCATATTGGCCAGGAATTCGGATTTGTATTTCGACGTGAGCGCAAGTTGCTCGGCTTTCTCCTCCAGCGCGCGTCGCGCCATCTCGATTTCGAGATTCTTGTTTTCGACCTGCTTCTTTTCGTTCTCGAGCAGCTGCGCCTTTTCCTGCAGCTCCTCGTTCGTCGCATGCAGCTCTTCCTGCTTTTTTGTCAGCTCGGTTTGACGCGCTTGCAATTCCGACGTCAGCAGTTGCGACTGCTTGAGCAGGCCCTCCGTGCGCATCGTCGCAGCGATGGTGTTGAGAACGATGCCGACGGATTCCATGAGCTGGTTGAGGAACGACTGGTGTGTGTCACGAAACTCGCCGAACGAGGCGAGCTCGATGACGGCTTTGACTTCATCCTCGAACAGAGCAGGCAGGATGATGACATTGGCTGGCGAGGCGCTGCCAAGACCAGATGTGACCCGAAGGAATTCTGGCGGCACATTGTCCAGCATGATGGCGCGCTTGTCGGCGGCACTTTGCCCAACCAGGCCCTCTCGCAGATCAAGCCGCTGCTTGATGGCAGCTTTGCTCTCGGCGCCATAGGAAGCCGCCAGCTCAAGATAGGATTCCTCCTCGTGGCGATTGGTGACGTAGAACACCCCATACTGGGCGTTCACCAGAGGAGCGAGTTCGGACATGATGAGCCGCGAGACGGTGGCAAGGTCGCGCTCGCCTTGCAGCATGCGCGAAAACCGGGCGAGATTGGTCTTCAACCAGTCCTGCTCGGCATTCTTCAGCGTCTGATCCTTCAGATTGCGGATCATCTCGTTGATGTTGTCTTTTAGCGCGGCGACCTCGCCGGAGGCTTCGACGCTGATCGAACGGGTAAGATCGCCCTTCGTCACCGCCGTCGAAACCTCGGCGATGGCACGCACCTGGGTGGTCAGATTGGCAGCGAGTTGATTGACATTGTCGGTGAGGTCGCGCCAGAGGCCGGCGGCACCTGGCACACGCGCCTGACCACCGAGCTTACCCTCGATGCCCACCTCACGGGCGACGTTGGTCACCTGGTCGGCAAAGGTGGCAAGCGTCTCGATCATGCCGTTGATGGTGTCGGCCAGCAGGGCGATCTCTCCCTTCGCGTCGACCGTCAGTTTGCGCCTGAGATTGCCTTGCGCGACCGCCGTCACGACATCGGCGATGCCGCGCACCTGATTGGTCAAGTTCGTCGCCATCAGGTTGACGTTGTCGGTCAGGTCCTTCCAGGTACCGGCAACACCTTCGACGCGCGCCTGGCCACCAAGCTTGCCCTCGGTGCCAACCTCACGCGCGACTCGGGTGACCTCGCCGGCGAAGGAGTTCAACTGGTCCACCATGGTGTTGATGGTCGACTTGAGCTCCAGGATTTCGCCCTTCACATCAACGGTGATCTTCTTCGACAGGTCGCCGCGCGCCACGGCGGTCGTGACTTCGGCGATGTTGCGCACCTGGCCGGTCAGATTCTCGGCCATCGAGTTCACATTGTCTGTGAGATCCTTCCACGTGCCGGCAACGCCGCGCACCTGCGCCTGGCCTCCCAACTTGCCTTCCGTGCCGACCTCGCGTGCCACGCGCGTGACTTCCGAAGCGAAGGAATTGAGCTGGTCCACCATTGTGTTGATGGTGTCCTTCAGCTCCAGGATCTCGCCGCGGACATCGACGGTGATCTTCTTCGAAAGGTCCCCGAGCGCCACGGCGGTGGTCACCTCGGCGATGTTGCGCACCTGGCCGGTCAGGTTGGCCGCCATGGCGTTGACGTTTTCGGTCAGGTCCTTCCACGTGCCGCCGATGCCGCGCACCTGGGCCTGGCCGCCGAGCTTGCCATCGGAGCCGACCTCGCGCGCCACACGTGTCACTTCCGAAGCGAAGGAATTGAGCTGGTCGACCATCGTGTTGATGACGTCCTTGATCTGCAAGATCTCGCCCAGCGCGTCGACGGTGATCTTCTGGGTCAAGTCGCCGGTCGCGATGGCCGTTGCCACCTTCGACACGTCACGCAACTGCACCGTCAAATTGCCGGCCATGGCGTTGACGTTGTCGGTCAGATCCTTCCAGGTGCCACCGACGCCTTCGACATGCGCCTGGCCACCAAGCTTGCCTTCCGATCCCACTTCGCGGGCCACACGCGTGACCTCAGAGGCGAAGGAGTTCAGTTGGTCGACCATCGTGTTGACGGTGTCCTTGAGCTCCAGGATCTCGCCTTTGACGTCGACGGTGATCTTCTTCGACAGGTCGCCGCGCGCCACGGCGGTGGTGACTTCTGCGATGTTTCGAACCTGGCCAGTCAGGTTGGCGGCCATGAGATTGACGTTGTCCGTCAAATCCTTCCATGTGCCACCGACGCCCCTCACCTCGGCCTGGCCGCCCAGCTTGCCTTCGGTGCCGACCTCGCGCGCCACGCGCGTCACTTCCGAGGCAAAGGAGTTCAGCTGGTCGACCATCGTGTTGATGGTGTCCTTGAGTTCCAGGATTTCGCCTTGCACGGCGACCGTGATCTTCTTCGACAGATCGCCCGACGCGACCGCCGTCGTCACCTCGGCGATATTGCGCACCTGACCGGTCAGGTTCTCGGCCATCGAGTTGACGTTGTCGGTGAGGTCCTTCCAGGTGCCGGCGACGCCGCGCACCTGCGCCTGGCCGCCAAGCTTGCCTTCGGTGCCAACCTCGCGTGCCACGCGCGTGACCTCGCCCGCGAATGAATTCAGCTGGTCCACCATCGTGTTTATCGTGGATTTCAGCTCGAGAATCTCGCCCTTCACGTCGACCGTAATCTTCTTCGACAGGTCGCCCAAAGCCACCGCGGTCGTCACTTCGGCGATGTTGCGCACCTGGCCAGTCAGGTTCTCGGCCATGGAATTCACATTGTCGGTCAGATCCTTCCACGTGCCACCAACACCCTCAACGCGCGCCTGGCCGCCAAGCTTGCCTTCAGTGCCGACCTCGCGCGCCACGCGCGTCACTTCCGAAGCGAAGGAATTAAGCTGGTCCACCATCGTGTTGATGGTGTTCTTCAGTTCGAGGATTTCGCCCTTGACATCGACTGTGATCTTCTTCGACAGGTCGCCCGACGCGACTGCGGTCGTAACCTCCGCGATGTTGCGCACTTGCCCGGTCAGGTTCGTGGCCATCGCGTTGACGTTGTCGGTCAGATCTTTCCACGTGCCGGCGACACCCTTGACCCGGGCCTGGCCGCCGAGCTTGCCTTCCGTACCGACCTCGCGCGCCACGCGCGTCACCTCAGAGGCGAAGGAGGCCAACTGGCCGACCATGGTGTTGACGATCTTGCCGATGCGCAGGAATTCGCCACGCAGCGGTCGGCCGTCAATTTCGACCATCATGGTCTGCGACAGGTCGCCCTTGGCGACGGCGCCGATAACGCGCGCAACCTCAGCCGTTGGCTGAACCATGTCTTCTATGAGATCATTGACTGAACGGACACTGGATTCCCAACTGCCGGTGGCATTGCGAACCCGGCCGCGCTCGCCTATCCGCCCTTCCTTGCCGACGACCCGGCTCAAGCGCTCGAACTCGCGCGTCACTTGGTCGTTGAGGTCAGCGATCTCATTGAAAGTCTCAGCTATCTCGGAATCGAGGCCTTCATAAACATTGTCGATGCGGACGGAGAAATCGCCGCGCCGGAAGGCTTTCAGAGAATTCAGAATGCTTCGACGGTCCAATTGCTTCTTGGATGCCTGCACGGTCACAGCGCCACTCCCAGCCCTATGGATTTATACGGATAAAATTGCCCCCGCGGCCAATGTGGATCGCGCCGCAAGACCCCAAACGCGGCATTTTCCATTTTGTTCCATCGTGCCGTGAATTCCAGGCCGACGATTGCGCCTTGGTTTGAACGCCGGATTCATGATGCGGTTGTGGATTTATCGGGCTTTAGCCGACCACGACACGTCATCGCCGTTTGCCATTGCCAGAGAGGCATGAATTGCGTTGCGCAACTCGGAAGGCGAGGCAGGCTTTGCGACCCATGTCCCTTGAAGGAAAATCGGATCGTGAAAACCCGAATTGGCGTAGCTTGCCGAATGGACGACAAAGGGGATGTTTCGGGCGTCAAGCAACGTAGCTATTCGTACGCAATCCCATCCGCCAGGCCGATATCCATGACAACAATGTCGGGAGAACTGCCCCTGAACCATTCCAGCGCGTCGACGCAGGACGAAAAGACCCCAGCGATGTCGAACCCCGCGTCGCGCAACATGTCTTCAAGTTCGAGCGCGATAAACGCCTCGTCTTCCAAAATCGCAACGGACCTATGGTGGTCCAATTATCGCAGTCCTTTGCTCTCCGAAGCGATCGGCAGCGCAGCACGCCGCCTGACCGGTTCCACCCGGTGGTCGAAGCTCACGGCAATTTTCTTACCGGACATGGCATGGACCATAAGCCCGACCAATTCCTCGTCGTCGCAGCGACACTCAGGAAACCTTGCGCGGATTTCATCGACCGCAAACGCCGTCGAGATAATGTCGTCAGCGCGATAGCCAGAGATCACCGCGTAGACTGCGCTATAGGTTTCAAGGTCAATGACTTCGGTTTTCAGCACATCATCCTCCCTGCGGAAGGCCGACGGCAGAGGCGCCGGATGTCTCGCAAAGATTGCTAGATGCCGGCATCGAGTCTTCGGCGCTGTATCCTGTTCATTCTATGACGGTTGGCCGCGCTGTCGATAGCTCTGCAAGGCTTTGTACGCTTCCAGACACTGATTCACGCGAGCGACCAGATCAGGCAATCGTGCCGTTCATATACGTTTTCCGGTTCACTGTAGTGCCGTCCGCCAACTGAAACAGTCCGCCCGACCAGAATGACGATTGTCGGCCCTTTCACTCGAAGCCCCCCAGATCAGCGAGTGAGTTGTGGCCAACACTCCAACACCTCCGTCATGCTGGCCGCCTCAATCTGCTCACTGAAGCGGGAATGGTAGACTTCCATCAGTGCGTCATGGGTCTGGTCGGCAGAGCTGCAGATGGCATCGGTGACGAGAATGACGCGAAAGCCACGATCGATGGCGCCAAGCACGGTCGCGAGAACGCAAACGTCGGTTTCGCCACCGGTGATCACGAGCGCACGCACGCCGGAGCCACTCAGCAGCGCGTCGAGCCGCCCCTCGGTCCAGGGCGAATAGACATGTTTGTCGACCACCGTCGCCGGCGGTACAAATCGTGCAAGTTGAGGCATCAGCTCGATCAGGCGCGGATCGATGTTGGAAAGGGTTACCTCCGCCCACCGACGATAGTAGTTTGCCCACATTCCCGGCGCCTCGCCCGGGCGGGCGGCAGGAATGAAGCGCGTGAACAGGGTACGGCTGGCATGTCTAGCGACGAGTTCTTCGATCGCCGGGACCACCTTTTCAGCCCACGGCACGGGCCAAGGTCCACCCGGCGCAAACAGGCGCTGCATGTCGACGCACAGATGCAGGCCATCGTCGCCTATTGGTCCGTGAATCAATCCTTGGGCGGCCACTGGTGGATTCCGTCGGGTTTGGGTTACTGGCCTGCCTGCCGCGCTGCATCGGCCTCAGCCACATCAACAGTGTAAAGCAATTCACCGTTTTCGTTGGATACCCTCACAAGCCAGCCGGACAGAGCGTCCGTGCCAGGCTGCAGGTCGGCGAGAAGATCGATTGCGCAGCGGATAGCTTCGGACCGGGCCGCCTCAAGGCTCGCCATCCTCGACGGCGGTATGCGTCGGCTGGTTTCGCCATCGCGATACTCAAAGACATATACGTCGCCGGCGCCGTCGCTTGCAGAGGTTATCTCGACCTGGTCGAAATTGCCGTTGCTGCTCGCGTCATATTCATTGGCTGCGAGATCAAAGGTCGCTGTCTGGACCAGGATTGCCTTTGCGCGGGCAAGCACGTCATCTTCAGCTTGTATCCCGACGTTTGCCATGTCCACCGTAACGCAGTCGCCGCCCTCGCCGCAAAATATCACCCGGCGAACCGACTGCCCGTCTGGCGCCCTGGCATTCACCACTTCGGTCCGAACGACTTGCATGACACTCTCCTGCCTGTGTCTGACAATGTTCATGGTGCGCTTTCGGTTCCTGCGGATGCAGGCGCCGGCCCGGCTGTCGAGACTGACAGGACTTCCCCACCGGACATTCACGGTGCACCGAGCCCCCGCCGCAGGAACAATTCGAACGGAAACGCGTTGCCCTAGCTGGAAACGGGATAAGCGCAAAATGGCCGCGCCACGTGCTGCCTGGAAGGGCTTCTTGAAGGTTGGTTCGGTTACTTGCGGCGTGAAGATTGTCGGCGCAACCAGCGAAGCATCCAAGATCCATTTCAAGATTTTGAACCGCAAGGACGGTCTGCCGGTCAGGAGCGTCTACGCCGACGAGGAGACCGGAAAGCTGGTGGATGCAGCGGATCAGGTGAAGGGTTTCGAGATCGAAAAGGACGAATTTCTCCAGATCGAACCTGACGACATAAAGGCGTTGAAGCTGACGTCGAAGCACACGCTCGAAGTCGGCGAATTCGTATCGATTGACGATATCGATACGCGCTATCTCGAGAAGCCCTACTATCTGATCCCGGCCGACGGCGCCGCAATCGAAGCATACGGAGTGATCCGCGATGCCATGAAGAACAAGGGCGTGGCCGCTCGATCCTGCGTGGTGCTCTACCAGCGCGGCCGCGAAGTGCTGATTCAGCCCTATGGCAAGGGCATGGTGATGACTGAGCTTCGCAACCACAACGAAATGGTTTCGGAAAGCAGTGTGTTCGATGGATTGGCCAAGCAGAAATACGACTCCGATCTGCTCGAAATCGCCGGCATGCTTATTGACAAAAAAGTGACGACCTTCGATCCCTCGAAATTTGAAGACACCTATGAAGACGCGCTGATCGCCATGATCGATGCCAAGCGCAAAGGCAAGAAGCCGCCGAAGCCCGCACCCAGGCCACAGGAGAACGTCATCAACCTCGCTGAGGTGCTGAAGAAGAGCCTCAAACAGGAGGGGCTGGCGAAATCCACAAAGAGAGCCTCACCGAAACGCAAGACAGCATAGTTGATAACTGCCCAGCCAGAAGGTCCGCACAGCGGCCCCAGCCGCCCCTAAATCGCTCGGAACAATTCTCGCGGTTGCCCGTGGCCACCAAGGACGATGCCTTATGGCCGAGATCAAGAACGTCGACGGGGCAGTCCTCAAAGCGCCAGAGGCAGCGGATGCCAACATTGCGCTCAAAGGAGCCGGAACGCAGGACTCTGATCAGGCCCCAGGACCGCTGGCCATCGGTAAAAATACATGGGGTGTGAAAAGACCCTTTCGCCTCCAGACTCGGCGACGCGCGACCTGTGGCGGGCAGAACCCCACGCCCAAGCGAAACCCGGAGAATAGATGTGCCCCCCAAACCAGAGCCAACCGAAGAGCCGCCAGTGGATGCGCCGACGTGGACCCCGGACATACGCGAGCCTGAGCCGGATCTTCTTCCCGACGAAGTGCCAGTTCCTAATCCGGACGAGAACCGTGAGCCGCCAAAGCGAGGCGTGGTGACAGACTGAACAACGGTTTGGTCCGGCATCCTCCTGCAAAGGCGTTTATCTCGCCGCCGGGTTCAAGATCGCCAGTGAAATGCGACTGGATTTGGCTGCGCCGAATGCTTGACGGATTTGGTCTCGATGGTGTGGACCTATCGACGCCTCGCCAAGCCTCATTTTCCAAGTATCTGTTCGAACGTGCATTGCTTCGGGCTTTTGTCAGGACGCCATCGCAGAAATTTGGTGCCATGACGGAAACGATCGCCGGTGACATGATCGAACCGCACCTCCGCCACCAGTTCGGGCCGCAATGGCTCCCATTGTCCGCTTCTTTCCGTGCTCCACCGACTGGGACCGCCCGGCGCTTTTCCCGTGAAGCCAGGAGCCGATCGCAAAGCTTCAAGTTGTCGCGTAAGCTTGGCCCTGTCCTCCCGGGCGATCGTCGAAGTGAACCCGACATGGTCGAGTTGCCCCTGGTCATTGTACAGGCCAAGCAACAGGGAGCCGACTTCACGCGAATTCGCCAGGTAGCGGAACCCTCCGACGACACAATCGGCCGTGCGCAGGCGCTTGACTTTGACCATGGCGCGCTCGCCGGGTCGATATTCGTCATCGAGAAGCTTGGCAACGACCCCGTCGGTCGAACCTTGTCCGGATTGGCCAAGCCATCTGCCTGCCGCCGCCAAATCACGCGTTGCCCGAGACAGTTCGAGATCCTTTCGCCCGGCCGACTTTACGAACAGTTCGAGTGCAGCGCGCCGAACCGAGAGCGGCTGCTGCATCAAGGCGCCCTCGGAGGTCGCCAACATGTCAAAGAGGATCAGCTTTGCCGGCGTCGCGACGGACAGTTTCCGGATCCTGCTTTCCGCCGGATGCAGCCGCATCTGCAAGGCGTCGAAAGAAAGAGCGCCTGCAATTTCGATGACGATCTCACCATCGACCACGAACTCTTTTGTTTTCAGTTCATGCAACATCGCGACGACTTCCGGGAAATACCGCCCTAACGGCTTGCCGGATTTTGCACGCAACTCCACGGCCGCGCCGGCTTTAAAGGCCAGGCAGCGGAACCCGTCCCATTTGGGTTCGTATTGCCATCGGCCAGCATCGGCCGGCAACGTGTCGGCAGCCTTTGCTTCCATCGGCGCCGTGCTCAACGCCACGCCGAAAGACGATTTTACACTCGTCGGCAGATCGCGAGAGATGGCAGATTCGCCCGTCATGAAAGTTCCGTGGACAACGATGGAGATCGACTCAACGCAGCACTGGTGCCGGTTTTGGAAAGATCATGCTTCAACAGGGTTAGATCATGATGAGATTTCAACCAAATCTCATCATGACCTAGGACGGTCTACTCGGCAGCCTGCATGTTGATCTTGCTTTCCGCCATTTCGGTGAGCTTGCGATCGGTCGCCTGCTCTTCCTTCAGGTTCTTGGCCAATACGTTGGCGCAGTCACTGCGGCCAAGCTGCTTGGCCCAGGCGATGAGCGTGCCATATCTGGTCATCTCATAATGTTCGACCGCCTGCGCCGAGGCTATCAGTGCCGCGTCTAGGACCTCCTTGTCGTCGACGTCGCCGCTCACATCGTCGGCTTCCTCCAGAATGCCGTCTATCGCCGGGCAGTTGACCTCCTTGGCCTTGACGCCATGCAATTCGAACACCTGTTCGACGCGCTCGATATGGCCTTTGGTCTGCTCGAGGTGTTTTTCGAATCCGGCCTTCAATTGCGGATCGGTTGCCTTGCCGATCATCTTCGGCAGCGCTTTCTCGATCTGCTTTTCGGCGTAATAGATGTCGCGCAGCGTGTGCACGAAGAGATCGTCGAGTGTCTTGATGTCCTTCGAAAAGAAGCCCATGGCCTTACCTTTCATTGTGCAGAAGTTCGGGTCCGGCGGCGGCTTGCCCGCCACCCGCGGAGGCCGGGAACTCGTCCCGGCTTGCTGGTCAACGCACCGGTGCCGGAGGAGTTCCTGATTCCGAGCCGGGCCGTTACTCCTTTTCGAGACGCTGCGATCCATCTCCGGAGGAGCTTTGACCCGATCACACGTTCCATGGTCCAGACGACGACCTTCAGGCGCACGCCGGCGCGGAAAAACTGACGGCCAGGAGAGCCGAAACGTGCTGTGCGCCGCAAGCTCTCGCATGCGATGGCTGCCTCGGCAGATGCAATGCCAGCGTCGGGCGCGCACTATTGTCGGGAGAACTCTTTGTCAAGTATGCGAAGGCCCTCTTCATATTTGGCCGCCGACGCTCCGACCTGCCTCGACTGCCAGATGTTGTCCTCCAGATCGGCGCGTTTTACGGGGAGCGCCACTGGGTTCGACGCAGCCCGCCGGACAAAGGCGAAATACTCCTCATCCGGACTGCGCGACATGGCATCGACCGCCGCGGCAATTGTCGGTCCGAAGCCTGCTTCTTCGAGCTTGGCGCGGGTCCAGCCTTCGCCTTTCTCCAGAACATCATGAAGGTAGGCAACAGTCTTCTGATCGATTGTCTCGACAGCGTCGACGACACGGCGGCAATGCTCGATATAGGGCCGCCCGGTCTTATCGCGCTGCGACGCGTGAACCTCCTCCGCAATCTTTGCCGCCTGGTAGAAAATGCTCATCGCGCCTGTCCTTACCGTGATTGTCTCTGCCTGATGAAACCTATTCGACGATATGTGGCGTGTGTCGCTTGTCCTCGGCAGGGTCGACATCGATACGGGCCTTTTCCGGATCGAAAGCGCCGTGACCTGCAATAGCCAGAGCGGCCGCATCGGGCGTTTCGTAGGCCCACATGAAATCGTCGGAAGAACTGCCGACGGCGTGGACACGCCAGTAGCTTGCGGTGCCTTTAAGCGGGCACCGGGTGGTGGTGTCGGTCTTTTCGAAAAGATCGAAATAGATGTCCTTGAAGGGGATATAGAAAACGGGCTCGTGCCCGTCTTCACGCAGGACCTTCGCCCGCTCCGTAGCTGCGACGATGGCGTCGGAAAACCGCACCGTCACCGTGCCGGAAAACGGTTCTATGGCCAATCGGCCAAGGTTTTGCTGTGAAGTTGCGCCTGAAGTTTGCATTTGGATTTCTCCCTGGCGATTACCGCAAGATCGGTCATGCCTGGAGACGAAATGCGCGGCGGCGCTTCAGGTTCCGGCATGTCCGATGAACCTGAATTGCAGCCGGATTTAAAGCGCCTACCGGTTGCCGTATCCAGCAGTACTCGTCGGTAAGGCGCGGTGAAATGCTCGTCCAACCCATTCGAAGACTTTGGAAGACGACACGGTGGTCGCTTCCGTGGAGCGTCAGGGCTGGCACCGAAATGATCTTCGCCGCTACTTGCCGGCGGGCGAGTTCCTGGCAGGAGATGCTCCAGCTGTTTGGCCGTCGTCAGCTGCCGCCTCACGTACGGGCTCCGGGGCGGCCTGAGTTGCTGCCAAGTGGGCCGCAAGGTCCCTATAGACCTTGCCCCTGCCGCCATCGTGTTTAGCGATCAGGCCAAGTAGGTCATGACGGCTTACCTTTGCAATCTTCATTAGGAATTCGAATTCGTGCTTCGGAATCGAGGCTGCTAAGCGATCGAGTTTGGCCCGCCGGGTCTCTTTGGACACATGTGCTCCTATGTATCCAGCCATGCGAGGCACGTACTCGGAGGCCCGCCATTGTCTTGATGGCGGGCCTTCGGGCGGCCGAAGCCGCTAGGTCCATCGGCTACTTGTTGCAATTTTGCACGGTCGAGGTCGTTGTGCCACTTGCAGTGTTGTTATCGATGTCATTGCCTGCGGCGTCCTTGCAACGGTCGGTCATGCCGTTCGATTTTGTAGTCGAGTTTGTGGAATTCGGATCGGTTGGCACGGCCGCATTCCCGCTGCCAGTGCCATTGCCAGCGGCGCCGCCGCTGCCAACAGTTCCAGTACCAGTTCCATTACCCGTGCCAGCCGTGCCGCCAGCACCCGTTCCATTTGTCTGCGCCAAGGCGGAACCGGCCAAGGCAATAGTTAGCACCGACGCGGCTAGAATTTTCTTCAACATTGGAGTCTCCGTGTTTGAATCGCCGAATTGCGATCGCTTTCCCAACGACAGGTTTTTCTCATTGTTCCCGGCGTAATGGATTGTGATCCGCAGCAGCCTTCGTCGAGGTGGACACTCTTGACGGCGCACGAATTGTGATGAGACCTGACAAGGGCAGGATGGGCTTTGTTCAACACCAAAGCGATATGTTGGGCGCGGCTGCATGCATCCGACGCGGATCGCGATGCGGAATGTGGGCAAGACGGGTTACAACAGAAGCGGCGATCAGAGCTGCGAGCGAACCGGCCGCCTTGATGTTAATCTGATGCTTGAATCTCAAGACCATTCCGACGCAGGAGCAGAACGCATGCCGGCTCGATCCGAAGGATTTACAATCGCTCTGGCTCACAACGGGGATGCACGAACGCAGGCGGCCGCTGCGCTCTATCGACACAACATCGAACAAACCGGAATCGATGACCGGGCAGTGATCGGCGCGGAACTTACCGACCCCTCGGGAAAGATCTGGGGTGGAATTTGGGGCAGAACGGAACTGGGGCTCCTGTTTCTCGACATGTTCTTCTTGCCTGAAAAATTGCGTGGCCGATCCTATGGATCACAGCTTCTTATGGCGATTGAGGAGGAAGCCGTTAGGCGTGGATGTAAGAGAGCCGTCGTCGAGACGAGCAGTTTCCAGGCGCCTCAATTTTACCGGCTTCATGGGTTTGAGGAATTCGGCAAAGTCGAATTCGTTATTCCAGGACATGCCCGCATCTTCCTTCGCAAGAACCTGCAGTAATCTTTGCGGAGGCGCCATCTGCACGAACGGCTGTTCGCCGGCAAAACGCCGGCGCCTTAGCCCTCCCAGCCGTAGCCATCTACTCCCGAAGGTCCTTTTGCCCTTTCCATCCGGGAAGCTCGGTCATCGGGCATAGCAGCCGCGGTCGCGCCGGATCGGAGATATCGAGTTTATCCCAGGGAATGCGGTACAGGCCGTCGCGACGGCGCAGCCGAAACAGGTCGAGCATCGCGATGCCGATGGTCGAAGCCGACAGACGCTCGAACGCGGCGTAGATGCCAACGTGGAATTCAGTAACGACGAGCTCGTCGCCACGCTGTTCGGCGAGAATCTCTTCGATGTGACCGATGCTCTTTCCACGCTGCGAGAGCACGCGTCGCCCGGCAAGATGTTCGAGGTTGACTGTCCTCATCATCACGCTCCTGGGATGCGCCCGATGACATGATCGCGCAACCAGTCCTGCCAGGCGAAAATCGACGTCTCGCCCACCTCGATGTCACATTCGATGTCGAGCCCGTTGTCCTGCACCTTTTTCCACGCAATCCTGTGTGGCACGGCGTGGCGTTTGCCACCCACCCTCGTCGTCAGTTGCGCCATCCATTCCCCGGGCCGCGCGCCAAGGCGGCGCGCCAAAGTGATGGAGCCGAGTTCTATCGCGACAATCCTTGGTGGTTTGCCCCGCCGCAACTCGGCCACCACTCCGTCGACCTTGCCGATCTTGACCCGCCGGCGGTCGAACACCTGCTTGTCCAGGAGATCACGCATCAATTCCATCATGTGCCTCCGAATATCTGCAGCGGAATCGTCACCACGGCGAGCACGAAGGCAAGCGCGATAATGAAGACAACGGCGGCATTCGAAATGATGCCGTTGCGATGTTCGCCGACATAGCGTTCGTCATTCAGCAGGAAGAGAAATGGAACTACCGTCAGCGGAAGGCTCGCCGCCGTTACCGCCATGGAAAAGATGGTCAGCCTCAGTGGGTCGAGGCCAAGCATGATCGGAATGGCGGCCAAAAACAATGATGCCGTATAGACGGCACTGAAGCCCGGATCATCGCGCGGCTTGCGATCCTCGCCCCAGGTCCAGCCAAAGCCCTGTGCCACCAGATATGCCTGTTGCAACCCGACTTCGAGTGCGGCGCCGAAACAGGCAATGGCGAGCGAGGCAACGAATAGAACGAACCCCCAGAAGCCGAATATAGGGATCAGCATCAACGGCAGTTGGTGATAGTCGTCCACCTGGTCGATGCCGCGCGTCGCGAGAACGAGAGCAGCGACGATCAACACGCCGATCGAAATGGCCCCACCGAAGGTCATGCCCAGCCCGGCGATGGCACGATTGGCCCCCAGGTGGCTTTCATCCCATTTGTCCTCAATAGCTCCCGAGGAATAGAACATGAAAAGATAAGGCGATATCGACGCGCCGAGAATGCTGGCCGCCATGAACCAGTAATTGATGGCATCGTGAGCCGGCAGCGAAGGCACGGCGCTGCCAGCGACCGCTGTCCAGTCGGGCTTTAACATCACCGCACCAACCACGAAGCACAGCGTCACGAGGCCGAGGACCGACATGCCTTTCTCGATAAAGCCAAACGTGCCTTTCCACAGCAGCAGCCATGCCAGCAACGCCACCGGCAGTGCCCACCACTGGAAGCCTATGCCGGTGGCAAGTTCGAGTGCGATGGCCACACCGCCGATCTCAGCGGACAGCACCATGAAATTGACGAGAAGGACGACGAGCAACGGCCATAGGAAGACGTTGAACCCAAACCTTTCACGAATGCCCTCTGAGATCGTGTGATGGCTCATCGCGGCGAACCGACCGGCCATTTCAACCAAAAAGATGATGCATATGGTGCCGAGAACTATGGCCCAGATCAGCTGGAATCGGAAGGCGGCACCCGCCTGCGCCGCCGTAGCCATCGACCCGACTTCGAGGAAACCTCCGACACTGGTGACGACGCCAAGCGATATTTCCAGAAGCTTCTTCACGGTTTTGGTCCGAAAGCGCTGGTGTAAGCGGCGGCGAGCGAGCGCATGGCCGCCCGAAGATCCTGTTGTGCGCTTTTCACCTCAGTGCGATTGTTCACCCGCAATCCCGCCTCGGCATGCGCCACCGCCACCGACAAACTGTTGACTGCTGCCGTCAGTCCTGCTCGCCCGGCTGGTTCAGCGGTCTCGGCCGATCGAATTTGCGCCTCGACCTCGGCCAGCGTTTTTCCGACCGAGTGCAGTGCGGCCGTGGCATAGGCGGACGGTGCCGCTCCCTCCACCCAGGCATCCAGCACCATCGATACGGTCTGTGCCGCGGAGGCCGCTGTTCGTGATTGCTGCGCCACCTGATTGGAAGACGAGCATCCGGCCAACCCGGCTAGCATCAGAAGCAAGCACAGGCAGCCAACCGGAAAATGACGGTCGTTATGGGGTACAGCGCGCGTTGGATGCGCCACGCGGATTTCCTCCCCGGCCCGAACCAACTGCGTCCGGCATCAATGATCTAGAGCGCTCGGAGAGCTCGTCAAACGAAACCGACGACGAGCCTGTGAGGTCGGCTAGTCCAACGTAACAAAACGCTCCATCCCGGACAGCCGTTAAAAGGGGGGGCCCGCGCTTCTCTTTGGCGCGGAGAAGCGCGGGCAGATCGGGCTGAGGGGATGACCCGATCGCGCAGCATCAACATGGGAGGGCAACAACGCTGCACGGTTCGAACTTCCAACCGGGCCACTTGTTCCAACTTCAACTGATCCGTTCTGAGTACTCAATCCATGCGTTTGGGGCCTTTTTGAAGGTAGGCGATGGCGAGTTCTCATGGCGTAGAACGGTTTTTGTCGCGACGGCCCATCCATGAATGCGCGCAACGACCGCGATGACGACCGTCGCCTGACCGTCATGACAGCGCACGACCAATCCAGCCCAAACGCCGCGGAACAATTGTGCCCACTCGTGGTTCCGATGGCACGAAGATGGAGGATATGATGACGGACGCCAAACTCGCTGTGGTGACCGGCGCCTCGAGTGGCATCGGAAGGGAACTCGCAAAGCTGTGCGCTAAAGACGGTTACGACCTGATCATCGCCGCCGACGAGCCGGCTATCCGGCAGGCGGCAGAGGCACTTGAGACCCGCAATGTAACGGTCGAAGCCATTGAGGCCGATCTGGCGACCGTCGAGGGCGCCGATCGGTTGATCTCCCAGATCGGCGATCGCGATATCGACCTGTTGTTTCTCAATGCGGGACGCGGGCTCGGCAACGGCTTCGTCGACCAGGACTGGCGAAAAGTCCGCCGGATCATCGACACCAATGTCACTGGAACGGTCTATCTGGCGCATGAACTCGGCGCCAAGATGGCCCGGCGAGGCCGCGGGCGCATCCTGTTCACCGGATCGATCGCCGGCTTCATGCCCGGCACATTCCAGGCCGTCTACAACGGCACGAAGGCGTTCATCGATTCCTTCTCGATCGCGCTCCGCCATGAGCTGAAAGATAGCGGCGTGACGGTCACCGTGCTGATGCCCGGCCCCACGCAGACGCGATTCTTCGAGCGCGCTGAAATGATGGATACCAAGGTCGGCTCCGATAAAAAGGACAATCCGGCCGATGTCGCCAAGACGGGTTACGAGGCGATGATGGCCGGTGATGAACAGGTCGTCAGCGGTTGGAAAAACAAGCTGCAGGTCGCCGCCGCGCATGTCACGCCGGCAGGCACCTTGGCCGAACAGCACCGTAGGATGGCCGAGCCTGGGTCGGCGTCCAGCGACTGAGCTGATATTTCGCGTCATCAAACGGGCTGGCATTCGCAGAGACCGCATGTGCTGCGCGAGGCAATCTATCGCTGCCGCAAGGCGGCACCATCTCGGTTCCCGGCGTCTGTGTTGGCCTGGTCGATCACATCCCGTTTGGCGGCGATGAATGAGGGACCGGCTTTCCGGATGGGCCAGACGCATACGCAACGCCACCTGGAACCTTTATTGGCCATGGTCCAGAACGGCGCAATCGATCCCTCCTTGTGATTACCCCCGGGCCGATCTGAAAGCAGGGCCGGATCCCTACAAGACGTTCCGCGACAAGCAGGATGGCTGTATCAAAGTCGTGACGCGGCCTCACAGCTAAGACGGGCAAGGCGACCGACACTCACTGCAATCACAAGGGAACATTCGCGTCGACGGCCGGTTAGGTGCCACTTCCGTAACGGTCACCTGCCGTCAAAGCGAGCCCATGATGAACCACGACCAGCATGACTATGTACCAGACGCAGCGCGCAGACTTGTCGTCGGAAGCATGGCGGGAGGAATTCTCGCCGCTTATGCTTCCACGGCGTCAGCCGATACGGGAACAGTGCCTGCTAAAGCAGGCCCTGCGAGCCCGATGCTCAAACAGAATCCGGTGACGCAATATCACCAGCCGTCTTTCAAGCCACAGGAACAGAAGTGGCCGGGTTTGGCCAGCAAGATGGTGCCGCGCCCGGACCACGGCGAAACGACCTACAAAGGATCAGGCAGGCTTGCCGGCCGCAAAGCGCTGATAACCGGCGGCGATTCCGGTATTGGTCGTGCGGCGGCGATTGCATTCGCGCGCGAGCGTGCGGACGTTGCTTTCGGCTACCTCCCCGAAGAACAGGAAGACGCCGACGAACTGGTGGACCTAATAAAAGCGGCAGGTCAAAAGGCTTGCCGGCGATATCCGCAATGAGGCCTTTTGCAGAAAGCTGGCCGATGAAGCAGCAACGCCCCTCGGCGGTCTCGACATCCTGGTCAGCAACGCTGCCCGCCTCACTAGAGTCCACGGTCCTCAAAAAGGGCCGCCAAGCCCACCGCTCCTTAGGCGTGGTGGGCTTTCAGACTGTCTACAGGAGGAACCAATGGCTGGCGATGAAATAGAAAGAAGGCGACTGCAGATGTTGATCGAACAATATCTGGAGACCCGTAAGCGACGGCACGATTTCGTGTCGATCGCGAATGCCGAACTCGCGATCAAGGCAGTCATGCCGCATTGCCCGGTGTCGAGCGCAGCGTTGGCAGAGATGATTGCCGCTGGCGCCGTCACTTACGGCCTTGGCGTCCTATTCGACGCGAGGCAAACCGAGGGCGAACTGCCCGTTGTTTGATAGGCTCATCGCCTGACCAATCGTCGCGCGGTCGCCAAGTTTCGCCCAGCGCTGGAATACGCCAGACCGGGAGCATGTCAATCGTGCCGGCCGGATCGCAGGCACCTGCCGGCGACGCCGTCTCGGGCCTGGACCCGAATGTCGTCGCATATCTGGTGAAAAACCAGTGTCTTTGTCCCACGAGAAGTGCGTTACCGGGCTTCTCGTTGGGTTGGCACCGTTCCGCTGTCCTGGTGTCTTGCCAAAGACGTCGGTTGAACACCGAGCATATTTCGCACGGCCTCGACCAGCGCAGCAGCCCACACGGGTTTTGACAGCATCTTGTGATGACGCAAATCTTGCGGGATGTCGGATGCCGTGTACCCACTGACGAAAACAAACGGAATTCCGCGTTGCGCTAGAAGAGGGACAAGGGCAGCGCTGGTCTCGCCGCCGAGACCAATGTCCAGGACCGCGGCAGATATGACTTCACTCTCGATCAGCTTTTTCGCGCGAGCAACGGACGGCACTGGCCCGGCGATGGCGAAGCCGGCCTCTTCCAGAATTGCGCGGTGCTCCTCCGCGACCAGCCATTCATCTTCGACGATAAGGATACGAGATGCAGTCACGTTTCGCTCTCCCGATGATCAAACGGAAACTCAATCCGCAAGCTCAAACCATCGGAACCGAAAGATGTTTCAAAATTTCCGCCAAGCCGATACTCAATTTCGCCTTTTACCAGCGAAAGACCAAATCCCGTCTTCTCAGGTGGAGTGACAGCGGGACCGCCGCTTTCTAACCATTCGAGCTGAAAACCGTGATCCGACGCCGACCAAGTCACGGACACCACGCCGTTTGGCACGGACAAGGCGCCATATTTTCCAGCATTCGTGGCAAGTTCATGGATCACCATGCCAAGCGACAGGCCCTGCTGAGGCTTGAGCCGAATGTCCTCGCCTGTGGTGTTGATGCGTTCCAGCCCGAACGGCTCGACTTCCTGCCGCACGATTTCCTCTACCGAGACCTCTTTCCAGCTTTCGCGCGAGAGCACTCCGTAGGCCCGCGCCATGGCGCGCAGGCGACCGATGAGCGCTTCGGCGAAAGCCTCCGAAGAGGGAGCATTTTTCAGGGTCTGACTGGCAATGCTGACCGTAACGGCCAGCATGTTCTTGACCCGATGATTGAGTTCCGAGATCAATACCCGCTGGTGGGCTTCGGCTTCAGCCATGGTCGTCACATCGACAAAGGTCACCACCACACCTTGGATTTTCCGCACGCTGTCGCGGTAGGGGATCAGCCGCACGAGATAGTGGATGCCGTCGCTATCGCGCGGTAGCTGGTGCTCGATCATCTCGCCGGCCCTGAAAACCTGCGCGATATGGTCGCGCAGGTGCGGATAATCGAGCCGGCTGGCAAGATCGGTAAGCGGTCTTCCGATGTCGGTCGGCAGCAAATTGAAGAACGAAGACGCCGCCGGCGTGAAGCTGCGGATAACCAGCTTGGTATCGAGAAAAACAGTCGCGATCTGTGTGCTCTCGAACAGGTTCTTCAGATCGCTGTTGGCCCGATCGAGATCCTCGATCTTGGAAACCAGTTCGGCATTGATGGTGTTCAATTCCTCATTGAGGGACTGCATTTCTTCCTTGGAGGCCTCAAGCTCCTCATTGGAGGACTGGGCTTCTTCGTTGACCGAGACGAGTTCCTCATTGGAAGATTTCAACTCCTCCAATGCGGTCTCATATTCTTCGATCGTCGATTGCAGGCGCTCGCGCGTATCGCGGAGTTCGCGCTCGAAATCAGCAATCCCGGATGGCTGACGAACCTTTAGAGCCTCCAGCCGCGGCTGCGGCTGGCCCACCGGTTCGAACAGGACGAGAAACAGCGGCTCGCCGCTGCCGCGATCAACCAAGGGCTCGATCGTCAATGTGACGAACTGGACCCGATCTTCATCTTCTTCAATGGCTATCGCTTCGCGCACAACCGTGCGCCGGCCTTCGGCCGCTTCCCGCAAAGCGCCGCGCAGTTCCAGACGCAGGCCGCTGCGTGCCATTGTGAGCAATTGTCTGCTCGGCACCCCTTGCGGCGGCTCGAGATATTTGCCGGTTCTGACCGAGTAATAGACGACATCTCCATCACCATTGATGACGACATGGGCCGGAGCGTAGCGTTCGAGAACATGGGCTTCAACGGTTTGCCTTAGGGAATAAGACAAGCCGCGGCGGGCATGAGTGTCATTGGCGCTGGAAAAGTTGCTTGCAGGCGCAGCATTCAACAAGATCGGCAGCCGCGGCGGCGCCGTATGTTCTCGTGCCTTGAATATCCGTTGTTTCTTGTCGACCGGTGCAAACAGATCGGCATGCTGGCTTATGCTCTCGGAGGTGCCAAGGAACAGATAGCCGCCGGGCTTCAGCGAATAGTGGAAGGTCGGAATAACCTGCTTTTGCACATCGGGGCCGAAATAGATCAGCAGGTTCCGGCACGACACCATGTCCATGCGCGAGAAGGGTGGATCGCGGATGACGCTGTGCGCCGAGAAGATGCAGAGATCACGTACGCTCTTGCTCAAGATGAAACTTGTGCCGTCATTGCTGAAGAAGCGTTCGCGACGTTCAGGCGAAACGCCCGCAAGCAATGACTCCGGATAGCGCGCCGAACGTGCGATGCCCAACGCCGCGTCATCGATGTCCGTGGCGAAAATCTGGATGCGCGGCACAGCCGAAAGTGTATCCATATGCTCGCGCATCAGCATTCCGATCGAGAAGACTTCCTCGCCGGTTGCGCAGCCGGGCACCCAGACGCGGATCGTATCGTTGGCGTCCTTGCCTTCGAAAAGTTTGGGGATGACGGTTTCTTCCAGGGTCTTGAAAGCGTCCGTATCGCGGAAGAAATTTGTCACGTTGATCAGCAGGTCGCGAAACAGCGACCGCACTTCCTCCGCATTTGAACGAAGCAACTCTATATAGGCATCGATCGCGGTGTTCTGTGTTATTTGCATGCGTCGCCTGACGCGGCGCAAGAACGTCTTGGCCTTGTAGCCCGAGAAATCATGTCCCGAATGGCTGCGCAGGATCGCGTAGATTTCTTCCTGGCCCTTGCGGAGTTTCAAAGCACTGGCCTTGCCATCGTCAGCTTCAAGCTCGTCGAGCAGTTCAAAGCTGTGGGCAAATTCCATGAGTTTCGCACCCATCTCATCGGCCGGGATGGCGATATCGATCAGACCGGAACTGATCGCGCTGCGCGGCATGTCGGGATTGCTCGGACCCGACTCGTCGGAGAGTTGCGCCAGCGTCAGGCCGCCATGCTCCTTGATTGCCTTGATGCCCAACGTACCGTCGGAATCGCCGCCCGACAGGACGACGCCGACGGCGTATTCGCCCTGATCCTCGGCCAGCGCGCTGAAAAAGATATCGATGGGCTTGCGCTCCCTGGACACCGAATTCGGTTGGCGCAGCTTTAGGCTGGAATTTTCGATGGTGAGGATCGCGTTGTGCGGCATCACATAGACGGTGTCAGGATGGATATCCATTGCATCTTCAGCGACACGAACCGGAATTCCGGTGTAAAGCGCAATCACTTCGTGCAGCAGACTTTCCCGTTCCGGGCTGAGATGCGTGACGATCACGAACGCCATCCCGCTCGAAGACGGCATCCCGCGAAAAAATCCCTCCATGGCGGCAATGCCGCCCGCAGAGGCGCCAATACCGACTATGGGGAACCTCGGCAGCTTTTGCATCAATTGTCCTGCTTCAGTGAAATGCAACGCGGCAGCGCTGATTTCGATCCAATGTGTAAACCGTTCCTGGTCGAATTCCCATCCCGCACCGCCGATAGCCACGGAACCGATGGACGCGACCGCCGTTTAAAGCCCGGAGGGCTGCTATGTTATTAGGCATGCGAATTCTGCTCGTCGAGGACGAATTCTTGCTGGCAAGCGAACTTGCCTCTTATTTCAGCGATTGTGGGGCGACCGTTTTGGGGCCGGTGTCGTCAGTCAGCCGGGCTCGACGATATATCGATTCAGCGGACGGGGCGGTGCTGGACATCGATCTTAACGGTGAGACTGTTTTTCCCCTCGCCGATGAGCTGACGGACAGAGGCATCCCGTTCGTATTCTTCTCCGGAAACGATCAGATCACCCTGCCGGAGCGGTTCCGGTACACCCAAAACCTCTCCAAGCCGGCCGGGTTCAGGACGGTTGCCGGGATCCTCGCCGCGCAATCAACAGCGCTTGGTGAAGACAATGTCTTCCGCGCTCTTCCAAAACTGAGGCTGTCCGCGCGGCTGCTGCTGGGCGACCCACAGGCGGCCGATCGCCTCGTGGAACGCACATTGAAGGCGGCGCTGGAGGAGCGGTTGTCGACGCGGCATGACCTTCCCTTGAGCGAATGGCTCAATACACTCATGGAGGAGGTGCTCCGCAACGACAGGTCTGGCATCATGAATTAAGATTGTCCGATAGTTTGCCGCAGGCCGCCCTGTCGACCGCCCCCGCTACGGTACCCCTCCCCAAGAGCGCTTCGCTTCGTCTTGCAAATACGGCCGCATTCCTGCTAGAAATCCTCGTGGCCAAACCTCCGCAAACCAAACCTGACTCATTCCGCGATCCTGTTGAAGGCGACGCACTCGCAGCGCTGCTCGACGAAATCGCGGAAGAGGAAACACCTGAACGGCTGTTGAAGCTCGCCCTTGAGCTGCAGCAGCAACTGCTGTTGTCAAAGCAGCTGAAAAATCCCAACTGAACGGCCTGCAGCTAGGCATCTTGATTTGCCTCGAGTTCCACGATGGCGTCATCGCCTCGTTCGCCAGACCGATGCTGCTGCGGTAATCTTTCTGCGCTCGATGTGGGCGAAACCCCAGTCTCAATAGCTCAGCGGTTCCTGCGCCCAGAAGGCCCTGATCCCATCATGACGCCGATGAGACGACCAGGAAGATCAGGGCCAACTTGGGTCGCAGCCCAAGGTCGATCACTGCTGCCCTGGCATCTCGGTATTTTCTTGCGGGTTCTTTTTAACGCCGGGCGAGGGTGATGTCTCAGCGGGGGCATTACCGCCTTGGTTCTGTTCCGGGGTGCGCTTTACTGGCGATGTCTGCCACGATCCGCCTGAAAGGGGTATGAACACAAAGAAGGCTAGCAGGGCGACGAAGATCACAGCCGCAATGACGACGCCCCACCCGAGTACATTTCGGGTGCCACGCTGTTCTTCCTTCCGGGACACATGCTCCGTCATCACTGGACTCCTTTGTGTCATTCGACGAGGTACAAATTTATCGTGCAGATCGACCGCACGGTCTGCTCTTCCCCGACGCGTGCCGCCGGCACAGCCGAAGAAGCTGAAGCTAATCTTCTCCAGCTTTTCGGCTGCCTGGTTTGGCGGCCCGCTTTGGGGCTTTCGGCACTGCCGGTTTCCGCTCGGGTGCAGGCGGATTGATCGCCTCGTGCGCCAAACGGGCTTTGCGCAATCGCGCCGTTTTCTCTTCCCGCGCCTTGCGCTCGGCTTCCATTACGCCTTGTGCGTAGAGGGTGGCTCGTGCGTCTCTGTCGTTTGCGGATCCACTGGCCGCCATAGTCAGCCCTCCGCCTTGTAATTTCTTGCTTCCTTCTTGGCGCCGTCTTTGCCGTGCTCGGCTGCAAGCTCTTTGGCCTGCCCGGGTGACACGTCGGTGGCTTCGGCCAACTTGATTGCCTCTTGTTCAGAGAGATCTCTGTCCTTTCGCGTGGGGTTCTTTGTCATCGCAGATCTCCTATCAGAGCCCAAACGACCGGACCGGCGGTGTGTTCCCTGGAGCCTTCGATAGTCCACCGATTGAGGCGGGCTATCGCGCTTCCGTCAATGAGCGAAAAGTTTTGATGCGGACGACAAGATACATGATCAGCTTCAAGGCCTTTCGAACTGCTCCGGCCAGCCGGGTTATGGCCGGGCTATGGCCGCGTGGGACGCGTGACACACGGACGGATTCAGGCATCGATGCCAGGCGCTAGTTCTCGCCCGCGAGCGTGGCGAGAAATGACCGCCGCCATTCTGCTGCGTCATTGCGCGTGATGCGCTTGAGCAGTGCACTATGCCTTGCAATTCTTTCCTCAAGCGGCATCGCGAGCGCTTTTGCGATCGCGTCAGCAACCTCGTCGACCGCATACGGGTTCACGATCAAGGATTCGGCAAGTTCTTCGGCCGCACCCGCAAAACGCGACAATACCAGCACTCCGGGATCGGCTTCGTCCTGCGCGGCTATGTATTCCTTGGCGACGAGGTTCATTCCGTCACGCAGGGGCGTGACCAATCCGACCTGGCTAGCGCGCAACAGGCCAGCAAGCCGAGAGCGTGATACGGCACGGTGGATGTAGCGGATCGGGGTCCAAGCCAAATCCGCGTATCTTCCGTTGACCGCGCCGGCGGTTGCCTCAAGCTGGGCCCGGATGTCGGCATAGGCGCTGACCTCCTCGCGCGTCGGCGACGCAATCTGCAAATATGTTGCCGCCCGCTCGTGTTCCGGATGCCTTTCCAAAAGACGCGCGAAAGCCTGCATGCGGCCGGGGAGACCCTTGGAGTAGTCCAGCCGATCGACGCCGATGATTTGCTTGAGGCCCAGAATCTGGCGGCGCATGGAATCAATCTGCACATCCTCCGCCGCCTCATTGGCCATGCGTGCGATTGAATCGACGTCGATGCCTATCGGAAAACACCTCGATAACAACGTGCGGCCGTTCATCTCAGCCGAACCATTGATATCAAAAGTAATGGAGTTGGCCGCCTGCACTGAGCGCCGGAAATTCCCCACGTCCGTTTCGGTCTGGAATCCCACGACGTCATACTGAAGCAGATCATCGATGAGTTCTTCATGGTCGGGCGTGGCTACAAACAGGTCAGGCGGCGGGAAGGGTATGTGAAGAAAGAAACCGATCCGATTCCGGACTCCCAGCCGCCGCAACTGGGCGGCCAAGGGGATAAGGTGGTAGTCGTGAACCCACACCAGGTCGTCGTTGCCCGACAGCAGTCCTGCGAGCGCCTTCGCGAACCGCGCATTGATCTGCCGGTAGGCGTGTAGAAACTCTGCCCGGTGGTTCACCAGGTCGAGTCGGTAATGAAAAAGCGGCCACAGCGTGCTGTTGGCATAGCCATTGTAATAGAGCGAATACTCCTCATACGGCAGGGTAAGCGCAGCCGTCTCGATCTTTCCCACGCGTTCCAAGCGGATTAGCGGTTCGTCGCTCGCGGCGTAGTCCTGATACTCGGCGCTTGCTCCCAGCCACAGGCCTCCACGCTCGGCCAACGCATCCCCGATGCCTACAGCAAGTCCGCCGGCTTGCGACAGATCGCGAATGTTCCCCAGCCTGTTCGAGACGACAACCAGACGACGCGGGATGGCGCGATCGCCAGTTGGCTCCCCACCTACTGCGTCGCGCTCAAGAGGGTCACCAACCGTTTGCGAAGCCTCGTTGAGAATTTCATCCGGTCGCTGCAACAAGAGCAAATCCTGAGCGTGAAGATCGCTTGGGGAACGGTCCGCGCGTGCGATTGTTCCCGACGTAAGTGTCCAGCCGGATTCGCTGGTTCTCGGCCCGCTCGGGCGCCTTTTTCAGCGGCTCTCGCAGGATCGTCGTCGGACACACCGGTGATGAGACCCCGATCCAGCACGCCGAGCAGCCGCTTTGGCGACGGCCGGACTTACCGCTTTGGTATTCATGCTGCCGGATCCCCTGCCCTGTCATATCAACTCCCCACCTTGGCAAAAGCCCCAAGTGACCAAACCGTCAGTCCACCTCGATTACCTTGCGCGTCGGCTTTCGTTGGCGGGGCGGCTGCTTTGCGGCTACGGGCGCGGGCGGGGTCTGCGCTATCGATGCCTCCAACAACTGTCGCTGTTCTCTAAGCCGCGCCGTCTTGGCTTCCCTGGCATGCCGCTCCGCTTCCAACAGCAACTTGGCTTCTCGATCCGCCCTCTCGATCTTTTCCCTGTCGACGCGTCGTGTTTTCAAGGTCGCCTCCTTTGGTCAGACGGCGAACAAAGTGCGGACCTGAAAAAATGTTCCCAACAAATCAAGGCCTGATCTGCCTCAAATGATATTGACCAGCAGCCCGCCGGTTGCGCGCATCTGCGGCTCTGTGACGTCCAAAGGAACTGCTTGCCGTCCGCGGCGTTACGCCACCACGCTGGCCGGAAGATTACCATGGACGACAAACCCCGAACGACGATCAGAAAACCGGCCCGGATTGATCGAGGGCATTGCTTTTGCGGAGCCATCACAGCTGAATTCAGTGGCGATCCCTTTTGGATTTGTTTCGACCATGACGATGACTGCCGACGAGCGATCGGCAGCCCACTGACGATCTGGATTGGCTATCGTCCAGATCAGGTCGATTGGCTCGGCTCCAAACCAAAAACATTTTCGAAAACCAGGGGGGTCGTGCGCTCCTTCTGTTCGGAATGTGGCACCTCGATTGGGTACACCGATGAAGGCTTGCCAAATGAGTTCTACATCTCGATCGGATTCATGGACGCGCCCGAGAAGTTCCATCCCCAAGCTCAAGCCTATTGGGAAATGCGACTGCCGTTTATCAGGATGGATGACGGTTTGCCTCGCGTCGAGGGCTACACCCGAGCGCGCGACCCCACCCTGGGCAATCCCAGAGACCGGTGAGGCAGGAGGCTGGATCTCGGGCGTCGTACCTGCAAGCCAGCGCGAACCGACGTCGTCATGCGGCGAGCTTTGCTGAACCGATCCGTTTGATGGCGATGCTGATCGACCGTTCGCCATCGTCGTAGTCGGCCCAGGCGACGGTCTTTTTCAGGTGGCCCGGAACCGTGCGAACGGTGTATTTTTTCGGATCGAGATCCGCCTTCACCTGACTCCAGGTCAGCGGCATGGATACAGTCGCGCCTTCCCTGGCGCGAGGGGAGAGAGGGGCGACGGCTGTCGCCATGCGATCATTCCTGAGATAGTCGAGAAAAATCCGGGATGTCCGCAGCTTCTTGGCCATGTTGACGAGGTAGAGATCCGGGCTGTCTGCCGCCATCTGGATGCAGACGGCCTTTGCGAAGGCCTTGGCCTCGGCCCATGTCGTCTTGCTGCGGCGGGCCGCCAATGGCGTCACGACATGCAAGCCTTTGCCGCCCGTGGTTTTGCAGAAGCTCACCAAGCCCAGATCTTCGAGACGATCGCGCATTTCCTTGGCAGCCGCGACCACCTTCGCAAAAGGGACTTCCGGACCAGGGTCAAGGTCGAAGACAAGTCGGCCAGGTATTTCGGGATGACCCGGCTGGCAATTCCAGGGGTGAAGCTCAAGGCCGCCTATCTGGGCGATCGCGGCCAGACCCTCGACGCGGTCGATTTGCAGATACGGTTTGTGATCGCCGAAGACTTTCACCAGTTCCAGCAGATTGGATGTGCCTGGCATTGCGTGGCGCTGGAAAAACTGCTCGCCAGCGTAGCCATCCGGCGCGCGCACGAGTGAACAGGGACGACCTTTGATATGTCTGATCATCCAGGGGCCAACGGTCTCGAAATATTCTGCAAGATCGAGCTTGTCGACGGGCTGACCGTCGCCGGCATTCGGCCAAAGCGGCTTGTCCGGCTTGGAAATGATGACGCCCATGACAACCGGGCTTTTTCCTGTCTTGCCAGTCACCTTGGCAGGGTCGGCAATCGGCGTCTCTTGAGGATCGGCTGGACGCTCGGCCTCGACGTCTTTTGCGGGCTTGTCTTCACGCAGGCCTTTGAAGGCGGCCTGCCGGATATTGCCACCCCCGGTCCAGCCGGCGAACTCGATTTCCGCGACCAATTCCGGCTTCGTCCAGAAGACGGTTGAATTCCTTTTCGGTGCGCCGTCGCCGGTAAACGGCGACGTCGCGGCTTTCATCTCCTGCAGCCTGGGCATCAGCTGCTTGACCTTTGCCTCGCTGAATCCGGTCCCCACACGGCCGATATAGGCGAAATGTTCACCGCGATTGACGCCGACGAGCAATGACCGGATTTTGCCGTTGGTCGTCGACCAGCCGCCGATGACCACCTCATGCCCGGCGCGGCATTTCGATTTGGCCCAGGTGTCGGTCCTCCCCGAAACATAGGTTGCATCGGCCCTCTTGGAGACAATCCCCTCAAGCGAAAGGCGACAGGCAGAACGCAGCACCGCGTCGCCGCCATTGCTGAAGTGCTCGACATAGCGGATGAGATTTTGCGCGCCGCGATCGACTTCGCCGAGCATCTCGCTCAGACGTTCCTTCCGTTGTGAGAGAGGCATCTTTCGCAGATCGACGCCATTTGCGAAGAGCAGGTCAAAAGCAAAGTAGATCAGGTCTTTCGTCCGGCGCTCCGACAGCGCTGCCTGCAGTGCGGCAAAATCGGGCGCGCCGTTCTCGTCAAGCGCTACGATCTCGCCGTCGATGATGACGTTGGGAAGACTGGAGGCCTCCTTTGCGATGGCGCCAAATTTCTCCGTCCAGTCAAGACCCTTGCGGGTCCTAAGCTCGATGTCCTTGTCTTCCACGCGCAACTGGACGCGATAACCGTCAAACTTGATTTCGTGAACCCAGTTCGTCCCGGCCGGCGGCCGGGAAAGCGTTGCGCAAAGCTGTGGTGGGATGAAGTCGGGCATCTTCGCCGCTGAGGCACCAGCGGCTCGCTTCGGCCGCGGAGCAGGCTTTGCCGACTTGGCGGCGCGCTTGTCGGCATGGCCGCGCTTGCTGTCCCAAACGGCATCCGCATCGGCCGACGATGAACCTTTCATCATGAACGGCTTCGGACCTGCCCCCTTTCCCGCTGCAATCCTTTCCATGCTCCGACCGGAGGCGACGGATCGGTCCTGAGCCAGCACCGCATCGCCATTGCCCTCTGTCGCGTATTTGTCGCGGTGTTTGATCAGCAGCCAGTTGGTCCGCTTCCTGCCATTGCGGTCATGCTTCATGCGCACGAGGACGAAGCTTCCATGCAGGCGCTTGCCCTGCAGCGTGAATTTCAGGTCGCCTTTTTCCAACGCCTTTTCGGGAGACATGGCGCCTCCCGGTTCCCAATATCCGCGATCCCACAACTGCACCGTGCCGCCACCATATTGTCCTTTGGGAATTGTGCCTTCGAAGTCGCCGTACTCCAGCGGGTGGTCCTCAACCTCCACGGCAAGTCGTTTGTCGTGAGGATCCAGTGATGGACCTTTGGTCACAGCCCATGATTTGAAGACCCCGCCAAGCTCGAGGCGAAGATCATAGTGCAGCCGCGTGGCCGCGTGTTTTTGGATGACGAACCGGAGTCGGTTCGAACCCGCAATCGAGCTTTCGCCGCTGGGCTCTTTCGTCTTCGCGAAATCCCTTTTGGCCCGGTAGGTTGAAAGCTCGCCCGTTTTCATGGAAGTGCCCCGACTAATGACGCAACGCCGGGACTCAACGCAGTGGGTGAGATTTGGTTCGGTTCATAGCCGAGACGACGCCGATGCTGCTTTTCCGCTTCAGAGTGGCATCGGCGTCAAATGAGGCCTTCACGGAGACTACAGGTGTCGTCACCGCTGACGTTAAGGTTCCTTGGTTTGCCCAACCATTTTTGCAAGCTCTGAAAATGGTGGGATGTCCAGTTCGCCTTGCGCGTTGTTTGCGATCTGCAGAAGCCGGATCGGGAAGCAGATCGCGTCACGGTTGGCCGGTGACATGTCTTCGTAGGTCCGCTCGTCACCTGTCATGGACGCCTCTGCCTTTCGCAGGGCGGTATCGATCTCGTCAATTGACAGCAGACCTTTGTGAACGAGCAGGTTGTTGATTGACGCGACCGCCATCATCAACCCTTCAAGCTGAAGATTGGCAACGTTCATGGCTTGACCGTGTTTCCGCCGCCCGGCCTCGCCGGGGCGTTCTGGCCATCGGATTGGTGCGTCTTGTCATCCACCTCATTGACTGGCCGCGTCAGACCGACCCCACTCTTGGGTTTCTTGTTGCCGGCCGCATCCTGAGAGAACGCATCCGAAGGATCAGGACCTGTTCTAGCCGGGTACTTCGTTGCGCCGGTCTCGCGACGGTTTTCATTATCAGGCATTTTTGATCACTCCAATCGGATGACCGATAACCATTACGAGCCCGGCGAGTTCCGGCGCCGCATGGAACATTTCTGGCCGTTCGTGCAGAGACAAGCGGGCGTGTCTCGGCAATCGCGCCTCGCGCACTGGCGGCAGGTCTCGCTTTCGTTGCCGACAGCACTAGGTTGCTCGTTGAGGCAAAAGGAATTCCCCATGCGGGTGGCACGTGAAGCCTGGGTTCTTGGCAAGGAGAGCATCCTCGGATTCATCAACGACAATGCCCTCAGCCACGGTGCGGCGATGGCGTTCTATGCCGTTACGTCCCTGGCCCCGATCTTGTTGATCGTTGTTGCGATTGCTGGACTTGTCTTTGGGCATGAAGCAGCTCAACTCGCTCTGTCGGCCGAAATCGCAGGCGTGATGGGATCGCAAACCGGCGACCTTCTGCGCAGCACCATCGAAAGCGCTTCTCACAGAACCGCCGGCACTCTTGCCACCTTGGTGGGCATCGTCACCCTCTTCGTGACAGCCTCCGGGGTGTTTGGCGAAATGCAGCTTTCGCTCAACACAATCTGGAAGATTGACCCACCACCCATGTCTGTGTCGCGATTGGTGCGGGCGCGGGCGGCCAGCCTGGGTCTGGTTGCAGCGTTGGGATTTCTACTGCTTGTGTCGTTGGCGGCGAGTGCCGCCATTTCCGCGCTTGGCGCTGTCATCAACGCCCATCTGCCGTTCGGCACGATCATTCTCGCGTCGATAAACGGCATTGTATCGTTCGTGCTGATTTCCGCTCTGTTTGCCGCGATCTTCAAGATCCTGCCGGACCGGTCGCTCGCTTGGCGCGATGTCGCAATTGGCGCGGCAGTGACCGCTTTGCTCTTCACCATCGGCAAGTCGCTGATTGGCTGGTATATCGGAACCAGCGCGATCGCATCCTCCTATGGCGCGGCGGGTGCACTGCTGGTCGTGCTGCTTTGGGTTTACTATTCGTCTGAGATATTCCTGCTCGGCGCCGAGTTCACGCGGGCCTATTCCGTCCGTCTCGGCAGTCGGTCCGACCTTCAACCGATAGTGGAGGCAGAGAGCCCGTCGCGACAGACATCGAACCCTGGGCCAACTATCCAACGCGAGGTGCAGGCCTGGATTGTGATCACGGGTTTGCTGACCTTCGTGGCGACACGGGTCTGGCCATCGCGGCGATCTTAGCTGCTTCCCACCAATTCTGTTTCTTTGGAACGCAACCCGGACACCGGAATTGCATAGGAACAGGAGGTTGCCCATGCCAAAATTCCGCTTTGAGACGACAGTATCCGGCCAGACTACCGCTCTCGAGGAAGAGCTAGCGAGTGCGGAGATGGCCAGTCCGAGAGCAATAGAGATGGCGCGCGTAGCGGTGGCGGCGGATCCTGGGTCAGGAACCAAGCAATCGGGATCGACTATCAAGGTCTACGATGAAGCCGGATACCTGGTCGCCACAGTCAATTTTTCCGACGTGTTGCCGAGTGATCCGGACGCCGGACAGCATGGGATTGGCGACGCGGTTGTCGAAGAACCGGGTGTGATGCGGTCTGGCTGACCCGTGGTAGATCAGGGTTTCACGTTTCGCTCACGCGATCCCCGGCAGGGCAATTCGCTGAGATCGCGAGGTCCTCGGCCATCATCAGATGCTAGAGCTGAGATTCGATCGGGAGGTGACGGACGAAGACCGCCAGGATACGGCGAAAAAATCCGGCTTCTGGTTCATGCGTATAGTCCTGAATCTTGCCTTCGCCGCATCCATGCCAATGCAGAACATTGTGCTTCAGTTCGAGCCGATAGCTTGTTTCCGGAGATATTTCCGATTGGAATCGATGCCGCAGCTCGGCGACCAATTTCGGATCCTCAAACAGCACGCCCATTTCCGAGTTCAAGGACACTGACCGTGGATCGAAATTGAAGGAACCGACGAAGCCGATATTGTCGTCGACGGTGAAAGCTTTCGTATGCAGACTGGCGCCCTTCGAGCCAAACACCGAGATTGCGGAGCGCCGGTTGAACGGCTGAAGCTCGAAAATATTGACGCCATTCCTCAGCAGCCGCTTGCGATAGTTTGCGTAAGCGCCATGGACTGCGGCGACGTCCGTGGCGGCCAGGGAATTGGTCAGAACCGAAACGTCAACACCGGCGCCGACAAGGTCCAGCAAGATCGCTGTGCCCCTTTTGCCGGGGATGAAATAGGGCGACACAATTTCCAGACACCCGCGCGTGGATTGGATGATCGGACGCAGCTCTTTCATAAGCCAGCTGCGACGTCTCCAACCACGAACCTTCTCCGGCGGATCGGAAATGACCCGCACGCCATCCACCCAATGAACGTCGTTGCTGGCCGCAATAAACTCTGTGATCGAGCCCCGGTTGCCGATGCCGTTCAGGAATTTGGGATCGGGGCCGGTATCGCTTCCTTCAAGCCATTTGGCATGCTCATGCTCAGCCACTGATCCCAGGGTTTTGATTGGCTTGGCTTCATTGCAAGCCCAGAAGGCATCGAATATCGCCGCGGTTTGCCGTACCGCAGGCCCCAGGAGCAGCAGATCGAGGTCCCGGAAATTGGTTTCTGCCGCATCGAAATAGGCATCGCCAACATTCCGACCGCCGACAATGGCAAATTTGTCGTCGACGATCCAAGCCTTGTTGTGCATCCGTCGCGTCAATGCAAAGAGCCGCAACAGCACTTCCACACCACGCATGATCCGGCCGCGCCTGATACCGCTCGGATTGAACAACTTCAATTCGATGTTTGGATGGTTGTTCAGCGCCAGATATGCCGCATCATTTTTACGCGGATTGACGTCGTCAAGGAGCATGCGCACCCGGACACCGCGCTCAGCAGCTCGAAAAACCTCGCGAAGCAGCAAGCGGCCGGTGTGGTCATCATGCCAAAGGTAATACATCAGGTCGAGGCTGCGCTCAGCGCTCCTTGCCGCCAGCACGCGCACAGCGAAAGCGTCATAATTGTCCGAGACAAGCAGCAAGCCGCTCTTGCCGGTTTTGATGTTGTCGTCTGCGGTTCGCGAAACCGATACGTCCATGAAAATTGCCACCTTTGGACGGCGCTCGCGCCATCCCGCTCAAATCATAGCTAGAACCATTCTGAGGTATTCTGGTTGCATACGCAGCGTCCAATCACCCAATTCCTGGATGCAAGCGGGGCCCAGCAATCAAGCGGCTGCAGAGCGGTCAGGAGGCTTGAGAGGCGTTGCCCCGACTGCTCTGCTGCCGCCGCGGAACTTGCTTCTCCTGTAGTCCCAGCCCCTCACACCGTGAACTGTTGGCGAGAGCCCGATGGCGTGCGCCCCGCCGCGGCTCTTCGACGAGAATGACGTGGTTATTGTTCTCACTGAAGCGCACGACCCTTTAAATTTAGATATCTCCATTATGCCGGAACCGGGTTCGGGTTTCCGAGTTAAGAAAATGCTCGCGACGGGCAATTTTCAACAGAGGAGACGGCACAATGCCCACTGCCAAGAAAGCCAATGGCAACAACAAGGACCTGGAGGACCTTTTCCTCGATGGCCTCAAAGACATCTACTATGCCGAGAAGAAAATTCTGAAAGCCTTGCCGAAGATGGTCAAAGGCGCATCCGAAGAGCAAGTTTCGGCAGCATTCGAGAAGCACCTCGCTGAAACCGAGGGGCAGGTCGAACGTCTGGAGGAGGTCTTCGAGATCCTCGGCGCGGCCGCGCGCGGCAAAACCTGCCCGGCGATCGACGGCATTCTGGAGGAAGGATCTGAAATCCTTCAGGAGTACAAGGGTTCGACTTCGCTCGATGCAGGGCTCGTCGGTGCCGCGCAAGCCGTGGAGCACTACGAGATCGCCAGGTATGGAACCCTGATTGCCTGGGCTACGACGCTCGGCAAGGATGACGTGGTTGCGCTCCTCAATGCGACACTTGAGGAGGAGAAGGCCACTGACGAGGCGTTGACTGCCCTCGGTGAAGCCGGCGTCAACGAACGAGCGGCAGAACGGAAAGCGGCTTGATTGATCGCCTACCCAACCGCCTCGGCGACCCATGTGCCGAGGCGGTCCCGGGAGATGAAGGACATGATCACGCATATCTACAAAGGACTGGAATGTTTCCTGCTTGAGTGTTCGGCCGCGCTGGTCAGGCGCCGCGCGCTTGGCGGTTTGCGCAGCGATCCTCGGCAGCTGCGAGAAGAGCGCAGAGATGAGTTCAGGGCCCGCAAAGTCGCCGAATGAGCGCCAAGATGGAGAGTCGGATGGGCTTCTTTGGAAAATATTTCTCAGGACTGTTGAGCAAGAAATCGACTGACGGCAAGGGGAGCGGCGATATGCGGAAAGCTACCGGCGCGGGTCCGGCGATTGCTGCCCATTCCAAAGATGCAAAGACATCCGCGGCTTCCGGTCAAAGCACCAATGCTTCGAGCAAAAATGCAGATGGACGATGACAAAAGGCAAGATTTGGCTACCGACTCTATGTCGCATCGAAGCGGCGCAAAGACGTTAAATCGTCGAGATGACCCGCATCGCAACCTTCAACGTCAATGGCGTCAACGGCCGACTGCCAGTGCTTCTCAAGTGGCTTGGCGAAACCGGCTATGACATCGTCTGCCTTCAAGAACTGAAGACCTCTGACGAAAAATTTCCCGTCGACGCGATTAGAAACGCCGGCTATGGCGCAATCTGGCACGGACAGAAGTCCTACAATGGCGTGGCAATCCTCGCTCGCGGGATTGAGCCGCTGGAACGTCGTCGAGGTCTGCCGGGCGGTCCCGACGATTCGCACAGCCGCTACATCGAGGCAGATGTGAATGGGCTTGTTGTCGGCTGTCTGTATTTGCCCAATGGCAATCCAGCGCCGGGGCCGAAGTTCGACTACAAACTTCGCTGGTTCCGACGTTTGATCACCTATGGCCAGGTGCTGCTCGGCGATAGCTCACCGACCATCCTGTGCGGCGACTATAACGTCGTTCCAGGCCCGATCGACGCGGCGGTGCCGGGGCGCTGGGTTGGCGATGCCGTTTACTTCCCCGAGAGCCGGAGCGCGTACGCCGAAATGCTTGCTCAGGGCTGGTTCGATGCGGTTCGTCGCATTCATCCAGAAAAAGGAATTTACACCTATTGGAACTTCTCCTACCGCGGCGGGTACGATCGGAGTTCCGGGCTCCGGATGGACCATCTCTTGCTGAGTTCATCCCTATTGGATCGCCTGAAGAATGCCGGAGTAGATGCCGAAACGCGTGCATGGGACAAGCCGAGCGATCATGCGCCAGCCTGGATAGAACTTGATTGAGCTTCCTCGGCAAGGAGCCTGAAGACCTAGTGGCGCTCCTTCGTGATTACATTTGGCCGCGCATGTCTATCGTCAACAATGAGGACTGCCGGCGCCAAGCGATTCAAGGACGCAATGATGACAAACACTCAAAAGGAAGCTGAACTGATTGCGCGCCTTGCACGCCAGCATGGCGTCACTGATGGCGCTGTCATGGCTGTCCTTGAGGCGTTGCGGCGTGGTGGTGGAACCATGGCCCAGTTCAGCCACGTCGACTTCGGAGGAATGTCACAATGGTCCTCCGGCATGACGATGGTCGGCGACATGTTCGATGACAGCCTCAAAGCGAAGCTCGACACTATCGCGGCGGAGCTCTCGGCCTACTTGCGCGAACATCCCGCCAAGCCACAACGCGACGACACGAATGTGAGCTATCGTTCTGCAGGTATGGCCCACGCCGGCTCATGGTGGCCTGAGGAGCTTGGGAGCCCGTCTGCCGCTGGTTCTCAAAACAATATGCGCTACGCAGCGTTTCCTGAGCGAAGCCGCCTGGTCATCGACGATCATGGAAAGACGGAGATTTATGACACAGGCGACCATCGCATATCCGGTGTTTCGCAGAGCCAGAGCACGGCCTCCACCCTGACCTTTGTCAGCCAGCACGGCGTGGTCCGCGTATCTGATCTCAAGCGCGTATCTGCGACGTAGGTCAGGGCCGCTTCCATGCAGACAGTCACGCTCATCGGCTATCTCGCGACCGTCTGCTCGATGAGCAGTTTCACCCCGCAAGCCTGGAAAATCATCAGGACACGGGAGACAAGCGGCATCTCCGCGCCGACGTATGCCATCACTGTGTTGGGCTTCGCCTTGTGGCTGGCCTTCGGCATCATGAAGGCAGAGTGGCCGATCATAATCACGAATGGCGTCTGTCTCCTGCTGTCAGCCTT
This sequence comes from Mesorhizobium sp. M0037, assembly GCF_040323635.1. Classification (NCBI taxonomy): domain Bacteria; kingdom Pseudomonadati; phylum Pseudomonadota; class Alphaproteobacteria; order Hyphomicrobiales; family Phyllobacteriaceae; genus Mesorhizobium; species Mesorhizobium sp. M0037. The sequence continues at coordinate 365,727 of NZ_JAMYVB010000002.1, read as the reverse complement.
CATTCTCACAATGACAGTCCTGCCGCAGGCTGAGAAAGACGCAGTTGCCAAGGCTTTCGACCCCGACGACTAAATTAGCGCTTCCAACTTTTCAGCAGCGGACCTTGGCTACCATATGCAGGATCCTTGCGCGGACGCCCCACGCTGGGGATGGTTGCGAGCGCATCGCTATGCTGATCCTTGCTCCTACATTCGTCATAACTCCCAAACGGAGGATACGCGCCGACAACCAAAAAATCATCGGATGCCGAGACGCATTGGTGCCCGGTGCCTGCCGGGAGGACCGCGACGTCACCGGCCTTCAGCGACAGCGTTCGTCCTTTCTTGCCGCCAAACCGGACTTCAGCATTTCCGCGCGCAATTCCCAGAACCTCGTGTATTTGCGAATGATAGTGAACGTAATCATAGATGCCGTTTCGCCAGCTATCGCCCCATCCGTTTGCATCGAAAAGCACCTCCATGACGGCTGCTGGATCAAGTCCTTCGGGCAATTCGACGGCGCCGCGATAAACGACGAGCGGCCATGCTGGATGATTGGGCACAAGTCCATCATCCTTGAACCAGAACTCATTCGACTTTCGCTGCCTCACCAATCCGGCGACGATTTCCATGCGCGGTCTTGCGAAACCGGTGACGTTCTCGAGCACCTTCTTGCTGGTTTCCAAAATGCTCATCGACGCTGCCTCTAAAGCAGAGGTTAGTTTAGCCGCTCGCTCAGAGCTCGACCTTTGCGTTGTCGCCCACATTCGGCTTGGCGCCGGTAACGGCCGCAAACACCATCGTTGCGGTAGCCATGATTAGCCCCGGGCTGTCCCACAATTCGCCTTCGTCGGGTTTGACCGTTATCAGACGAATCTCGGGATCATCGGCATTATCCCACCAGGCTGAGTCAGTTTTCTCCCAGAGCTCGGCGATCTTTTCCCTGTCATTTGTCACTGTGGCCGGGCCTGACATCGTGACGTATTTGTAGTGGCTGTTGTCACTCCAGGCCAATGTGACCTTTGGATAGGTCGACAGTTGCTTGCTCTTGGCGCTGTCGTCATTGACGAGGAAATATATGGCGTTTTCTTCACGGACCACACGCGCAGATAGCGGACGGGCTCGATTGTACTCGCCGTCCCAGGTCACAAACATGCAGACGTCGATGTCCTCGGCGAGTTCCCAGATGCGGTCTGTCGCCTCGGCGGGCGTGAGGTCCGTCTGCTGCTCTCGGCGGTTAGCCATAAGCGTTCTCCTGCGGGTAAATATCCTCGCTTACAACTCACGTCCCGCCACGACGTTCCAACTCACTGGGTCCTTCGGCTTGCTAAAGCGGTGGAACTTTCGAAATTGCCGGAAGTTTGGATGGCAAACGCGAGGCCATGATGGCGGACAAGACGCTTCGAACATCAAAACGGACACCCGAGCAGGACGCAAAGGGTCAGTCGGAAAAGGACCACAAGGGCGGGGGAAGCGATGGCGTCGCCAGCGCCGATCCGCGGGTGATCTCCGGCAAAAAAGACGGCGACGCGACATTCCCTGTCAAGGGACCGAAGAAATAGCTATGAGCCCATTAGTCGGGCATCTGGCGGTGTCATCGATGCGCGGAGACAATTGACGAACGGGCTGAAATCATTTCGCGATGACACTTTGCTACCGTCACCGACGCGGATCACCTTCAACCCTCAGGAGTTGGACGCGCATCCGCCTGAAGGCGCTAATGGCAGCCTGGAAATCACGCGACCTTTGAAAAGAGAGCGACGTCGCATCTGGCTAAACCATAGCGCCATCGGTGATCGGTTGTGGCAACCCGGCTCTGGTAGAACAGTGAAAGCTGACTGCCATCGATCATCACTGTCGAGTGGCCGTTCTCGCCCGGTTGACCTGGCTCCAACACCGGGCCGATCGAAACGTAAGGCCCGCTGACCTCGTCGGCGATGGCAAAAAACACCCGTTGCCGGTTTCCCCGAAGGCCATTCGGAAGAAAGCAAGTGGCGTTGAGAAGCACCCGGCCGTCCGGCAGCTCGATCAGTTGCGCGCCCTCAATGCCCCATTCGTAGTCGGGATCATCTCTGGTGTTATGGTGGGGAACATCGTTGTGGTCGAGGATTTTGCCGATCCGCTTCCACGGACCGAACCACGAGTCGGACTGGCTACGTGCCAGATAGATGTCGGGCTGAGGCACCCTGGTGAATTTTGGCATAGCCGAATAAACCAGGTAGCGCCCACCTCCAATGACTGCTGGATGCGGATCGTAAATGCCGTCCTCTTCCGTGTCCGGGATGGCCAGAATGGCCGGACTGAGGACTACCCAATGGAACCCGTCGTTGGAAACCGCATGCTCGCAACGGCCACCCGACTTCATGAATTCCGTCTGGATGAACATGTGGAAGACGCCGCACTCGTGGGTCACACCGGGAGCCGCAACACCAGTACCGTTGATTGGAAGTTCGATCGGCTCATGCTCGGCCCACGGCCCATAAAGATCGGGCGCCGTGGCATGCAAGATTCTCCACGTCTCAGTGGTGACCGTGCCGCTTGACCCGAAGACGTGCCAGACACGGCCATCAAAGACAGGACACGGGTCCTTGAGATCATCCACGCTTTGCGGATGAAACAGTGGAAAAACGTTGGTTTCAAAGTTGATGTTCATGTCAGCCCCGGAATTCGCCTCGGCAGTCGGAGACGCGCAGAGATACAGGCGAATCATTGATGTTAGGCACATTCTATAGCCAACGAGTTCAACGCAAATACGGCAATGCCGCTGTCCACCAGCATTCGTCGTTCAACCACGCTTTCAGTGGCGGCCGGGTTCCGACAGCCGCCCTCGCCTCCGCAACCAGATCCCGCTTCGTGCGTGGACCAAGCGGGCGACCGGGCCTTCTTCATTTCGGTTGGAACAACTCACCTGATCGAAAGTTAGGAGCTGGAACTAAGTAGTTCTCTCCATTCGCGATTAACAAATGTTAATCGTAACATAAATAGTGTCACAGAGGGAGTATGTCAATGGAAGCGGCCTTTGGCGGGGTAACCGGCAGTCAATATGTTCGTCGCGAAAATATACTGGTTTGCTTCTCCCACTTACGATGGAATTTTGTTCACCAGCGTCCGCAGCATCTCCTCACTCTCGCATCCGCTCAGCAGAGAGTGGTCTACTTTGAAGAACCCGTTTTCGAAGAATTGGCGCAGCCGCTGATGCGGACGAGCGTGGCATCGGAAAACATTCTGATTGTCACACCAGTGCTGCCGCTTGGCACGTCGGCCGCGAAAGCAGATGCCGTCCAGCGGAGATTTGTGCAGCAGACCATCGCTTCTATGCCGCATAGCCGGCTGATCGCCTGGTACTACACCCCAATGGCTCTTCGCTTTACGGAATTCCTCGACCCAGACATATGCGTCTATGACTGCATGGACGAACTCTCTGCGTTCAGGAATGCGCCTCCCGAGCTTGGCCAGATGGAAAAGGCGCTTCTGCGCCGCGCGGATCTCGTTTTCACCGGTGGTCTAAGCTTGTTCGAGACCAAGCGTCACCTGCATCCTGCCATCTTTCCATTTCCGAGCAGCATCGATGTGAGGCACTTTCACATCGCAAGACGGCCAGGAAGGGACCCAGCCGACCAGGCGGGCATTCCTTCCCCGAGGGTTGGATATTTCGGCGTCATCGACGAGCGGCTGGACGTCGATCTCGTGGCGCTAGCGGCAAAGACAATGCCGGACGTGCATTTCGTCATGCTCGGTCCGGTTGTCAAGATCGACCCTGCAAGCCTGCCGCAAGCCGAAAACCTGCATTGGCTTGGCCCGAAAGCCTACTGCGATCTGCCCGACTATCTGCGCCATTGGGACGCCGGATGGATGCCGTTTGCCCTCAACGAGGCCACGCGTTTCATCAGCCCGACCAAGACGCCGGAATTTCTCGCTGCGGGTCTGCCGGTGATCTCGACGGCAATCGTCGACGTGGTGCGCAGTTACGGTGCTGCCGGGCTGGTGGAAATCGCCGACTGTGACGATCTGGAAATCAAGCTGCGCTCCGTTCTTTCGCGACCGCGTCAGATGCTCCTGCAGCAGGTCGATGCCTATCTTGCGGACATGTCCTGGGAACGGACATGGAATGCCATGGCAGCTCACATTGAGCGCGCCTACCAACGCAAGAAGGTCGTGCCCCTTCGCAGGAGTGCATAGCCATGTTCGATTGGCTGATCGTCGGCGCGGGTTTCGCCGGCAGTGTGCTTGCCGAACGGATAGCGTCGCAGCGTCAGGAAAGCGTTTTGCTGATCGATCGCCGCAGCCATGTGGGAGGCAACGCCTACGACTGCTACAATGAAGCCGGCATCCTCATCCATCGCTACGGCCCGCACATCTTCCACACCAACAGCCAAACGATCGTGGACCACCTTTCGCAGTTCACGCAATGGCGGCCGTACGAGCACAGGGTGTTGGCGGCCGTGGACGGGCAACTGGTTCCCATCCCGATCAATCTCGACACCATCAACCGGCTTTACGGGCTGGACCTGACCTCGGCACAGCTGGAGGATTTCTTCGCGTCGAGACGCGAAACGGTGGAGGATGTCCGAACGGCTGAGGACGTTGTCGTCAGCACCGTGGGGCGCGAGCTCTATGAAAAATTCTTCCGCGGCTACACAAGAAAGCAATGGGGCGTCGATCCCAGTCAGCTGAGCAAATCCGTGACGGCACGAGTGCCGACCAGGACCAACCGTGACGATCGCTATTTCAGCGACAGCTTCCAGAAAATGCCGGCCGGCGGGTACACGCGGATGTTCGAACGCATGCTCGATCATCCGAACATCAAGATCATGCTGCAGACCGACTTCCGTGAAATTCGTGAGAAGATACCGTTCAGGCGCATGGTTTATACCGGCCCGATCGATGAATATTTCGGCTGGCAGCTCGGGCACCTTCCGTACCGTTCGCTTCGTTTCGAGCACGTTACACTGGATTGCGAGCAATTTCAGCCGGTTGCCGTGGTCAATTATCCCCAGACGGAAGATTACACGCGCATTACCGAGTACAAACATCTGACCGGCCAGCAGAGTTCGCGGACCAGCCTGACCTACGAATACCCCACGGACATCGGGGACCCGTACTATCCCGTGCCCCGGCCCGAAAACGAAATGCTCTACAAGCGCTATGAAGCGCTCGCGGCAAGCTGCCCAGACGTCTGGTTTGTCGGTCGGCTTGCAACTTACCGCTATTACAACATGGACCAGGTAGTCGGACAGGCTCTGGCCACTTTCTCGCGCATCCAAAAAAGCCTCCCGGCCTGGGCGCGCACGGACGAGCCGTTGTTGGCCGAGCCGAGAAGATAGTTTCTTTCAAGACGGAAGATCGGGCGGGTATCAGAAGGAGAAACTCGATGGATACAAACTTCAACTCGGAAAGCCGTGAGATATTTATCGTCGGCTTGCGCAACGCGCACGCCATGGAAAATCAAGCGCTGTCGATCATGAAGCCTCAGGTCGAGCGTATAGAGAACTATCCGGAGGTGGCCGATCGCTTGCGCCGGCACATTCAGGAAACCGAAGGCCAGATCACGAGACTCGAGTCCGTCCTGGAGGGCCTTGGCGAGGAGCACTCCACCCTCAAGGACACCGCCTTGTCGATGGTTGGCAGCGTGGCCGCCATTGGACATTCGATGGCCGGCGACGAGATCATCAAGAACAGCCTGGCGAATTTCGCATTCGAGAACTACGAGATTGCTGCCTACAATTCGCTGCTGGTACTGGCCGACGCCGGGGGCTTCCAGGATGCTGAAAGGGCCCTCAAGCAGAACCTGAACGAAGAGGAAGCCATGGCCAACTGGCTCAAGGAAAATCTGAGCGACGTTACCATGCGGTATGCCAGGTTGCGCGAGGCCGGGGCGACTGCAAAAAGCTGATGCACCGCACCGGCGCGGGCGGCGTTTCGAAACAGACGCCCGCCCGCCCCTCCCCCGTTTGAGGCCCCTTCAAGGCGTCGTGTCCGCCACGAGAAGAGCTTGCTGACGGGCCAGTTCATCTGCTGTGGGTTTGCGCAGGTGTCGCCTGCCATCAGCCTGGATGACGGAAAACAAACCAACCTCGGCATGTCGCGAATTGTCCCAGCCCGGGTAGGCCGTTATCGGGTACAGGCAAATACCCTCGATCGGCGCTCCGAGACTGATTGCGGAACGCACCTCGTCGCAGACATAGTGGAGCCAAGCCGGCCCGCCGGATCCCTCGGAGCCGGTCTCCGCAATGAACATCGGCTTGCCGTACCGGTGAGCAACTTCTAGCAACATTTCCGACAGGGCGCGGTACTCGTGGTGTCCCATCGGAATCGTCGGCCCGTTTACGTACCATTGATTGTGCGGGTAAAAATTCAAGCCCACGACATCGACAACATCTTCGCTCCCGCCCAACTCAGGTTCGACGCGGCCCAGCAACATGTCGTAAGCTTCGAACTGTCCCTGTCGGGCGTTTTCGGCCCGGCGCCGTTCGCTGCGGGTCCGGTCACGAGGGGCGATATGGATAAGCGGCTCGGCCCAGACAAATCTGCAGGCGGGATCGATCTCCCGCATTGCACGAACACCCGCGATGGCGGCCTTGACGAGGTGCCGCTTGAACCATCCACGTTTGTTCGGCCCCACGCGCGGGAAATAGCCGACCTCGACAGCCCATGCGAAAAAGGAGATTTCGTTGATGGGACACAACAGAGGCGATGTTCCGGTGATCGAACGGTGTACCTTGACGGCTTCCGCCGCGAACGAGGCATAGGCGTCGATGAAATGCAGCGAGCCCTGATCGACATGGTCCGGAGATCCGTAGTGAAAGATGTCCCAGATTACCTGAACACCTGCCGATCGGGCTGCCTCGACCATTGGCGCCCAACTTGACCAGTCATAGGTTCCGGGAGCGGTTTCGATCAAATGCCAACGCAGGCCGTCGCGGATGGTGCGAAGGCCGAGTTCGGCGCAGCCGCGGTAGTCGCCCAGGGCATGCAAATTATGCGAGGTCGCACGAATAAGATCGAGGCGAACGCCGTCCTTGCGCCGGTGCGAGGAGCATTCAAAGCCTGCCATGAAAAAACTGGCGAAGCGCGAAGCTTCCGGAACCGAGGCCTCCGTCTGGCGTCCCACTTCGCTCATTTTTCGAAGTCTCCTTTGGGCAATCGGCTTCGAACTCGGCCGCCTTGTCCGGACCGGGAACCGCGTTGGCGAAATACCGAATTCAGTCGGGCGCGCCCCATGTTCGTTGCTCAGTCCAGCTCGTCCTTGCGTGGCCGGGTAGTGCCGAACCCATTGGTAGAGCCTTTGTTCCGGTGGTGAACTGTCCGGGCGCCGCGTGCAAATGAGGAACAAGGAGGCCCGTCCCAAGTTCGGGGCGATGTACAGCCGCCGTCATCCACTCGAGCGGCTGCTCGGCAACAACAGAGGCATGGGATCACATGACCGTTCAGATTCGACTTTCCGAGATCGACCACGCCAGGCGCGAGGATCGTGGCGACGGCGCTTGGAGCATCGCACCGGACCTGGGTTACTTGCGGCTAGCAATCGTCAATGTCGTGTTCTTCGGCGCACCGGGCAGCGGAGATCGGAACTGGGTGCTGATCGATACCGGGTTGCCGACGTCTCGCAGCAGCATTCTAGCGGTCGCGGAAAAGCGGTTCGGCGTTAACGCACGGCCGGCTGCAATCATCCTGACCCATGGCCATTTCGACCATGTGGGAACGGTTCTAGAACTCGCAAATGGCTGGGACGTGCCTGTCTTCGCCCATCCACTCGAGCACCCCTATTTGGACGGAACCACATCCTATCCGCCACCGGATCCCTGGGTTGGGGGTGGACTGATGGCGCTGCTTTCACCGCTTTTTCCACGCGGGCCAATCGATCTTGGCAGCCGTTTGCAACCCTTGCCCGCCGATGGATCGATCCCCGGAATGCCCGGATGGCAATGGCTGCACACACCCGGACATGCCCCTGGGCATATCTCGCTCTGGCGCGAGCAAGACCGCTCGCTCATTGTAGGAGACGCTTTCATCACCACCGGTCAGGAGTCGGTCTATGAAGTCGCCATTCAGGATCTCGAGATGCACGGTCCGCCGCGCTATTTCACGCCAGACTGGGATGCAGCGGAAAGGTCCGTGAAGCATCTGGCTGCCTTGGGTCCCCAGATGGTCATCAGTGGACACGGTGCGGCTGCTGCGGGAGTGGGCATGCGGCAGGCTCTCGATAACCTGGCTGAGCGATTCAGGGTATTCGCCGTCCCGCCGAAATTGAAATTCGTGCGCGAGCCAGCGTCGCCGATAGCTAGGCCAATCGAGCCGCCATCGTTCTGAAATTATGGTCGGATTGGCCAACGCGGGACCATCGGACAGAGTAACTCGGTCCAGCGGAACAAACCCGGCCGGCGACAGTTGGGGCACTCGCTCAGGGGGCGACACCCTGCGAAGTGCCGCGAGGTTCCGCGCCATGGGGAGGCTCAGATGGAAACCCGATGAACGCATGCCCCTAGCACGCGTTCCCGCAAAGAGAGATTGCAGAGCCGGTGTTGTTGCCATCCAGCCCTAAGTTGACACGCCAACTGCTCTGGATCCTCGGAGGCGCATTCTTGCCCGGTTGCGCGGGGGGAGTGCTCGATCCCCAAGGACCAATTGGCGTCGGCAATCGCACGATCCTTTTGAACTCGCTGGCGGTGATGCTGGTGATCGTTGTTCCCACGCTTGTTGCACTTCTGGCATTCGCCTGGAAGTTCCGCGCCTCGAACAGCAACGCCCGCTATAACCCGGAGTTCACCTATTCGGGACGCGTGGAGTTGATCGTCTGGTCGATCCCGACGCTCACCATCCTGTTCATTGGCGGTCTGATCTACTACGGATCGTATCAGCTCGATCCGCGCAAACCGATCCCTTCTAGCCAGCCGCCGCTCGACATTCAGGTGGTGGCGCTCGACTGGAAATGGCTGTTCCTCTATCCCGAGCAGGGCGTGGGCGCTGTCAATCAACTGGTTATCCCCGCCGGTGTTCCAGTGCGTTTCAAGTTGACCTCGGCCAGCGTGATGAACACGTTCTTCGTGCCCCAGCTTGGCAGCATGGTCTACGTCATGAACGGCATGCAGACCGAATTGCATCTGCAGGCCGACCGCGAGGGCAGCTTTTTCGGCCAGTCGGCGCACTTCAGCGGCGACGGCTTCTCGGATATGAATTTCAGTGTGAGCGCGGTTTCAGCCGATGCCTTCACCCGCTGGGCGTCATCGCTGCGTGGCGGGGGCGGCGTGCTCAACGCCAACGCCTATCGCGAACTCGCCCGGCAAAGCACAAATGTGGCGCCGGCTTCCTTCGGTCATGTCCAGCCTGGGCTGTTCGAAGCGGTCGTTCAGCAGACGCTCCCACCGGGTCCGGGGCCTGCTGAGAGCGCAGCCAGCGGCGAGCCACAGGTGAGCCCAAGGGCATTACCCGCGGCGGCGGCAACGATGACCCATCATCCACAAGGCGCAGAATGACGATGCTGGGCAAGCTCGACTGGTCGGCCGTTCCTTTCGATCAACCTATCCCCCTCGGCGCAGCCCTTGGCGTCTTTCTGGCAGCAGCCGCCGTGCTTGGCTGGATAACGGTGAAGGGCTACTGGCCATATCTGTGGAGCGAGTGGATAAGCTCGGTCGACCACAAGCGCATCGGCGTGATGTACATTGTGCTGGCGATGCTCATGCTTCTTCGTGGTTTTATCGATGCTATCATGATGCGCACACAACAGGTGCTGGCGATTCACGGGCCGGGCTACCTCCCGCCGGAGCATTACGACCAGATCTTTTCCGCGCACGGCACGATCATGATCTTCTTCGCCGCGATGCCGTTCATGATCGGCCTGATGAATTTCGTCGTGCCGCTGCAGCTTGGCGTACGCGATGTCGCTTTTCCGACGCTCAATTCCGTCAGCTTCTGGCTGACGGCTTCCGGAGCCCTGCTGGTCAACATCTCGCTTGTGGTCGGCGAGTTCGCGCGCACCGGCTGGCTGCCCTATGCCCCTTTGTCGGAAACCGCCTACTCGCCGGGCGTCGGTGTCGATTATTATCTGTGGGCGATCCAGATCTCCGGCGTCGGCACGCTGCTCACCGGCGTCAACCTGGTGACGACCATCCTCAAGATGCGGGCGCCGGGAATGGGCTATCTGCGAATGCCGATGTTCTGCTGGACCTCGCTCGCGTCCAACCTGCTCATTGTCGCAGCCTTCCCGATCCTTACCGCCACGCTCGCAATGCTGACGCTGGACCGGTATCTCGGCTTCCACTTCTTCACCAACGAAGCTGGTGGAAATCAGATGATGTTCGTCAACCTGATCTGGGCGTGGGGCCATCCCGAAGTATACATCCTGGTGCTTCCCGCCTTCGGAATCTTTTCCGAGATTTTCTCGACTTTTTCATCGAAGCCGCTGTTCGGATACCGTTCGATGGTCGCGGCCACGATGTTCATCTGCATCGTCTCGTTCATGGTCTGGCTGCATCACTTCTTCACCATGGGTGCCGGAGCGGACGTTAATGCCGCCTTCGGCATCGCCACGTCGGTCATTGCCGTGGGAACCGGTGTGAAAATCTACAACTGGCTCTTCACCATGTATGGCGGGCGCGTTCGTTTCGACACGCCGATGCTTTGGGCACTGGCTTTCGTGACCACCTTCACCGTCGGCGGCATGACTGGCGTCCTGCTTGCCGTCCCGCCGGCCGACTTCGTGCTACACAATTCGCTTTTCCTCGTCGCGCATTTCCATAACGTCATCATCTCGGGCGTGTTGTTTGGAGCATTCGCCGGCTTCACCTACTGGTTCCCCAAGGCGTTCGGTTTCCGTTTGCACGAAGGCTGGGGAAAAGCGGCATTTTGGGTCACCTTGGCCGGCTACATGCTGGTCTTCGTACCGCTCTATATCGTCGGTCTGCTCGGCATGACGCGGCGCCTGCAACATATCGATATGGACCTTTGGGCGCCGTGGCTGGTGGTGGCCGCTCTCGGCGTGGTGGTGATGATCGCCGGCGCGGCGCTGCAGATCACACAGCTTTTCGTTTCGATCCGGCATCGCGACAAGTTTCGCGACGAAACCGGCGACCCGTGGGACGGGCGTTCGCTGGAGTGGTCGACATCTTCCCCTCCTCCTGTCTTCAATTATGCACGGCTGCCTCACGTGGAAGACGAAGAGCCCTACTGGAGCATCAAGCAACGAGGGATCGAACAGAGCTCGGACGAGGAAAAGGCATATGAGCCGATCGAGATGCCTCGCAACAGCCCGACTGGCTTCGTCACCGCCTTCTTCAGCACACTGATCGGCTTCGCGCTGATCTGGCATATATGGTGGCTGGCGATCGTCGGTTTCATCGGCGCATACGCAACCTTCGTCGTATTCGCCTGGCGCGATCATGGAGACTACGAGATCCCTGTCGACGAGGTCGCCCGCATCGACCATGACCACAAGGCAGCCCAGTTTGCCCGGCTGCGCGGGTGGGAGCGCCCGGCATGAGCGATCACGCATTCTCCGGCGACATCAGCGCCGGCACCCAGGCACGGGACCCGTATCGGCTTAATCACACCGGTCGGCATGCGGTGCGCTCTGCGACGGGCCACGGAGAAGGCGGCCCGGCCTCAAAGTTCGTCACGGTGACCTACGGCTTCTGGATCTTTCTCCTGTCCGACATCATCATGTTCTCGGCATTTTTCGCCGCCTACGCCGTGCTCGCCAAGGCAACCGCCGGCGGACCGACAGGCAAGGATCTGTTCGAACCGACACGGGTTGCGGTCCAGACGGGCCTTCTGCTCACTTCGAGCTTCACCGGCGGCGTGGCAACACTCGCCACCCGTCGCAGATCAATGGCTGCCACGCAGTTCTGGCTTCTCGTCACGGGGTTGCTCGGGGCAGCGTTCCTGTTCCTGGAACTACAGGAGTTCGCGGCAATGATCGGCGAGCAGGCAGGCCCCTCGCGCAGCGCATTTCTTTCTGCCTTCTTTGCGCTCGTTGGCTGCCACGGTGCCCATGTCGGTCTCGGCCTGCTCTGGCTGGGAACGATGATGGCGCAGCTGTGGGTCAAGGGCTTTCGGCCCGACATCTTGCGGCGGCTCCACTGCTTCGGGCTCTTCTGGCACGCCCTCGACATCATCTGGGTTGCCATCTTCACCCTGGTCTATCTGCTGGGAGCATCGTCATGACCGAGTTCGAGAGCAAGACCGGCGAGTTGCAGGACCGCCGCGATTCAGCGCCGGGCGAGGAACACATAAGCGAGCACGAAACGGCTGGGGGCCTCTCGGGCTATGTGCTCGGCTTCGGGCTGGCCATCCTGCTCACGATCGCGTCATTCCTGGCGGCGCGAACCGATCTGATTTACCAGCCCGCGGTCATCTCGGCCCTGGTGGTGCTCGCTGTTGCGCAGATGGGCGTGCATCTTGTCTTCTTTCTGCACCTGACCACCGGGCCGGACAACACCAACAACATCCTGGCCCTGGCCTTCGGCGTGCTGATCGTCGCGCTGGTGGTTCTGGGCTCTATCTGGATCATGGCCCACCTGAATGAAAACATGGCTGCCATGACACCCCATCAAACCGGAACCATGCCTTGAACGCTGCCCTGCGAACGCACGGCCGCCCACAGTGCACCATTCGCACCGATGGCCCGAGCCAAGCTGCGGCGGCAACGCTGAGATGATACTAGGCAGTGAACTCATAAATTGGGGAGACTGGGATCGGTGGGAAACGGGCGCTCCGGACTTCCTGTACTGGGCGGCTTTGATAGGCGCCATGGTCGTCGAGGTCTGGCGATCCTTATTTCAATCGCACTCAGTCGCGGTAGCGCAGCCTTTCCAGCGCGAGTGCGAAAGCCGGCGAGTGTTGGCGCCGGCTTGGATAATACAGGTGATATCCCGGCCGAAGGGGGCACCAGTCCTCAAGAACGCGCACTAGGCGACCCTGTTCGAGTAGGTAGGTCACTAGATCCTCGGGCAGATAGGCGAGCCCGAACCCTTCAAGGCTGGCCTGGCAGATCATCGCGAGGGTGTTGAAGGCGGCGTGTCCGTGAACGCGCACCTTCAATTCCCGCCCCTCCTTGCGAAACTCCCACGGTGCAAAGCCGCCTGTGGGCAGTCGCAGGGGTATGCATGCATGATCGGCAAGATCTTCAGGCGTGACCGGACGGGAGCGGCTTACAAAGTATGAAGGCGCTACCACAACCGCCATGCGGAAGTCTGGCCCAATGCGCGCCGAGATCATGTCCTTATCCACCTGTTCGCCGAGCCGTACACCCGCATCGAAGCGATCGGCCGCAATGTCAGCCAAGCCGTAGTCGTGGATAATCTCGACCCTGATGTCGGGATAGTCGCGCATGAGCCCGACCATGGCGGGCCAGATGATGGTCTCGCCGGCATGCTCCACGGTGGTGATCCGGACTGTACCGGCCGGCTTGTCGCGCAGGGCGCTGAGGGCGGCAATCTCGCTTGCGATCTCATCTAACTTGGGAGCGATGCTTCGAAACAGGCGATCCCCCGCTTCGGTTAGCGAGACGCTGCGGGTCGTGCGGGTCAGCAGCCGAACGCCGAGGCGCTCTTCCATCGTCCGGATCGAATAGCTCAGGGCAGACTGCGACACGCCGAGCATGGCGGCCGCCTTGGTGAAACTGCGCTCGCGGGCGACGGCGATGAAGGTCAGGAAGTCATCCAGACTATCGCGACGCATTCATCAATCCTACTTCTAAGCCCATGCAGATTATACCACCTAATGGCATGTCGCTAAAGGAGCTAACTTCCTGACTCAAGGCCAGACGGTCAACCGGAGCAACTCTCCGCGCAATGCCTACCGTCCCACTGGCCCACTGAAGGAGAACAATATGAAGAAGGTAATCGTGGGCGCGCTCGCCGCCCTCACCATGATCGTGAGCCCGGCCGCCTTTGCTCAGCAAGCGACGGGCGTCGCTCCCCGCGCCTACATGATCGGCAGCTATGACATCAAGGATCAGGCGGTGTTTCAGCAGTACATCGAAGCGGCGTCGCCGCTCGTCACCAAGTATGGCGGCCGCGTGATCGTCTACAATCCCAATGTCACTGCCATCGAAGGAAGCTCGAGATCGGTGATCGCCATCGCCGAGTTCCCGAGCCTTGCTGACGCCAAGCGCTACTACAACTCGCCGGAATACACAGCGGCCCGGCAGTTTTTTACCAGGTCGACCGAAGGATTTCGCATCATCACCGAAGGCGCCGGCCTTCCGCAGTGACGCAGTCCGCCGGCGGATGGATCAACATGGGGATCAGTCCCTGCTGGCCATCGCGTCCAAATCCGGGGCCGTGCTGCGGCCTAGAGAACAGGAGCCCAATATGAGTGTTTGGTTCATCACCGGCGCAGGCCGGGGCCTCGGTCTGGATATCGCCAAGGCCGCATTGGCGGCGGGCCACAAGGTGGTGGCAACCGGCCGCAACACGGAAAAAGTCGCAAGGGCCGTGGGAAACGCCGAGAACCTCCTTATCGTCAAGCTGGACGTGACGAGCGCGGCCGACGCCGAAGCCGCTGCCCAGGCCACGTTTGACCGGTTTGGCCGCATCGACGTGCTGGTCAACAATGCGGCGAGTTTCTTTGCCGGGTACTTCGAAGAGTTGACCGCCGAACAGATGCAACTGCAGCTCAGCACCAGCCTCGTCGGACCCATGAATGTGACGCGGGCCTTTCTGCCAGCGATGCGCAAGCAGCGGTCCGGCAGGGTCATTTCGATCTCCTCGACGGCCGGGCTAATGGGTTTCGAGTTCTGCACGGCCTATTCAGCCTCGAAGTTCGGCCTCGACGGCTGGATGGAGGCGCTGCAGACCGAAGTCGTGCCGTTCGGCATCGAGACGATGATCGTGAACCCGGGCTTCTTCCGCACCGAGCTTCTCACGGAAGAGTCGACCAACTATGCCGCCCCCTCCGTCGAGGACTACCATGAGCGGCGGACGGCGCAGATCGCCTTCTGGCGTTCTCAGAACGGCAAGCAGGGGGGTGATCCGGCCAAGCTCGCGCGCGCCCTGATCACGCTCACGTCTGGGGACGTGCTCCCCCAGCGTTTCCTTGCCGGTACTGACGCCATTGCGACGGCAGAGCAGAAGATTGCCATTCTGCAGCAGCAGATCGGTGCCTATCGCGAGCTCTCGAGTTCCCTCGCCATGGACGAGAACGGCCGCAACTAACGACCCCTGCGGAACATCCGGACTTGCGGTACTGGTGGCTGAACACCACTGGCACTGCAATTCCGAGGTGAAGACTCGTGGCTGCGGCACTCCCATTGTCGTGCCGCCGCCGGATGGAGAGAAAAGGCTAGTCAGATCTCGTGCTTTGGCTGAGCTGCACGTATGGCATCAAGCGCTAAGCGAACGGCGTCGACGCCAGAGACGCCGGGCGGGATCGGCCTGAAAATCAGGCGGCCGTTCCGGTACTCCAGGCCCAACGCCTTGCTGTTCCGCCATTGGGACGCCGACGGCTTGTTCCGAAGGGTGATCGCGATGGCCTCGGGACCCAAATCGACTTTGCCGATGCCCAGTTCCGATGCTGCTATTCGCAACCTGGTAAATTCCAGCAAAAGGGCTACTTCGCCAGGCATGTCTCCAAAGCGGTCCTCGAGCTCTTCGCTGAATGTATCGAGGTCCGGCTCCGAACGGATGCGGGAGAGCCGCGCATAGAGGCCAACACGCACCGTAGGCTCGTCGACATAGCTCTTGGGAAAAGCGCCCTTTCCCGAACCGTTGATCTCGGCAAGTTGCTTGTCGAAGTCGGCCCCTCCGCCAGCCGCCGAGACCGCCCGCTCCAGCAAGTGCTCGTACAAGCCCACTCCGATCAGCTTCATATGCCCGGCCTGGTCTTCTCCGAAAAGATCTCCGGCGCCACGCAGGTCGAGGTCCCTTTGACTGATTGCCAGGCCGGAGCCGAGCCGATCGAGCGCAAGCATCGTCGAAAGCCGGGCCCTGGTGCTGTCGGCCAGTTCAACGCCAGGCTGGGTCAGAAGAAACGCAACAGCCTGCACCGCCCCCCTTCCGACCCGGCCCCGCAGCTGGTGCAACTGCGCCAGACCGAACCGGTCGGGGCGCCAAACGATGATGGCGTTGGCCCGCGGCACATCGAGGCCGCTCTCGATGATGTCGGTGCTCAACAAAATGTCGCCATCACCGTCGGCGAATCCGACCATGACTTCGTCCAGCTGTCTCCCCTTCATTTCACCATGCGCCGTCTTGACCCGGAGTTCCGGCACCAGTCTGTTCAGTTGGTCACAGGCCGGGGCAATATCCTCGATCCGCGGGACCACGAAGAAGCTCTGTCCACCCCGGTGAAATTCACGCAGAAGGGCCGCGCGCACCGATGCTGGATCGAACGCTGCCAAGATCGTGCGAACGGGACGTCTTTTGGCGGGCGGAGAGTTTAGAACGCTGACGTCCTGGATGCCCGACAACGTCGATTGCAGCGTCCGGGGTATCGGTGTGGCGCTCATGCTCAGCGTATGGAGGCGAGGCGTCATGGTCCGCAGGGCCCGCTTCAACTTGACCCCGAACCGGTGCTCCTCGTCGATCACCAGCAGTCCAAGATTGGCGAAGGTGACGCTCTTGGACGCCAGGGCCTGAGTACCCACAACGACCGCAACCTGGCCGCTCCGCAGACCCTCTTTTGCCGCTCTCGCCTCCGCTGCCCCGACCATCCTAGAAAGGTGGGCGACCTGCAGGCCGTTTCCTGCGAAGCGGCGGCTGAACGTCTCATAGTGCTGTCGTGCCAACACCGTTGTCGGTGCTATGATAGCAACCTGTTTCCCGCAGAGAGCGGCGGCGGCGCAAGCACGCAGGGCGACCTCTGTCTTGCCGAAGCCGACATCGCCG
Organism: Mesorhizobium sp. M0037; assembly: GCF_040323635.1. Taxonomy (NCBI): domain Bacteria; kingdom Pseudomonadati; phylum Pseudomonadota; class Alphaproteobacteria; order Hyphomicrobiales; family Phyllobacteriaceae; genus Mesorhizobium; species Mesorhizobium sp. M0037. Next base: position 348,925 of record NZ_JAMYVB010000002.1, on the reverse strand, counting down.
CAGACGAGCCGGTTCATTGTTCTTCCGGACGAAAGGTCATCGAGCACAGCGCGGATGGCGGCCGCTTGGTCGGGCGTCTCCGTATAGGGAAATTTCGCCGCAAAACGAGCCAAGTCCGTGCGGGAGGGCTTCAAGATCTCGGCAGGCTCGCTGGACCTGATTTTGGCAAGGCTCAAGAGGCGCTTGGCCAGCCTGTCGATCTCGCGCAACGCAGCTTCGCGTCGCTTCGGCCAGCCCTCGCCGTTGAGGCGATCAAGCGACACTGCCTCCGGTTCCGAGCCGTAGCGCCATATTCGTCCAAAGTCGTCGACCGGAACCAGCAAGGAAGCCCCGCCGTGATATTCCAGTCTGACGACATCCTGTTGCTGGCCAGCCAACTCGACCTGTTCGACCGCGGCGAGCACGCCCAGGCCATGGTCTTCATGGACGACGACATCGCCAATGCGCAACTCGGGTTCGAGTATGCCCGTGGTCGCGCTCCCGTTCGCCTTCAACGCGGGACCAAACAGGTCGGATGCGGCCACCACCGCGATATTGGATTGCGCGTCGACAAACCCTTCGTCGAGGACGAATTCAGCCTTGAGAAGAGAGCCCCTTGCGGCCGAAAGGATTTGCGGCAAGTCGGCCGCTTCCTCTGCCCGCCGGCCTAGTCTCCTATCGAGCAGGCGATCTGCTCGCTGCAATTCAGAGGCATCGCCGGTGAACACTACTCTGACTCCGGCGCTCGTCTGCCTTGTGACGAATTCCGCGAAATCATGCCCGGGTCGGGCCTGGCGGAAGAATTTGGGAACTCCCACGGCAGAAACGGCAAGTCTCACGCAGCAGCGGTTAAGCAGAGCAGCGTCCCACTCTTCACGGGATAGGTAAAATCGTCCCGGCAAAGGTTTTTTCGTTCCGGCTGCCTCCTGCCTGGCACGACGTGCATCCTCGACCAGATCCAGAATTCTGCCGAGCGGCTGCCCGTCGGTCCCTTCAAGGAAGGAGATCGAGGCGCTGGAAGCCGCATCGAAGACGGATGGCATAGCGCCATACGATGCGACCAGGCGCTCTTCCATCGACGTCGCGCGCATCGCTGTCAGCTCAGGATGCTCACCAGCTTTAAAGATCAGCTCGGATGCCGGTCCGACAGTAACCGAGTCTCGAACCTGATCGCTGAGCTGACTGAGCGGGTCGTAGGTCTTGAGCTGGCCGATGCAGGCATCGGGACCAACGATGATGCGAACGGGGCCATCCGCGCCAGCAGGGAAAATATCGATGAGATCGCCCCGAAAGGCTATCTCACCCGGTTCGTCGACCCTCTCGTCGACGACATAGCCAATGGCTTCGGACCTGGTTCTGAAATCGTCACGGTCGAGCTTTTGGCCTACCTCCAGAATTGTGAAACCGCCAGCGATGACGGGAGCAGGCGGCACCCGCTGCAGAATGGCTTCGAGCGACATTACAGCGATGCGCGGGCGATCCGGCTTCGTTGCGATCTCACGCAACGCACGAAGCCTTCGCCCCATATTGGCACGTGTGGGCCACACCCTGTCGTAGGGCAGGCAATCCCAGGACGGCAGCAAGATGATATCCGCGTCAGGCAGGAACTGACGCAAGGCGCCGGCGATCTCCTCGGCACTGCGTTCCGAGGGAGCTATATGGACGATGTGCTTATCCCGACTGGTCTCCAGCCCACGGGCCAGCGCTACCGCGATTGCTGAGGATGGCGGTCCGCCGTGCTCTATCGCAAACCCCCTGTCATCCGTGTGATCGATTTGTTCGACATCCGTCCGCGAAATATGCCTGTTCACTGAAATCTCACCTTGCCACTGAGACAACGTCAGCGGAGCCACCCCGTTCCTGGTGGCGCATCAAAGAGTTCCAGGACTGGCTGCGGGTGCAGCCCTTGAAATTGGGGCGAGCGACTGGGTCGAAGCTGCGCCGTGATCGGCGAACTCCTGGGGCTGGCTGCCCAGCGGGACAATTTCTAACCGAGCCTATGTCATAGGTTAATGCATTGCAGCCTGGCTCACCTATGGCTGTCCTAAAAAACTGGTGCTTGGATCATTCCGGGATCTTCAACCACCCTCGACGCTGGCAAAACGCCCCAGGCACGGGACCATGCCGCACGGCGGCGCCTTCTGCCGCCGCGCATATGTCCCCATGCCAATCGGAACTTTTGGCGCGGATAATAGTTCGATCACCAACATCAGCCAGGTAGTCAATTTGTTCCCCACCTCATCCTCGGATGTACTCATTCGCAAGCTTCAGACCATCTCGGATCTTCGAGAGGCCGACATCGGCGTTCTGAAAGGCATTCCGATCCAGGAGAAGGAATATTCGGCCAACCACGATCTGGTGCGTGAGGGCGACTGTCCTGTTTACTCGTTTATCGTTCTTGATGGCTTGGTCGGTTCCACCAAACATACGGGCGAAGGAAAGCGACAAATCACATCATTCTTCGTCGCTGGCGACATTCCTGATCTGCATGGGCTGCATCTGTCGGTCATGGATTGTAACTTCTCGACCCTTACGCCGGCCCGAGTAGGTTTCATGCGGCATGACACTCTGCGTGCCGTTTGCGACCAGCACCCTCGCATCGCCACCGCTTTTTGGCGGTCGACGTTGATAGATGCCGCGATTTATAGGGAGTGGGTCATCAATGTGGGAAGACGCGAGGCATACACCCGCATGGCTCACATCCTTTGCGAACTGATTTTTCGCTTGCGCTCCATGGGGCGCATTGAGGATCACGTGGCGGATATTCCCATTACCCAGGCGGCACTTGGCGATGCACTGGGTTTGTCCACGGTCCACGTCAACCGGATGCTCCAGGAACTACGACGCAGAGGCCTCATTGCCACCTCGGGATCAAAAGTTCACGCACTGGACTGGGCCGGCCTCACTCACGCAGGAGATTTCGACACGACCTACCTGCACCAAAGGAACCCCGCAGATTAGCAGTGACGGAAGCTCTCCGATGGCACGATTTTTCTTCGACAGCGGCGATGGCGATCTCATCTTCGAGGACGAAATAGGTGTCGAATGCGCTGGCCTCGAAGAGGTCCGCCGCGCGGGATTCGAGGGCCTTGTCGACCTCACGAGAGAGTCACTGAAGAGCGTCGACGGGCAGCAATTGTTTATCGAAGTGCGTGATGAAAACGGCGCCAAGATTTTGCGGCTGAGCCTCTCGCTTCGGGTAAAATCGATCGCTTAAATTTGCACTCTGCGCTCAGCGTTAGGCGCGCGGATTGAGACTGCAAACATCCACTGGCATGTCGTTGTCTCAAAACCAGGGCCACTTTTGAGCGACATACATTAACCCATAGATTGTGCCTCGATTCGCCTCGATTTGTGTACAGGACGGGGAACCATCAAAGAGCCGCCGAGTTCGTCCAACGGACAAGCTCGGGTTCTAACATGGAAGAAATCGGCAAGGCACAACAAAAGGTCATAGCCCGCCTCATACGGCAGTGGATTTCATCGGACGCCAATCGTCGCCAGCTTCGCCAGTTGCTGGATCTGCCGACAGATACGGACATGCCCAGCGAGCATCGGTCATTGCTTGACGAACTCGACCGAAAGCTCAACCAATGAGCGCCCCTGCTTTCGGGAGGGCTCCCGAGTGGATGCGAGCCGGTGGCGAGGGGAAGGAGCTGAGGTCGACATCTGGTTGAGGCCGCCGGCCCAAGCAGACGCGAACGCTTTACGCCGGACGGCGCCGATTGAATGTTCCGTGGTTTTCGTGGAGCCGCGGTCCGATTCCTAGAGGTGAGTTTCTGCACCTTGCTGCGCGTTTAAAAGTTGAGAAACGGCAGTTATGATCTGCGGCAGAAAAAAGGGCTTGGTGATCATTATGCTGTTGGGCACGCCTTCCGCTCCCCAGTGTACCGCGCTGTCGCCACTGATATAGACAACCGGGATGGTCGAGTTGGACCTTCGCAAGTACCGAGCGACCTCCCACCCCGACTGTCCTGCTCCCAGGCGGATGTCCGTGAGCACGGCCTTGAACTTGGTCGGATCGGGGTCGAAAGCCGCCAGCGCCTCGGCGGCACTCCGAGTGCCGACGACCTGGAAGCCGGCCTCCTCCAAAGCTGACTCGAGGTCGAGCAGGATCATTGTCTCATCTTCGACGATCAGAACAGCACCTTCGCTCATCCGGAATCTCCCCAAGCCGCCACCGCTAATACGAGTTCGGCGTCAACTTGGTTCCATCTGACGCGCAGCAGCCTGTTGGTTATCGAAGCTCTACGCTGCCTCGATTGCGCGGCGGACTTGTGACGTCGGGAAGCCACCCTGGAAAGGCCGACACCGGCTTAGCTGCTTCGACAGCCTTGGACAATGAGGCTGAATTACAAGTTGTAGCCGACGCTTAACCGTTGCCGACGAGGTCGCTTTGATCAAGCGTTCTCCTGATCTTCAGAAGCTTGCTGGATCTGCGTCATCACCTTTTGGGGATCGACATTCTCGGCGAGTTCCGGCAGCTCTTTGTCGGCCGGGGTCGAGATATTCAGACGCGCCGTCAAGGCAGCCACCATCTCGATCAGCCGCGTGGTTTCATGTTCGTTTAGAAGGCTGATCTGCAAATCCAGTTCGGCTCGGCGCTCGCTGTGGGCGGCCATTCTGTTCTGATTGATCAGCACAAAGGTAGACAGGAAGATTGCCTCAACCGAGGCGACCATGGCCAGGATCACGAAAGTCGGGTCCCAGGCTGGGACGGCTGGTATCTCGCCAAGGTTTGCGAGGACCCAGACGACAAGAATTGCAAGGTGCAGATAGACGAAAGTCATGCTTCCCGCGAAGCGCGAAACAGCGCCGGCGACCCACGCTTGAACGCCTTGGTGCTCTTCTTGCTGCCGCCTGTGCTCGACCAGGGCCTGTATGTTCTGGTGGAGCACCGACTGCATGTCGGCTGGACGTTGGTCGCTCATTTGAAAGCCCCGTTTGGAGATCATTCCGTGCAAGCGGCGTCGCTTATCGCCGGTGGCTCCCGCGAGGCCGGATCTGCCTTGAACTCGACGGCACGAGACTTGGGTCGCTGCCGACGGCCCGCTTGGAACAAGGCGTGCCGTCCTGCAATAGTGTGCACCATGCCGACCACTGCCTGCGGGGCGCTCTGATGAACCATATGGCCGGCGCCCGGAACCACCTCAAGGAGAGACCCACCGACTTCCGCGTGCAAGCGTCGTGCATCGCGTTGCGCGTCGAACAACCGATCCCCGGATCCCGCCATGATGCCGGTGGGCACGGCAATGTCCCTATAGTTGGCCTTTCCCAACAGGGACGCGGCCAGCATCGATGCTGTCTCCAGAGAAACCGCCCGCAGTTGGGAAGGGCGGCTGGCGACATCTTTGGCGAGTGCGGCGAACTCGCCGGCGACGATGGCGGGTTTAAAGATCTTCTCCATTGCCCAATGCCAAGCAAGCCTTACAAGCGGCGGCAGCAAGGTGTGACGAAACGCGGTGCCGATCACAGGCAGTGCAGGGAGTGCGGCCAGTGCAAGATCCAGCCGCGGTGGCGGATAGTAATAGCCCGAGACCAGCACGATGCCGACGACCGATTGAGAATGCCTGCGCGCCAGTTCGAGGGCAATCCAAGCTCCCCAGGAATGTCCAAGCACGAGGTATTTCTCTATACCCAGCCCGCAGGCCGCGGCATGTATAAGGTCGGCTTGGTCGCGAGCGGACCAACGCCGGCCGCGCGGCCGTGAGCTTCGCCCAAAACCGGGACGATCAAATGCAAGCACCCGGTAGGTCTTTGCCGCCTCATCGAAGATGCCGCTCGACTTGAAGTCCTCCGCCATGGATCCATTGCCATGCAGGAGAAGCAGCGGCATGCCGGTTCCGGCTTCGATAAAATGCAGGCGCACACCATAGATCTCCATCACACGTCCGCACGCCCGGCCGGCAATCGCACGTTTGGCGCGGATGGCGTTGTATGCCGCCAGCGCCGCCAACGAGGCCGCGAGCAACCCGGTCGCGAGTTTCGGTCCATCTCTGTCGAACGCCATGCACGTGCCTGTTGGAAACCATCTGCCGACCCCAACTCTCGGGGCGAAAGCTTGTTCCGCCAGACAAGACAACGCTGTACAACCGGCTCAAGCCGCTAAAGTAGGCCTTCTCCATTGAGTTGGGACCGTTAAGCCTGGGCAGCGCTGCTGCCTCCCATTTTCCAATCACCCTGCCAACGTGCGCGCACGGCAATCATCAGCATGGCCGCTTCCGTCATCCCGGTCTGGAAAAGTCTGACCAGCTCTCTCGCGATGGATTCTGCCGCGGTAGTGTCCGACGAAATCTCAAATTCCTGACACAGCGCGTCGAAGACCGACCGAAGCGTTTTCAGGTCGTCTGGATAGAGAGCGTCCGTATTCGTAAGAATGGGTCGGTCAAGCATCAAACGTCTCCAAACGAGTGAAGTGCGGTTCGGGCACCCAGCCAGCGGGAGCTCGTCAAGTGCCCGCTGGTTTCCCCTTTATCCGCCACAGCGCGCCAAGCTGTCATTAACCTATGACCGGTGCGGCGTGCTGACCGGCCCGCCAAAGAAACTGCCGTCCTGCGGGGAACTCTTGGCCGCAGACTGCATTTAAGTCCGGGCAAAACGGGGGCGAAATGGGGGCCACTTCAAGCAATCCGCGATCTGAACTGCAGCGCTTCGAGCTTTTGGCAGCGCTGGGCGACCGTATTCGCGAGATTACGGATCCCGCAGAACTGGCCTACGCAGCCGCGGAACTGCTGGGGAACCATTTTGGCATCAGCCGAGCCGGATACGGCACGATCGATCTAGAGAAAGAAACGATCACCATTGACAGGGACTGGAACGCGCCAGGCATCAAAAGCCTGGCTGGGACGCTGAATTTCAGGAACTACGGCTCGTATATCGAGGATTTGAAGCGAGGCGAAACCGTTGTCTTTGAAAACGCCGAGACAGATCCGCGAACCAGCAGCCATGCGGAGGCACTCAAAGCCATCAGCGCCCAATCCGTCATCAACATGCCCGTTACCGAGCATGGCGGGCTGGTGGCGCTGTTATACCTGAACCACTCCGCGCCCAGACGCTGGGCGACGGAGGAAGTAGCCCTCATTTCGGCAGTCGCGGACCGGACGCGTACGGCGATAGAACGCCTTCGCGCCGAACTGGCCCTGCGTGAGAACGCCGAACGCCTTGCTTTTCTCGACCGCCTCGGCAGGGAGATAGCCCTCGCGGCCGACGCCGATGCTGTCATGCAGATCACCACTCGGCTCCTCGGCGAACATCTTGGCGTCTCGATTTGCGCCTATGCCGACATGGAGCAGGACCAAGACCATTTCACCATCCGCGGCGATTGGAGCGCACCTGGCTCGCCCAGCATCAGGGGATATTACAGTCTTGCCGATTTCGGTCGCCTGGCTGTCACCAACCTCAGCGCCAACAAGCCGCTTATCATCAACAACAACCTTGAGGAAATTGCTCCCGAGGAAGCGAAGACCTTTCAGGATATCGGGATAACGGCAACCATCTGTATGCCTTTGGTCAAACAAGGCCGACTGACTGCCCTGATGGCCATCCACGACAAGCAGCGCCGCGTCTGGTCGCAACGCGAACTGTCCTTGCTGACCGAGGTGACGGAGCGGTCCTGGGCTCACATCGAGCGCGTTCGCTCGGAACAGGCGGCACGGGCCAGCGAGGAGAGGCTGAGGCTTGCCACCGACGCGGCCGCTATTGGCACCTGGGATTACGATCCCATCAGCGGAGTGCTGCGTTGGGACGACCGGTGCAAAGCCCTTTTTGGTTTGCCGCCGGACGCGGAGGTGACATATGAAAGCGCCTTCCTGGCGGGCCTCCACCCGGAAGATCGCGCACGGGCCGACGAGGCCGTACGCCAGTCGCTTGCGCCGGGCCCCCCCTCCCGCTACGACATCGAATACCGGACGATCGGCCTTCGGGATGGCAAGGAGCGCTGGATTGCCGCAACGGGGGAAGCGCTTTTCCAGTCCGGCCGTGCGATCCGCTTCATCGGCACCGTGGTCGATGTCACCGCGCGAAAGCGGGTGGAGCATCAGCTTCAGTTGATGAACGCCACTGCGGCAGCCGTGGCGGCCGAGCTTGACGTGGAGCGAATTGTCCAGACGGTAACCGATGCCGGCGTGGTGCTGTCGGGCGCACAATTCGGAGCTTTCTTCTACAATGTGATCGACGACAAGGGCGACAGCTATGTGCTCTACGCCCTGTCGGGGGCACCTCGTTCTGCTTTCGAAAACTTTCCTATGCCGCGCAACACCGCGGTGTTCGAGCCCACTTTCCGCGGAACAAGCGTGGTGCGTTCCGATGATATCCTCACGGATCCCCGTTACGGAAAGAACTGGCCCCGCAAGGGAATGCCGGAGGGCCATCTGCCGGTGCGTTCCTATCTCGCCGTGCCGGTCGTCTCGCGTTCGGGCGAGGTCCTGGGCGGCCTCTTCCTTGGTCATTCAGAGACCGGCGTGTTCGCCGAACAGCAAGAAGCGGCCTTGCTGGGGCTTGCCGGCCATGCCGCGACGGCCATCGACAACTCCCGGCTGTTCAAGGCGCTGCAGACACTCAACGGCACGCTCGAACAGCGTGTCAAAGATGAAGTTGCGGAACGCGCCAGAGCAGAAGAGCACCTGCGCCAAGCCCAGAAGATGGAAGCTGTCGGACAGCTCACCGGTGGCATCGCGCACGACTTCAACAATATGCTGGCCGTCATCATCGGCGGCCTGAACCTTGTGCAGCGCAAGCTCAGAAACGGCGATACCAACGTCCACCAATTCGTAACCGGCGCGATCGATGGAGCACAACGTGCCGCAGAACTTACCAGACGACTGCTCGCCTTTTCCCGCCAGCAACCACTGGCGCCGAAGCGGCTGAATCCAAATCGCCTCGTCTCCGGTATGAGCGAATTGCTGAACCGGACGCTTGGCGAGACCATCCAGATCGAGACCGTGCTCGCTGCGGGCCTATGGCATGTCGAGGCCGACGCAGGGCAATTGGAAAGCGCGCTGCTCAACCTCTGCGTCAACGCAAGGGATGCCATGCCTGCTGGCGGCAAGCTGACGATCGAGACATCAAACGCCCACGTCGACGATCGCTATGCCAGGCAGAACGCGATCCCCTCCGGCCAGTATGTGATGATAGCGGTCACCGATACGGGAACGGGCATGACTGCTGATGTTGTCGCAAGAGCCTTCGATCCGTTCTTCACCACCAAGGGGGTCGGCAAAGGCACCGGGCTGGGACTCAGCCAAGTCTATGGGTTTGTTCGCCAGTCCGGCGGCAGTGTGAAGATCTATTCCGAGCAGGGCATCGGAACCACCTTGAAAATATATTTGCCGCGCTCGCACCATGGCGTGCTCGACAGCCAAATCGACGTCGTGGCAGGCGAGCACCCCGGCTGTGCAGACGAGATCATCATGGTTGTCGAGGATGAAGATCGCGTCCGGCTGATGGCCGCGGAAGCGCTGCGGGAACTGGGCTACTCCGTGCTGGAAATGCAAGGTCCACGCGAAGCGCTGGTGGCCGTCGAAAGCGGGCAAGTGCCGTCGCTTCTGTTCACCGACGTGGTGATGCCGGAGATGTCGGGCCGGGAGCTGGTGGATCAGGTCAAGACAATGCACCCGTCGCTAAAAGTGCTCTACACCACCGGCTACACACGAAATGCGATTGTCCACAACGGCACGCTCGATTTCGGAACCGAACTTTTGACCAAGCCCTACACGATCGACGAATTGGCAGAGAAAGTCCGGAAGGTGCTGGATCGAAAGTGAACGGGCAACAGCCCGCGACGCTCGCCCCGTGACCGAACGCGCCGTTTGCCGCGTGGGTGTGCAGCGAAAAGGGCCGAAGGTGTCGACACCGACATCGTATTAATATGGCCCGGCTTCACTTTTCCGAGCCAGTATCCCTCCAGATTTTGTCTACCTCTTGCCCATCCGCGGCCTTGCTCATTGCCGTGATGGCGCAGCACGATCGAAATCTCGTTGCCGCCGGTCACCGGTCGGAGAAATAAATGCCGCCTCTGGCTCCCTGCGATGCTCAACACTGAAGCTGCCGTAAAAATGCTCGCTGGCCGATGGCCGGATGGAACAATCAACTTGCCGGGATGTTCGGATGATCTAACCGGAGAGATGTCCATGTTCATGCACAACAAGCGCCTGCAATACACCGTTCGCGTCTCGGAGCCGAATCCTCGCCTGGCCTGCATGATCATGGAACAGTTCGGCGGCGCCGATGGCGAGCTTGCAGCGGCCATGCGCTATTTCACGCAAGGGCTTGGCGAGGACGATCTTGGCCGTCGCGACATGTTGCTCGATATTGCGACCGAAGAACTCAGCCATCTCGAAGTGGTGGGATCAATCGTCACCATGCTCAACAAGGGGCTTAAGGCACAGCTGGCCGAGGGCCAAATGAAGGAAGCGGACCTTTACCTGATGATCGGCGCCAGCGGCACAACAGCCAAGGAATCAATTCTGTTCGGCGGCGCTCCCGCGCTGTGCGACTCAGCCGGCGTTCCCTGGACCGCGGCCTATGTCGATTCGCGCGGTGAACCTACGGTGGATTTGCGATCGAATATCGCCGCCGAAGCTCGCGCCAAGATCGTTTACGAACGCCTCATCAACATCACCGACGACCCGGGAATCAAGGACGCGCTCGGCTTCCTGATGACCCGCGAGATCGCGCACCAGAAGTCGTTTGAGAAAGCACTCTACGCGATCGAAAACAATTTCCCTTCCGGCAAGCTCCCAGGCGTAGAGAAGTACGCCAGCATGTATGTCAACACCTCTCAAGGCGACGGCGATGTCGCTGGCCCATGGAATTCCGGCGAAGAGTGGGATCGGATCGATGACCTTGAAGAGGTGATGCCCGTCGACGGCGGAGACGGCCTGGCAACTGTCAAGCTGGGGGCCAAAGACATGAAGGTGGTGGCCAGGATGGCCGACCGTACGCTTTCCGATCCGGCTTCCGATCCGACAACAGGCGCTGATCTAGGAGCAGGCCCGGGAGCTGGCCGTACCAAGAACGCCGATTTCGGCGGCGCGGCAAGCATTCAGGAGGCCCCGGCCGTGGCAGAGGCTGCTCTCAAACGCGCACGTAGGCGTTAGTACAGAGCCGACATCATTGCGGGCATCTATGTTCCGCGATGCGGCCGGAAGCTAACACCGACGAAGGCAGGGCGCCCGACCAGCAACGGACTGGCCGGAGCGCTCGCATCGACATCTGTGCTGAATGTGGGTGAAGCAACCATGGCCACCGCCGCACCACGATCAGATTCGGAGCGTGCGGGCCAGCCGGACAAGGTCCGTCCCGACGGTTGCAAGAACCGGTGCATCGTGACAATCGGAGCATCGGCCGGCGGCGTCGACGCGCTGAAGAGACTTGTCCGCGATCTTTCGCCGGACATCCCGGCGGCTCTCCTCGTCGTACAGCACGTTGGTCCCACGAGTTACCTCGGCGACATTCTCGGTCGCGCTGCCAACATGCCCGTTGCAAATGCCTCCAACGGCATGAAGGTTAAAAACGGGCACATCTTCGTTGCACCGCCCGGAGCTCACCTTCTGTTACATGACGATCATATGCTGCTGCGGCGCGGGCCGCGCGAGAACCTGGCGCGCCCCGCCATCGACCCCCTGTTTCGATCGGCGGCCTGCAGCTTTGGCGGCAGCGTGATCGGCGTCGTGCTCACAGGCAGCCTCTCCGACGGCACCGCCGGCCTGCACGCAATCAAGATGTGCGGAGGCGTCAGCGTAGTCCAGGACCCCGGCGACGCCGCAGTACCCGATATGCCGCTGAGCGCCTTGCAGAATGTGGAAATCGACCATTGCGTCCCTCTGTCCGAAATGGCTGGCCTGTTGCACAGGCTTGCTTCCGAAATCGCAGGGCCGACACCAGAAATCCCGTCCGGAATCCGCCTTGAGGCAGCGATTGCAGCTCAGGAGCACAGCACAATGGAATTGACCGAAGGCCAGCTTGGCGCCCCCTCGACATTTGTCTGCCCCGAATGTCATGGCCCCCTATGGGAGATCGAAGACGGGCCGATTACCCGTTACCGCTGCCACACCGGACATGCGTTCGGAGCGGACGTTTTGATGCAGGCCCAGGCTGACGATGCGGAACAGGCTCTTTGGAGCCTTTTAAGAGCGCACCAGCAGCGGGCTGAGTTGGCGAAACGTACGGCAAAACGCGAAGCCGCGCGGGAAAGACACAGCCTGGCCAGCCAAATGGCTGCGCGGGCCGCGGAATACGAAGCCGACGCGAAACTTATTGAAGAGATCATCCATCGTCGAACGCCGTGACAAGGCAACAGCGTTTGTCAGGGCGGGTGCGTCTGCGCCATCCCGATCGCATTTTCCTGGATCAGCCGCGTTGCCTCACCGCTTGGCCTGTGGCCACGGGTATCCAGGTCCCATGCTTTGATTGAACACCTGCACCCAAATCCAACTGCACGAATTTTATGCAAAGCAGGAACATAGAAGCATTACGCGAGTTAGGCACTGACCCATTGGACGTATCCTCGCATTCTGCGGTCTGCCTGGGTGGTCCTTGTTTTGTAAACGAATGCCAGAACAATGTATCGCTCGCAGCTTTTCGTACCTCTTTTTGGCCTGCTGTTGCTGATGGGTGGCCTGTTCCACGGGCACGAGGCCATGGCGCAGGAACCCTGTCCGGCCGATCACGATAAGCTGCTTGCAGCCCTCAAAGCCAACGTGAAGGCAAGCGGCGGACCAGCCAATGGCGGCTTTGAAACCAACGAATGGGCAGCCATCGTTGCCCGTGACGGCACTGTCTGCGCGATTGCGTTCAGCGGCCCCACCCCCGACTCGCAATGGCCGGGAAGTCGGCTCATAGCAGCGGAGAAAGCCAACACGGCCAACGGTCTCAGCCTGGCTCAGATGGCCCTCTCGACGGCCAATCTCTATGCGGGGGTGCAGCCCGGCGGACCGCTATTTGGCCTGCAGGAGACCAATCCCGTCAACCAGGCCGCGGCCTATACGGGCGATCCCAAAACGTTCGGAAGCGCCGGCGACCCGCTCGTCGGCAAGCCGATCGGAGGCGTCGTGGTGTTTGGCGGCGGGCTTGCCCTCTACGACGGCAAGAGCATTGTCGGCGGCCTCGGCGTTTCAGGCGATTCCTCATGCGCCGATCACAATGTCGCCTGGCGTATCCGCGCGGCGCTCGGCTTCGACAAGGTCCCGGCAGGCGTCAATCCAAATCGCAAGGATGCCATTGTCTACGATCTGGACCCCGGCGGCAAAAGCGCTTCGGGCTGGGGCCATCCGCTTTGTGCCGGAACGGAGGCCGACATCGCGGCCGAACTCGGCGCCGGCGTGGGAGGCTCGATCAATAAATGAAAGCTATGCCGCAGTTGGCATTAACGCGCGTTGACGTAGAACGACGTACCCGCAAATTGGCAGCCGGGAATTCCTTTGGCGCTATCCTTCTGGTGACGCTGCTCGCCTGCGTGCTGCTTCTGGGCGCTGCGTCCGAGCCTCCTAAAACACCAGCGATCGTACCGCCAGCCGCAGCCTCGCCACCCGATGACGGCCAATGGACGATGCCGGCCAAGAACTACGCGTCGACGCGCTTCAGCGAACTCTCCGAGATCAATGAAGGCAACGTCAAGAACCTGCAGGTCGCGTTCACGTTCTCGACAGGCGTGAACAAGGGCCAGGAAGCAGCGCCGCTGGTCGTCGGCAACACCATGTATATCGTGACGCCCTTTCCCAACTTCGTCTATGCGCTCGATCTCTCCAAGCCCGGCGCCCCGATGAAGTGGAAGTACGAACCCAATCCCGAGCCGGCGGCACAGGGAGTGGCCTGCTGCGACGTCGTCAACCGCGGGGTGGCATTCGCCGACGGGCGCATTTTTTTCAATACGCTGGACGGCCACACGATTGCCCTTGATGCGAACACGGGCAAGCCGATCTGGAACACTCATGTCGGCAACATCAACATCGGCGAGACCATCACCATGGCGCCGCTTGTGGTGAAGGGCAAAGTGCTGGTCGGCAATTCCGGAGGCGAGATGGGCGTTCGCGGCTGGGTAAAGGCGCTCGACGCCGGCGACGGTCATGTCGTCTGGATCGCCTATAGCACCGGGCCGGACAAGGACGTGCTGATCGGATCGGACTTCAAGCCGCACTACGACATGGACAAAGGCAAGGATCTTGGCGTCACGACGTGGCCGCCGGAAGCCTGGAAGATCGGCGGCGGCAACATGTGGGGCTGGATTTCCTATGATCCCGATCTGAACCTGATTTTCCACGGCACCGGCAATCCCGGACCATGGAATCCGGATTTGCGGCCGGGCGACAACAAGTGGACGTCTGGCATTTTCGCGCGCGATCCAGACACCGGCGCGGCGAAATGGTTCTATCAGTGGAGCCCGCACGACCTCCACGACTATGACGGCATCAACGAGCAGATCCTGCTCGACATGACCTGGCAGGGCAAGCCGCGCAAGGTGCTGATCCGGCCGGAGCGCAACGGCTATCTCTACATCCTCGACCGGACAACCGGCGAGGTGCTGTCGGCAAAACCCTTTGGTCCCGTAAACTCCAGCAAAGGTGTGGACCTGAAAACCGGTCGACTGATCGTAAATCCGGACAAGAAGACCGGCACCGGCAAGGTCGTTCGCGATATCTGTCCGACGGCGTCTGGCCTCAAGGACTGGCAGCCTTCCGCGTTCTCGCCGAAGACCGGCCTGCTCTACATCCCGCACAACAATCTGTGCATGGATGAAGAAGGCGTCGAGGTGAACTACATCGCCGGCACGCCCTATGTGGGCATGAACGTCCGCATGATACCAGGGCCCGGCGGTAATCGCGGCGCCTTCACCGCCTGGGACATCGCCGCGGAGAAACCCGCCTGGAGCCTCAAGGAGAATTTCCCGGTATGGAGCGGCGCGGTGGTGACCGCCGGCGACGTTGTCTTCTATGGCACGATGGAAGGCTGGTTCAAGGCGGTCAGCGCCAAGACCGGAGACCTGCTTTGGCAGTTCAAGACCTCGTCCGGGATCATCGGCCAGCCTATCACCTATCGCGGTCCCGACGGGCACCAATATGTCGCCATCCTCTCAGGCGTCGGCGGCTGGGCCGGCGCAATTGTATCGGGCGATCTTGATCCGCGTGACGCCACCGCCGCGCTCGGTTTCGTCAATGCCATGAAGGATCTGAAGAACGCGACAACCTCGGGAGGCACGCTTTATGTGTTCCGGCTGCCTTGATGAATTGTACTTGACCGTAGGTCCGGCGCGAAAGGCGTGTCAACGACTGGCGATCGGCATGGCCGCCATCGCCTTCGTGTTCTTGACGGCCACAGCCGACGCACGTGAGTTGAGGGTCTGCGCCGATCCGAACAACATGCCGTTCTCCAACGCGGCCGGTCAGGGCTTCGAGAACAGGATCGCCGAAATCGTTGCGTCCGATCTCGGCGCGAAGCTGACCTATACCTGGTGGGCGCAGCGCCGCGGCTTCATCCGCAACACGCTGAAGGCGGGCCTGTGCGATCTCGTGCCGGGCACGCCGAGCAACCTCGAAATGCTGCGCACCACCACGCCCTACTACCGATCGTCCTATGTCTTCGTCACCCGCAGGGACGGCCCCGACGTAGCATCGTTCAATGATCCGCGGCTGCGCGACATGCGGATCGGTGTTCAGCTCATCGGCGACGATGGCGCCAATTCGCCTCCGGTCCAGGCGCTTGGCCGCCGCGGTATCGTCGGGCACCTCGTTGGCTATCCGGTCTATGGCGATTATTCCGCCCCCAACCCGCCGGCGCGCATCGTCGAAGCGGTGGCGAGTGGCGAGATCGACCTTGCCGTGGTCTGGGGCCCCCTCGCCGGCTACTTCGCCGCAAGGCAGAAGGTGCCGCTCCGCATCACGCCGGTTGCGCCCCGCATCGATGGACCGCAACTGCCGATGATCTATGACATCTCGATGGGCGTCCGCCGCGAAGACGATGCGCTGCGCGGCGATGTCAATGGCGCCCTGTCCAGGCACAAGGTCGAGATAGATGCCTTGCTGTCACAGTATGGCGTGCCGCGCCTCGATGCCTCGGGGAGCCCGGTGCGATGAGAGCCGTTGTGGCCATGCTCCTGTTTCCAGTCCTGGCGCTCGCTGCCTGCCAGCGCGAGGAACGTGACACGCGCCCGCAATCGGCGCTCGGATCGGGCGAGCAGCCGACGCCTGTGACCACGCTGGAGCCCGGCGGACAGCGCCCCCCCGCCAGCGATAACAAGGCGGCGAGCTTCGAGGCCAACGCCTTCCATATGAGCGAAGGGAAACGGCTTTTCGGCTGGTTCAACTGTTCGGGATGCCACGCCAATGGCGGCGGCGGCATGGGGCCGGCCCTGATGGACCAGAAGTGGCTCTATGGCAGCTCGATCGAAAGCATCCATGCCACGATCCGCGACGGTCGGCCAAACGGCATGCCGAGCTTCCGCGACAAGATTCCCGACGACCAGATCTGGGAGCTTGCGGCTTTCGTGCGCTCGCTGAGCGGCAACGCGCCGTCTTCCGCCGCGCCGCAACGCAATGACGACATGATGGCGCATCCGTCGGAAAACCGCATGCCCGACGCGGCCACGCTGGGGAAGTCGCCGTGAAACGTCTCGTCTCGATGGCGTTCGCCACCGCCGGCGCTCTGTTGCTCCAGGGATGCGCGGGCTGGCAATCCGCCCTCGACCCGAAAGGTCCCGCGGCGAGCGAACTGGCATGGCTGATCTGGTTCTTCACCGCGCTCTGCGCCGTGGTGTGGGTGCTGGTGATGATCGCCCTCGTCGTGCCCTTGATGATGCGGTCGCGCGCGCAGGCGGAGCCGCTCGCGATCGAGGCCGGCGCCGACGACCGGAAGCTGCGCGCGGTGATGACCGCCGTCGGGTTGACCGCCATTGTCCTGATCGGACTGACCTTGCTGAGCTTCTTCGCCAACAGGACGCTCGTCGCGATCGGCTCGGATGCCGCGCTGACCATTCGGGTCACCGGCCATCAATGGTGGTGGGAGGTGCGCTATGAGGATGCCACGCCAAGCCGCATCCTGACCACGGCGAACGAGATTCATATTCCCGCCGGGGAACCGGTGCGGCTTCTTCTGACCTCGACCGACGTCATCCATTCCTTCTGGATTCCGAGCCTTTCGGGCAAGCTCGACCTCATTCCCGGCCACATGAACGTGCTCGACCTCAAGGCCGACAAGCCTGGTGTTTACCGAGGTCAATGCGCCGAGTTCTGCGGGGCGCAGCACGCAAACATGGGTACCTTCATCATCGCCGAGCCGCGTGCGAAGTTCGACGCCTGGTGGAACGACCAGTTGCAGCCGGCAGCTACTCCGACGGGGGACGAGGCCAAGGCCGGCCAGGATCTGTTTCTGAAGCGCCCTTGCGTGGTGTGTCACAGAATAGGCGGCACGCCTGCCGGAGGAACGGTCGCCCCCGACCTCACCCATATAGCCAGCCGGCAGACGCTTGCCGCCGGGACATTGACGATGAGCCGCGGCAATCTCGCCGCCTGGATAGCCGACCCACAGGGCATCAAGCCCGGATCCCACATGCCGGTGGTGGAGCTCAGCGGCGACGAACTCAACGCCATGGTCGCCTATCTCGAGGCGCTTAAATGAGCAGCGCGGACCTCACAAGCGAACGCGACCTGCCGCGCGAAACGCCCGCCACAGGCGACGTCGCACCCGAGCATGACGGACCGCGCGACACCGGCATGGACGATGCCAGCCTGGATCGCTGGCTGGCGCGGACATGGCGCACGCCTCCCGGCATCATCGGCGCGCTGTCGAGCGTCGACCACAAGGTCGTCGCACGGCGCTATCTGATCACCGCCTTCGTGTTTCTGTGCCTGGGCGGGCTCAACGCTGTCGCCATGCGCATCCAGCTCTCAGGGCCGCAGCGCGGTCTGATCGGCCCGGACCTCTACAACCAGCTGTTCACGATGCATGGTGTGACCATGATGTTCCTGTTCGCCGTGCCCATCGTGCAGGCGACAGGCATCTATCTCGTCCCGCTGATGGTCGGCAGCCGCAACATCGCCTTTCCCCGCCTGAATGCGTTCAGCTACTGGATCTATGTTTCGGGCGGCATATTCGCCTGGGTGTCTTTCGCGCTCAACATGGCGCCCGACGTCGGCTGGTTTGCTTATGTGCCGCTGTCAGGCCCCGAATTCGCGCCGGGCAAGCGGGCCGACGTCTGGGCCCAGATGATCACTTATACAGAAGTATCCTCCCTGGCCGTCGCGGTGGCAACCATCGTCACCGTGTTCAAGCAGCGAGCCCCCGGCATGTCGCTGGACAGGATTCCGCTCTACGTCTGGGCAATGCTGGTTACCTCCTTCGTCGTCGTCTTCGCCATGCCCGCGGTGATGATCACCTCGACCTTCCTGATCCTCGACCGGCTGGTCGGCACACATATCTTCAACCCGGCCGAGGGCGGCGACGCACTGCTCTTCCAGCATCTGTTCTGGTTCTTTGGCCATCCCGAGGTCTACATCATCTTCCTGCCGGCGACGGGCATGGTCTCCGCGATCATTCCGGTCTTCGCCCGGCGTCCCGTGTTCGGGCATCTCGGGCTGGTCTTGTCGCTGATCGCCGTCGGCTTCCTTTCGTTCGGCCTCTGGGTCCATCACATGTTCGCGACGGGACTACCCAAGCTCGGCGCCAGCTTCTTCACCGCGTCGAGCATGCTGATCGCCATCCCCAATGGCGTTCAGATCTTCTGCTGGCTGGCGACCTTCTGGGACGGCAGGCCGGTGATCCGCACGCCGCTGCTGTTCGTGTTCGGCTTCTTTTTCATCTTCGTCATCGGCGGCCTCACCGGCGTCATGCTCGCTTCGGTGCCGCTGGACCTCCAGGTGCACGACACCTATTTCGTCGTCGCCCATTTCCATTACGTGCTGATCGGCGGTTCGGTCTTCCCGCTGCTGGGCGCGGCCTATTTCTGGTTCCCCAAGATCAGCGGCCGCATGATGAGCGAGCGTCTCGGGCGCTGGCATTTCTGGCTGGCTTTCATCGGCTTCAACGCGGCTTTTTTTCCAATGCATCTCGTCGGGCTCTGGGGCATGCCACGAAGGGTCTACACCTATCCGGCCGAGCTTGGCTGGGGCAACATCAACCTGTTCATCAGCGCCGGCGCGGTGCTCTTTTTCCTCAGCTTCGTACTGTTCACGTTCAATCTTGTACACGGCGCGTTGAAGGGCGAACTGGCCGGAAACAATCCCTGGGATGCCGGTACGCTCGAATGGGCGACGTCTTCGCCGCCGCCAAGCTATAATTTCGCGCGGATACCGATTGTCACACATGTCGAGCCGCTCTGGGCCGAACGGGAGGCGCCGCCTGTGGCGACCGGACTCCGCGTCGATGTCCGTGAGCTGTTGATCTCAACCGTGGCGGAAGCCCATCCCGACATTCGCGAGAAATCGGCGACACCGTCGATCTGGCCGCTGCTGGCGGCAATCGCTGTCGGCGGTACGTTTGTCTATTCGATCTTCACGCCCTGGGCGATCGTCTGGGGCGCCGCGCCGATCGCCATCACCTTGATCGGCTGGTTCTGGCCCAAGGACGACCCGGAGGATGAGGGATGAGTGAGCGTCCCAGCTTGGATCTTTCGGACCTCCCGACCTTTGGACATGGTCCGCGCAGCCCGACCTGGTGGGGAACGCTCGGCTTCATGGCGCTGGAAGGCATGGGCTTTGCGTTGGCCGCCGGCGCATATCTCTATCTCGCCACTTTGTGGCCCAACTGGCGTCTAAGCGCCCCGCACCCCAACCATTGGCCCGGAACGATCGTCACCATCCTGTTTATCATCAGCGTGGTGCCGAATCACATCCTCCACGGCCATGCCAAGCAATGCGCGATCGTACCGGTCCGGATCGGGCTGGTGGTGATGTCGCTGCTCGGTCTGGCCCCGCTTGTCGTGCGCTGGTTCGAATTCCCGGCGCTGAACATCTACTGGGACACGAACGCCTATGGCTCGATGCTCTGGGTGCTGCTCGGGCTGCACACCACACACCTGATCACGGATGTCGGCGACACTATCGTTTTGACGGTGCTGATGTTCACACGCCATGGCTATAGCGGCCGGCGCTTCGGCGATGTCGGCGATAATGTCTTCTATTGGGATTTCGTGGTGCTGACCTGGATCCCGATCTATCTGCTCATCTACTGGATGCCGAGGCTAGGCTGATGCGTGCGTTGAAAATGGGAACGTCCTGGGGTGGTCTTCTGTCGGGGCCGATGGCTTGGGCAATCTCGACGCAGCTGAACTACGCACTCGTACCATGGCAGTGCAACCGCCAGGTGCCGGTGGTGCTTCCCGTGGCACTGGTGCTCGCCGTGCTTTCGCTGCTCGGCGGTGCCTTGTCATGGCGGGCGAAGCGGCAGGGCGGCGCCGCCTTCAAGCCTGAGCGCACGCGCAGCACCGAGCAGTTCGTCGCCGATCTCGGCATGCTTGCGGCATTGCTGTTTGCCCTCGTCATCATCATGCAAGGCAGCGCGGCTCTCATTCTCGACGAGTGCCTGCGATGAGCTTCGACGCGTTCTTCTCGACCTCGATCTGCTACGGCGCCGGCGCGCCCGAGGCCGGATGGACGCTCGCATTTCCCATCACGTTTCCGCTGGCCGCGATTGCCTTCCTTTATGCCATCGGAGCGACTCGGTTGTGGCGCCGCAGCAGCCGAGGCCGTCCCGAGCGGATGCGGCAGGCGTTGTTGTTCGCCGCCGGTTGGGGCGTGCTGACGGCAGCACTGGTCAGCCCCATCCATGCGCTCGGCGAGCGGGTGTTTGCCGCCCATATGATCGAGCATGAACTGCTGATGGCGGTGGCGGCGCCTCTCCTTGTCGCCGCGTGCCCAGGCGCAGTCCTGCTCTGGTCCTTGCCGGCCTCACTTCGCCGCGGAACGGGCAAGCTCACGCGCGCAAAGACGCTGCAATCGGTTTGGGCCCTGGTGATCCGCCCCCTCAACGCGACGATCATTCACGGCGTCGCCATCTGGATCTGGCACATTCCGGCGTTGTTCCAGGCAGCGCTCCAGCAGGGCTTTCTCCATTATGCCCAGCATGCGAGCTTCCTCGGCACAGCCTTGCTGTTCTGGTGGGCGCTCCTACCGCGCCCCGGTCGACAGCAGACCTATGGCAACTCCGTCATGCATCTTTTCTTCACCTCGCTTCATACCGGCCTGCTCGGTGTCCTGCTGCTGATCTCGCCCAAACTCTGGTATCCGGAGAATGGCGCCGGCGCGGCATTGTGGGGCCTGACCGCGATCGAGGACCAGCAGCTCGCCGGATTGGTAATGTGGGTTCCGGCAGGCTTGATTTATGGCGGCGCCGCGTTGCTGCTCGCCGGCCTCTGGATAAGCAGCAGCGCAACCAGGGAGGCAACACATGCGCTCCGACCTGGGTAGGCTGATCGGGGGCGCCCTTGCCGCAATCCTGCTGCTGGCTGCGGCTGTCGCAGCGGCGACCTTGTGGTCCGACCGGCGCGAGCGCGTCCGGCACGAGTCGGATGCGGCGACCGGCGGCGTAGGCGCCCGCGCCATTCCAATCATGACGGCGAATGGCTGCTCCGGCTGCCATACGATACCCGGCGTGCCGGGTGCGCAAGGCCAGGTCGGACCCCGCCTGGACGGTGGCCTTGCCGACAGGGTCTTTATCGGTGGCCTGCTGGCAAACAATCCGGAGAACATGATCCGCTGGATACGCTCGGCGAGGGAAGTCAATCCGCACACGGCCATGCCGTCGACGAGGATCACCGAGCAACAGGCGCGGGACATCGCCGCTTATCTCTACGCGTTGAGGTAATTCATCCCTCGCCGCCGCGCCGGGACCACAAGCCGCGGCCGGGATCGTAGCCGATGACCGCCGCGAGGAAGAAGGCGACGAGGCAGCCAAGGACCACAAACGCCGCGACAGGATCGAACCGCAGATAGAGCGCGAAGCGTATAAGCTCGACCGCCGAGCTGAACGGGTTCCAGGCGGCGATTGTAGCCAGCACCGGTCCCGCCTCGGCAAGCCGCCACAGCGGATAGAGCGCCGTCGAGGCAAAGAACACCGGAAAGATGACGAAATTCATGACACCGGCAAAGTTCTCCATCTGTGTCGAAATCGAGGAGACAAGCAGGCCGAACGCGCCAAGCATGAGGCCCGCCAGCACGAGCGCCGGAAATACCGCGACGTAGCCAAGAACGGGCGGCCGCACATCCCAGAAACGCGCGACCAACAGAAACAAGTAGACCAGCGGCACGCCAACGATCACGCTGGCCAGCAGGCGCGCCGCAAGCAGGTACCAGCGCGGCAATGGTGCGGTCAGCAACAGGCGCATGCTGCCCATCTCGCGATCGTAGACCATGGCCAGCGAACTCGCCATGGCATGGAAGAGCAGCATCATGGCCGCTAGCCCGGGCACCACATATACGTCATAGAGAACATAGGTCTGGTAGGGTGGCGTGATCGACAGACCGAGAACGGAGCGGAAGCCAGCGGCAAAGATTGCCAGCCAGACCAGCGGCCGTACCATCGCCGAGAGCAGCCGGCCGCGTTGCCGCAACGTGCGCAGCATCTCCCTGCGCAGGATGCCGTTGAGCGCGCGCACGGCGTGAGACGTTTTCATTCGGACTCCGTCAGCGACGCGAAGGCCTCGCCCGTGCTCGCTACACCGAGATCGGTAGCCAGGCGATCGGCGCGGCCGGCCCACCGCATTGTGCCTCGATGCAGCACCACCACATCGTCATCCGCCGTTAGTTCTTCCAGAAAATGTGTTGCCCACAGGACGGCAATGCCGCGCTCGCGGCAAAGCTCCCGCACGTGCCGCTCGAGCGCGCGGCGGCCAGGCACGTCGAGCCCGGTGGTCGGCTCATCCAGCAGCAAAAGGCGTGGGCTATGCATCAGAGCGCGTGCTATCTCGACACGGCGACGCTGCCCCCCGGAAAGCGCTCGGGCAGGATCGTCGATCCTGTCCAGCACGTCCAGCCGGCCGAGTTCGTGGATGGAGCGCTCCTTGCTCAAGGCCTGGCTAAGCCCATGCAAGGCCGCGTGGTAACGCAGGTTCTCGCCGGCCGTCAGATCGAGATCGAGGGTCGGCAACTGGAAGACGACCCCCATCTGCGTCAACGCGGCGGACGAGTTGACATCCATCGCCTGGTCGAAGACATGCACCGAGCCGGAGCGGGCGTGATAAAGCCCGGTGATCAGCGAGAACAACGTCGTCTTGCCGGCGCCATTGCGGCCTAGCAAGATGCACATCTTGCCTTGGGCCACAGAGAAAGAAACGCCGTCGAGAACCCGCCGGTTTCCGAAACTATGGCCCAGATTCTCGACCGACAAGGCGTTCATGGCCCGATCACGACGCCCCACGGCCCCCGCCCTACCGGCAGCGATTTCACCACCTCCTGGTTTTCCAGATCGATAAACGAAATATCGCCGGAATTCCCGTTTGCGCTGACCAGGCGCTTCTCGTCGCCGGAGAGCGCAACGTGCCAGGGTCGTTGACCAACAAGGTAGAGCCGACGGACCGCCAGCGTTTTCACATCGACTTCCGCAATCCTGTTGGCGGGGCCGAGCGCCACATAGACGGTCGTGCCATCGCGGGACGTCGCCATGCCGACCGCCTGCACACCCTCGCGTCGTATACCCGGCACCTCGAACTCGACTTTGCCAGTCTGCGCGCGCGTTGCCGTGTCGAAGACGGTGACGGTGCCCCGGATCTCCGAGGACACCCAGAATTGCTTACCGTCCGGCGAGAATAAAGCCGCGCGCGGCCGGGTATCGACCAGCAGATTGTCGACGAGTTCAAGCGTGCCTGCGTCGATCAGATGCACCATGCTGGTGGTCTCCGAAGTGCAGGCGACATAGCGGCCGTCGGCGCTGGCCGCCATTCCTTCCGGTTCGACGCCGACATCCACGGTGCCGATGACCTTGGCCGCGGTGATGTCCACCACCGACACCAGATTGTCATTCTCGTTGGCGACGAACAGCCGCTTGCCATCGGGATGGACTGCGAAGAATTCCGGATCGGCTCCCGAAGGCAATTCCCCGACGACCCGCCGCTTCGCGACGTCGACCACGTCGATGCGGTTGTCGTCGCCTTCCGCGACGAACAGCATCTTGTTGTCGATCGACAGTGCCAGCCCGCGCGGACGGCGGCCGACATCGATCGTCGCCAGCAAAGTCATTGTCACGCCGTCGACGACCGCGACGGTATTATCCTGCTCATTGGAAACGTAGATGGTCTCGGCGGCGGCGGGAGCAGCAAGAGCGAACGCCGCCAACAACAGCGTCATCAGAACTTGCATGTGCTCTCCTCCAGGTCGATGCCCAGCGTGTCGAGCGGCGTGCGCTGATGCAGGAAGCCCGGTTGCGGTGAGCTGGAAATCAAGAGGCGAGGCCCGGCGATCAAAATGGGCTGGCGCATCTGTCCGTCCCAGGGACGGAAACTAAGCCCCTGCCCCTTGAAGCCAGCGAGAAGAAACGCGTCGCCGCGTATATATCTGCCGATTGCCGCGGGATCGAGACTGTGCAGGCGCGTCGCCGCTTCGCCGATACTGCGCACAGCGAGCCAGGCCGCGTAGTCGCTGGGCAACATCCAGCGCCCTGCCTGCCTGTGGAAACGGTCCTGCAGTTGCGTGGCGCCCCATTCCTCGCTGACAGCGCTCCAGCCTGTGGCGACAAGCCCTTGCGTGCCGGCGACGATTCTCGGCAGCGCAGTGCGGCCCTCCAGATAGGCGCCGAATTCATCCGCCTCGTCGGCGACCACGAGCACATCATAGTCGCTGACCTGCGTGACCGCCGGTATTTCGGTCTGCAGCGTGACATGCCCTGTATCGGCACGTCCGTTGGCGGGCCTGAATGTCCACGGCTGGTCGATCGTGATCTCGGCTCCGAAGCGAGCCGCCGCCCGTCGAAAGGCCGCAGCCATCGCCTGATCCTGCGAATGCGGCCCCACAAGCAGGAACCAACGCTGCCAGCGCTTCCAGGCGAGATATTGCGCCAGCCCGTCGGCGAGCATGGCGCGGCTCGGGATCGTGTGCAGGACGTTCCCACGGCAGTCCTGCTGGCGAAGCACGTCGTCCGGCGCCCGGCTGTTGAGCAACGTCATCTGCTCGGCACCGGGCGCGGCACTGGCCTGTAGAAGCTGACTGGCGTCGAGATCGGCGACGACAAAGGCGATGCCGGCATCGGCGAATTGTCTTACCGCGTCGTCCGGCGTTTCGGTTGGTTTCAATAACCTTTCCTCCAGCCGAAATTTCTGCCCAAGAAACCGGCCGGTGCTTTCGTCGTCGGCAATGCCGAGCCGTGCGCCTTGCAGGCCGTCGTCGGTGACGGTTTCATCAAGGGGTCCAAGGGGCAGAGCCGGTTTGCGCTCCTGGCCGATATACCCGATCACCATCGTCTGTTGCTCGGTGGCGCCAGGGCCGGTGATCAGCAAAAGAAAGAGAAGGCCCAGCAACAGTCTCATTGTGTCGCCCCCAGCCCAAAGCGCGACGATCCCGCTTCATCGCCACGAGAGATTGCGACATCGCGCACGATGCGGGCCGGCGATCCCTCCAGAACAATAACCCGATCACCCAGCGACGAGGCATATGCGAGATCATGCGTAACCAGCAGCGTGGTAGTCCGCCGACTGGCGAAACAATCCTGCAGCAGGCGGCGCATGTCTTGCGCGGTCGCCTCGTCGAGTGAAGCGAATGGCTCGTCGAGGAGCAGGAGCGCAGGCTCCACGGCGAGCGCCCGGGCAAGCGCTACGCGCCGCGCCATGCCGCCCGAGAGTCGCTGCGGATAGCTCTTCTCATTGCCTTTCAGGCCGACAGCGGCAAGCCACCGGGCCGCATCGGGCGCGCGATCCGGGATGGCCATCTCTACATTGCGCAAGGCGGTGAGCCAGGGCAGCAGCCTCGGTGTCTGGAACAGCATGCCTATCGGAAGCGGTCGTCCGCTCACGCTGCCGCGAAATTCGCGGTCGACGCCCGAAACGATCGACAGCAGCGTCGACTTGCCGACACCGGAAGGGCCGGTCAGGACGCAGACCTGTCCGTCGGCTATATCAAGCGACAGCGCGCGAAAGATCGTCCGGCGCTGTCCGTCATCACCGGGGAAAGTCTTGTCCTCGATCCTGATCCTCAGCATCAGCGTCGCCAGGCGAACAGACGACGTTCCAACGGCACAAGCAGTCCATACTCTATGGCAAGCATCACAACGCCGAAGCTGATCGCATAGGCAAGGATGTGGGTGACGTCGAAGTTCTGAAAATAGACCTGTAGCTGGAACCCGACGCCGTTGGAGCGGCCGAGCAGTTCGGCGAGCAACACGATCTTCCACGTCAATGCCAGCCCGCTGCGCAGGGTGACGAGAAAGAACGGCGCCAATTGCGGCAGCACGACATGCTGCAGCTTTGCAGCACGCCCGAAGCGATAGAGCTCAGCCATTTCGGCAAAGTCCTTGTTAAGCCGGCTGGCGCCTTCACGAATAGTCACCACGACATTGGGGATCTTGTTGAGCGCGACCGCAAGGACAAGCGCAGTCTCGGCAAGACCAAGCCAGATATAAATTAGAATGACCGTGATCAGCGCCGGCATGTTGAGGAGTAACACGATCCAAGGCCTCATCCATATGTCGGCTCTGTGCGAGCGGCCTGCCGCGTAGCCAAGGGCCGCGCCGATGACGATTGCCGACCCGAGGCTTGCCACGACGCGCGCAAGCGAGATGCCCAAATGGTATGGCAGCTCGCCCCGAACCGCTTCGTGCAGGAGAACCGAAACAACCTGGACCGGACCAGGAAACAGCCGATCGGCGGCGATTGATGATGCAATCTGCCAGACGAGCACCATGGTCAGCAATGCCGCAGTGGATTGACAACGCTGCATTGTGATGGGGAACGCTGGGACATCGGTCATTGGCGCGAGCTCAAGCCGGTATGGCCCGGAAGACACCAGGATCGAGGCTCGTCGCCTTGCCGACCAGATCCTCGCCGCCCAATTCGGCCAGGATTGCAAACAACCGGGCCGCGCCATCACGTTCGTCTTTGCCGAACCGACGAGGGATTCCGGCTCGATAGGCGGCGCGTAACGCCGCCTGTAGGTGAGGATCGTCCGTGCCCAATAGGGGCGCGAGCACCCGCCATTCGTCGTCCGAAGACTCGAGCAGCGACTTCGCTGCCGCGGTCGCGCTCGTGAATCGCGCGAGGGCTATCGGGTTGGCCCGCGCCCAGCTTTCATGGAAGACGTAGCCGAGCATCGGCAAGTCCACGGATACGCCAAGCCCCTGCAGGATTTGCGCGACACTGAGCAGAGGCCTTGCCCCCTCTGACTCGAGACGGGCGGCGAAATTCCAGAACGTCAGCAGTGCATCCAGTCGCCCCGCCAGAAATTCCTGCTCCAACAAAGGCGGCGCGCCGAACACTGGCTCCACCTCTTCAGCAAGATCGCGCTTCACCTGACGGAGGCCGAGCGCGCGCAATAGGATCCAGCTTTTGTCCAGCGGACCACCTGCGATCCCCAGCCTTTTGCCCTTGAGGTCCGCAAGAGTTCGAATGGGCGAGCCTTGCGGCAGTTCCAGCGCGCCGACGGCACGAGAATAGGGATAGAAGACCAGATCAGCGCCTTCGCTGCGCTGGCGCATGACCCACACCCAGTCCGAAACGATGACGTCGACGCTGCCCGCCAGCAATGCGGTCTTACCGGCTTCGGTACCGGCAAGCCGCTGAGCCTCGATTGATACGCCGTGAACAGTGTCCAACGCATGTCGCCGCATGACGTCAACTTCCCAGGCGGCGGTGCCAAATCCCAGCACGCCAAATCGCACGAGCGGCGATGGCTGTGGCGCGGCTTCTGCGGAAGCACCCAATAGCCAGCAACAAATACCCGCAAGAGCGGCCCGCCGCGAGATGTGACCCTGATCATGCCGGGTCAGCCATTCGCCTGGAAGGGTAGCAGTCAGCACGGGCGCACCGGGTGTGAAGGAACTTTCCTAACGCCGTAGCGGCAGGAATGTTCCTCAATGGTGCATGGAACTAACGGGAAAGCACCTAAGGTCCGTTTTTCAGCTCGTATAGCAGCCCGGGGGGCTTGTTCAGGCGAACAGAAGAAGGTGTCAGGGGCTACGGTCCGCTCTTGGCATCATCGACCTCCAACGCGTCCATTACAGGTGCCGGATCGCTCTTTTCGGAGCTCGGGCTCTGCACCCCGGACCCGGCGTTCTCGATCGCTTGCACGATAGCATCTTCGATGTTTCCGAGTTCGTCCTCCCTTACTTCACGCCCATAACCAGCCACCTCGGCATCTTGCTCGAATTGCTGAGCGAGCACCGCGACGCTGACTTCCTCTCGACCAGGAAGTGTGCCGACATTCTCCTGTAGCCAGTTTTGAAAAAACTCTCTGGTCGCGCTCATCTCAGACCACCCTTTCGCCAAACTAAGCGCGACGATGAGCCGAAGTTCCATGATGCGTTCACTTTCCCAGTGGCGCTGTACTCACAGCGTTGGGAGCCACGAGGTTTTTGCAGGCTTGATGAGGCAGTGGCCTTTCTCTTCACGACTCGATTGGAGTTCACTCTTATCGCGCAGTGTGCATCCTGATTGCGTCCATTTCGACCCTGTGGAACAAGCTTGTTGAGTTGAAGTTAGGCCCTATGCCAAGCTTTTCGGGCGAACCAAGTTTTTCGGGCGAACAAGTTTTTGACGTTGCCATCGTCGGCGGCGGCCCCGCGGGGCTCGCTGCAGCCATGTATTTAGCCAGGTTTCTGCGTTCGGTGATCTCGCTCGACGCGGGGCATGCGCGTGCCAAGCTCATCCCAAAATCCCGCAACTGTCCCGGCTTCCCCCACGGCATCAGCGGGGAAGAACTGCTCGGCCGCCTACGAGCCCAGGCACAGCTATACGGCGCGAGCCTTGTCCATGGTTGCGTAGGCCACGCCGAAAAACGCGAGGGTTTTTTTGTCCTGACGACCACCTGCGGGATTGTCCAAGCAAGGCGCGTGATTCTGGCAACGGGCATTGTGGACAAGGCACCTCCCATTGAAAGACTGGAGGAGGCGATCGCAACCGGCATTGTCAGACTGTGCCCGGTTTGCGATGCATATGAGGCCCGGGGTAGCCGCATCGGCGTTGTTGGTCCGGAGCATCTCGCCGTCAGGGAGGCTCTGTTCCTGAAGGGATATGGCAGTCAGGTCGCCTTGCTCGCCAATAACCAGGATGATGTTTCCGAAGCTGCCCGCGGCGCCGCCTTGGCAGGCGGAGTTGAAATCTGGGACGCTGTCGATGACCTGATCCCTCGACGAACCGGGTTCGATGTCGTCATGGCCGAGGGCGCCCCGATGCGCAACATCGATGTGGTGTACCCTTCGATGGGTAGCGACGTACGCTCCGAACTCGCGGTTGCTCTGGGGGCTAACTGTGACGCAGAAGGCTATGTCCTGGTCAACCGACACCTTGAGACTTCAACGCCAGGACTCTATGCCATTGGCGACGTGGCCGAGGGGCTCAATCAAATTGCTGTTGCGTTCGGAGACGCCGCCAAGGCTGCAACTCACATTCATAACGACCTCCGCGATTGCGCCGAGCCGGCGACGAACTTCCGGCGAAGTTGACCTGCAGATGCGAACGCACCGTACCGGCTCACCTTTGGCTGCGTTGATGCCCGGAACCCGTTCCACCCGGCGTGAGACTACCGGCTTCGGCTTTGCTAGAGTTCTCCCAGGCGCAGCCGCTGGGTTGATGGACGGGCACGCGCTGGCGAACGGCTGGAGGAAGGAATGAAAATTCTCGTCACCGGCGCGTCAGGTCTGATTGGAGCCGCGCTTTGCGCGCGCCTGACCGGCGAGAGTCATGAAGTGGTCCGCGTGCTTCACCACGCAGACACTGGCGTCCACCCGGAGATCCAAACCGTTTCCCTGGATATGGCGCGGGCCTTGCGACCTCAGGACTGGACCCCCTATCTCGCCGGTGTGGACGCCGTCGTAAACTGTGCCGGCGTCCTGCAGGATAGTGCCCGGGAAAACACCCGGCATGTCCATTCTACCGGCGCCTCGGCTCTCTTCACCGCGTGTGAGCAAGCAGGTGTGAACAAGGTGATCCACTTTTCTGCCATCGGGGTCGATCGCCAGCAGCCGTCCGCCTTTTCCGCCAGCAAGCTCGCTGGCGATGAAGCACTGATGGCACGTAGCCTTAGCTGGGTCATCCTGCGCCCCTCCGTAGTGCTGGGAAGGCCGGCCTTCGGCGCAAGTGCACTGTTTCGCGGCCTCGCGGCTTTGCCGCTCTTGCCGTTGATGCCCGACACGGGCCGTCTCCAAGTCGTCCAACTCGATGACGTCATCTCCACCGTCCTGTTCTTCCTCCAACCCGGCAGCCCATCGCACCTCACGCTGGACCTGGCTGGGCCCGAGGCACTTTCGATGAGCGAGGTCGTGGGTCGCTATCGCCGCTGGTTCGGATGGAGCAGTGCTCGGGAGTTCATCTTGCCGAATTGGGCCGCAGCTATCTTGTACAGGTTCGGGGATGCCGCGGCTCAGCTGGGCTGGCGCCCGCCGATGCGCAGCAATGCAGCAAAAGAGATTGCCCGTGGCGCTGTCGGCGATCCCCAGCCGTGGATGACGGCGACCGGCATTCAACCATCAAGTCTTACATCTGCACTGCGTTTAAATCCTGCGACCGTGCAGGAGCGATGGTTCGCCGGTCTTTACTTCGTCAAGCCGGCGCTCTTTGTCGTCTTGCCGCTCTTCTGGATCATGACCGGCATCATTTCCCTCACCGCCGGCTGGCGCAGCGGAGTTGACTTGCTGATTGGCACTGCTGCCGGCCCCTTGGCCGAACCGGCGGTAGTCGCCGGCGCGCTGGCTGACATCGCCGTCGGGGCGCTTATCGCCTGGCGCCCAACCAGCCGGCTTGGTCTTTTCGGCGCAATCGCGGTATCGCTTTTCTATGCGACCGCTGGGAGCATTCTGCGGCCGGATCTTTGGCTTGAGCCACTCGGGCCGCTGATCAAAATCCTCCCGATCCTCGTTCTGCATTTTGCAGCGCTGGCCATTCTGGAGGAACGCTGATGATGTACTTCGTGCTTAAATACCTGCACGTGATCGGCGCTGCTGTGCTGCTCGGAACTGGTGCCGGCATTGCTTTTTTCATGCTTTTGGCACACCGGACCGGGAATGCCGCGACGATCGCAGCCGTCGCCCGCATTGTCGTGCTGGCTGATTTCCTGTTCACGGCTACGGCCGTTGTCGCACAACCTCTGACCGGACTGGGCCTCGCTAGGGTTGCGGGGTATTCGCTGTCCGAAGGATGGATCGTTCTCTCGATCCTGCTCTACATCTTAACGGGCCTGTTCTGGCTGCCTGTCGTGTGGATGCAGATCGAGATGCGAAATCTAGCCACACAGGCCGCACTCTCCAACCAACCTCCTCCCGAGCGCTACCATCAGCTGTTCAGACGCTGGTTTGTCTTCGGCTTCCCAGCTTTCGGCGCCGTGCTCGCCATTTTCTGGCTGATGATTGCGCGCCCGGCAATCGAGTGGTCATCGTTGTAGCTGCGATCGGTAAGCACTGCGCCGTGAATTCATCCGTCGCGCCTAGCTGGCTCGTGCCGGCGCGATGCACTGCGGTCGGGAACCACGGTCACTGCCGCGAGTTCCTTCGCATGGCCAATCATCCCGTCACCGGCGTGCTTACTTCAATCGGCACATTAACCTCCCGCCCCGCGGCATTCCTGATCCTGTTGGTCTACGCAATCCTTTGGATGATCTTCGAGCGACAGACCCTGGACTGGCATGGAGCGGCTACCTTGTTTACGTGGGCCATGACGCTGTTCATCCAGCGAGCCGAGCACCGCGACACTCAGGCCATTCACGCCAAACTGGATGAGATCCTGCGATCAGACCACAATGCCTCGAACATCACGCGGATCGACGGTGAAGAGCCCGAGGAAATCGAAAAACACCGCCACCGCAGGCAGCAGGACGACTGATGAGCGGCGTTTTGGTTTCACGGCAGGGCGAGTAGAGGGTTTCCAGCTTTTGGCGCCTATCCAGCCCCGCCGCCTCCTGCGCTCAGGCCCAGGCCTTCGATCCTTGCTGCGGATGTGGTTCAGCGACCGAAGGATCGGAGCCTCTATTGTTCCACCGCATCCAGAAATTGGCCCGAGAACCAGGTCGGGCAAATCGGCCGGCTCGAAATGTGTCATTCGCCTTTCTGGTTGCGCTCGACGAATTTGTTGAAACGGCTGGTTTGTCCGTCACCAGTCTTGGACTGGTAAAGAAAGGCCAGATCGTTCTCGTCGAATATGCGGAAGAACTCGTCCCATTCCACCGGCTCGAATGCTTCCTCGGGTTTGCCGAAGTCGATCCGCAGGATGCCGCCCGCCCCTTTGGTGCGAACCACTGCCGGCCGTCCATCCCGCTCCTCGGCCCATTTGCGGATTTCGTCGTGATTGGTGGTCGTTTGCGACTGGGACATTGAAATCTCCTTTGATCATCGGCGTTGCCAACATCGGGCATCGTCGGGGCTGCCGGCGTCCTAACAGCACAAGGGCGGCAATGTTCCGGCACGGCGCGGCGAGCGCGATGTGGCTGCTTCCGAACGAAGCCGGCCAAAGGAACTTTGTTGAAGCCAAGGGAACAAACCTTTTGCCGAAAAGTTCGGGTCGCCAAGATTACCTGTCTGAGGAGTGGTCGTGAAACGGATATTGGTTACAGGGGGCTGCGGCTTCATTGGCCGGCATGTCGCCCAGGAACTCATCGAGCAGGATTATTCGGTTCGCATTTTGGATGTGCTGCTGGAGCAGGTGCACGCAGGCGAAACAGTCGCCCTTCCCGCCGGGGCCGAGCTGATCAAGGGCGACATTCGGGACCGGGAGGCGGTCGCCAAGGCGCTGGAAGGCGTTGACGCGGTCATTCATCTGGCGGCGGAAGTCGGCGTCGGACAGTCGATGTACGAGATCGCGCGCTATGTCGGCACCAACGATCTCGGCACCGCGACGCTGCTCGAGGCGCTGATCAAACATCCGGTCGAGCGCATTGTCGTCGCCTCATCGATGAGTGTCTATGGCGAGGGCCTCTATGCTACATCGGACGGCCGGCGCATCGACAATGCCCGGCGCAAGGCGAGCGACATCAAAAACGGGCAGTGGAATCCGCTGTCGCCGGAAGGCGAGCCCCTCTCTCCCCTGCCGACGGACGAGGAAAAGCCGGTCGACCTCGCCTCTATCTATGCGCTGACGAAATACGCCCAGGAACGCGCCGTGCTGATCTTCGGCGAAGCCTATGGCATCGATGCGGTCGCGCTGCGCCTGTTCAACGTCTTCGGCGCCGGCCAGGCGTTGTCGAACCCCTATACCGGCGTGTTGGCCAATTTTGCTTCGCGTCTCGCCAACGGCCAACGGCCAATGATCTTCGAGGATGGCGAACAGAAGCGCGATTTCGTCCATGTGGATGACGTCGCCCGCGCCTTTCGTCTTGCGCTGCAGCAACGCCAGGCAAGGGGTCACGTCATCAACATCGGCAGCGGCCGAGCCTATGCTATCAGCGACGTCGCGCGGGTACTTGCCGAGGCCATGGGAACGCCGGACCGCTCGCCAGAGTTGCTCGGCAAGGCGCGCTCCGGGGATATCCGCAACTGCTTCGCCGATATTTCCAAGGCCCGTGAGCTGCTCGGTTTCGAGCCGAGGCAACAACTGGAGAATTCGCTCGCCGATTTCGTTTCCTGGGTGCGCAACTCGTCCGCCATCGACCGCGGCGCCGACATGAAACGCGAGCTTGAAGAACGTGGGCTGGTGTCATGAATACGCGCAATCGACGCGACGCGCCCGTCGCCATTGTCGGCGGCAGCGGCTTCATAGGATCGAACCTGGCCGACAGCCTGTTGTCGGATGGCGAGCCGGTGCTGGTGATCGACAATCTCAGCCGCCCCGGCGTCGAACAGAACCTTGAATGGCTGGCGCAGAAACACGGAAGCCGCCTCATGGTCGAAATGATTGACGTGCGCGACGCCAACGCGCTTGCGCCCGTTCTGAAGAGTTCCAAGGCGATCTTCCACCTGGCCGCGCAAACCGCCGTCACAACGAGCCTGGTCCAACCGGACGAGGATTTCGACATCAACCTTCGAGGAACGTTCAATGTCCTCGAGGCGGCGCGGCTGAGCAGTGAGTTTGTTCCGGTGGTCTTCGCCAGCACCAACAAGGTCTATGGCAGCCTGCCAGACGTCGCGGTTCGCGAGGACGGCGATCGTTACCTGCCTTGCGACGGCATCATCCAAGCGAATGGCATCGACGAGACCCACGGCCTGGATTTCTGCACGCCCTATGGCTGCTCCAAAGGCGCGGCGGACCAATATGTGCTCGACTATGCCAAATCCTACGGCATGCCGACGGCGGTGCTGCGGATGAGCTGCATTTACGGGCCGCGCCAGTTCGGAACCGAGGATCAAGGCTGGGTCGCGCACTTCCTGCTGAGTGCGCTGACGGGACGTCCAATCACCATTTACGGCGACGGCAGACAAGTGCGCGACATACTGCATGTCTCCGATGCGGTCGCCGCCTACAGGGCCACGCTCGATCGTATCGAGACGACCAAAGGCCAGGCATTCAATCTTGGCGGCGGCCCCGATAATGCGATCAGCCTGCGCATGCTGTTGAGCGAGATCCGTAGCTTGACCGGCCGTGAGCTTTCGATCCGCCATGATGGCGAACGCACCGGCGATCAGCCCTTCTTCGTCGCCGACACCCGCAAGATCAAAGCGATGCTTGGCTGGAAAGCTCGTGTTTCATGGCGCGAAGGCATTCGCGATCTCGCAGACTGGCTGCAACAACACCGGCTCCAGCCTCGCCCCGAAGTCGTGAGGTACGTCGCATGAAAATCGCCCTGGTAAACCCGTTCTGGACCTACGACGACAGCATTTATTTCGGCTGCCGCCAACCACATCTCCCTCTGGAACTCGGCTATTCGAAATCCCTGCTCGAAACAGCCGGCCATGAGGTGTTGATGCTGGATGGGCAATTGCAGGAGCTCGACAACTCGGACCTCTCCGAGCGTGTGGCTGATTTCGGGCCGGCAATAACGGTCGTCAGTACCGCCCCGACTTATCTGTTCTGGCGCTGCGCACCACCCGAGTTGCGCGTGCCGGCCGATTTCCTCAACCGTCTCGCCGGGCGCGGTGGACGCACAGTCGCGGTCGGGCCGCATGGCTCGGCTACGCCCGCGCCAACCTTGCGCAAGCTTGGCGTCGACATTGTTGTGCGCGGCGAATGCGAGGAAATCGTCGCGGAACTTGCCCGGCGCGACGACTGGAGCGCGGTGCCCTCGACCGCTTACCTGCGCGACGCCAAGGTGGTTTTGACCGGCGGCGTCCACGCCAGTTCGTTTGTCGATCATCCGCCACTCCAATGGCCATCAGACTGGATCACAGCCCATTCGCACCACCATCACAGGTTCGATGACAAGCAGGTTGGGTTCGGCGCGGAGGTCGAAGCATCGCGCGGCTGCCCCTACAATTGCAGCTTCTGCGCCAAGATCGATTTCCGCGATGCCTATCGCCGCCGAAACCACGAGGCGGTCATAGCGGAAATCGATGGGCTGATTGCCCAGGGCGTCGGCTACATTTATTTCATCGATGAAATCTTCCTGCCGCAGAAAGCGCTGCTGGAAGCGTTGATCGATCGCGACGTGAAGTTCGGTGTGCAGACCCGCATCGACCTTTGGAAACCCGATCTGCTGGAACTGCTCGGTGCGGCCGGCTGCGTCTCCATCGAGGCCGGCCTCGAAAGCCTGACCGTGGAAGGTCGTGCGATGCTGGCGAAACGCTGCCGGCTGGGTACCGAGGAACTTGCCGCGCTGCTCGTCAATGCCAGGCGTCACGTTCCGTTCGTACAGGCCAATCTGATCGGCGTCGTCGAGGATGACCCTGCCCTTGTGGACTACTGGCGAACGCACCTGATCGACAACGGCGTGTGGGCCAATGAACCCGTACCGCTTTATCCATATCCGAGTTCGCCAAGCTATCGCGAGCTTTGGGGCGAACCCGACGACCTCGCCTGGGAGCGCGCCCATGATCACTATCTCGCATCATTCCAGAAGTTCAGCGACATCCAGGAAAGGCGCCCGCGTCCGCTGGCGGAACTGGAGGCGACATGTTGCGGACACTGACGCCGCGCTCGCGGCGCATCCTGATGACGGTCGACGCCGTGGGCGGCGTGTGGCGCTATGCGCTCGACCTGGCCAGGGAACTTGTCAATGGCGGCGATAGCGTAGTGCTTGCCGGTCTCGGTCCGCCACCGTCCAGGCAGCAGGCCGACGAGGCGGAGGCTTTCGCGAAGCTGATCTGGCTCAACACGCCGCCGGATTGGATGACCCGGAACGGCGGTGATCTCGACGCGCTGCCTCGGGAGTTGCATGCGCCCATGCGCGACCACGCCATCGACCTTGTCCATTTCAACGCGCCTTCGCAGGCGGCGGGATTCGACGCGCCATGCCCGGTCGTGGTGGTCTCCCATTCCTGCGTGACGACTTGGTTCCATGCGGTCAGAGGACAGGCGGCGGATGGGGCATGGGCCTGGCAGAAGGAGCGCAACAGACGCGGCATGGATCGGGCCGACGCGGTCATCGCGCCGAGCCGCAGCCATGCCGACATGCTAGAGACCTGCTACGGCCCGATCGCGCGCTTGAGTGTGGTCACAAATGGTGCCCGTCCTCTGCCGAAGGCCGAAAAGCATCAACCGCTCGTCTTCGCCGCTGCCCGCTGGTGGGACGAGGGCAAAAATGCGGCGGTGGTCGATCAGGCGGCGTCCCTGACGCGATGGCCTCTGTTTGCCGCCGGTTCGACGAACGGCCCAAACGGCGAGCATGTCAGCTTCAGCCATGCTGTTCCTCTGGGAGCAGTGCCGTCCGATGAGGTGCGTTCGTTGATGGCTCGCGCGGGTATTTTCGTATCGCCATCGCTCTACGAGCCATTCGGCCTGGCCGCGCTGGAAGCCGCCATGTCGGCTACGCCCCTGGTGCTTTCCGATATCGCCACCTATCGCGAACTATGGGACGGGGCCGCGATATTCTTTGACGCGCGCGATCCGCACGATCTCGCTGCCTGCCTCAACCGTCTCTCCAGCGATGCCGAGCTCCGGCGAGAGCTTGGCCAGGCAGCCATCCGACGCAGCCGCAGGTTTAGGCTGACAAAGCAGACAGCGGCTATGCGCGGCGTGTACGACAAAGCGGCCTTAGCGATGGCGGAGCGCTGATCATGCGCTTTGTGTTCTACACCCACTCGGTCGTTTCCGACTGGAACCATGGCAATGCCCATTTCCTGCGCGGCGTCATGCGAGAGCTGGTCCAGCGCCGGCATCAGGCGATTGCGCTGGAGCCGGCGAATGGCTGGAGCCGGTCGAATCTGCTGGCTGAGAAGGGGTCGTTCGCCATCGAACGCTTCCGCAAGGATTTTCCCGAACTGATGCCGGTGACCTACGATGCCGGATTTGATCACGAAGCCTGGATTGCCGAGGCCGACGTTGTGATCGTTCATGAGTGGACGGATCCGGAGCTTGTCGCACGTATTGGCCGTGCCCGGGCCGCCGGCGGCAACTTCATCCTTCTTTTTCACGACACCCACCACCGGGCCGTGTCTGCGACCGAGGCACTCTCGGCGCTCCGGCTGGAGCACTATGACGGCGTTCTCGCCTTTGGCGAAACCTTGCGCGAGAGCTATCTGCGCGCCGGCTGGGGCAAGCGCGTCTTCACTTGGCATGAAGCGGCGGACGATCGCCTGTTCAAGCCGCACCCGGAGATCCACCCCACCTCCGATCTGGTCTGGATCGGCAACTGGGGCGATGATGAGCGGACCGCCGAACTCAAGGAGTTTCTGATCGAGCCGGTGCACGATCTCCGCCTTGATGCCGCTGTTCACGGCGTACGCTACCCCAAGACCGCACTTGCGGATCTGGCCACCGCAGGACTGCGCTATGAGGGGTGGATCGCCAATGCCGACGTGCCGAAGGCCTTCGCCGCGCATCGTGTCACCGTTCACATCCCACGGCGCCCCTATCGCGAGAGGTTGCCCGGAATCCCGACGATCCGCATGTTCGAGGCACTCGCCTGCGGCATTCCGCTGATTTCAGCGCCATGGTCCGATGTCGAGCAGCTTTTCAGGCCCGGTGTCGACTTCCTGTTTGCCGAGAATGGCTCGCAAATGCGGCAACAGCTTCGGACGGTGTTGTCCGACGAGGACTTTGCGGCCTCCCTGGTGACCTCGGGTCTCGAGACCATCCGCTCGCGGCACACCTGCCGCCACCGCGTCGACGAGTTGCTCGGCGTGCTCACGCAATGCGCGAACCGACACACCGCCGTCCCGACAGCCGCAAAGGAAGCCGTCGCATGAAGATCGCATTCTATGGATCGAGCCTTTTGTCGTCCTACTGGAACGGTGCCGCGACGTACTATCGCGGTTTGCTCAAGGCACTTTCGCAATTGGGTTACGAGATCACGTTCTACGAACCCGATGTCTACGACCGGCAGAAGAACCGCGACATCGAAGCTCCCGACTGGTGCACTGTCGTCGTTTATGAGGCGACCCAGCATGCGCTGATGCAGGTCGCGGCACGTGCCGCCGGCGCCGACATCGTCGTCAAGGCGAGTGGCGTCGGTTTCGAAGACGAGGCGCTGCTTCGCGCCGTTCTCGACCACGCCCGCAGCGACGCGCTTGTCGTATTCTGGGACGTGGATGCGCCAGCCACGCTTGCCCAGTTGCGCGACGAGCCGGACCACCCGCTCCATCGTGCACTGCAGGAGATCGACCTCGTGCTGACCTATGGTGGCGGCGATCCCGTTGTCTGGGCCTATCGTGCCATGGGCGCCAAGGAGTGCGTGCCCATCTACAATGCGCTCGATCCCGAAACGCACCATCCGGTCGCCAGCAAAGCGCGTTTTGCCTGCGACCTGGCGTTCCTCGGAAACCGGCTGCCGGACCGTGAAGCGCGTGTCGAATCGTTTTTCCTCGATCCCGCCAGCCAGCTGCCGAAACAGCGTTTCCTGCTCGGAGGCTCGGGTTGGGGCGACAAGCCGCTCCCCACCAATGTAGGCTGGCTCGGCCATGTCGGCACCCGCGATCACAACGCCTTCAATGTCACCCCAAAAGCCGTGTTGAACATCAGCCGCGACAGCATGGCCGCCAACGGTTTTTCACCGGCCACGCGAGTGTTCGAGGCGGCCGGCGCGGGCGCCTGTCTCATCACGGATGCATGGCTGGGCGTGGAACTGTTCCTGAAACCAGGCGAGGAGATCCTGGTCGCGCGTGACGGCGGCGATGTCGCCGAAATAATGCGCTCGCTGACCCCCGGGCGGGCCAAGGCAATCGGCCAAGCCGCACTTCACCGCGTGCTGGCGGACCATACCTACGCGCTTCGGGCGGATGTGGCGGATGCCGTCTTCAAACGTCATTTCGAGCACGGGGCCGTGGAGGCAGCGGAATGACCAAGAAACTGGACATCGTCTTTCTCGGCCTGTCGCTGTCCTCATCCTGGGGAAACGGCCACGCCACGACTTTCCGGGGTCTTTTGAAAGGCTTGCACGGACTCGGTCACCGGGTGACTTTTCTGGAGCGCAACGTGCCGTGGTACGCCAATCACCGCGATCTGCGCGATCCGGAGTTCTGCGCCTTGCGCTACTACGAAACCACTGCGGAGCTGCAACGCGACTACGCACAGTGCCTGGAGCAGGCCGACATCATCGTCATCGGATCCTTTGTTCCAGAAGGACGCCAGGTCATCGACATCGTCGCCTCGCTTTGCAAGGGGCAGCTCTGCTTTTACGACATCGACACCCCGGTGACCCTGGCCAAGCTTTCAGCCGACGATTGCGATTATCTGAGTTCGCGGCAAATTCCGTACTTCGATGTCTATTTCTCCTTCACTGGCGGACCAACGCTCAACCATCTGGCGCAAGACTTCGGCGCACGCCATGCCGAACCTCTCTATTGTTCGGTCGATCCAGAACGGCATCACCCGACAGGAGATCCGATCCGCTGGGATCTCGGCTATCTCGGCACCTACAGCATGGACCGGCAGACAACGCTGAACGCTCTGCTGCTCGAGCCCGCACGGCATATGCCGAACCTCCGTTTCGTCGTGGCCGGCTCCCAATATCCATCCGACATCATCTGGCCGGACAATGTCGAACGCATCGAACATTTGCCGCCAGCCGATCACGCCGCGTTCTATAGCCGTCAGCGCTACACGCTGAATGTCACACGCAGTTCCATGATCACCGCAGGATGGTCGCCCAGCGTGCGCCTGTTCGAAGCGGCGGCTTGCGGCACGCCCATCGTCAGCGACCACTGGCCAGGGCTCGACAGCTTCTTTCCCGCATCGGCGATCCACACCGCCGCGGAGACGGACGAAGTCATCGATATCCTCGTTGGCGAGTCCGAGCGCGCACGCCTGGCCATGGCCGGCCGGGCTCGCAAACTCGTCCTCGCTTCCCACACCGGTGGGGCCAGGGCTCGCGAATTCGTGGCGGCGCTGACCCAACCAAGGGCGACGGCCCTCGATCTCGACATTGGAAGTGCAGCATGAACGGCAGACAGGAGAAAACAGCGATGCGACAGACAAGAAAGGCGCACAGGGCAAAGACGGTGCTTGTTGCCGGCGGCGCGGGTTTCCTCGGTTCGCATCTTTGCGAAGTATTGCTCCGCAACGGCTGGCGCGTGATCTGCGTCGACAATTTTCTGACCGGGCGCATGGAAAACATCATCTCGATCATGGACCGGCCGGGTTTCCGGTTGATCGAGCAGGACATCTGCCGGCCACTGGATCTCGGCGAGCCCGTGGATCACATCTTCAACCTGGCCTGCGCCGCCTCACCGCCGCGTTATCAGGCCGACCCGATACACACCACGCGTACCTGCGTGATCGGAACCCTCAACCTGCTCGAACTCGCTGTCCGCAATGACGCGCGACTGCTGCAGGCCTCGACGAGCGAAGTGTATGGCGATCCGGAACAACACCCGCAAAGGGAGGACTACGTCGGTCATGTGAACTGCACCGGCCCACGCGCCTGCTACGACGAGGGCAAGCGCACCGCCGAAACGCTTTGCTTCGACTATCTAAGGGCCGGCAAGGCCGACGTCCGCGTCGCGCGCATCTTCAACACCTACGGTCCGAGAATGGATCCGGCCGACGGTCGCATCGTCTCGAATTTGATCATGCAGGCGCTCGAGAAGCGTCCGCTGACGATATTCGGCGACGGCCAGCAAACGCGATCCT
This sequence comes from Mesorhizobium sp. M0037, assembly GCF_040323635.1. Classification (NCBI taxonomy): domain Bacteria; kingdom Pseudomonadati; phylum Pseudomonadota; class Alphaproteobacteria; order Hyphomicrobiales; family Phyllobacteriaceae; genus Mesorhizobium; species Mesorhizobium sp. M0037. The sequence continues at coordinate 307,740 of NZ_JAMYVB010000002.1, read as the reverse complement.
TCTGCTATGTCTCCGACTTGATTGATGGATTGATGCGCCTGATGAACATCGACCCCAATCCGGGCAAGCCGGTCAATCTGGGCAATCCCGGAGAATTCACCATCGTGCGACTGGCGGCATTGGTGAAGGCGATGACCGGCACCAAGTCGGATCTGAAATTTCTGCCCCTGCCGCAAGACGATCCTCGGCGCAGGCAGCCTGATATTTCGCGTGCGAAAACGCTGCTCGGCTGGTCGCCGAGAGTGCCGCTCAACGAAGGGCTCAAGCTGACGATCGATTATTTCGCGGCGCTCGAAGGCACCGGCATCGGCGATCAGATGACAGGCCTTGCCAAAAGGAGACCCGCAGGCGGGCTGCAGAACCTTCCTGCATGACGTGGGCCGCGGCCGGACCTGCCCGGAGATCGTGCGGAACATCCATCCAACCTTGTAGTTTGGCGGGAGGGACCCGATACGGAGGATCATCCTCATGCAACCCAAGCGACCCGCGAAGGATGTCGACAAGATTGCCGAACGCGAGGCGGCTGCCTATTTGCGGCGCTCCTCGATCACCTATCTCGAGTGCTGCGTCAGCTTGATGATGACGCATCTGCAGCGCGAGGAAGTGGCCGCTATTCTTGAGCAGGAAGCAGACATGCTGCGAAGGCTGGATTGATCGAAACGTTACACCTGAGATTCGTCCAGGAATCGTATCAGCCCCGCCCTGTATCGGTCTGCCGTCGCGGCCAGCCTTGCTTTTTCCTGGCCATTTTCGGATTGCGCAGCCGTGCTCCAGAGCCCGATTTGGAACGCCAAATAGCAGGGTTCGAAAAAATCGATGTGGCCATTGTCAATATCGAGCCCCATCCCCTCGACCAATGTCGTCACATCGCTGTCGGACAGTCCATATTCGACACAGGCGCCGGCAATGTCCCACTCTATCGGCTGGCAGCCAATCAAATCGTGTGCCCGGCAATGGTCGACGGCATCTGTCTTGACCACCGTGCCATCGGCACAAACGAGAAACTCCCACGCGTGAAGCTTTCCGTCGATTTCCACCCGCTGCAGAACATGCGCAGGGGTTTTTTTCGAGAGCCAATGGCGCAACGTCGCCGCTCGGTTCTCGCCCAGGGCTTCAGATGTATTGGAAACAGCCATTTCCGCGAGTGCGAGCAATGATGCACCCGGTTCGCAGGTTCGGAGATTGAGCGCCCGCCAGGCTAGATAGCGCGTCAACTCCGCGACCAGCCTTCCTCTGGGCAGCGGCGCCTGGTCCATCGTGGTGCCGTCAATCCACCGTTCGACCAGAAAGCCGTGGCAAAGCCCGACCACTTGCGATCCGAACCCGGCTTTCCCCAACATTTCCGCGGCTCGTCTCTTACGCCGTCCGGTTTCGCCGAGGCCGGCGAATTTGACGAGCCAGCGACCACACCCCGCGGACGCCAGGAATTTACGCCGCTCGATGCCGCGCGGGCTCGGCGGCCAATGCTTTTCGTCGACGTAGTGGACGCTCCTCCATTCGCCACCAGACAGTTCGGTCAGGCGTAATTCGGGGCTGCCGACCGCCTCGGCCACCCATTCGCTAAGCGTGGGAATGTTCGAGCTTTCGGGGAAGGTGCATTCGAGCGCCGTCGCCACATGTTTCGGACAGCGCGACCATGTCTCCCTAGCCTCCCGTGACGCTTCGATGCCCGGGTTGCCAGGATGGCTGGGAAACAGGTGAATGCGGTCCATACCAATACCCAGTTCCCGCAGCCACGCGACGACGGCGTGCATCGAACTGCCGGACAGACCGGGACCTTCGTCTACAACGGCGAAGCGTGCCGATGGATTGTTCTTCCAGGAAGCGATCGAGCGCGAATCGGCATTGATGTGCCTGCGGAAAGGATGGCCGACCGGACGAACGCTGAACGGCGCCGGCGCGCCAATCGCGGCAGCCACTATGGCGGCAAGCCCCAGGCCGATGCTGCGGATGCCGATCACGCATGTGTTCGCATCGAGACCTGACTCCTGCGCCGCTCCCAAATAGCTTTCGGGATAAAGCGCGTAATGCGCGTAACCCTCGGCAGAACCGGTCAGAACCTCAGCCTCGCAATCCAACCCGTCCAGCAGTTGGAGAAGTCCCGGCTCGATGCCACCGCCCACGGCGAAACCGCTTCGCCACGACTTCGCCACCTCTGCCGCAAGACCAACCAGCAATCTGGCGCCTTGCTGTTGCCGCGGCGAAAAGATGTCGATGCCCCTGTTCTCGAAATCGACATCGGCAAGCGCGCGAACCAGTTCCGATACGCTGATGAATAGGCCGACCAACGCGGCATGGCGTCGGACGCCATGAGCCATGCGGTCCAGACTTTGAGCAATTTCGCTCGCAGCATCGCGAAGCCGTTCTGCGCTCTGCCTCCGCTTCTGGTCGCCGTAAACGATCATCGATCGGTTTTCCAATGCTTTGCCTTGCGCCAACGCAGCGAGCGCTGCTTCGATCCAGTGTCTTGCGCAATTTTTCGGCAGGCCAAGGAACATTCCGGCACGCTGGTGGTTCGGCGGCAGGAACTTACCTTTGAACAGCATAGGGCGGCAGTTTCGTGGGATCGAAAAAGGTTCGTGTCGGTATCGTCGGGGTCGGCAATTGCGCATCCTCCCTGGTGCAGGGCCTCTCCTATTATCGTCACGCAAAAAGCAACGAACCAATCCCAGGGCTGATGCATGCCGACCTCGGCGGTTACCATGTCGAGGACATCGAGATTGTCTGCGCATTCGACGTCGCCAGGAGCAAGGTTGGCCTCGACGTCGCTGAAGCAATCTACGCCGCCCCGAACAACACGTTCCGCTTTGCCGATGCGGCGGCAAACGGCGTTCGCGTCGAGCGCGGACCGACACTTGACGGCATCGGAAAATACTTGCGCGACGAAATCGAGGAGGCGCCGGAGCCGGTTGCCGACGTCAGCGAAATCCTGCGCAACAGCGGCGCCGACGTGCTGGTCTCTTACCTGCCGGTGGGCTCCGAGGAGGCGACGCGCTTCTACGCCGAATGCGCGCTTGAGGCCGGCTGCGCCTTCGTCAACTGCATACCCGTTTTCATCGCCTCACGTCCGGAATGGCGCCGGCGCTTCGAGCAGCGAGGGCTGCCGCTGGTCGGCGATGATATCAAGAGCCAGGTCGGGGCGACCATCGTTCACCGCCTGCTGGCCAATCTCTTCCGCGAGCGCGGCGTGCGCATCGATCGCACTTATCAGCTGAATTTCGGCGGCAACACCGACTTCCTCAACATGCTGGAACGCGAGCGGCTGGAATCAAAGAAAATTTCCAAGACCCAGTCCGTGGCCAGCCAGTTCGATGTTCCCCTGGAGCCGGGCAATATTCATGTCGGACCCAGCGACCACGTACCGTGGCTGACTGATCGCAAATGGGCCTATATCCGAGTGGAAGGGACGACCTTCGGCGGCGTGCCGCTCAACGCCGAGCTCAAGCTGGAAGTCTGGGATTCTCCAAATTCAGCCGGCGTGGTGATCGATGCGATACGCTGCGCCAAGCTTGCGCTCGATCGCGGCATAGCGGGAGCACTGACCGGCCCCTGCAGCTATTTCATGAAGTCGCCTCCCGAACAGTTCACCGACGCCGAAGCGCGGCAGCGCACGCTCGCTTTCATCGCCGGCAAGGACGAGCCTTTGCTGGATGCCGCGGAATGACGACAACGTTCTTTTTGATCCGTCATGCAGCGCACGACAATGTCGGCTCCTATCTTGCAGGACGAATGGACGGCGTTTGCCTTGGCGAGGCTGGGAAGGCGCAGGCCGCGCATCTTGGTGGCCGCATGGCCCGGGAGCCGATTGAAGCCATCTTGTGCAGCCCGCGTGAGCGTACGCAAGAGACGGCCGTGCCGATCGCGCTTGCCTGCGGCGTCGGTGAAATCGCGATCTGCGCCGAACTCGACGAGATCGATTTCGGCGATTGGTCGGGAAAGACCTTCGACGAGTTGAACGGCGACGCCGGCTGGCGGGCGTGGAACGACCAGCGGCAGGAGGCCAGGACACCGAGCGGCGAGACCATGCTGGATGTCCAGGAGCGGATCGTCGCACTGATGAACGCAGTACGCGAGCGGCATCCGAATCAGTGTGTCGCCCTGGTCAGCCACGCCGACGTGATCAAAGCCGCCGTCTGCAAGGTGCTTGGCTTGCCGGTCGGCGACTGCTTCCGCTTCGACATCGATCCAGCCTCGATCACGACGATCGTGTCGGGTGACTGGGGCTCCAAGCTCCTGCGAATGAACGAAGCTGCCTGACGAGGACTTTCCGGATGCAGATGGTCATTTTCGGTCTCACCGTTACATCATCATGGGGCAACGGCCATGCCACGCTCTGGCGCGGACTGATCCGCGCCCTGGGTCGGCTGGGATGGTCCATCACCTTCTTCGAACGCGATACCCCCTACTATGCCGGGACGCGTGATCTCGATCGGCTCGATGGCGGCAACGTCGTCATTTATCCGGACTGGGAAGACATCCGTCGCGTTGCCGAGCGGGCAATGAAGCAAGCGGATGTCGTCGTCGTTACCTCCTACTGTGCCGACGCCGTGGAGGCCTCGCGGCTGGCGCAGCAGACAGGTCGCGGATTGCGTGTCTTCTACGATCTCGACACTCCGGTCACGCTTGCCCGCATCGAGCAAGGCGAGCGTCCGCCCTATTTCGGACCTGAGGGTCTTGCCGATTTCGACCTCGTTTTGAGTTACACCGGCGGCTCTGCGATCGAGGCGCTTAAGTCGGTTTTAGGCGCGCGTCACGTGGTGCCTCTCTATGGGCATGTCGATCCCGACCAACACCGGCCGGCAGAGAAGCGGGCCGAATTCGCCGGTGATCTGTCCTATCTCGGAACTTACGCGGCGGATCGCCAGGCCGGCGTCGAAAAGCTGCTGGTCCGCCCGGCCGCGCGCCTGCCCGACCACCGTTTCATCATTGGCGGCGCGCAATATCCGCAGGAATTCCCATGGAGCGACAACATCTTCTTTGTCAGGCATCTTCCGCCAGCCGACCATCCGGCTTTCTTCTCATCATCTCGCCTGACACTGAACGTCACCCGGGAGGCGATGGCGCAAAAGGGCTGGTGCCCGTCGGGACGGCTCTTCGAAGCGGCCGCGTGTGGGGCTGCCATCGTCACCGATGCATGGCCGGGCCTGGCCGAATTTTTCGAACCCGGCCGCGAAATCTTGTTGGCGCATGACACCGATGATGTGGTCGCCGCATTGCGATTGCCGGAGCGCGAGCTCGACGGCATTCGAAGGCGTGCCCGCGACCGGGTCTTGGGCGAACACACTTCCGCACGGCGCGCGGCGGAACTGGATCGCATCCTGAACGAGGCCTTTCAAAGATCTCCCGGCGAACCGATGAGGGAAGCGGTCTGATGTTGGGCATCGTACCCGCTGCCGGGCGCGGCAGCCGCATTCAGCCGCTCGGCTTCTCGAAAGAGCTGCTGCCGGTCGGTAGCCGGATCGATGGACAGACCGAGCGTCCATGCGCCGTGAGCGAGTATCTGGTACGGCGCATGGTGCAGGCCGGCGTCGACAAGATTTGCTTCATCATCGGATCGGGCAAATCCGACATCCTTGAATACTACGCCGCCGGCTACGGTGACGCGGCGGCTCTCTTCGTGGTGCAGCCGAACCCCGTCGGTCTGTGCGATGCGATCTTCCGGGCGGCGCCCCTCGTCGCGCCCGACGAGGTCGTCCTGGTCGGCCTTCCCGATACGATCTGGTTTCCCGAGGACGGTTTCCGCCATTTGCCCGACGATCAGCTCTCATTTCTGCTTTTCCCGGTGGATCAGCCGGAATTCTTCGACGCCGTCGTCATCGACGTCCAAGAGCGCGTGATCGAAATCCAGGTCAAGCGACAGGATGCCGCCACGAACTGGGTTTGGGGTGCGTTCAAGATGCCGGGCCATATCCTGCATCAGCTTGCGGCACTCTGGCGTGAGCGCGAGCGCAGTGACGAATATATCGGCACTTTGGTCAACGCCTATATCGCGGCCGGCGGTACAGCTTTTGGTGTCAGGGCTGGGTCGGACTATGTCGATGTCGGCACTTTCAACGGCTATCGAACAGCTCTGCGGTTGCTTGAAAACGACGCCTCATCCGCGCAGCGCCGGCCTACCATGATCATGCCCGGCGCGCAGTCGCATGTACCCGTCGTTCCTGGCGAAGGAGCCTGAGCCATGCTGCATTCCCATGCCGAAATCCGCCGCCGCATCGATGCGCTCGGCCCATGGTTCCACAACATGGAACTTGCCGGCGTCGAAACCGCTCCCAACCATTTTCTGGGCAACTACCCGCTGATCAAATGGCGCAAATTTGCCAATGCCATTCCCGCTGATCTGAGGGGCAAGGCCGTACTCGATATCGGCTGCAATGCAGGATTTTACTCCATCGAGATGAAACGGCGAGGTGCTGACCGTGTCCTCGGCATCGATTTCGATGACGCCTACCTGGCGCAGGCTCGCTTTGCCGCCGAGGTTGCCGATTGCGAGATCGAATTCCAGAAGCTTTCGGTCTACGACGTCGGCTCGCTGCGCGAGACGTTCGATGTCGTGCTGTTCATGGGGGTGCTTTACCATTTGCGCCACCCCTTGCTCGCGCTCGACCTGATCCGCGAACATGTCGCCCGTGACCTGATGATCTTCCAGTCCATGCAGCGCGGCAGCGCGGATCTGCCCGAGTTGGAAGAAAACTATCATTTCTGGACGCATGACCTGTTCGACCAGCCGCAGTTTCCCAAGCTGCATTTTATCGAGCACCGCTATGCCGACGATCCCACCAACTGGTGGATTCCAAACCGCGCCTGCACCGAAGCGATGCTGCGCAGCGCCGGTTTCGAGATCGTTCTGCACCCCGAGCAGGAGGTCTATTTCTGCCGCGCAGCCGGGGACCCGGCCGGCGGCGGCGCCATCTACCCCTCGAAAGGACAGCTCCATGATTGAAGCCGCCATGATCTGGAACGAGCCCAACAACAAATCGCATTGGGACCCAGAGCTCGATCCCGATTGGAGCCGCTTTGCCAGGATGGCGATCTTGTCGGCTGACGCAATCGCGTCAGAGAACCCGTCTTTGACGAAAGTACTCGGTGGCATCTCGCCGATAGATCCGGGCTTTATCACCCGCATGAAGGAATTCGGCGTGCTGGACCATGTCGATGCCGTCGCCGTGCACGGCTTTCCGCTCGACTGGAACCTGTGGCAGATCCACGAATGGCCACAGAAGATCGGCGAGATCGCGACCGTCACCAACCTACCCATCTGGGTCAGCGAAGTCGGCGTATCAACCTTCGGCGCGGAAGAAATCCAGGTTTGGGGGCTCAAGCGCACCGCTGAGTTGCTGATTGGCAACGCACCACGCATCCAGTGGTACAGCCTCTACGACCTTCCGCGCGAATGGGAAGCAACGACGCGGCATCGCGAGGCGGAGGGCTCTTCTTACTACCGACATTTCCACATGGGGCTGCTGCGCCAGGACGGTACGCCAAAACCTGCGCTGGAGGAGTTCCTGCGCTATACGCCCGCAATGGGGCTGGTGCAGTGGTTTCATTTCGAGGACCCCCGGCTGGACGATGCCGTCGCCTGGATGAAGCGGCTGGGCGTCACCAATATGCGCACGGGGCTTTCCTGGGCAGACAGCTTCCGGCCGAACGCGCTGGACTGGTTTGACCGGCAGATGGAGGCACTCGCCGATTTCGACGTGACGGTCACCTTTTGCTTTACACCGCAGCATCGCGGAATGATGCCCCACCACACCAGCCCACCTCTGGTGCCGGAGGAGTTCGCGGAATTCTGCGCAACCATGATCCGCCGCTATGCGCCCGGCATGACGTCCGCTTCGCTCCCGACGCGGCGGGCCTCGGCAGCGTGAAAGTGTCATGCTGCCAATGCATCAGACGCCTGACACATTGGACGAATTAGCGGCATCATCGACAGGTGGTGCGGCATACGGGACCGAGGCGCAACCAGCCGCGGCGCTCACTGTCCTCAATGTCGCCTACCCTCTCGCACCCGTCGGACCCGATGCTGTCGGCGGTGCCGAACAGGTTCTGTCGATGCTCGATCGGGAGCTGGTTCGCGCCGGCCACCGCTCTATCGTCATTGGCTGCCGCGGCTCCAGCGCGAGCGGTACCCTTGTGGAAATACCGGCTGAAAGCGGCGTGCTCGACGAGGCGGCGAAGAGCCGCGCGCAGCAGGCTCATCGCAAAGCGATCGCCGCTGCCCGCGCCCGATGGCCGATCGATGTGGTTCATCTGCACGGCATCGATTTTCATGCCTATCTGCCCGACGATGGTCCGACCCTGGTGAGCCTGCACCTACCCTTGGACTGGTATCCGGCCGAGGCTCTGCGACCGACGCGCGACGACCTGTGGCTCCATGCGGTCTCGCCCACCCAGCAGCAAACGGCGCCACCAGGGGCCAGACTGGTGGCGCCGATTCCCAACGGCGTTGACATCGAAGCATTGAACCTGGTGCAGCTGAAGCGAGACTTTGCCCTGGTTCTCAGCCGGGTCTGCCCGGAAAAGGGCATTCACCTGGCCCTGGACGCGGCCAAACTGGCGGGCGTGCCCCTGGTCATCGGCGGCAAGGTCTATCCCTACGAAACACATACGCGCTACTTTCGCGACGAGATCCAATCCCGTCTTGATGCTCGCCGCCGCTTCCTGGGCCCGCTCGGTTTTAACACCAAGAGGCGTTTTCTCAACGCAGCCCGCTGTCTTGTCATTCCAAGCCTGGCCGCCGAGACAAGCTCGCTTGTCGCTATGGAGGCCCTCGCCTGCGGTACCCCGGTGGTCGCATTCCCGAATGGTGCGCTTGCGGATGTCATCGAGCACGGCAGGACGGGCTTTCTCGTCAATACAGTCGACGAGATGGCCCAAGCCATTCTTGCGGCGCCCAGCCTGGACGCCGAGGCGTGCCGGGTTGAAGCGCGGCGGCGGTTTTCGCTGGAACGGATGATCTCGTCGTATATGGCTGCCTATCAGGCCCTGGCACAACTTGGCACCGATCGCAGGCGCTTCGCTGCGGCACCGTGAGAAAAGCAGTGTTGCGCAGCGAAATCATCGATGACCTCGTAAAATTCGATGCCTTGACACCGCACTGGTGGAAACTGTGGGAGCAGAGTTCCTCTGCGACGCCGTTCCAATCCCCCGCCTGGCTGGTGCCATGGTGGCGCGCATTCGCACCCGGTGAACTGGCGACAGTCGCGGTCTGGCGTGGCGGCGATCTGGTCGGGCTGGCGCCACTCTATCTCGAGCATGGAACGGCCGGTTCGAAGCTGCTTCCGGTCGGTATTTCGCTCAGCGATTATCTGGACATCCTGGCTGTCCGGGATATCGAGGCGGCGGTCGTGTCCACAATTGCCGAAACGATCTGCTCGGTCGGGTGGTCACAATGGATCTTGTCTGATCTGCCGCAAAACAGTGCCGGTCTTACGATCGCGCATCCCGGTTTAACGGTCGAGAGGCCGGTAATTCATGCAGCCTGCCCCGTGCTTGCTGTTGCCGGCGACGAAACGTTGGCCGGCTGCGTTCCCGCTCGGCGCAGGCGCCAGTTGCGCCGGGCGCGCCAAGCTGCGTCCAGACGCGGCCGGCTCGCGTTGGCGTCAGCTAGGGGTGATCACCAGAACTTCCTGAACCAATTGATCCGCCTGCACCATGCACGCTGGGTTGGACATGGAGGTGGTGTATTGGCCGACCCCGCCGTGCAGCACTTCCATGGGCTTTCACTTCCCTTGCTCGATGCTCACGGTCTGGTCCGCTGCTGGTTGCTCGCGATCGAAGGCACGACTGTCGCCGCCTATTACGGATTTCACCACCGCGGCCGCGCCTATGCCTATCTCGGCGGCCTCGATCCTGCTTATGCCGAGGAGAGCCCAGGTGCGATTCTGATCGGCCACGCGATCGCGGAGTCGATCCGCGAGGATGCGCGCGAGTTCGACTTCCTGCGCGGCCAGGAAGCCTACAAATATGGCTGGGGCGCCGTCGACAGGTGGACGATGCGGAGGATCTGGACGCGGAGTTGATGTCATGAGTGTGCACGCGCAGCGCCGGACATCGGTCAGACGGGCGGTCGAAGGTTGTGTGGCCGATGGTGCCTGCGCCGAAGCTGTTCTCGTCAGGCTGGCGCTTCACCTGCCGCCCACAATTGAAGCGGCGGAATTGGCGGAGGTCGTGCTGAAAGTCCGTCCGGCGAATACCGGCGATGCTGAAAGACTGCGAAAGGTCGCTGGACTGCTGCGCCACAAACCGGGCGTCCTTGCCACTTTGCGAGCGACAGGCGGCGCCGTTCGGCATGAACGCGGTAACGGCGAGACGGATATCGCCGTGGTCAGGAGGCTGGCCTCGAGTTTTGATGCCGCGGCAGCAATTTCGACCGCGGCAAGTGTCCAGTTAGGATCCCTTGGCGATGACGAGCGGCTGACAGCCATGACCGACGAAATCGTTGAATGGCTCGAGGCGCGAGAATTCACCGGAATTCAACGAGACATTCTCGACATCGGTTGCGGCATCGGACGTTTCGAGCGCGCGCTGTCCAATTCCTTCAAGCGGATGGTCGGCATCGACATATCATCGCGGATGATCTCTATCGCCTCCGAGCAATGCGCAGCGCTCGGCAATGTCGAACTGCGCCAAACCTCCGGTCTCGATCTGGCCGACTTCGACGACGACAGTTTCGATTGCGTGTTGGCGGTCGACAGCTTTCCCTACCTGGTTTTAGCCGGCATGGCTGAGCGGCTTTTCGATGAAATTGCGCGCGTTCTCAAACGGCCGGGCCGGCTCGCATTGCTGAACTATTCTTATCGCGGATCGCTTTCTTTGGACCGGGCCGACATCGGCCGTCTTGCGCAAGCTCACCAATTGCGGGTCGTCATCTACGGCGAGAAGCCGTTTCGATCATGGGATGGCGACGCCTTCTTGCTTGCTGGGTGAGACGGAACATTACAGCGCGATGCCGGTTCGGGCGTCGGCACCGATCGGTGTCCTGGATTCGAAGGAGGAGATCATGGCATCCGGCGGCAAAAAGCATTTCGGCCAAGGCAGCCAAGGCAAAGGTGCCGGCGCCGGCGCAATGACCACCTTGGAAAAGGACAAGATCGAGGAAAACGCGGTTTTGTCCAACCGCGACACGAAGCAACATGGCCGAGAGCGCGGGCTGGACGGCAATCGGATCAAGTCCGATCAATTTCAGGATCACGCCGCAAACCGGTTGCTGAAGGACTGACGCCACCGCGCCGCGTCTTGCCGCGGCACGGAGGAAAAACTGTGCAAGGGCCGCCGGTGAGCCTCTCGGCGGCCACAACGCCTTGTAGTGCCGAGCGCTCATCCACCAGACTTGGATCTAGGGATGCTATCAAGAGAACGTGATGTCTCATTCGAGCGACGATACCACGGATCTGCTTGTCGAGATGGCTGTGGATCGGGAGATTGCTTCCCTGCTGGCCGCCATAGAGCTGGAAAAGATACCAGACCGCCTATCCAAGCTGGCGATCGAATTGCAAAATGCTCTCGTCGAGAAGCATCGGCGAGACGTGAAGAGCTGATTATCTGCGGCTGTCGACCTCTATATCGAGCTGACCATCCGACAGCTGATTTCGCCTTTCTATCAATGTCTGCAACGAGCTCTCCCCGAGTAGCTCAAGGATGTTGGCGCGGGCACGGTTCAGCCGGCTCTTGACCGTCCCTACCGCGCAGCCGCAGATTTCGGCGGTTTCCTCGTAGCCCACTCCTAAAACGCCGATCAGCATCAGCACCTCGCGCTGATGTTCGGGCAGCTTTTGGATGGCGCCGTGAACTTCCTTGCTCTGAACGGTCCATTCCTGGGTAGCTTCCGAAATCGGTCTCGAAGACGCGCAGTCGAGAAGGCCTGGCGCTTCCCGTGCAGCGATCTTGATCCGCGTGTAGTAGGTGTTGCGCATGATGGTGAAGAGCCACGACTTCATGCGTGTACCGGGTTCGAACTTGTCGATGTTGGCGAGCCCTTTGGTCAACGTTTCCTGCACCAGATCGTCGGCATCGTCTGGGACGCGGCAGAAGGTGCGCGCGAAAGCCCGCAGGGCAGGTATCAGATCAACGATGGAAACGTCATTGGTTTGTTGGTCGGCCAAGAGATAGCCTCCGGATGACAATGGTCCAGCTCCCAGAAGAAAGAGTGAATGAACGAAGCCAGAGCTAAATGCATGGAAGTTTGGTTCGTTCCCGCCGTTGGAAACAACTCTTCGAAAATTCCACCGGGCGCGAACACGCCGACTACGGTCTTCCCCCAAACACGCCCACTTCAAAGGAACGAAACACCATGCCGAGCTTCATTCCCGGGAACCTCGCCGGTGCGTTTGGCTGTGCAGGGCATGGACCGAGTCGTGCGGCTGGTAACGCGCAAACCACTGCCTGACAAACCTATTGGCGAACCACGTGGCGAACTCGGCTACCATCGATACATAGCGATAATGGTTGGCCCGGAGGACATGTTAAAGTCGTTGACTTTATCGATTTGTTGGCGCGGGTGAAATCCAGCAATCGGTCGAAGTTGCCGGGCAGTCGGCCAACGAACATGCTCGTCCAGCACTTGCTCTATTCTGCCCTCCGATCAGGCTAAGCCGATGAAATACCGGGTTGATTCACCCTTGACGGCGTCGCCGAACGGCGTGCTGTGGCGTACAATCTGCAGCTGCTCTCCGAAGCTGGCTGTTGCGGTGCTGTGCAACTCGCTTTGGCGAAAATCACGGATGACGATCAGCGCTTGAGTGAGCGCCCGAACCGGTCTTCGATCCGCGACTGCAGGAACTCGAGCCCCATCGAGAGCAGCCAATAGATCATCGAGGCGGTGATGAGCATCTCGATGTGGCGGAACTCGGTCTGGCCCTGCGTGCGTGCGAGATACATGATCTCCCAGACCCCGACCACCGAGACCAGCGAAGAATCCTTCAGCATCGCAATGAACTGGTTGCCGGTCGGCGGCACGATGACCCGCATCGCCTGCGGCAGGATGACCAGGAACATCGTCTGGTTAGCGCTAAGGCCGAGTGCCGTAGCACCCTCGGTCTGGCCGCGCGAGATGCTTTCGATGCCGGCGCGGAAGATCTCGGTCATGTACGCGCCGTAGCAAAGCGACAGCGCCATGATACCGGCCGGCACGGCGCCGATCACGTAGCCAATCTGCGGCAGGCCGAGATAGATGATGTAGATCTGCATCAGCAACGGCAAGCCACGAAACAGAGAGGTATAGAAGGTCGCCAAGCCATAGACCACGCCGTTGCGGGAAAGTTTGGCGATGGCGCCAACGAAGGCGATGAGGGTGGCAATGGCGATCGAAATGGCCGAAATGTAGAGGGTCGTCACCACACCCTTCGAGACGAGGAAGCCGATCTTCTTGGCGATGAACGCGAAGGACAAGTCGAAGGAATAGAAAAACAACATTAGCAACACGAACAGCTCTATCCAGACTGCCACAATCTGCTGTTTGCGGCTGAGATGCCGCAGCGCGTTCCAGTTCGCCACCAAGATCAATGCGATCAGCACCGCCGAGACCGCCCGCCCGACGTCTGGGTTGGCGGCGAGCCACTCGACCGACCCCGGAACGAGCTTGCCGAGCCAACTGGCTTTGATGCCGAGCCCATACAGGCCGGCGGCGATGGCGGCGAGCACGAAGAATACGCCAACGCGGCGCGCCGCGTCCGGGTGGTTGAGCAATAGTCGGCCGATCACGTCCTCGATCTCCCTGCGGTCAGCGGGCCCGCTCGCGCCACCAATCCTGCGCCTGCAGCTTCCAGTAGGTGAGTTGCGCAACCGCAAGTCCAGCCGGGCCGCCCGCCCAGGCAAGGCCAAATGGTGCGAACAGCCGGTAGCGGTCCGATTGTCCCAGTATGGCTTCGGCGATCAACTTGCCGGCGATCGCCGTGGTGTTGATGCCATGGCCACCAAAAGCCGTGAGGTACCAGACGCCCGGCTGCAACGGGCCTATTTGGGGCATCATGTGCCGGGCATAAGACATGAGCCCGGACCAGGCGAGTTCGGTCTTGAGGTGTTCGAGCTGCGGATAAGTGGTGACCATCTCACGGCGCAATTGCCTCGCCAACACGCCCGATGAGGCTGCCCGGGTGGTGATGCGCCCTCCCCAGAGCAGCCGCATGCCGTCTTCGACAACACGGTAATAATCGCCTGCGCGACGGTTATCGCCGACGGCGTCGGTCGTCGTAATCGCCTTGGCGATGAGGTCAGGCGCCTCCTCGCTCACCATAACGTAAGTGGCGATCGGCAGGAATGCCCGCTGCAGCCGACTGACCAGTGGCCCCGTATATCCGCCGGTGGCAACTACGGCCTGGCGGGCGCGCACTTCGCCGCTGTCGGTACGCAAGATCTTTTCGGCGCCGTCAAGGTTGGCTTCAACGGCAGCCGTTCTCTCGTATATCCTGCCGCCCAGCCGCTCGATCTCGCCAGCAACGGCGCGCAGATAGTTAAGCGGATGCATGTGGAAGGCGCTGGGATCGCGCAGGCCTTGGTGGTAGCGATCCGAATGCAGCACCGCTCGCACCTGGTCGCGATCGAGATAGTCGAGCCGATAGTCGAAATCCCGCGCCAGTTGCTCGGCATATGCCTTGAGCGCGGCGCCACCATCGTGGCGAAGCACGCTCAATATACCGGAGCGCGGCTCTGCCGCCTTGATGTCGAGATCGCGGATCGTCTGCCGCACGAAGTCGACGCCTTCGATGGACAGGCGGTGCAGTTTTTGTGCCGCGTCGACGCCGGCCATCGCGGCGATGTTGTCGGTGCCGGTGGCGAAACCGGGATTGACGAAGCCGCCATTGCGACCGGAAGCGCCGAATCCTATCCGCTGCGCCTCAAGCACGACGACCTGCTGGCCGGCGCGAGCCAGCTGCAACGCCGTCGTCAGGCCGGCCAGTCCGCCGCCGACAACGACTGTCTCGCACTCGGAAACGCCGCTCAGCGGCGGTCTGATGGTGTTGTCGGCAAGCGTGCGTCGGTAATAGGTGTCAGGACATGTCATGATCAATATGATGAGGTGGCGGCACTAGAGCATTTTGCAGGCAGGCGGAGCCGCCCGGTGTCGTGGAAATGCGGCTGAAACAAAACAGATGGAGCGGGATGTTCAATTGAATGCACCCCGCTCAAGCTTTATCCACGATGCCTCTCAGTCAGAGCTGTAATCCTTGCCGTACCACTTGGTGGTCAGTTTCGCGAGGGTACCGTCCTTCTTCATCTCGTCGAGAATGCCGCCGATCTTGGCATTCCACTCGGCATCACCTTTTTCCGCGATCACCACCAGTGGCTCACGGAAGGCATAGCCGCCTTCCAGGACACGCAACGGGTAGCCGTTCTTTATCGCGTTCTGAGCCGTCTGTTCTGGTGCGATGACCGCGTTGAGGCGCACGCCGTCGCCGAGCCTCAAATCGTCGAACGGCAGCATTGAGTCAGCGAAAGTCCTGATCTCACCGGACTCCAGCTTGTATTCGATGGGCGGCAGGCCGGGAGCATCGATCTCGAGTTGTCTACGGATGAAATCCTCCGACGTGGTGGCGGTCTCGACGCCGATGATCTTGCCGTTCAGGTCGGCGACCGATTTGGCCGGGCTGTCCTTGTGAACCACGTAAACGTAGGGGCTATAATAATAGATGCCTTCGAAATCGATCACCTTGGCCCGCGCTTTGGTCGGCGTCACCGAGCCGACACCCAGATCGTAGCGTCCCTGCCAATGGCCGCCCGTCATCGTCGCCCAGTCCGGCGTGTCGAAACTGACCTCGACACCGAGGCGCCTTGCGATCTCTTTCGAGACGTCGATGTCGAAGCCGACCAACTGATTGCTGTCGTCGAGGAAACTCTGCGGCGGCCAACCGCTGTTTGTGGCGACCACCATTGCCTTCTTCGAGGTAACCCGGTCGATGGTTTCACCCGCCGACGCCGCAGACGCGAACGCGAGCGTGGTAGTGGCCAAGGCCAGCCACGCGATCAATTTCCTCACTTGAACCTCCCTCTTCATCGTTATTCAGACATGCTTCCCAGAGCGCGCTCCCGTAGAGAAATAGCAATTGAGAGCGCGGCATGAGATCGATCTCATATCAGCACACATATCGACGAGGGGATCAAGTCCTTTTTCAAGTAGCCAGTTGTCCTCCGGGGCGCAAAGCATCGGCACCCGTACGGTGCGGCGGAACCCGCGTTTGATGTGACGCGCGTGACTTTCAAGACAGAGGAAACGAAGATCTACTTCAACCTATCACATCATTGCCAGACGGGGCGGCACAGGATGGCTTGCTGTCTACGAGTTTCCGATGTTCCGGTTAAGCATGGGTGCGCGGCACACCGGCAGCAGCACCAGCAGGATGATGGCGGAGTCGACCCAGAGGACCCTGTTCACGCCCATCGTGTCGACGATCTGACTGGTCGCTAGGGTACCCACGGAGATGGCAAGATTGAAAGTGAAGCAGTAGATGGCCGTCGCGGTCTCCGCGCTTTCTGGTGCTGCGCTCAGCACCCACGTCTGCAGCGTAATGGGCGCCGCGCCATACGCGAAGCCCCACACCAGCAGCAGGATGGTTCCTGTGAGCGGCGTGACCCCGAGCAACGGGAAGAGAGCCAGCGTGGCGCCGAGCCCAATGACGACGCAGGCCAATGTGCGACCGACGGATTTGGCGGCCCAGACGCCTGCGACGGCGTTGCCAATTATTCCGAGAATGCCATACCCCAACAGTAACCAACCTATGCTCCCTGCAGTGACGCCCGAGACCTCCAGCAACACCGGGCTCACGAAAGTGTAGGCACCGTAGTGGGCAGCCACCAGCAGTGCGGTCGCAACCACGCCCGCCAGGAGGGCGGGATTGCGCAATTGCGCACGCAGGGCTTTCACCTCCACAGGCTGCGCCGCCTCCAGCTTCGGAAGCACAAGCAGGGCGGCGAGCAGTATGGCAAAGCTCAGGCCGGCGAGAGACCCGCACGCGCCGCGCCAGCCGACTAGATCACCGATGATCGTGCCGGCCGGCACGCCCAGCACCGCAGCGGCACTTACACCGCCGAAGACAATAGTCATGGCGCGCGGCACGGACGGTCCAGGAACAAGGCGTACTGCGATGCTCCCGGCTATCGCCCAAAAGCCACCGATGGTGATCCCGACGAGCAGCCTGGACGCGAGCAGAACGGGAAAGTTCGTTGCGAGCGCTGAAATCACGCTCGCCGCAGCCATTACCGCGAGCAGGCCCGCCATCAGAATACGCCGGTCGAGCCTCCCCACTGCCAACGGCAAACCGATAGAAGCGAACGCCGCAATTACGCCGGGTATCGTCACCGTGAGACCGCCACTCCCAATAGAGACATTCAACTCGGAAGAAATTGCCGGAATCAGCCCCACAGGGAGTTGCTCCGCAGTGATCATCGAAAAAATACCCATCGATACAGTGAGCACGGAGAGCCACATGCGAAAAGTGGCTCCCTGTTTCTCCCGAAGGGCTGCTTTGGTCAGAGACATGATCACCTCCAGCTCGCGAGAAGGCACTCGACGCCAACGTTTCGGGCAAACGTTAGAGAGACGGATCGGACAATTGATCCCGGCCTGGTTTCAGATAATCTGTCCACTGCGGATTGATAATCGAGGGAGATATGGATGGTGAATTCACGAAACGTGAATGAAAGAGGTGATTGCAGTTGGACCGGCTGACCAGCATGACCGTGTTTGCCAACGTCGTCGGTGAAGGCAGTTTCGCTGGAGCGGCCAAGCGGATGCGACTATCGCCAGCGGCCGTGAGCAAGCATGTCCAAATGCTGGAAGAGTGGCTTGGCGCACGCCTTCTCAACCGGACGACCCGGCGCATCAGCCTGACAGAGCTCGGCGCCTCCGTCTACGAGCGCAGTCTGCGCATAATCGAGGATGTCGAGGAAGTTCGTACGAGCGCGGCCGAGAGCAAGACACGTCCGACCGGCTCACTGCGTGTCAGCGCGCCGATCTCCTTCGGCGCGATGCACCTTGGGAGAGTCGTTGCAGAATATCTCGCGGTCTACCCGGAGGTGTCGGTTGAGTTGGTGTTGGACGACCGTGTGGTTGACATCGTGGAAGAGGGCCTGGATGTCGCGGTACGCATCGCTCCACTCACGGTTTCCAATCTGGTTGCTCGCCGAATCGCGCCCTCACGCGAGGTGGTCTGCGCTTCGCGCGATTATCTGGACGGACGCGGGCGTCCCACAAAGCCGTCGGATCTCCACGACCATGATTGTCTGGACTACGCGTTGCGCGCCAGCCGCGGAAAATGGCGGTTCGACGGACCAAAGGGGGAAGTGGCGGTAAAAATCACTGCACGGATGACGGCAACGAACGGGCAGCTCCTGCGCGATGCGGCGCTGGGTGGAGCAGGCATAGTACTTTGCCCCACTTTCCTTGTTGGAGAAGCCATCCGTTCGGGCCAGCTGGAGACAGTGATGCCCCAGTTCAAGCCGGTAAGCCGGTCGATCTACGCGATGTACCCGTCAAGAAGGCATCTTTCCGCCAAAGTTCAAAGCTTCGTGACGCTTCTCGCCGCCCACTTTGGTGAGAACCCACCTTGGGACAACTTTGGACCATGACGACTGGAATGTTGAGCCCAGAGGCCGCGCGCACTTGCACGGCCTTACTGTGCATGGGACCAGCACCCAGGGCCAAGGGCCGGTGCATATCGAGCCGTCCAGCACCTTTTCGAGACTGAAGCATCCGCTATTTGCCGACGGTCAGTCGCTGAGGCTCAATCCACCGCCCATCCTAAGCGCCGCCACAGCGCGAGTTGTAGCATCTGCGGTGTCTCTGGTTCTCTGCGGCCACCGGCGGAACGGGTTGTAAGCAGGCGCGTTCCTCCAGCGTCAAGCTTGGAGAACATACATGGATGACGAGCTGCGCCTGAAGTTACAAGAGCTGAGCCAAAGCATGCAAACGCGAGCGGCCGAACTTTCGACGCTCGGCGGCAGCGCAGACATAAGTACGGTGATGTCGGGGATCGCCGTCGCTCTGGAGGCGCTGCTGGTGATTGCCGAAGAGATGAAAACGCCACGTTCCGGCCCTTCGGTCCTGCCCGACGCTACATGAACATCTCCGATCGTTTGGGAGAGGCTCCAGAGCGAGAGCGCCTACCGCTCACCAGCAAATCGCTCGCCGAGGAACTGGCTTTAATCCACATTCCGGGTTGGAGAGTGGAGAGCGCAATCTACTCGGTGGAGTACTCCAGGTGGGGTGAGCGTCGGCAGAAATGGATTTTGCACTCGACGATGCCTTTTGGGTAATCGAGGACGGCCTTAGGACGGAGGACCACGATGGCTTGGATGGCCGCAATTTGCCCGATTACAGATGAGCAGGCGCTCGTTAATTCGGAGACATTTGGCGACATCCGGGAGTTTCGCTGTCCGAGTTGCGGCGACTTCAAAATCACGAACTCGGCCACCGCGATGTTCAAAGGCCTATCGGCAGAACAGAAGTTGGAGCGCTTCGAATACGCTAGAGCAATCGCGGGCGACAACGCGATCACAGTGACGACGGAACATGGATCTATCGATACCGAAGATCAATAGAATACCCGCCCGACAAGCCGGTTCCCAGCGCATCTCCTCACTTGCTGCCCTGAGACCATTTGACTGCCGGTCCAGGTAGTGGGCAGTTGGAAGGTAGAAGCTCACGTCAACATGGCCAGACCATTTTTACACTGCCGATCTGCGCGGCCAGCAACGCCTCTCGTGAGGGGCAAGGCATGGGCATCGAACGTCTCGGACCGGTCGGCAGCGTAAGGCTGGTTGCCTATGATCCTCCTACCGGCGAATGGAACCAGATCTGCCACAGCGCGTCATAGAAGCATATCAGGTGCGATTTAACGCAAGGAGTGACATCGATGATCAGGCTCCTTCTCCTCCTCGCCATTGCATTCGCCTTCGCATGCGGCGGGACGGAGGCGGCCAAGCTGGATCTAGCCGCGGTAAATCAGGCGCAATTCTCCGCCGGCGACCCGAAAGGGCTCGATCCTGCCGTGCTGAAGGCGCAAATTTTTTTGGATCGTGCGCGCTTCTCACCGGGGCTCATCGACGGCCGCCTTGGAGAGAACTTCGCCAAGGCGGTCAAGGCCTTCCAGGCGTCGAACGGACTGGCGCCAGATGGCAAGCTCACCCAGGCGACTTGGGACAAGCTGATGGCAACCTCCACCAGCCCAGCTCTGGTCACCTATGAACTGAACCGCAAAGATGTACGCGGCCCCTTCACCAAACGCATTCCGGGGCGCATGGAGAAGATGGCTCGCCTGAGAAGGCTTGGCTATCACGACTCGATCGAGAAGCTGGCGGAGCGCTTCCATGTGAGCGAACCATTGCTCAGGAGGCTAAACCCAGGCACCGGATTCAGGAAAGCTGGAACCACGCTGCTGGTACCAGATGTTGGCCGGGGTGAACCTCCCGCCACCATTGCCGGCGTCGAAGTCGACAAAGGCGCTCATCAGGTGCGCGTGCTCGACCCCTCCAATAAAGCGCTTGCCGTCTACCCTGCCTCGATCGGGAGCGACGAGAAGCCGGCACCAAGTGGGCAGGCAGAGATCCAAAGGATGGTGCACAACCCGACCTATCACTACGATCCCGATTTTGCATTCAAGGGAGTCAAAACCAAGCGGCCCTTCACCATTGCTGCCGGCCCTAACAATCCCGTGGGATCAATCTGGATCGACCTCTCCATCGAAAGCTACGGCATTCACGGCACGCCCGAACCCGGCAAGATCGGGAAGACCTTCTCTCACGGCTGCATCAGGCTAACGAACTGGGATGCCGAGGACCTCGCCTCAATGGTGCACAAACATATGAAGGTGACTTTCAAGGACGAGTGACGCAAGCCGTCGCATCCCTCGATGGTCGCCGAAACGAGATGTCCGTCTGTGCCCGTGACAATCGCATCTTGCGATCCGCTGGATCCGATCAGCGGATGCTCCGGGTTCGGGGTGTCAGGTCAAGCGGCGCCATTTGCACGGATGGCGGCGAACCAACCACCATGGCGGGGGCGCCAGATTGCTCACCACGTTGGCTCTCTACTTCGCGGCTCATACCTTGTTGAGCAGCTTGCATCTCCGGAACGGTGAAAACCGGCACCTCGCCCTTGAAACCCTGGAGCTCAAAGGCGCCCGCCTGGACGACCGGCATCGATGCTCCTGCCGCAAAGCCGGGTCCAAGCACCAGGGGGATGCCCAGCTTCTTGGTCGTCGATTCGAGCCGTGCCGCGCGGTTCACGGGGGAGCCGATCGCGGTGTAATCGAAGCGCCGTTCGGAGCCGAAATTGCCTACCGAGCAGATGCCGGTCTCGATGGCGACGCCGATTTCGATGGAGCGATGGCCATCCGCGGTGAAGGCGGCGTCTTCGCGCCTCACCCGCTCTATAAGGGCCAGGCCCGCGTCGAGCGCACGCTCACGATGATCGGGTTGATCTAGCGGTGCGTTCCAGAAGGCCAGCACCGCATCGCCCATGAACTTGTCGATGGTGCCGTCGCGCTTGAGGATCTCATCGGTCGCAATGCCGAGGAAATGGTTGACCACCTTGGCGATCTCTTGGGTGTCGAGCTGTTCGCTCATGGTCGTGAAGCCACGTATGTCGCTGATCAAAATGGTGATCTCGCGCTTCTCGCCGGACAGGATTGCCTCGGTGTCCGAGCTTGCGAGGCGCTGCACCACGGAGGGCGACAGATATTGGGAGAACTGTCGCGTCAGGGTGGACCGGCGCTGCTCGCTGCGCCTGTAGAGGACATAGCCTTCGAAGCCCGCAACCATGATGGTTGCAAGCGCCGGCTGCAGCGGGTCATAGAGTGCACCCTGCAGGCTGTACTCGAGAGCGCCGAACACGAACGGCGTGACGGCCAGCAGCGCCAGGGAGAGGGCGCCAAGCACGACACGCCCGGCGAGCACTCCGGAAACCCCGATGAAAACGACGGCGCTGAGGAGAAACCAGAGCCGCTCGAGCATACGCGCGTGCGCTGGCTCTGCCAGGAAGCGCCCGGCAAGCATCTGGCCGATCGCATCGGCGTGGATCTCCGCTCCTGGTCGCGCTGGACTCGTCGGCGTGGGCAGGTACTGCGTCAGGCCCACAGCCGACAGGTCGACAATGGCGATGGCGTCCCGCAGCCGCGGATCGCCATGGCCCGAAAGGATAGTGCTGGCAGACAGGCGAGGCGTGTCGGTGGCGGTTTCCCAGAGGCGGATGCTCCCCTCCGGCTCGAGCGGCACAATGGCGCCTTCCATCCTGAGTGCGTCGAACCCGGCTGCATTCATCCGGGCTGTGTAACCGTCCTGTCCAGCGTAAAGGCGCAGGAGCTCGAGTGCGAAAGACGGCCACAGCTGCGCGCGTTGAGGGGTGTTGCGAAGCCAGAGCAGCGGCACATGGCGCAGTACGCCGTCGGGATCGGGCAAGGTGCGAATCACGCCTAGGCCTGCGGCGGCGTTCGAGAATTCGGCA
Organism: Mesorhizobium sp. M0037; assembly: GCF_040323635.1. Taxonomy (NCBI): domain Bacteria; kingdom Pseudomonadati; phylum Pseudomonadota; class Alphaproteobacteria; order Hyphomicrobiales; family Phyllobacteriaceae; genus Mesorhizobium; species Mesorhizobium sp. M0037. Next base: position 285,308 of record NZ_JAMYVB010000002.1, on the reverse strand, counting down.
AGCGACCCGGTAAGACCGGTGAAGCCGGGAAGTGTATCGGGTACTTGCCCGACGATCGACCAGCCGGCTTTGGGTTCTGCTTCTGAAACCGTCGCTTCATTGCCCAGGCTGACGGCAAGCGCCGTTCGATTTTTGGACAGCGCCGCTGCCAGGCGCTTGTCTCCGGCCATGCCCTCAGGCGAGGTGTCAGCCTCGGGGAGTACCAGCGCAAGCCCGACCACCGCCGCGCCGGATTGCGTGATGCCATCGACCAGATCGGCCAAGAGGCCACGGTTCCAGGGCCATCGCCCATGTGCCTTGAGGCTGTCGTCGTCTATCGAGACGATCACGACAGGATTGCTCGTCGCCTGGCGTGGGGCGAGAAACTGATAAAAGTCGTACGTCCGCTCACGCAGGCGCGACAACGGCCCGTCAAAAGCCAAATGGCAAGCGAGCAGCAGGAGCACGACCAAAAGGCCGGATATTTTGCGCCTGCCGGCTTGCCGCCAATCAGCCCAGCGCCTACCGACCGAGTGGCTCATCTCGTGCAGCCAAGCCTAATCGCAGTTGTAGTAGTAGCAGCAACCCTCACCCTCACACTCGCCCCGCCGCCCCCCGCTGCCCGCAGGTGGCGTTGGGCTGTCAGGGAATTCCATGACCACTCCTGGCAGTGCGCCGTCCCTGGACCCGCAGACTTTGAGCGAGGAGCCTAGAGCCGACGCACAAATTGCGCTTACGTCCAACCCAGGACCCGGTGCGCCCGGCAGGCCGGTTCCCGCTATCCGGTCGATACTGTCCAAGATCGGGAAGGCGTCGATGCCGCCGTAGCCGGCCAGAAGCTTGCCATCGTCCGACGTGCAGGCGTAGCCCGGGTTCGTGATGACCAGCCGTTTGCCATTGATCGTGCAGGTCATGCGGCCGGCGCGCAATATGCCGACGGTCTGGCCGGCTGCCACCAGCACTTCGATGATGCCGCCTCTCGCTCCGAGCACCATGTGCGGCGTCGCAACCTGCATGACGCCCCCTTTCGAAACCTGGCCGCCATAAAAACGGGCCAGGCCGCTGTTCATCCCGATGTCGATCTTTCCCGACCCGGAGCCCGGATTGTAGACGAACTCATCGATCGTCAGGCTGGTGTTTGGACCAATCTTGGCGCTCGATTCATCCCGGAACACCAGCATTCCGAGACCGGTGGGATTGCTGCGCAACTGGTCGCCGAGTTCGACGCCGGCGCCAACGTTCATCGTCCCGCCGTTATTGCGGACGATGATGGTCTGATAGGCCGTCATCGACCCGACCGTCTCAGCGGCGGATGGTGCCGCGAAGGCGAGGCAGGCGATAAAAATGACGATCTGATGATACCTCATCGCGGCCTCTTTCAATTGAGCGTCAACGTATAGCTCATGAGCATTTCGAACGATTTTCGGTCGCGGTTGGCGAGGGCGAAGTTGGTTTTACGATAGGCGAGATCAACGCTGATCTTCTGCGCTTCCGTCAGCTGAAAATCGCTTTCCGAGGCAATGCGCCAGAAGTCGCTCTTGATATTTGTGCCGATGCCGACGGACAGATCGGGAGTGTCGCTGTGGCCGGCCGATAAGGCGATCTGGTGCGACCAGGCGAAAAGATCCGGTACGTTCATCAACAGGCCGCCATAGCGGACCTCGCCCGTATAGCTGCGGCTGATTTCGCCCGATCCGGAAGCGAAGTCATTCGAGCCGACAAAGCGCAAGCCGAGCGCCTGGCCATTGCGGAAGCGGTAGCTGCCGCCTGCCTCATAGAAGACCCTGCTATCCGCGAAAATGCCTTGCGAGGCGCTTAGATCGATGTAGCCGCCACCGGCGAAGAGCGTCGTCTCGACCGTCGGGCGAACGACGAAACGTCCACTGAGGCCGATACCGGTTTCGTAAATGTCGCTGTCGAAACGATCCGTAACGGTGAACGCGGAAAGCAGCAGGCGCAGCGAATCGATCCCGCTGTTGGGCAGTCCCTTGTCCCAGGTTATCGCTGCGTTGCCGTGGATAAAAGTCTTCTCGCCACCCGGAACCGACAGGTCTTCCGTGAAAAGACGCTCAGTCGCGGTCAACGACCCCGAAAGAACGAGCGCGTCGGCACTTGGCGTGCCGAGGTCCCACCGCACAAAACCTTCCGCCTGCCCGTAAGGCGAGACGAAGCTGTCGTCGTCCTGCGCCCCGCCTGGCTCAAAATCGGTGAATGCGCTGAATACGCCGCCGGTCAGGGCGAGTTCCCAGGTGACGCCACGCAACGCGCGCTCGATGCGGGCGAGCAGGCGAACAGCTTCCTGTTGCTCACTTGCGGTCAGACCTCCGACTTCGATGCCGTACTGCACCTGCCGCCGGGCCAATTCATAGGACCCGACATGATAATATAACCGGCTGGCCGCAAGCCGGGCGCGCGCATCGCGCGGGTATTGGATCAGATACTGCTCGATCGAGGAGATCGCCTGATCGTATTGCCCAGCATTGACCGCAACCGTGACGAATTGGGCGAGCGTTCCGTTGTCGGCCGGACTGGCGATGCGGGCCGCAAACGCATCGTCATAGGCCCCAAAAAGACCTTGTGCGCCGGCCGGCAACACGCCGGCACAAAGCAGCGCTGCGGCGACGCCGAAGATCGTTCGAAACGAAGATTGCATGCCGAGAACCCACCCCAAACCCGACTAGTGCGAGAGATTTAGCAGGACTGCAAGAAAAAGGCGACTGAACGGTCGCCGGACTTATGCGAGTCCTCAGCAGCTGTTGCAGCTGCGCAACAAGATATCGGGTTTATTCCTATTTCGGCTGCGCTGATTGTCAAAAACTCTTCTCGACATTGCTGCACGTGATTAAAGTATTTGGCCCAAGGCTTAACAAACTCAAATCTCATCAGTAGTGGATCGCACAGCCGACAAGATTAATATTGGGTGGGCGATTCTGCGTATCTGGTCACCAGGCTTCAAGGTCACCCACGGTTCTCCAAAGGCCTTCCGTCGCGTTTCGCAAGGGGCCGGAGAGCTGCCGGAAGGTGCTTCTCACGACGCGTGTGCGATTCGGCCCGGGTCTTGCAATTTCTTTGAACGCGAGGTCAGCTCATTGCCCCAACTCCCAGGGACGCGTCACCGCACGCAGCTTGCTAGAGCACGAGCATGGTTGCCAGCCCCAGCATCAGGCCCATGCCTACAATATCGGTCACGGTGGTGAGGAAGATCGCCGAGGCGACCGCCGGATCGGCGCCTACCCGGCGCAGGCCCAACGGGATCAGCACGCCGGAGATGCCGGACATGAGGCACGATCCGGACATGGCAAGCAGGATCACAAGTGCCAGCATCGGCGCCTGCGCCGCCGACGCCGGTTGCCTCGAGGCATAGAACCACATCGCCGCAGCCGCAACAACGCCGACGAGCGCGCCGTTGGCGGCCGCGAGCGCGCCCTCTCTCATCACCAAGTGCAGCTTCGGTCGTTTGTCCACATCCCCCAGGGCAAGGCCACGCAGCGTCATAGCCAGTGCCTGGCAGCCGGTGTTTCCGCTCTGCCCGGCCAAGACCGGGAGGAACGCCGCCAGGGCGACGATCTTCTCGATCGTGCCTGTGAACGAACTGACCACGAATGCGGCCATGAAGGCCGTCAGGAGATTCAACTGCAGCCACGGATGGCGCTTCAGGAAGGCTGAAAACAGCGGCGTAAAAGAGCGCTCCTCCTTCTGGAGGCCGACCATCTGGCCAGACTGGGCGGAAATCTCGATGATTTGCTGCTCGAACAAGCGCCAGCCGCGAACCTGCCCGAGCAGCCGGTTCTCCGCATCCACCACCGGATAGACAGGATAGTGACGCCGTACCGCCGCCTTGCATGCGTTACTCAAAGAGAGACCGACATCAAGAGCGAACGGCCTGGGCAGCATGATGTGATCGACAACCGCGTCCGGTTCGCTCAGCATCAGATCCCGCAGGACCGCCAGGCCAACCAGTTTATTACCCTCGTCCGTGACGTAGAGATAAGTGAGCTCGGTCGGCACTTGGGCGCCTCTGACGGCTTCCACCGCGGCAGCAACCGTCGTCCCGACAGGAACGCTGGCGGGGATCGGGTCCATCACCTCGACGAGCGACTCGGGGATCGCGAAACCCATGTCACCATCATGAGAGCTGATGGGCCGCATATGCAGTGGCAAATGCTCGGCCACCTTACGGGCGTGCCCGTCAGGCAACAGTTTTAGTGTGTCGCGGATGAACTCGGGAGACTCTCTAGCGAGCAATTCAGCTGCGTCATCAGGTGCTCGAGCACGCAGCGTGCGCACCAACTTCTGAACGCCGGTCTCTTCGTTCATATGATATGGCCCCCCAATTGAAAGTGAAAAAGTTGTGAAGTGTCGGATCGCACCGGGGCGGAAATACGACAGCTTCTTCCGGCCCAGCAGTCCGCCTTGTGGTTCTCGCAAGCGCCGCCTGCACCCTCCTAGCTTGAGAAGGCAAAGCAGACGTCTACATTTTGGGCGTGCCTTCGGTCAGGTCAGCACGCGAGTGTCCGCGCTATTTCCCTCGCTTTTCAATCTTTAGATCTGGGAGGTCGGGTCGCTTGGATAACACACCGGCCTCCTTCAAGGCTGTATATCCAACCTTTTTGAGGAGCTTCTCTGTTTTGGCGCGCTCCTTGTCCAGAGCGGTATCACCTTTGACCTTGGGCATCCGTCCTCCATTTGGTCGTTGTCGTTCGCCGGTAAATGAGATTGCCGGAAATGTCCCGCAGTGTCGTGCTTTGACCCGCGGCCGAGGACTGCATTGAGGCGCATTGCCGCCCGGCAGCCTTTGGGCCGGAAGCGGACGGGCAGGCTATTCCTGCTGGAATTGACAGGGCCAATCTTCTGGCCTCGTCATGCCAGAAGGCAACTCGGTCCGGGCGTCTCCGCAAGCCATGTTGAGCTGCCACTGGGACAGACCCGCCGAATTGGACAGATCGAGGCCCTCGATACGGGTCAGAAAGAAAAAAGCGCCGTCAAAGTCTATCGGTGCGGTGAACTTCGCTCCTCGGAAGTCCGCCCGCGCGAGATTGGCAAACGAAAAGTGGCTGCCGCTGACATCGGCGTCATGGAACTGTGCACGCCCCAATTCCGCCTTTGTGAAATCAACATTGACCAGATTGGCGTCCTGGAAATTCGAGCGCTGCACTTCCGCGCCCGCAAACACAGCGCCCTGCGCGTCCATATGGCTGAAGTCGGTCCTGTAAGCCTCGATTTTGTCGAACCGGGCGCCTTTGGCGGTCGAGCCGGCCAGGGAAGCGCGCACAAGCGTTGCCTTCTCAAAATTTGCCGCAAGGAGATTGCTGTTCCTGAGGTCGGTCGAAGTGAAATCAACACCGAACAGGTTTGCCCCGCTCAGGTCCTGTCCTTCTAGGATGAGAAGCTTTTTGTCACACTCCTGCCAATTGACGCCAGGCGTCGCGGCTGCGTAGCAATCTTGAGCGGCGGAGGCGTTTTGCCAAGCCAATACAGTGCAAACCGCCAGAACCAAGCCGGATCCGCCGTAAGCTCTGGTTCGTCTCAAAGTCATTGTTGCTGGACCCCTCTGCTACTCGTCGACAATCAGCCTTACCACATCTGCTGACACTCGAGCCACGGTAACGACCGCCGTCACAGTTTGCGCATCAACGAACCGCCGATAGCCAGCGGCAGCTTGCGGAAATTATCGAGAGTGGGGAAAGGCTTTGACGGCAGAGTGCCTTTTCGCAGACGCGCATGAGCGCCTCAAGTGCACGAACGGAGCGTGAGCAGCGCCTGGAGGAGCGTCTGACGCTCGCGAAGGAAATGACGGGGAGCGTAGATCCGTTGGATTTCATAGTTCGCCAAGCCGTTTCTCTCGTATTCTCTCGTATGGTCTGGCGAACCAAAGGACCAAGAAGACAACTAGTTTCATGCGAGCTGTATTTGACCATGGTAATATGAGCGCTGCCGCATTTGGCCGGAAGCTGACTGGCCGCTTCTGGCGCAAAACGATAACGGATGTTTAACCTGGTCTGGTTCAAGCACCGTTGTCGGGTTCAAATCGCGTGACCACGCCAATGGTACTCCAGTATGGCGCTTCGGAACCTCCAGGTTGCGGGGCCTTGTGATCGCAAGTAAACAGTCGCGGAATTTGGTCACACGAAATGGCCAATCACCGGTTTCGAACGTCCGCAATTCGTGGCGTGAACGATATATTGCACACCTACGGGACCTTACTGACCGATGCCGGCCTGCTCGCCTGTAGGCTGGCGAGGAGCGGCCTGGGGAGTCTCTGGGCCGGCGTCGGTCACCGCTGGCTACGCTGTTGCCTGCGGAAGCTGACAGTCATTGTGATGAGGGCAATTTGCCCACCATCGTCGTCAAACTGCGCGGCGCCGTGAATGACCTACTGCATTCCGCGGAGGGAATTCACGTCGGCGCAGAACTCGGCGTAGGGCTTGCTCATTGCCGCGTCATTGCATTCGCGCAAGATCATTTCGCGCATGGCCTTAGGCTTGTCCATGAAGACCGCCTCCCGGCCTGGTCGGGCGGAGCCGGCGACTTTTTCTGTTCGCCGAAATCGTCAAGCACGCCCCTTCTGGGGCGAAGCTTTCTAAAGCACGTCCGACCACATATTTTAGGAGGGCGCCACCAACGCTCTACCAATCACGGTTCGGAACACTGCCGAAATAACCGTTAGTCGGCGCTAATGTTTCGGTCTGGACTCGCTACCGCTTTGGAAGCATTCTGCACTCGGGGGAGAGGGCGTGGGCAAAGTCCAGCGTCATCAAGGTGCGGATCAGGCCGACCGCTGGCGCAAGAACGCAAAGGGGCGGTGGATGTGGCGACGGCAATATCTGCCGGCGCTGGTGATGGTTCCCTGACCGGTTTTCAAAGTGAACCCAAGCTCTCGACAAGCTCGTCGGGCTCATCCCAGCTGGCTGGCTGAGTGGCACCCGCACGGCCGGCGCGGGGAGCTGCGATATCAAGGGCAACATTTCCACCAGTACCGACGAGCGATTTATCACGTTCCAGGGCAGGAGCATTACTGCCAGACGACGATCAGTTTCAGTACAGCGAGCGCTGGTTGTGCAGCGAGGCTAGGCATGGGCCGCCGGCTGGCGCAAAGCAAGGCGGTAGCGCGGTAGCCACCACCATGTGCAGGCCCACCAGCCCGTCATCATGGTCCGAACCTGATCGCACCCGCCGACCTTGGTCTCAATGTCGTTGATTGGCACTGCCACGCGGCTTTCCTTCATTCGCATGGTTCGCAGACATTAGCATTATCGCATACTCTCATCATCCGGCGTCGTCACCCTCACAAAGCAGCGCCGGTAAGGCTCGGCGCCCTTCTTGTTTGTCCCATGTGCCAAAGGAGGTCGCCGGGCCTGCCGTTGCTCATCTTTGCGGGTTGCTCCTGATGGCTCCGCTTGGCGCCGTGGCCCTGCGTCTTCCTTCAGGTAAGGCCGGCGAGGCGCTTGTCAGACGGCCTGGCATGTAGGATTATGGTCCTCGTCGCGGCGACGCCCTCAATGGAGAGCGCCAATGGCCAGAACAAACCTTCCGAACAGCTTTCCCGGGCTGAAATCGAGCGCTTCCTGGCGGCAGCCGAAGCGCTGCACAAGAGCATCGCCGGGCCGCTCCTGGCGTACCACAGGGAGCACTGCCAAGCTCTACCTGAGGCCCATGGACCCCTGTTGAAGTCGATTGAGACGGTCACCGGCCAGAAGGCGCAGTTCATCCGCTGGAACGGGACAGGACCGGCACAACCCCGGAGAAGCCTCCGGGCTGGTTGTCCTCGCGCAACTCTCGCGCCGCATCACCTCTAAGAGCAGTTCGAAGACGCTTTCGATTTCGCCGTTGATTTGGTCGGCAGGGATGCCAGGCTTCTCGGCCGCCGTCGTCAATTGGTCTGCTAAGTCGCTGGCAGCGATCGGATCGCCTCGCGTCACAATCGCGGCGCGGAGGGGTTTTATTAGCTCCCCCTCATCTTGACGCCGGTGCCGGCTGCTCCAAAGTCTTGGGCATGGCTCGGGGAAGTATCAAAGTTGGCGACGAGGTCGCAGTCACGGCGATTGTGCGCGGCCGGGTGACGCCCGATCGCATAAGCGTCACGATCCCCTCCTACGACTTCCCGCATTCTGTTGTCGATTCGGCTTCGAAGGCTGTGATTGGCCAGCATATGGAATTGATCGGCCCTATACACGCATCGACGGGAACAAGGTAACCGTCAGCCTCCGGCCATTGGTGACTGTCGAGGCCGAGCACGTGCGCCTGGTCGAAAGCCACGTGGCGCTTCCGCGAGCGCGAAAAAGGCCGCTCGTTGACAAAGTTTAACTTGCCTGCCCCCCAAGGAACGGCCAGTGAAACTTTCCCCATCACATCGGCTCTGGTCGCCTCCCGCTAGCTGCCGGCGCGTTGCGATATCGGCGCAGTAGACGGGTCGGCATTTTCCGAACTTTCCGCCATGTCGTCGCGATGACGTTGGCGAAGGCGCTTCAGCAAATCGCGTGAGGCTTGAATCGCCCTGCGCGATTGATCCATTTCTGGCGAAACGTGGCGCGTTCCTCCATGGACTTCTGCCACTTCAGCAAGGTAGCCGTAGTCGCAGTGGCCGCTTGAGCGATATCTATGGGCGTTGCAACCATCGCATCCTCCCAAAAAAGGCAATGGTAAACGCAATCTTTATAGGCCCGCCGAAACCCTTTCTTCAATCAAAAACGAACATACGGCACATGGCAAAATGGCTATTCGTCGGGCCGCTCGACGGCGGCTTCGTCGACCTCGGCCTCCATCTCGTCGTTGACGGTTTTGGTCTTGCCAAAACCGTCCATCGCCACACCGTCAAAGCCCTGCAGCCATGCTTCCGCATATTCCTGCCAGTAATGGCACCTCACGCTCCTTGCCATCCTTGCGCGACTGCGCACCGTACATCCATGCATAGGTGACGCGCTCCTGGTCCTTTTTAGCTACGGCCATTTCCGTTCTTCTCCCGGAAATCCAGCAGCCTTGCGTGCCGCAGCTTCTCTTCGCCTTTGAGGGTCTCGACCCAGCCAACCAGTCCGGGCTTCAGCCACTCGGCCTTTTCCTTTTTATGTCCCTTCGGGACCGGGCCGCCAACCTTGCCCTGGACACGATCCCAAAGCGCTTGCCGCTCAGCGGCATTGAAGTTGACGAGTGCGCCGCCTTTGTAGAGGCCCTTTTCAGCCATGATCACCTGGGTAGCTTTGCCGCGCTCGCGCTGTGCACCGATGATTTGCATTTCCTTTTCCTCAAAGCACTTGATCTTGCGCCAAGCGCTCGTTTGCCGCTGCGATATGGACTGCCCCTTGAGCTTCGAGACCATGCCTTCTAGCCCGTCTCGTCGACCAGGTGGCAAACGGCGTCACCAGTGCGGCATCGCTCCTCTGAATTGAATGCGCCCGCCGGCAGGGATCATTTCGTGCAGGATCTCGCCGCGATCTTCGGTCGGCATCCCGCGCAGGTCATGATGCGTGGAACCCTGCCGGTTGCTGACCGTTCTCCGTCTATGGAAGCCCCGAACCAACAGAGCCAAACGATCCTCGTGGTTGACGGCGACGTCATCGCCCGATGCGTCATCGCGGACTATCTCCGCCACTGTGGCTACAGGGTGATTGAGGCCCATTTCGCACGTGAGGCGCAACAAGCGTTGAACTATGCGGAGTTCGGTGTGGACACCGTCTTGTGTGACGTTGACCTGCCGGGCAACATGGACGGGTTCCAACTGTCGAAGTGGGTTCGCGAGAACAAGCCCGAGGTCAAAATAGTGCTTTCTGCCGCAGTAGAACGAACTGCGATCGCGGCGGGCGACCTTTGTCAGGAAGGCCCGCACCTTGCGAAGCCGTATGAGCCGGCCAGCGTAGTGGACCATATCAGGCGACTGCAGCGTGTTTTGAGCTTACGATCCAGGAACCCTGGTGCAAAGCGCAATTGATCTCTGTCCAGACGCCGAGAGGCTCGTCTGCATACCAATGGTGATTTAGCCCTGCGAACTGGACGCCGCTCAAAGGAAGAACGGCGTATAAGCCGCAGTCCTGCGTGCGGCCGCAACAGTGGACGGTTGTCGCGCGCAGGACGGAGGAAATTCGCCCTCATGCGCGGGCGGTGAACGGGATACCGTAGGAGCGTCAGCATAGCGCCGGCCACAGGATGGGACGCGGCACCGACTGTCCCCGTCCGGTAGTCCGCATGTTTTGGTCGAAGCCGACCGGCTGAGATCGTGCGCATTTTGGTTCTCGACGGTACGGCCGCTGATCGGCGATGATGCGAGGACCGAGTTGCCTGGAAGAAATCGATCTGGTCTTGCACCTTTTTTGCTTCCTCATTCGCGGGGCAGCTTGTGATTTTCCAGCCTGACAGACCCTCCCCTGTCTATAAGAAATTTCCCGACGCATGAGCGCACGTCCAACACAGTGCGGGCTCCAATGCTCACCGGCAGCGCGAGAATGGTAACCACCTACCTTGAGGGGAGCGCCACGTGCGTATTCAACGATGCAGGCGCTGCCAACCTCGGCATCCCCGGGAATAGCAGGCTTATAAATGAATATATCGTTGATCAACGCTATCGGCGCAGCCGCCGGGAGATGGACAGACCGCGTTCCAGCTAGGGGGATCGATGTTCCAGGCTAAAGGCATTGGCATGCCCGAATTAGAAAAAAGACCTGAATCCCGTAAAGCAGCAACAAAATGCCGAAAGCTATCCAGAAGCCGGGTCGCGTAAGCAATGCCAGATCTTTTCTTAGCTGCTCCATTCACATCAACTAACATGGCCAAGCGTCGTTCCCGTCCGCTGGGGACAAATTTCAACTAAGCTAATAGGCTTCGTCGCATAATGGCCGCGCCACTGCGGATCGAGACACCTCAGCGCCCCGCATGAGCACGCGCAACTCGATCGGAGGCGCAAGGAGAAAGTTCGGAACGGTTCCAAGAACCCCAAGCAAATTGAGCGCCGCAGCGGACGATAAGGTTCACGCATATCCCGGCGAACATCCGCACAGCAATGGTCAACATCAACGGCAGAAGGGCGTCCGAAAAGAAACGCATCTCTGCGTCACCGCCTCATCGAGAGTCACCGCTGCGGCATCTTGAATAAAGGTCGGCGATCCGAAGAGCATGCATTGCGCAAGATTTTGTAAATGACCTGATGCCGAGACCGGCCCAAGCGTCCACCCTAGCCTCCAGCCGGTCATTGCATGAGACTTCGACAGGCTGTTCACAATTATCGTCCGCTCTCTCATTCCGGGAATGGATGCTATTGAGGGAACTCGCCGTCGAACACTGTGCTGCGGTAAACCTCATCGCTGATGATCCATAGATTGTGCCGCTCGGCAAATGTGGCAATTGTTCCAGATCGTCCCTGCCGAACTCATATCCGCCGGGATTGTTTGGGGAATTCAGCAAGATCGCCCGCGTTCGATCTCCTACCTTTGCACTGAGAATATCCTCGGATGCCTTCCGCCGCGCATTTTGCAGCGATAGTTTGGCGGGTCGGACCACTGCTCCACCGGCGCGTATTGCCGCTTCGTATGTAGATACCAAGGCTCAAGGCAAAGCACCTCGTCGCCAGGTCCGGCAACGGAAGCTTAGTGTGATTGGGCGGCCAGGCGGCCGGTCCCCAATTCGTTCGAATGATGCGCTTGCCTCGCCAAGGTCGCATGGTGAGTCAGCCGGCAAACCAAAACACTCAACCGCCGGTTAGGCCCGGCCGCCTGATGCGCCCCACAAGAGGCTGTGCCGGGCCGTTCGTCGGGGCTTCTGCACCTGAGCGTTAATGGGCCCAGGCAACACACCATTGACGCCAAGACGATGGCAAGAAGGGGAGTCGCGCAGTCCTCAAGAATAAGTCAGCAGGCACCTAGACCGATGTAGGGCCTTCCAATCGCAGCTCTCGGCTCCTCGCGACGCCGGCGCCCTGGCATCGTTTGATTGAACGAAGACGCTGAGTTGAGCTCTCGATACAAAAGCATCTCAGTCCTCGTGCCTCAATGGTTCCGGGCATGCGGCTGCAGGGGATGAAGTCATGAAGTTCAGGGATTTGATCAGACGCGCCGAGGACAATGTGGAGAGGTCGTTCGACGATCTCGAAGCTGACTTGGCTAACGCTGTCGACCAGTGCCTCGATTTGGAGGATGTCGCCGACGTGCCAAACATGGCAGGCGACAACAACGAACAGGATGACAGCGTACGGAGTGAGGGCGGTGCCGGCGACGACGATGATAGCTCGCCGATACCAGCGCATCGGCTGACCTCACACACGCAGAGCCGAATTGCTGCAGTGAGCTCGTTCAACGGCTTGTTCCACGATGCCAAGCTCCATTTCGAGGAGATCAACGCAAAAATCTCCGAAATTACAGGCACATGTCAACTGACGTTCGAGTTTTTTCACATCCTTCACGCGGACATTCTCCGTGCGAACGAACTGGAGCTGGCGAACCAAAATCTGATCGCAGATCAAAGGAACTTGTCGGAAACACTCAATGACCTGAACAGACGGTACTGTGAGCGTCAAGGCACCATCGAGACATTGCAGCAGCGCCAGGCAAGCCTTGTTCAGGAGTGTGAAGTGCTCCGTGGCGCGTTGGCCGCGGCAAGGCTGGAGCTGGTCGAAGCGGCGAACACCACCACAAAGAACGAAGCGGAATTTGGCGACCTCACGAACATGCTTGCCGCCGCAAATGTCGAGGCCGACAGGCGCTCCCGAGAGAACAAACAGCTGCGTGAAAAGAATGTGAGCCTGTCTATTGACCTGGAAAAGGCCATGAAGCGGGAGGAAGAGGCACGGCATAGGCTGGATGCCTTCTCGACGATCCATGCCAACGAAGCTGCGCGAAATTCCGAAATGCTGAGTGCGCTCGGCAAGAGCGAAAAAGAGGCAATCAAATTGCACACCTCACTCGAGGTTGCGCAGGCGAAGTTATGGGAGGTGACCGAAGCAGCCAGGATTATGCAGGCGGACATGGATGGCGAGCTTAAACGCTGCCAGGCTGAGAACCGAGGATTGCGCTCAGAAGTTCAAAGCCTCCAATCGCGCTTCGAACTCGCCTCAATCGCAAACACCGAGGCCGCGGCCGAGATCGCCAGGCTCCAGCTACAATGGAGCGACGCCCTGGCGGAAAAACAGGTGACCGACGAAAGGTTGGCCGCACTCACCGAGGAGGCCGAAACCAACAAGGTGAACCTTTCCAAGATCGCCGCAGATTTTGCGCAACTGTCCATGCAGCAGGCGTCCGATCAGATCGAACTCGATGTGAGACGGCAGGAATGCGAGGACTTGCGGGTCGAAATTGCCTCGGTCAATGCTCGGGTCAGGGAATTGCTGCCCTACAAGAGGTCGCATGGAAGCGCGAACGCCTTGCCGCATACATCTGACGTGGCAAATGTAGCGGTGACTGCAGACCGAACGGTGCATGCCGCGCGCCGTGGCCGCCGCAGGGCCCTCGCTGCGTTGTAGGAGCAAAGAACCTCTCCTCCCGAGGCAGTCACTCCTGTCGATGACAATGTCCCAGACGAGCCTCGCGCGTCGGCCGCCGGCGTCACCCCTGTCGGCCTCACGTCGCCTACCCCAATATGTCAGCATGCACGCCTGCAGTGTGCCTGCGATCGACCGCTGACAGCCGCCATGTCACTGCCGGAAAGCCCTCGACATCTGGTCGGTAAGCGGCTTCAGCAGATAAGACCAGACGCTGTGTTCGTCCGTACTTATGTGAACCTCCGCTGGCATACCGGGTTTGAGGACTTTGGCATCGGTCAGACAGGTGGACTTGTCTTCGACATTGATGCGCGCCGAGAAATAAGAAAGCTGGCGCTGTTGATCTTTTATCAGGTCCGCCGAGATGCGCTTGACAGACCCTTGGCAGGCAGGCGTGGTGCCGGCGTCGAAAGCCGGAAACCGGATCGAGACCCGCTGACCTGGACGAACGTCATCTATGCGCGACGGCGCAATCAGCGCGTCGACCACAAGGTTGCCGGTGTCAGGGACGATCATCATCAGAACTTCGCCCGCGGCAATCACGCCGCCGATCGTGTGAATGGAAGATTCCTGTACCGTTCCCGATTGCGGAGCGCGGATGGTGGTTTTGGCCAGTTCGTCCTGTGCCACAACCTTGCGCTCGCTGAGTTCGGTTTGCTTGGCTTCCGTTTCACGAAGTTCGCTCGTTACGTCACTACGCCTTTGTTCATCGAGCTGAAGAATCTGCAATTCGGTCTCGCTGATCCGGGCCTGCGCCTCGGCAACTGCCGCCGCGAGGCGCCCTGATTCTCCGTGCGCCCGGGTGGCATCCAGTCTGATGTTGCTAAGTCGCTCTTTGGACACCAGTTTCTTTGTAAAAAGCGCCTGTACATCGACAAGATCGCCATCCAGCAGGACCACGGATTGTTCTTCCGCGGTCTGTTGCGCCTTGAGGCCCTCAACTTGGCGTTCGAGTTGCTTTGAGCGGCTTTGCAATTGTGCCTTCTGCCCGTTGAGGGCCGTAGCGCGGCTGTCGAACAGCGTGCGCTCGCCGTTCACCAGCGCAGCCAGCTCCGGCTCGCCCATTCGCGCTTGAAGGCTGAACGGAAGCTGCATCTCCGACAGGCCTTGCCGCTCTGCCTCCAGCCGCACAAGCCGAACCGTTGCCCGATCAAGATCCTTGCTAATTATCTGCAGATTGGCCCGTGTCAGTGTGTCGTCCAACCGTGCCATCACATCGCCGGCCCGTACATGATCCCCGTCTTGCGCGAAGATGCCACCTATCGTGCCGCCCGTCAGATGCTGCACCTTCTTTATGTTGCTCTCGACCACCACGGTCGCCGGCGCAATTACCGCGCCAGCAATCTTGGTCAGACCGAGCCAGAGCCCGCCGCCGGCAAGCAACATAACCGTGACCGCCGCACCCAGGATCAGGTTGGCCCCGATTCCATCGCGCGTGCCCGAAATCGCTTTGCGCCGGCTCCCATTGCCGATCGGGGCCGATGGAGCCATCGTCGCCTCAGACAAAAAAATATCCCTCATGCGTGACCGCTCACCCCTTTGTGCATCGCGACGGCCGCTGCCGGGCGTTCAACCGGCGCAGCAAAGGGGCGGATGACGTTGGCCAGGACCTCCTCGCGTGAGCCGAAGGCGTGAAGCATCCCATTGGACATTACGAGTACCCTGTCGATGTTGGTAAGGGCAGAAGGACGGTGCGCAACTACGATGACGATGCCTCCACGTCTGCGCACTGCCAGGATCGCGCCGGCCAAGGCGGTATCGCCATCGACGTCCAGATTTGAATTCGGCTCGTCCAGAACGACGAGAAACGGATCGCCGTAAAGTGCCCTGGCAAGCCCTACGAGTTGCCGCTGTCCAGCCGACAAGGCTGTTCCTCCCTCGCCCATGCGTGTTTGAAAACCGTTCGGCAATCGCAGGATCATTTTGTCGACGCCCGCTGCCTTGGCAGCTGCAAGCACGCCCTTGGCGTCGCCCTTCCCGCCAAATCGCGAAATGTTATCGGCAACCGTTCCATCAAACAGTTCGACGTCCTGGGGCAGGTAGCCAATATGCGCGCCAAGCTGTTCTTGGTCCCATTGGTCAAGCGAGGCGTCGTCCAGCCTCACCGTGCCGCGAAGTGGCTGCCAGACGCCCACCAGCGCGCGCACAAGCGTGCTTTTGCCAGAACCGCTCGGGCCGACAACGGCCATTCCCGTCCCTGCAGCCAGGCGGAAGCTGACATTGGCTACCGTCGGTTTTTGCTGGCCCGGTGGCGCTATAGTCAGGTCCTCGACCGCAAGCTCCGCTTGGGGGCGCGGAAGTTCCATATGTTCGTCCCGGTCAGGAAAAGCGGCCAGGGCCGTTGCCAGTTGCGAATAGCTTTGCCGGAACGCGGCGAAGCCTCGCCAGTTCGCGATAGCGGCGTCAACAGGAGCCAATGAGCGGCCCAGCAAGATGGAGGATGCGATGATCACGCCTGGCGAGGCTTCGCCTCCTATCACCAGGTAGGCACCCAGTCCAAGAACGCAGGACTGCAAGGCCAAACGCAGTGCCCTAGAGAGTGCCCCGGTGGCGCCGACGACGTCGGAAAGCTTCTCTTGGTGCCTCAGATATGCGTTATTGATCTCGCCCCAGCGGTGGGCAAGCCTTGCGGAAAGGCCCATCGCGCGCACGACCTCCGCGTTGCGGCGTCCGGATTCGGCGAGATTGCGTTGCGACACCAGCGTCTCGGACGCGCGTGTCACCGATGTGCGGCCAAGAACTTCCGCCATGACCGTGAGCAGCACGACAATGATCGCACCGCTTGTGGACAACAGACCGAGCGCAGGATGCAGGAAATAGATGATCAGCAGGTAAAATGGAATCCACGGAGCGTCGAAGATGACAGTCGGCCCCATTCCGGAAAGGAAGCCGCGTAACTGATCGAGATCACGGAGGGGCTGTATCCGGTTCGCATCCTGCCCGCCAATGAGCGGCAAGGACAGTGAGAGGCCGAACACCCTCTGCTTCAAATTCCTATGGACACGATTGCCCACTCGAACCAGCAGGCGCAGCCGCACGAAATCCAGCAGCCCGTAGACAGCGTAAAGACCCAGCATTCCGATCGTGAACCCGACAAGCGTCGGAACGCTCTGCGAAGGTAGAACGCGATCGTAAATTTGCAGCATATAGACCGAGCCGGTCAGGGCGAGAAGGTTTATGACTGCCGAGAAGACGCCGACGCCTACCAGGCCAGGCACGGTCCCAAGCATTGCGCCTCGCAGATCCGACGAACTCCTTCCACCAGGGTTCATGGGTTTCGACCTCCCGTGAGAGATCGTTGCGCAAGCTCACTGGCCCCACTGGGCACGGACAATCTCTTGCTGTTCAGGAGCGTATCCCCTTAGCCTTCTAATATTACGCCCCACTAACATGATTGGACTTTAGTCAAAATGTAGCAAAATCGTGGCGCTGACCCGAGAAACCCGGAACCCACATATTAAATCGGGGGAAAACTGCCGTTCCACCGTATTTAGACGGGCTTCATGCCGGGCGAGCCACCCCAAGAAAACCGCTGCCTGCCGTTTTCGGGGCTTTCTCGGGATTTAGCGCTTCCTCGCAACAACCAGGAAGTGTTGCGCCAGCTGGCCAGGAACGCGAAGCCTTCTGCAGGCCTTCTCGACAGGCTGCATCATCATTTCACAGAACCCTGGCAACAGGTTTCCCGGCCGAGGCAGGTAACCATACGGTATCGTCTGCTCGACGGTGAATCCCGAGGCAGTCAGGAGGGCCTTGAACCTCGCTGCGCTCAGCGTGTGGCGAATTGTGCGTCGAGACACTCGATTGAGCAGCCGGCACGCCAGGCCGACGGGCGACGTCGCATTCATGTGAACGTTGCACACAAGCCGCCCGCCATCTTTAAGGTGCTCATTGATCGCTTTCAGTGCATGCCATCTCAGTTCATCCTCTGCGTTCAGGAAAAAACGAAATGCGGTTACCACATCGAACGTCATACCCAACTGCTCCCTTGTCACGTCGACGTGACGCAAACTCACATTGGGCGGTACTTGAGCGCTGTCGAGCATAGTTCTGGAAACGTCGGCGCCAACCACCTCGCTGAAGAGGCCGGCGGCTACCTCGGCGATGCGACCTGTTCCGCATGCGAAATCGAGGCAGTTTCGGCTCGCTCCGCTCAAGGGGCGAAGAACGTCGAGGATCAGGGGCTTTTCGATGTTCTCCCAAAGCGCGCCATAATAGCCGGAACTGTGCGTTTTGTTGTAATGTAGGCCGTAGCCGGGCGCGCAATGGCTGGTCCTGTAGCCGTCCGACACGAAGCCGCCCTGCGCATTGCTCTCCTTGCTAGACGTAAATTCCTGCCAATTTCCGGACTCACCGGCGCGCGACCTGGACCGCACAATTCGCGCTGACGGCATATGGAAAGCATAACTTGACGACTGCGTCACCTGATCCGCGTTCGTTGAGGGTGTCAGGGTCGCTCCCTGGTTGAAAATGCGCCTCACCTTGGATCTCCGTTCAGTTGGGTTCGCCCCCCCGATAGAACAGTAAGCTCCGCACGGACTGCGGCTGACGCCCTATTGGACTGCCACACTTTGCAGTTCACTGCTGAATCTGGCTTCGACAGTATCCCCCGGCAGCACAATCGCATCTTCGTCAACCAACAGCTTGCGCCATTCATTGCCGATCTTGCGTACGATGGTCACCTGGGCCCGTACCGTTTCGCCGGCAATCGGCAATGGCTGTGTGGATGCTCCGGTCGGCTGCAGCTTCTCGCTGGCGGCATGGAGCCTGGCGGTGACATCCGCCAGCCGGGCGTTGGTGTCCTTCAGATCCGTCAGCAGGCCAATCCTCCTTTGATTGTCGTTGCGTTCGTGCTGTCTGACAAAGTCCTCCTGCTGGCGCCGCGCCCTCATCAGTTCGACCGAGGTTTGAAGCGCGCCGCTTGAAGATAAAAGCAACGCGCGCCTGACATCCGCGAGCCGGGTGTTGGTCAGATTGCCTGCATCGAATGCCTTCGTCACTCGCGCCAAATCTTGCTCATCCGCCTTCACGCTCTCGCCCTCGACTCGTTCGCGTTTCTGCAAAACGCCAATTTGCTCGGCAGCGTCCGTCCGGCCCTTCTCCAGAAAATCCTGCTCTTGCCGGAAATCACTCAGCGCAACCTTCAGCGCCTCTGCTTCAGCCTGTGCCATCGCGGCTACAACGCTCGGCGAAAGAGGTGATCCCTGTGGTGTCTTCTTGTCGAAATCCGCCTGGCCCTGAAGCTCGGCGCGAATGCGGGCAGCGTGAAGGTATTCTTTCGTGTAATCTCCCCAGAGCATTTCGTAATCGCGCTTGAGATCGACCGGATCAGGCCCGGCCTGGCCTGCCCGTGATCGCAAAAGACTGAAGCCGCCGGAAACGGCCAGCGCCTGCCGTACAGTCATGAGCGGACGGTAGGCCTGTTGTCCCGGGGTGAGCACATCGCCCGTTACATAGATCGGGCGATAGTCCGCTATGATCGCTGTGACATCGTCGGGCTCGACAGTAACTGTCTGCTCCCGCCCATCAGTCAGACGCACGTGAAAAATCTTGCTTGGCAAGACCTCTTGCATGCGCCTTTGCAGTTGGGACGCCGTCAGGCCTGCGACCATGATCATCCCCGCCTCCGGAAGGGCGATATTGCCATCCATCTGGACTATGGCGCGCTGCGTCCGATCAGGGATCGGCGCTATTCCTATCTCGACCGTATCGCCAGGTGAGAGTTGATAGGGCTCGACCTCGCCTGCGCAAGCCATCGAGGTTAGCGACATCATCACGACTGCGCCAAGAACGTATCGTCTACTGAAGGTCATTTGCGACAATCTCCTTCCGGTCAAACACCTGCTTCAAAGGCCATTCAACACGAGTAACGAAATCGTATACCGGGCCACCGGGCACGCCCCAGTTGCTGGACCAGACCACCTGGGTGCCGTCTGGAGACGGAGAGGCATGCGTCTCGCTCCAGTAGTCGAAGGGCGCGTTGTGCGTGTCTGCGACACGGCGGACCTCTCCACTGCCGTCTAGACGCAGCGCAATGACTTGCTGAGCGTAAGGCGCCCAATCCGGGTGCTGCGATAGTTCGGCTGGCGTGCCGCCATAACTCAGAAACACCCAGCCGGGCCTGCCGAGCGACCTGAGTGACGCATGCATGGCCTCGCCATATTTCATCAGCGAGGTAGCCTTGCCATCAGCCAAGCGGCGCTTGATCACCTGATATTTGTCAGGATCCGATTTGCTGATCCCGACATAGATTTCGCTTCCGTCGGAATCGACCGTCATGTCGCCATGGCCTGGTCGATGGTGCTCCATCCACTTCTGGCGCAATATGCCGTCTATGGAGAAGACGAAACTCGCTTCGATTCCGTCCGGTAATTGCTGGGAACACACTATGTTGATTCCGAGTGGTGAGATTGAGCAGGAGCCGGTTGTTCCCGGGAATTCGGCAAGATCGATATCCGGGAATTTCTGCCGTAGCTTTAGATCGTAGGCAAAGACCACCGCTCGGCCGTCATTGTTCGTTGCACGCACCGCAATCCGGCTGCCGTCGCGGCTCGGATTGCCTTTGTTGGGTCCAAATTTGAGGTTGGAGTACGCTCCGGAGGCAAACACGACGTCCTCATGATCGGTACGTGGGGCCCATGTCGCAATCTGCCGGCCCCCGACGCAGATCATCAACTCGGGATCGGTGGGATGCCATTCGCATTCGGTCGCGCGGTTGCGGTGGAACAAAGGCAAGTAGGTTTGTCCGTCGAGAAAGCACAGGCCACCGCAGCCATTCGCGATCAGGAGCAGGCTCTGGTCGGCATTCCAAGCCTGTGCGCTTGAGTAACGGTGGGTGCAGTACTTCTTCCCGCATACACCCGCCCGGCCGAGAACGCCCGGTCTGGTGATCCGTGCGAAAACCATGCCAGACCAAGGATCCCTTGTTTCGCGCACATGGCCCGGCAGGTTGTTCAGGACCGCAGTGGCCGCCGCCTCCGCTGCCTTGCTTTGACGGCCACCGGCCACGTAGATGTTGGGAGATATGGCACCGGCAGCCAGCAACAGCGCCAACGCATGACGGCCGCCCAGGGTCATGTCATGTAACCCACTTCGCGCCGTACCCGGCCTTCACTAAGGCGCTCGCGCCACCACGTGATTGTTCGCTCCAGCCCATCGCGCAGGCTGGTCTGTGTCCGCCATCCAGTCTCGCGTTCAAAGCGCGAGGAGTCGGCGAGCAAGGCGCGAACTTCGGAATTTTGCGGCCTCAGGCGCCTTTCATCACGACGGACCGGCTTTTTGCAGTCGGTCAACTCAAGAACAATGGCCAATACGTCCGAGACGGTCGCGGCGCGTTGGCTGCCAGCGTTGTAGGCGTGGCCGAACTCGAGTTGGGCGAGACCTGCGGTCAGGAACGCTGTCGCGGTATCTTCGACATAGGTCAGGTCGCGGATCGGACTGGTATCGCCGACCATGATTGCAGGACATTTCGGGTCGAGGACCTGCCGGATAATGGTCGGCACGATGGCGCGTTCACTCTGGCGCGGGCCATACGTGTTGAAGGGTCGCATGATGACCACAGGGACATCGAACGACCTGGCGTAAGACTCCGCCATCATGTCGGCGCCGATTTTGGATGCCGAATATGGTGACTGTCCCTGCAGGGGGTGTGTTTCGCCGATCGGCATGGTTTGGGCAGTTCCGTAGACCTCGCTCGTGGAGGTATGGATCACCCGCTCCGTCTCCCATAGGCGCGCCGCTTCGAGGACGTTCACCGTGCCTAGGATGTTGGTTTCCACATAGGACTGGGCAGCGGCGTAGGAATATGGAATCGCAATAAGCGCCGCCAGATGAAAAACCGCGACTTGGCCGCGCATGATCCGGTTAAGGAACGCACTGTCGCGGACGTCACCACGGACGAGCCTCAACTGGCTGCGGATGGTGTCCGGCAGATCGTCTAGCCATCCATGGCTGTCGAAGGAATTGTAAAGGGCAAGGGCTGTGACATCTGCCCCGTTGCGAACAAGCGCCTCCGTGACATGCGAACCGATGAATCCGTCCGCGCCGGTCACCAGGACTTTCTTTCCATTGTAGCTCATCACTGCGCATTCCCTTGGCTGTTTGGAACGCTTCCCTTGGATATTCAAACGTCGATCGGCGGTACCGGAACCCAACCGACCACTGCCAGCACTCCCCGCACCATCCACGCGAGGTCGGAGACGATGGTGCGTCGCGGATAATATGAGAGGTCCAGTGTTGCCTTGGCGGGGAACATGACCTCCCGGTAGAACACGATCGGATCTACGGATTGGGGGAAGTAATGCGCTTCGTGCCGAAAAACGACCTGGGCTGGTCCCAGCAGGCCTGGCTTGTATTGCAGCACGGCCCTAAGCTCGCCCCGGAAACAATCGGCGAAAGCCAGGCTCTCGGGCCGTGGGCCGACGATCGCCATTTCGCCTTTGAGGACATTCCACAGCTGCGGTAGTTCGTCCAGCTTCGTCGCTGCGAGAAAGCGGCCAACGGTGGTCATGCGTGTATCGCCCACGACCGTCAGCGCAAGGCCTTGAGAGCCGCAGTTCACACCGAATTTGCGAAATTTGTACATGCGGAAGGTTCGGCCGCCGGCCCCGATGCGGGTCTGAGCGAACAAGATCGAGCCACCGCCCTCGAGCAGAAGCGCTCCGGCGATCAGCAGCATCAATGGCGCCAATGCGACGGTAGCGATGCCCGCCACCGCAAGATCGATTGCGCGTCTCGCAAAGCCGTGATCAGGATTTGGAACGAACATCCGGTGAAAGGCAGGGTCTAACGCATTCATGCAGCAGTTCCTCTTTGGGCGCCTGCTTTGAGCGCGCCTGTTTTGAGCGCGGCTGCCAGGGCAGCCACGACTGATTCGGCGGCGGCGGAAGTGATCTGGGGGTGCAGCGGAATTGTGAGCTCTCGCTCAGCGAAATCCTCTGTTCGGGGCAAACTCACGCCGGGAAAGCGCTCGCGGTAGAACGTCATTTGGTGCACCGGCGGGTAGTGGATGGTGGTCTGTATGCCCTGTGTCCGCAGCTCGTCGATGACATCCTGCCGGCTCGCGTAGCGCGGCAGGACGATCGGCATGATGTGGTAAGCCGACGTCCGGGGTTCGCTAAATGGAATGACAATGGCTGGGCAACGGTCCGCGATCAGGCGTCGGTACAAGACAGCTATGATACGCCTGATTTCGTTCCACTCTTGCAGGTTCTGCAACTGAACCAGCCCTATTGCCGCTCGCATCTCGTCCATTCGGTAGTTGAACCCGAGCATCGTGACATCATATTGCGGCGTACGACTGTTCAGCCGCTGATGCGTCCCCGTGGTCATTCCGTGCCCGCGGGCCAGGCGAACCCTGTCGAGCAGATCGGGGTCACGTGCGATCACGGCGCCCCCTTCGGCCGTTGTCATGTTCTTGTTGCCATAGAAGCTGAACGCGGCCGCGGCGCCGAATGTCCCGACTTCCCTAAGCCCGGGCGCGTGCGCAGCGTCCTCGATGATATGCAGCCCGCGAAGCCGGGCGAACCGCTGCCATTGTTCCCGATCGGGGAGATACCCGGCGAAGTGAACGAGAATGACCGCTTTCGTGCGCGTCGTGCACCGCGCTTCGGCTTCCGCAACCGAGATCAACGGCACGTCGACGGACTCGATATCGACGAAGACCGGCGTCGCCCCTACATACAGCACCGCATTCGCCGTCGCCACGAACGTCAGCGAAGGAACCAGTACTTCGTCGCCAGGGCCGATGTCCAAAGCATGGAGGAGAAGATGGAGCGCTGCGGTGCAGGAACCAACCGCAACGCAATCTCGCGCGCCATGCATGCCGGCAAAGGCCTGTTCGAACTCTCGTACCCTGTCCCCCATCGTAAGCCAGCCGCTATCAATCACCTGCGACAGGGCTGCCTTCTCTGGCACGCCTAGGATCGGGGCGCTCACCAAGAGCATTTTGACCTCCTGAAAGCCTTGTTAGTGGCTAGACCTCTGCATCAGACTTTCATGCGGCTGCGGCGGCAGCCGCGACCTCGATTGAGGACGACTGATCTTCCCAGGCAATTGCCTGTGCATTCTGGAAGTCATCGACACGACCGATGTCGAGCCAAAGACCGTCATGCTTGTAAACATGCACGGTCGTGCCGCCCTGCATCATCTGCAGCATCAGGTCATCGAACCCAAATGGGATCCCGGACGGAATGAACCGCAGGACATCTGGGTTCATGCAGTAAATCCCCATGCTGACGAGATGGGAAAGCGTCGGCTTTTCCCGGAAGAGCTGGACGGTATTGTCGATCTCGTCGATGACCCCGAAGTCCATCTTGATATGACGGCACGCCGTGGCAATCGTAACGGGATCCCTATGCAAGCGGTGCGCGGCTACAAACCGGCTCAGGCTTAGATCTGTGAGGACATCGCCGTTCAGAACGACAAATGTTTCGTTCAGTTCATCCCTAATCAGAGAGAGAGGTCCGACGGTGCCGAGTGGCTCCATTTCCTGGGTATATTTGATCTTCAAGTTCCATTGCGATCCGTCGCCGCAGACGCTACGGATCAAATGTCCTAGATACCCTGTCGTAATATATACCTCTTCAATGCCGTTGCGCCGCAGCCACTTCAAAAGCAACTCAAGAACAGGCCGGGCCCCTATCGGCATTAATGGTTTCGGCAGGACCGATGTAAACGGTCGAAGGCGCGTACCCATCCCACCACATTGAATCACCGCTTTCATTCGATCCTCCTGATCTGCAGTTGGCTTTGTTCGGGATCGGTGTTCCATTGTCCGGCCAGGGCACCCCCTCAAATCCGGCCAAACCTCGGCGGCAATCCGAACATCATATGCGAAAAGGTATGTGACAGCCGGGGCGGCTGTCGTCGTGCATTCGAATGGTAGGGATTCAAAACGTTCAAGGTATTAGATGGCCACGAGATCAACAGCCTACAGAAGCGCGATTGGGCACTGATCATGACGCCGATAAAACGAAAGCAGTTGCTTTCAAGAAAGCTGCGATCCGCCAGGGCCGGACCGGCCTACAGGTCCGGCGACAGCGGGTGGCGACATAACAGATGCCACATGATTACGATGGTCCTGAACAGCTGGCTTGGACCCAGAGATGGGAAACCGGCATCGTTTTGCGGACAGGCACCGCACGCCAGGGTTAAAAATCTATGGATGAGCTTCGCAATTTAGTATTATATTAGACGTTCTGGATGTGCGTGGATGGGACGCTGCGGACATCACTGTGATGCGTTGACCAGTGGATGGCCGCCATTTTAGGACCACCACGGATTGTCGATCATAGGCGAATGGGAGGTTCCAGCGGGTTTTCTCGTCGGGAACCGAGTAACGCGTTGGGGTAGTTGCATGGCTCGGATCGTCATTGCCGACGATCACGGCTTATATCGGCGTGGTCTCCGGCTGGCACTCATGGCTGGAATTCCAAGCGCCGAAATATTCGAAGCTTCGTGTTTCGATGCCGCGGTCAATCTTTTAGAGGAGCAGGCGTCCATCGATCTTGCGATCCTCGATCTGAACATGCCTGGGCTGTTCCATCAGGAAGTGCTCAGCGACTTTATGGCTGCCTATCCTGACACTCGCTTTGCGATCGTTTCCGGGGATGATTCCCGCTCGGAGATACTGACCGCGCTTTCGATCGGACTTCACGGGTATATCGTCAAATCGCAGAGCGACGAAGAAGTCGTGCTGGCTGTAAACGAAATCCTCGCTGGCCGGATCTATGTGCCATCTCTCCTATCTCGAACGTCTGCCGACCAGAGATCGCATGCCCCCCCACCTCCGGTTCAAAATGCCAGCCGCCGGCACGAGGGCTCGGGCGACGTCGCTAGGCTGACGTCTAGACAGAAGGACGTCCTCAAGCTGATGGCAGAGGGGTACTCGAATAAGGAGATTGCCCGCAATCTGGACATTGCCGAGGCGACAACGAAAATCCATGCCGCAGCCGTGCTGCGTGAGCTTGGGGTTAGAAACCGTACCGAAGCAGCTGTGTTGCTCCAAAGCTGGCTTACGAGACAGGCGAGTTGACGCATGCCCCTCGAACCGGCCCGAGTTTGCTTGCAGGAAATCGCAGCAAAGGGCCCACACCATCGGTTAATTGGTCGGCTTCGACTTGGAGGGGCTCTATTGCAGTCCAAATTCCTCAATTTCTTTGCGCGATACACGCAGCGAATATCGAAGGCCATCTTCGGTTATTTCCATATTCGGGGAATGCCCGACAAGCGGCGTGCTGTCCACACCGATTATCAGTGACCCGAACCCGCGGCGTACGACTTTTGAACTCTTCCGTCGGCCCGATTCCACCCAATCGAACACGAGGTCGTCGCCTTCGTCCTCGGATGCAAATCGCCACTTAACTTCGACCTTGCCATTCGGGTCACCCAGCGCACCATGTTTCACCGAGTTTGTCGTCAACTCGTGAAGGATCATCGCCAAGCCCTCGGCGGCGCCGCTTGGCACAGTGAGGGAAGGTCCACTGATCGTAATGTCGCGTGTCTCCTTGAAGGGCTGCAATTCCCGGTCCACGAGTTCATGGAGCATCCCTGACAGGTTGGCATGACGAGAAAGGATGCGATGGGTCGCCTCCAGTGTTCGAATCCAATCGATCAACATCTCCTTGTATTTGGCAACATCATTGTCGGGAGTATCGATCATGTTGACCAGAGCTCTGATCACTGGAAACACATTGCTGAACCGATGGCGCTCTTCGCGCATTATGCGCTCGCGTCTCTTTACGGCGGCGCGAAGCAAAGTTGTTTGTCGACGTTCGGTCAGATCCGCCGCCACCCCGATGCGCATTTTGCGGTCGCCGTGCTCTTCCTGCCGTCCACGCAATGCAATCCAGCGTGTGTGACCATCCACTTGCCGGACGCGAATCTCGACGTCAAAGTTCAATGCCGATGAAGGCTTTGCCGAGGCGGACAGCTTCGGCCAGTCGACGGGATGGATTACGGCCGAGAGTTCTTCCAAGCGGCGGACTGGGGCCGGAGGCAGACCAAGGATGTCCCAGAACTTGCCGGAGCCGGCGACTGTCCCATCCTCAATGTCTATTTGCCATGTGCCCAGGCGCCCGGCAGATACGGCGAGATCGAGCCATTCCTTCTGAGCCCGAAGGGCCTCGCGTGCCGCTTGTCGCTCGGAAATATCGTCAACCACCACGAATACGCTCTCATTTGGCGCCTCGTCCGGCCGCGACGAAGACAGGGCCAGGTGAGCCCAGAATGCCGTGCCATCCTTGCGCAAAACGCGGATATCCGTCGCCGACGCGGTCCCATTGCCCAAATCTTGCAAAAGTTTCCGCACAGTACCTCGATCGTCGGGGAAAATGAGTTCCTCCAGCTCCAGTTGGGCAAGTTCCTTGTGCGCGTAGCCAGTCATCTCCAAAAGCCGTCTGTTCGACTGCAGCAGTTCGCCATGGCGATTGGTATTAGCAAAGCCCAAGGCGGCAGCATCGATGGCAGCGAGCCTCGCTTCTGCCACCCTGAGCGCGCCGTGCAGATCTTGTCGCAGGCGGTGGAACACGGTTGCGATCAGGCTACCCGAACCCAGAAGGAAGACGGCCCCGGTCCAGTCTCGACCAGTGAGGTGACCGTCCAGCAGGTGTCGCATCCACAAGCCGGCGACCGCCATCAGAAGCGTTGCTGCGATGGCAACAAAACGGCCCTCAAGATACACGATGACAACGGTTATGGGGATAAACGCAACAAGCGGCAACGGCTGGCCGCCATATACCGTACTTATCGCCTCGAATGCTATCGATGCTGCAAACACCAAAAGCGAAGCTAGATGAGCCCACGTAGTGCTCGACACATTCGATTTGAGCCAGCGCAGGTCCGAACCCATGCGCAAAGACTACAACTTTCGGTCTAGTCCGTCGAGACTAGGCCGAAGGGGTGGCACCTAATCCCAATGCCCGATTGCCATGACTTTGCCGGCGAATAAAATCATGGTGTCAGGAGCGCTCTTCAGAAAGATATATCCAAGAGACGCTGCGGAAAAACCATTCGCAGATTTCTCGCAGTATGTGGAAATTCAAGTTGAAGCAGCAACTTCATCAGATTTGATTTGCGTCAGTAGCAATGGGTTGGGTGGAAGCGATGACACTGATTGAAACGCGAAACGATGCGCTTGCAGGCAGGCAATACATTGTATTGAACGATACCCGCCACGAAAGGCCGATAAGCCTTGTGGACCGACCGGACGCAAGGGTCGGCGGATCTCGACGACGCAGCCTGGAATCCATCACCGGCATGCTTGATCGTATGGGTTGCGGCTATCTCGTCCTGGACCGAGACAAGAAAGTAATAGAATGGAACGCTGCCGCTCGGGACACCCTCGCACGCCAGGGCGAAGCAACTGATACAGCCGTCGAGCTTGCTGCCGGGTTGAGGCGGCTGGTCGCGAATGTTCCGGTCCACCTCCAGCCGGGCTCACTCTCATGGGTAGTGATCCACAGCAGAGGCGACAGGCCGGTGACCATGAACGAGACGGGGGTCGTTACACCGGACGGGACAACCGTCGTCGCATTGCTGGACCGGGATAACAAATCGGCGGCCAACCCTCGCACGTTGCAAAGGATGTTCGGTTTGACCAGCGCGGAAACGCAGTTGGCGCTACGCCTGGCCCATGGCGACGCGCCCCTGGAGATCGCCCGCAGCTGGCATCTCAGTCGCACGACTATCCGCTCTCAGCTCGCCTCGCTGTTCGCCAAGACCGACACGAGGCGTCAGGCGGAACTAGTGGCTCTTTTGGGGCGCATTTCGGTTTTGCCATGAGAAATCGACTGCTGTCTGCATCCGCTTTGATTCAGACAGCGGCGGCCCGCATTGAGCGCGCTGTCGCGTAGATCACAAGGCCGGCGGCGCCATTTCCGATCGTTCAGGCGCTGCCGAGATAGCGCGGAACGCGGAACCTGGAAACGGGAGTGACTTGCCATGGCCGAGGCAGATTCGAAGGTCAACAAGCTGGCGGATATCGTTCACGCGCTGCAGGATGGTGCTGCGTCGAACCTTACGCACACGGGGCCGATCATCGTCACGGGCGCCGCTGGGTTCATCGGATTTCATGTTGCGTCACGCCTTTTGCGGCTCGGCGCCGAGGTCATCGGCGTCGACAACTTCACGCCTTACTACGACCTGAAGCTGAAGGAGGCGCGATTTACACGGCTCTGCGCCGAGCCGAGGTTCACGCCGATGCGCTTCGACCTGGCGGACCGGTCGCTGGTGAAAGCGCTGTTCTGCGAATTCCAGCCATCGCACTTCGTGCATCTGGCCGCCCAGGCCGGGGTACGTCATTCGCTCGTGGACCCGCATGCCTATGTGGAGTCAAACATAGTCGCGTTTCTCAACGTTCTGGAGGGCTGCCGACACGCCGGCGTCAGCCATCTCGTTTATGCCTCGTCGAGCTCCGTATATGGTGCCAATCGACGCATACCCTTTTCCGAGCATCATGGTGCCAATCATCCGGTGAGCTTCTACGCCGCCACCAAGGCCGCCAACGAGTGCATGGCGCATTCCTACAGCCATCTGTTCGGCTTGCCCGCAACCGGACTGCGCTTCTTCACCGTCTATGGTCCCTGGGGCAGGCCCGACATGGCTGTCTATACTTTCACCCATGCCATCGCCGAGGGCCGAACGATCGAAATCGCCAATGCCGGGCGCGTATGGCGGGATTTCACCTATATCGACGACATCGTAGAGGGGGTTGTTCGCGTGCTCGCCAAACCACCGTGTCAGGATCCCGGTTGGGACGGTCGCGCTGCCGATCCTGCCACCAGCTCGGCGCCGTATCGGCTCTACAATATCGGCAATGATCGGCCTGAAGAAATCAACCATCTGATCGCGCTCATCGAGACGGCCCTTGGTCGCCGCGCCCTTCGCGTCAACGTACCTTTACCACCAGGTGACGTCCTGGAAACCCGCGCCGATGTCAGGGACCTCCGCCGCGCCGTTGGCTTCGCACCGGCGACAACACTGGAGGACGGCGTGCAACGTTTCGTGGAATGGTATCGGGAATTCCATGCATGCCCCGTCGGACAGGTGCGACCAGCCGGCCTTACGGTAACGGCATAGTGAGCACAACAGCGGCATTTCCTTGGTGTGGCAGGGTCGCGGCTCGCCATCAATCTGTCTTGGGATAGGCCGGCACTGGAAGGGGCCCAAGCTGCCGCCCTGTGCTGTGCCCGACCCCCAAAAGGCGCCGCGCATAGCGGGTGAGCGGCTTCTCGAACAGACGGTGGGTGATAAATGCCACGCCCAGGGTTATCGCCAAGGCCGAACCGATGAAAGCCCACGGGCCGAGCACAAAGATCAAGCCTGTACGCCAGAAAATTATGCGCATGGCGCGGATCACGAATGGATGCATGAGGTAAAGAGCGTATGACGCATCGCCAACGCCAGCGGCCCACCTCGCCGCCAGGCTGTCATGCCTCAGTTTACCCGGCTCTGCCAGGGCAGCACTCCAAACAATTAGAGACGCCGGAATGCCATACACGACAGGGCGACCAAGGCCGGCCGAGATATCGGGAAACGCCGCCGCAAGCATCAGGGCACCCAGTCCCGTTGCGGCGACACAGGCCCTGATTGGGCCGGAAGGCCGCAGGCCCGAGGCGCACATGACCCCGATCATCGCGCCGAAAGCGAATTCGAGGATGATCGGATTGGTCCAGAAACCCCAGGGCTCTGGCAAAGGAGCCGCAAGAGCGCCCAAGAGCACCATCCCAACCAGGATCGTGAGCAGGACCGTAACTGCCCACCGCATGGGCAGCACGATCGTCGCCGTGAACAGCACGTAAAACAGCATCTCATAATTGAGCGTCCAACCCAACTCGTAGACCGGCTGAACGACGCCGTCAGGGCGACTGGCCGGAACGAATAAGTAGGATTCGACTACAAACCTGAAATCGACGTAGCTCTGGTTGAGAAGATTTGGGGCGGCCACCGCTACCGCAATGTAGAGCGAGGTGAGCGCCCAATATAGCGGGACAATTCGCGCGATCCGGCGGGAAATGAAGAGACGCGCGCCCCCGGGCTTTGCGAACAGCTGTCGCGACGTATGCACCATGATAAGGCCGGAAATCACGAAGAAAATATCGACTCCAGCGCTCCATGGTATCGGATTCCAGCTCTGAAAGGTGCGGCCGGCCTGTAATTCCAGGGTGGCCGCATCATGCTGGGCGTGTCGCAGCGCGACCGAACTAGCCGCGAGGGCGCGCAGGACCTGAACTTGGGTGAGGGTTTCGCGTTGGCTGCGCTCGACAGGCGTCGATCTCTCCGAGCGACGGCGCACTGCAGGCGCCGAGGCGCTCGCCATTCGGGCTTGTTCCATGGATGCTCCGCAGATTGTGAGCACACCCTGGGGCGCCTCCGAAACTGATGCATCCTTCAAATGACGGACACAGCCCGCGAAGTATCGGCTGCCCGCGCGGGTGTCCGGAACAGAGATACGCCGAAGCGTCTGTGCAGCCCTATGGCCTTTGTGCGATCCGGGCTTCGTGACTTCCTGCCCGAACGACGGCAATCACCGTAGCCAAAACAGTGCTCTCATTTGCTCGCCCTCAAGAACCAATGCCATTGACGGGCATCGACCGCGCTCGGCCTGATCGACAGCAAGGCAAAAACCAAGCCTGGCATGATTTTCAGTCGCTTGCGGATATAGACGGCCATGGCAATGCTCCAGATGCTCAGTGCAAGTGCCACACCCACCGCAGCGCCAAGCAGGCCGTACACCGCAACTCCGGCTGCACAGGCAATTATATTGGCCACAGCACCCGCTACCATCGTCGTTGCCGCAGCCCATTCATTTCCAGTCATGGTCAGGAGATTCTGTTGGGGCCCGCACAGCGCGACAAAGACATATCCCAAAATCAGAACCCGTGCGATCGGCGCTCCCGCGCTATAACCCTCACCGAAATAGCTCAAGAACGGCTCGACTATCACCATCATTGGGACGGCCACCAGGATGGCACCGCCAGCAGAAAGCAGGGTTGCGCGCGCGAACAGCTGTTGTAGGCCTCTGCGATCGCCTCTGACGTAGAGATCGGCTGCTGTTGGCGAAAACATGGTTGCCACGGCGATACGGGACAGGCCCACGAGCATCGCGACATTCAAGGCCAGCGCGAAAATACCCGCTTCAGCAATATGGCTTGTCCAGCCCAAAACCAGGACTCCTGCCCGACTGACGAAAACATCGAGCCCGGTGATGAGCATGAGCGGGGGGACGGCAAGCCACCATTCCCTCGAGGCATAACTTGGCTTGGCGTGTCCCAGGCCGGGTGGTTCAAACCTCCTCGCGATGATGAACACCAGCGCCGCTGTGAAAGCGGAACTCACAAGCACCGCCATCGTCACCGAGGGCGCATCCACTGTTCGAAATCCCGACAATGCCAGGAGCGCTACCAACACGAGCAGGAGTCCGTCTCGCATGATGCGCTCCGGCAACAACGCCGAGACAACGCCGCCGAAAGCACGCACAAGCGTGGCTCCGAGAGCATAGGCCGTAACCAAGGGCACAGCCATCATGCCGAGCACGATGCTTGTCTCAAGCCCTCTTTCCGTTGGATCTGAAAGGAACAGGACGGACGCAGCGCCGATCATCCCGAACAAGGTTGCCGCTATCAGCGATCTCTGCAGCGCAAATCTTATCACCCCGCGGGCTAGATCAAGCCTGCCACTGGCCCTATAGGCCGGGAGGAAACGCAACAATGATACATTAAAGCCAAGCGTTGCCAGATAGGCGAGCACTGACGTCCAAGCCTGAACGTAGGAATAGATACCGTAGTTGTGAGGTCCGATAAGGCGTGCAATTGCCAACTGTGCAAGACTGGTCAAACCAGCGCCACCAATATAGATCAACAAGGCGAATATGCTTGCCCAAGCCAGCCGCGAGCCCATGTCCTTGTTGCGCGGCGGTGCGGTTGCTGAACCAGTTACATCTGCGCGATGAGCCGGCAACTCAATTTGCTTTTCGCCGACCGACCTATCGAAGCGCGACAATGCAGAAAGTATTTGTCTCTCAATCCGACAAATA
Source organism: Mesorhizobium sp. M0037 (assembly GCF_040323635.1). Lineage (NCBI taxonomy): Bacteria > Pseudomonadati > Pseudomonadota > Alphaproteobacteria > Hyphomicrobiales > Phyllobacteriaceae > Mesorhizobium > Mesorhizobium sp. M0037. The sequence continues at coordinate 252,843 of NZ_JAMYVB010000002.1, read as the reverse complement.
CTTTTAAAGGTCGATGGACCATCGGTGTTTTCGACGGAGATGATTTCCCGGCCAGATGTTGTCAGGAGGTCATGCATCGCTTCAAAAACGGCGAATGAGCGCATGTTAACGCTCAAGTCGGCCTCGAAAATCCGTTCCGCCGGCGGCTCAAGCTCCATCCGCCGACGAAGGCGACTTTCCACGACCGCAGCTGGCACCAAGAGCCTGACGGTGAGATCGGCCGCCGGTGCGAGGCTGAGCGCCTTTTCCAGCGCTCTGGGGTTGGTGCTCCCATTGAACATCGCAAGCGAACCAATCGCTTGAACATATCCTTGATCGAAAATTATAATTTCGGGCGATTGCTCCGCAGACTTCCAGCAACGCGAAAGGTGCAGGATGTATCGCCAGATTCGCGCGCGCCATATTCGGTTTTTTGGCGGTATCATCCTCACTATTGCAAAGGAATTGGAAATATCATCGGCTCGCCCTGCCGAAAAAAGCAGTATTCTGGCTGTTGAAAACATCGCCGATACGATCCGTGATATGAACAGAAAGATTCCGAGATCATATTTGGCGGCCCTGGTGCTTGGCTTGTAGCTGAGAGCGACCTTGGCGTGATAGCCTTTCCCGCGCAGCTGCTGCGCAAGCGCATGTGCGAAGGTTGTTTTGCCGGATCCTGGAGGTCCGAAAAATTCAATGATCATCGTGTAGCTGGCTCGATTTAGGGGCTCGATCGCTCCCTGGAGCTTCTGTTGAAGATCGCACACGCATCTTCAAACCCTCTCCAACAGAAGATCGGCGTTGTCTCCGAGCCTGGAGCCGGCTAGCCTCTTCAGGTTCACCCGGGTGAGCACACTCCCTACTGGAACGGGGGCGGATCCGCCGGCCCCTATTGCATCCAGAGCACCACGGGCAATGCTGCGCCTCGTCCTTGCCCAGCGAACGGCAAAAAGCACCGAATCGGCCCAGCGCTTAAGCAGCCTGGTTTCAGGCCCCCCGAGGCCCAGGGGACCGTTCATGATGACCACGTCGTAGGCCGAACGCAGCTCCTCGGTGAACTGGCATTTGTCGACGGTGGACAGAAGCGTCAGGAGATCATCGGAAGGTGCCGGAGCGGCCATGAGGTCGATACCGATTTCCGGCATCCTCGTAATTGCATCCTTCAGCACGCAACGTTCATTCACATAGTCGCCGAAGGAGTTCCGGGCCTTGTCGGTGCTGAATTCACCACGAAACCCGTTCGTGAGCCGTACATCCTTGCGATCGAGATCGAGGAAAAGCACTCTTCCTCCCAGCCGCGTTGCCGCCAGCGCCAGGCTCCATGCCAACTCGGTCTTGGCATCGTCCTGGATGCTGGATGTCACGAGAATGATATGCGGCGGCTGTCCCTTTCCCTGAGTTGGCGCCGCAGTGACGAGCAGCGAAGTCACGGCGCGGCTGAACGGCAAGTTCTGCTGGCTCAGAACCAGATGCCGCAGCTTTCTGGCGTTAAGTCCCGCAACCCTGGGAAGCAGTCCTACGCACGGGACCCCAAGCTCGGCCTCGGCTTCGGCTTCACTGCGCAAGGTTTGGTTGAAACCGTTGCGGACCAGGACAATGACCGCCCCCATGAGACCAAAGACGACCATGCCGGGAGGAATCAGGAAAATTGGCGACAATGTCGTGGGGGCCGACGGCGGCCAGGCGGTCGAAAGGACCGCTACGCCTGGCGAAGGAGCGGCGATGCGACGTGTCAAGTCCTGCTGCCGGCTCAGGAGTTCGTTGTAATGCTGCGTCACGATGGCTACCCTAGGTTCAAGGGAACGCAGCCCCGAAAGTTGGCTCGCCGTGTCGGCCACGGCCGCGTCGAGCATCGCCTTGCGACTTTCAAGAGCCGTAGCCTGAGACCGGTAGACATTTGCCTCGGCAGCGATTCGGGCAACGCTTTGCTCCATTTCGCGGGCGATCGCGTTGCGCAGATCGCCGTCGGCGGCGGCACCCGACTGGCGTGCCACCAGGTCCGTCAACACGGGCGACCCGATTTCTTCAGCGATGGCCGTGACCGGGGCGCCCGCCTTGCGCAGGTCCTCAATACGGCGAAGGCGCGCTTCCGACGCGGAAAGACTGGCTTTCGATAGGAATATCTGCCGGCCGAGTTCCGCTGTCTCACTGGCTGCGTTGTTGGCCGCAGTCTGATCGACGGCGCCATGCGTGAGCCGGTATGTCTCCAGCCGATCTGTCGCTTCGACAAGATCCCTTTGTACTTGCGGAAGGCTGGCGACTATCGAATCCAGATGAACCTGATCCGATGCCCGGCTTTTTTGTACCAGATCTTGAATGTAGACCTGGGCAAACGTGTTCGCGACAAGTGCCGCACGCGCCGGACTTGGATCGGTGAAGCCGATGGTGATGACGCGCGATCGCAGCTCTTGTCCGACCCTCATTCCCTTGCGTAGCGCCTTCAGCTCGGGCGCGTCCGCTGCGTCCGGATTTTCCGCCACTGTCTTATCCTGTCTCCAGGCCCTGTTCAGGAGGTCGATGAGGAACGAGCCAGCCGCGGGCGGGACGGCATTGACGACGCTCTTTCCGTTACCGTCGACTGGTTGGGCTTTGCGCAGTGCTGCCAGGACCCGACGCAGGTGGCCTTGCGAGGAGAGCATCGTCAGATGATCATCGATGTTCGATTCCAGCGAGTCCTGGGCGGATGCCACGCCACCCGAAGCACTGCTGCTCGGGGCGTCGATAATGACCTGCGTCGTTGCCTCGAACAGCACCGGGCGGGTGAAGCCTGCCAGTCCGGCCAGGATGCCGCCCAGAAGGGCCATGGCAAGCAAGAACCATTTTCGCGTCGTCAGGATGATGACGAGCTGGTGGAAGGGTGACGATTGCGTTGGCTCGCGTGGCGGCCGCATCAAGCGCAGATTGGTTTCAAGTGTCCCAGCTTCCATCTGCTTGGCGCGCGGACGCCGGGCGCGGTTGGCTATGGAACCTTCCATCTCAATCCCCTGTCAGTTCGATATGGTAAGAAGGGTGCGTGGCGACCGTCGATGGCCGCATGGCTTCGTTGCGCCACGCCTGAAACATGAGCACCGGCCACAGCTCGCGGAAATTATCTTGGCTTCCATGCAGATGATTGCGCCAGCATGCGTCGACCTTCTCACGGTCGATGACCCCGTCCCCGGAGCGGCCGATCGTGGCAATGATATCGGTTGCCCAGCCGCGCAAGGGCCCTTTCAACCAAGTCCCGACCGGAACGTCGAAACCTTGCTTGGGCCGGTCGACCAGTCGGCGTGGTACATAACGATCAAGCAGTCGGCGAAGCAACCATTTGCCCTTCCCGTTTCGGACTTTGGCACGGGCTGGCAAGCGCCAGGCGAATTCAACGACGCGATGGTCCAGGATCGGGCATCGCCCCTCGAGGCTGTTGGCCATGGTGGCTCGATCGAGCTTCACCAAAATGTCGCCCGGCAGATAGCCTGTCATGTCGGCGAATAGGAGACGCGAGAGCAGGCCGTCGAGCTTTGTCGTGTCGGTAGCTGCTGTCGACGGCTTGCGATGAACAAGGTCGTTGGCTGAAGATTTTGTCAGTTGCAGAAGGAGTTCGTCCTCATCTCGCGCCGCGAGCAGGCGGGCAAGGCGAGCCAGGCGGTCACCGCGCAAGCCATGCCGCATATTCGCCGAAAGCGGCAGATTGCCGAAGATATCTTTCTGAGAGGCCTGGGCCAGCAACCCAGCCCCCGATGCCAACAGCCGGCGAAATGACAATGGCAGCTCATGCTGCTTTGTGAGGCGGGTTGCCAGGAAGTGTCGAGAATAGCCTGCGAAGCACTCGTCGCCACCATCGCCTGAAAGCGCCACGGTTACGTGTTGCCGCGCGAGGCGCGACACCAGCAGCGTAGGTATCTGCGATTCATCGGCAAACGGCTCGTCCCAAATCCGGGGCAGCTCCGGAACGACCTCAAGCGCGGCGGCCGGCGAGAGATGAAGTTCCGTATGATCGGTGCCCAGATGCCGAGCAACCGCGGCCGCATGGGGAGCTTCATCAAACCCACCTTCCCCGAACGCTATGGTGAACGTCCGAACGGGGTTTCGGGACTGTGCCTGCATCAGGGCGACGACAGTCGAGCTGTCGATCCCGCCCGACAGAAAGGCGCCCAGCGGCACATCTGCAACCATTCGTTCCTTGACGGCCAGTCGGAGCAGGCTGTCGAGCTCGGTCGCGAGGTCCTCGTCGCTGGCGGCTATCGGATCGCGCTGTCCCTTGCCGGCGACATCGGCCAGCGACCACCAAGGGTGAATGCGATGCGCAAGCGAACCGGTGCCTCGGGCGTTGGCGAATTGCGCCGCAGTGACCGACAGGACTGAACCAGGCGGCAACTTGAACACGCCCTGCCAAATGCAACGGTCATCCGGCACCCAGCCGTTGGAAACCATCGTCGTCGCCGCATCGACATCGAGTTCCGGGGTGAAGCCTGGGAAGCAAGTGATCGCCTTCAGCTCCGAGGCGAAGACAAGCGCGTCACGTGTCAAGGCGACATAGAGTGGCTTCTTGCCCATTCGGTCGCGGGCAAGCTGAAGCGTTCGGTTCTTCAGGTCCCACAGCCCAAAAGCAAACATGCCAGCGAAGCGCGCGAGTGCTGCATCAAGGCCCCAGCTTTCGATCGCGCACAGCATGACCTCCGTGTCACTGGCGCCGCGGAAATGATGGCCCGCCCCTTCCAGTTCACGGCGCAGATCGCGAAAATTGTATATCTCGCCATTGAAGGTGATGACATACCGACCGCTCGCGGAGAGCATTGGCTGGCGACCCGCTTCGGACAGGTCGACGATGGCCAGTCGCCGGTGGCCGAAGGCTACCCCCCCTTCACGGCTCACCCAGAAGGCCTCACCGTCAGGTCCGCGATGACGAAGCGCCGTCGCCATCGGTCCGATGGCCCTGAGCGCACTTGCGTTGGCTGCATCGGGCGCCAACAAAATTCCGGCGATCCCACACATTCTAGCATCTCCTCTGGCGAACAATCGCGGGGATCGCTTCCGGCGTCCCAGCGGCAAGGCAGAGGGTCAGACAGAACCACACGATCGGATGGCGGATGACCAAATGCGGAGCACTGAAAACGGCGATCGATGCCACGAGCGCCACCAGAGCGTCCAGCTTCGCCCGCCAGGCGGACAACGCAGCCGAGCCGAAGATCCACATCAGGGCTAGAACCGAAATCAGGCCGCCCTGAGTGTAGAGATCCAGGATGGTGCTGTGCGCCTCGAAGGGCCGCGGCAAAAACTGTTGATTGACCACGGGCGGACTATCTAGGTGCGGGCCCGGACCCAGTCCAAGCGATCCCGATCGTGCCCCCTTCTCCAAGGCTGCATTCCAGAGGTAGAGGCGAAGCGCCGCGGTTTGGGCAGTCGCTTCCCCGCCCTTGTCTTTGGTCAGGCTCTTGGCGAAGTCTTCGGCGCTGGAGGCCTCGCTGAGGGCATAGGGCGCTATAGACAGGGCCAGCGGCAGGAAGCCAACGGCCATCAGGACGGCAAGCTGCCTTGAAAGGCTCGCCTTATTGCCGTCGCTCGTCAGCCAGGCCCGGACCCGCAGCCCGAGAAGGATCAGACAAGCCAGGACCGTGGTATAAAGGTAGGTATCGCTTTTTGTCAGCCTTCCGACGTAAACGGTGAATATGAGGCTGCATAGGGCAAGGCATCTTCCCCATTTATTGCTGGTGGTTGTGGCAAGATGCAAGGCCAGTGGACCGAGTAGGGCGCAGTAGAGCGCAAGCTGGTTCGGATTGTCGGACCATCCGCAGAAGCGGTCCCAGTACCAGGGCTCGACCCCAGCCTGATGGAGCCAGCCGAAGCCAAGCCCTACCTGGATGATGAAGCCCGCATTCGCGATAGCAACCATCCACCAGGCGATACGACGCAAACGGAAAGACGCGTTGGGCTCCGCAGCGGCCAGACAGGTGACGCACGCCAACAGCACATAGGCCAGCGTGTCGTGCAACAACGGATCCAGGAACAACGTGGTTGTCAGAAAACCGATGATGTAACCCACGCCCATGGCAAGCGCCAGGATCAGCCAGAAAAGCCCAAGCTTGGCCAGGGCCGGCGTAACCTCCAGTTGGCCGCCAGCAAGGATTCGCGTCATCGACAGCATTATCCAGAGCGTGAGGCATAGTTCGCTGTAGCCGAAGGGCAGCCCTGGGATGCTGAGTTGCGCCGCGTAGGACATCGCGACGCCGAAGGCCAGAAGCGCATCACGCATCATTGCCGCGCCTCGCCCAGTCGATGGGGGCTCGGCACCGCCTCTTCCCTCGGATTCGCCTGCGCAGCTTGAACAAGCCTGCTGCGATATCTGCCACCCAGGATTGTCTTGTACAGGTCGCAATACTGGTCGATGACCCACGACAACGAGAACCGCTCCCGCACGAATCCGACGGAACGGCTCCCCATGGTCTTGCCACGGGCGGGGTCGGAAAGAATATCGACTATCCGGGAGGCCAAGCCATCCGCATCGCGCGGCGCCACGAGATAGCCGTTCCAGCCATCCTCAACCACATCGTTGCAGCCCGGCATGTTGGAGGCGACGATCGGTAATCCGGACAATCCCGCCTCCAGCAGGACACGCGGAATTCCCTCGCGATATTGCGTCGGAAACGCAAACAGATCCGCCATCCCAAGGAGGGCTGGAATGTCGCGCCTTGGCCCCAATGCGACAACGTGGGGAACATGGCGCTCGATATCGGCTCTGCTGACGGCAAACGGACCTTCGGAGTCTTGCGGGCCGACAAGTACGAAACGCGCGTTGGGCCTCTCGCGGATAACGCGAGGAACCGCCTCGATGAGGGTTGGAATCCCCTTCTGCCGCGTGAGCCGGCCGACAAATATTATGACCTGGGCCGATTGAAGGCCAAGTTCCTCGCGCATCGTGGCAGCCGAAGGACCACGATACCTTGCCATCGAGAATGCATCGGGGTCGATGCCAGAACTCCGGATCAGTCGCCCTTTGCCGCGAGTCACCAGCCGGTAGCGCTCGAAGAAGGCCTGATCATCACTATTCTGGAAGACGGTCATGGCTGTCCAACGAGACGCCACCCCCTGAAGGCCGCAAAAGAAAGGACGCAATGCCAGGGCACGCGGCTCCCGCGACGAGAATGTCCAACCAAGCCCGTTGATGGTGCGAACGACGGGAACGTGCCCGCGCACCGCCAGTGGAGTTAGGATATTGGGCTTGGTGTCGAAACTTTGAATGATGTCCGGACGCAGTTCGGACATCAGTTCACGGATCGCGCTGACAGCACCCCATTCTGCACCGCCGCTGCCAAAGCGGTCGAACCCAAATCGGCGATGGGCAATGCCATGGGGTGAGAAGGCGGCTCCGAGATCACTCGAAACGGCAGTGACTTGAAAACCCCTTTCGCGAAGCGCCAAAAGAAACGGGATTCTTAGTCTATGATCCTCGCCTCCAACGCAAACCAGATGCGGACTCATCCTGTCGCTCCTGGATGCGATACCAATCGCATAAAACAGCTGACCCTATCCGCGGTTTCCATGGCCGGTTTCATCGCCCCTGAACACACAACAGCCAGTCCCACGCTAGGAGCAGGCTTTCGTGCTGTCCTCGTCTGTTTGCATGAAGCAAGCTGATCAACGATGCGGCAATGCAGCCACAATCGCTGTCACCTCGGTCAGTGAGTTGGATTCATCCGGTCTGACGGTGCAAGGACGGCACCTTCGCGTACGACACGGCGGGCCGGATATAAAAAAGGGCTGTGTTCGAAAGGTCCGCGCGCCGCGTTCAAAGCAACTTCCGCCCGCCTTCTCACGCCGGATCAACATCGCACCCCAGATGGTGTGATGACTCGCACCGCCAGTTCTCCCGACCGCTTCGTCTGGAACAGGCTTTCACCCGGTCTCTGGATATGGTCGGACCACCAGCCGCCTCTTCCCACGGATGGGCGACCGCGTTGCCATGCTCGCCGTCATTCGGACCGGCACGCCCGCCTTTCCGTTGAACCCGGTGGGATCCAGTTCAGTGCCTCTCCGCAATTGCCAGCGGCGCGCGTCTCGCATGACCTTTTGGAGTACTGCCTTGCTCATTTTGGCGCCGAGGCTTTTCACGAGGAGCATTGAGCGGCTGCAATGGGAGGGCTTCGCCAGGACGCTATTCCTTTGCGGTCTGAGCTCGAAGAAATCCTGCGGAAGCGCGCATTTGGCGGTGGCTCAACCGAACGTTCATTGGCCGATTGCCGCCACTGCAAACGCACAAGGCGCTCCGGCAGACTTCGCTGCAATGCTTTCGTTGCAGGCTTGAGCACCCATACTTGGATCATCTACATACCTCTGAGGCAAGCGTAGCATCGAGGCTGTTGTGTTTTTCGGACGCTGATCAAAGATTCTATCAAGGGGCGCCGGTATTTGATTTGTCGCTAATGGATCCTTTCCCTAGGCAGGTGTGGGGCGCCTACCGAATCGGACGAAGGGTATGTCAATGACAACACTCCATTACGCCTCGGGCGGGTCGGCCTCCGAGGTCGCGAAAGCCGGATTCAATCTTGTTGATGTATCTTCCTTGGACCAGCTCAACGCCTTGCCGGCCGGCCAGAAAGGCCTAGTGTGGCTCAATGAAGCCGATGGTGCAACCTCCTCCTTTATCCAGAAGGTCACGCCCTTCATCGGCAATCCGAAAGTGTTTGGCTTCTTCCTCGTCGATGAGCCGGACCCGACCGGCAAATGGGGAACTTATGCCACCGCCGCTGATCTGAAGGCGGAGTCGGACTGGATCCACAGCCACCTGCCCGGCGCCAAGACCTTCATAACCATGATGAACATGGGGTCTTCCGCTAACCCCGACTTTTCAAACACATTCAATCCTGCCAACACGCATATCGACTATTACGGCTTGGATCCCTACCCGGTACGGACCGGAACAAGCACGATTGACTACAACATGATCGACAGGACTGTGGCGGCGGCCGTCGCCTCGGGCATCCCGCTCAGTCAGGTCGTTCCCGTGTATCAGACCTTCGGCGGCGGCGACTGGACGACCGACACGGGCGGTCGCTATGTCCTGCCCAGCGTTGCTCAGGAAAAGACTATGTTGGACCACTGGGCCAAGGTAGCGCCTTCGCCCGCCTTCGACTATGCCTATGCTTGGGGTTCTCAACAGGGCGACACGGCGCTTGAGAGCTCGCCGACGCTGCAGGCTCTGTTCCTTCAACACAACCAGAGCACCGCAAGCGGTCCTTCGGCCAGCGAACCGACGCCGCCGCCTACCAGCACAGTGCCTCCGCCCACAAGTGTCCCTCCGACCAGCACCGGCGATCACATTTTCTACGGCACGGGTAGCGCGGATGTGCTTCGCGGCACCGCTGGCGCGGACACGATGATGGGCCGCGGCTACAACGACACCTACTATGTCAACAACGCCGGCGACAAGGTGGTGGAACTGCGGCACAGCGGCAACGATAGCGTGCTGGCATCGGTCAGCTACGCGCTGTCGGCCGGTTCGCAGGTCGAGCATCTTGCGACCACCAGCAAATTGGGAACTGCCGCCATCAAGCTCACGGGAAACGAATTCGCCCAAACCATTGATGGCAATTCCGGGAGCAACACTATCAACGGCGGTGGCGGGAGAGACGTTCTGACGGGACATGGCGGCAACGACGTCTTTGTCTTCGATTCGGCTCTCAAGGGCGGCAATATCGACAAGGTCACCGATTTCAAAGTGGGCCACGACAAGATCCAACTCGACCACACTGTGTTTGCCGGCCTGCATACCGGCGCCCTCCCCTCTTCGGCGTTCTACGCCGGCAGGGCCGCGCACGACAGCGGCGATCACATCGTCTATAACAGCACGACCGGCGCGCTTTCCTTTGACAGCGACGGCTCGGGCGGCGCACATCAGATCCAATTTGCCACTCTATCGCCACACTTGGCTCTGACGGCGTCCTCGTTCATCGTGACGTGACCGCGGGAACGTCAGCCTGAGTAAGATGGTCTGACGTTCTTGAATATGGCTGACGGAACCAACAAGCCCCGCCGAGCTTGTAGTTGGTATGAGCGCGCGCGGCATCGAATTCCTGCAGAAATGGATAGAGGATAAGATCCCGCTCTACACCAAGGCCGATCCGGCTCTTGCGGCGAAACTTGCGGACCAAGCAACGGCGGATGCCATCAGAGCGGGAATCCGCCCCGAGGAAATCTCTGAGGAAGTCGGAAGCATGTTGACGACCATGCTCGAAGTGCTCGATCAGCACGATTCGACATGATTGCGCGCTTGGCGGCAGATGCTGCCCGGCTTGGCGCGAAATGCATAAAATGTGTCATGGATCATAGGTTATGGGCCAGCCTAGACAGCATGACCAACATGCTCGCCCAGAACGCGCGCGACGACCCCGTCCACGTCGTGAGGTTCAGCACCATTGACCTGTATCAACGGCCATCGGTCCTGGCGCAGGCACTCGCCGACCTCTCTTGAGATTTCGGCCTGCCTTAATCCTTTGTCCACGCCAAGTTCGAACAGCATAACCTCGAGGAGCGGTTGCTGCGCATGCCTATCCACAAGACGGCGGCGTAGCGTTTCCTGCGGCGCGTCGAGTTGCACAACGAGATCCGGCCGCGGCAGGAACGCCAGGCACTTGCGGACCGCCTCCAGGCTTGGAGTTCTAGCCAGCACACCCAGCGCACACAAAGCCTGAATCATGCCCTCTTCGAAGATGAAGCAACCGGGCGACTCCCGCGCTTGGCGCCAGGACTGGCACAGTTGGGCGATGTCGACCTTCATTCGCCATGACCACACGCGGCTTCGAAGAGGGATTGATGCCAGAAGCCGGGCCGCGACACTGTCCTTCGGCAAGGTCGACAGCAAGATAGGACCGGATGTGGCAATCTTCTTGCCAATTCGCCCTATGCCGTGGCGGATTTCCGGAGCGTCATCCTGAACCGATCCAGGTTCAATCAGGCGATACCCATTTACTGTCTTCACATTGATGCCGTGTCTCGCCAGCCCTTGGCAGAGGCCGCGAAGCAGCGTGGTTTTACCCGCGCCAGGCGGCCCAAACAACTCGATGATCATATGCTCTCGTCTCCGAACGAGCAGTCATTCCCCTACCGATCAAGCTTAGCCGGATTTCAGATCACACCAACGTTCATTTGAATGATTGTTCCAGTCAGTGAATCTGGGCACCGAGCCCGGATTCTAGCGGAGATGCCGATCGCATCCGTTCGCCTGGGCAAGCCGTCTTGCGCTCCACGGAGCTTGCAAGGAAAAACGACCGGTGCTGGACACAAATGGCAAAACATCTGAAGGACGCTCGGGAAGCGCTGGCTAGGCAAGATCGAGGCATCATCCGAATGATTGATGAAAAGATCTCCGCGGCGAGCGATGTTCGACCGTCAGCTTGGCGGGGCCCTGAATGTCCTCAGTGTGTTTGCATTCGGAAGTGGCAAATCAAAACCTACAGGTGGATCTGCGACCCACCCGAAGGTGGTCAGTCGTTCCCGAATATGATCTTGACCAAGGGGGGCCAGTCTGGCGCCGTTACCGACAGATGGGTGCCAAATTTGCGGACATTCCAATCTTCGATCACCTTGGAGATGTCGCCAGGCGGTATCCTGACAAGCTCGCAATCAGCGACGGCGCCAACCGCCTGACTTTTTCTGAGCTTTTCCGGGCGGTCGAGACGCTGGCAACTCATATCGGTGCCGTCGTCCCCGAAGGGCAGGCCATCGGCATCCTGCAAGCAAACTCCGCTTGGTATCCTGTGGCGATGTTGGCGACCATGACGGCGGGACGGCCTTCGGTTCCGCTCAACATAAGAGATCCCGCCTCTCGCATTTTCGATATAGTCAGTGCCGCGCGGCTCGGCGCGATTATAGGCGCCGAAAATGTTCGCTCGGTCGAATTGGCCCAGGAGATCGTCTGGATCGATATTGCCGCCGCCGTGGCGCCCAACGATCAACACCCGGAACAGCAGCATAAGCACCCTATCGTTTCGGTCGATGCGCCTGCATTGGTGCTTTACACTTCAGGTAGCACCGGGCGCCCCAAGGGAATTGTCAACAGCCAACGAAGCCTGCTATGGCGGGTCCGGCAATATGTCGATGCGTGCCATATCAGCGCGGATGACGTTTTCCTGCCGCTGACCGGGCCAGCCACGATCGCCGGTTGCCGGGAGATCTTTGCGGCGCTGCTGACGGGCGCCACTTTGCATCTTCTCGAGGTGGAGGCTGTCGGCCTGCGCGCTACGCGCGCTCGATTGCAGTCCGAAGGTGTGACGATCGCCTATCTTGTGCCGGCACTGCTTCGAGCCCTCCTGGCTGAGGCGCCCGCCGACGCTTCCTGGCCGCTCAGAGTGGCCCGGATCGGTGGGGAGAAAGTGTCATGGACGGACATCGCTTTGCTGCGCAAAGCCGTTTCGGACCAGTGCCTGATCCAGATCGGCTACTCATCGACTGAAACCATCGGTTCGCAATGGTTCTTGCCGCCTGACTGGCCCGAGCAAGACGCGTCGGTTCCCGTCGGCAGGCTGCTCCCTGGTATGGCATTCGCTATCGTCGACGAAGCGGAGCGCAATGTAGGGCCAGGCGAAAGTGGAGAGCTTCTGATCAAAAGCCGCTATGTCCTGCTTGGTCATTGGGAGAACGGTGTGGTCGTTCCCGCGCAGCCGGACCCCGACGATCCCGAGGCTCGGCTTTTTTCGACCGGGGACCTCGTTCGGCTCGACGATGATGGCATCTTGAGGATCGTCGGCCGCAAAGGGCGCCAGATCAAGATCAATGGTCGACGCATCGAGCCCGCCGAACTCGAACGGGTCTTGCGTTGCGCGCCTTCGGTGGCGGATGCCGTAGTGATGGTAACGGCCGCGCAGGAACTCATCGCCTTCGTGGTTCCCCAGCGCTTCGCAGGCGGCGCTTTTGCGGACGACCTTCGCCAGCTCCTCAGGATGACCTTGCCGGCACCATTGCGTCCCTTGCGATTGCACACCGTTGACGCAATCCCACGCCTGTCGGGAGGTAAGGTCGATTTGGCAACACTGGCCGAGATAGATCGTTCGCACGGAAGGAGGGCGCAAGCCGCCCGGTCGTCCACTCTCGATGCTCCGCCAGCCGGAGGAGCAAAGGACACGCGTCAAATAGTGCAGCACGCGTGGACGCAGGTTCTCAACACAGGCACTGCCGCGGGAAACTGGGATGATGCTGGAGGAGATTCGCTGCAACTGCTGCACTGCGTGATGGCGATCGAAAACGCCATCGGGCAAGAGCTAGGCCTCGAGGCATTCACCGTCGGCATGAGCTTGGACGAGATGGTTGAGGCGGTCGTCTCTGCACGGTCGGGCGAAGGGCGCGAAAAGAAGCACCACCCCCCGGTTCTTTTCCTGTTTCCAGGGTCCGTTGGCTATGGTCCGAGCCTGGCTGCGTTCGCAGCCGCCATGGGAAAAGTCGCCCGTGTAAACCCGATCCGATATCCGAGCCTTGCGGCGATACTGGACGGACACAACACCCTCAGCGCCATGGCTGGCGCCGCACTCGAGCAGATAAGCCGCATCCAACCTGCGGGCCCCGTGCGACTTCTCGGCCATTCTCTGGGTGGCGCGGTTGCATTCGAGGTTGCCGCACGGCTCATGAAGGCCGGGCGAACGGTGCGGTTCCTGGGCATCCTCGACACGAGCCTTCTGGACGAGCCGAGCAACCATTGGGAGACAGTTACCCGTACGTTCTATCGTATTCGCACCAATCGCATATCCGCGCACCGGATGGCTTGCAGAGCCCTTGCGAAGATCACCGTCGCGGTGGGCGGCGAAGCGCGTCTGGCCAGGATACTGGACAGATTTGCCAATGGAGAGTTCAACCCGACGATCTTCAGGACCAAACTGGAACTGCAGGAGGTTTTAAGGGCGAAGTCATTCTTCCAGTGGCTTGAGGCACCGAAACCGGCTCTGCCCCTCTCCGGTACCTTGTTCCGATGTCGCAGGGTGGGAATGCCGCGGGCCTTGGGCTGGGACAGCGTCTTGGCACACCTGGACGTCATTTCGATCAAGGGCAGCCACATCGACCTTGTCGTCGAACCAAACCTTGCCACCAACCGTCCGCTTATCGAGATGGCCATCGTGCAGACCTATTCCCCCGCCGAATCTCGCAAAAGGGAGGACTTGTCATCGACATAATTCCGGAATTCAGCAAGGACATGCTGACGCTCGATGCCCGCGCGGAGGTCGATCGCATCGTTGACACCTTGCGCACTCAGGTTCTCGGCACCCTGCATCGTCGCGGCGTGGTTGTCGGTCTTTCCGGCGGTATCGACAGCTCCGTCGTCGCGACCTTGTGCATGCGCGCGTTCGGGAAAGACAAGGTCCTGGGACTGTTCATGCCGGAGCGGGATTCTTCCGGCGACTCCCTGAGACTTGGCCGCCGCGTCGCGGCACAGCTTGGCATTGAAAGCGTCCTTGAGGACATAGCACCGGCACTGGAGGCCATCGGCGCCTACCGCCGGCAGATCGATGCGATCCAGACCGTCGTTCCCGACTATGGGGAAGGGTGGAAATGCAAGCTGGTGATCGCGTCGGTTCTGGAGAGCAGCGGGCTCAATATAACCCGCCTCACGGTCCAGGATCCGCAGGGTAAAGTAGATACCGTGCGTCTGCCGCCAGCTGCCTATCTGCAGATCGTTGCTGCGACAAACTACAAGCAGCGCCTGCGCAAAATGACGGAATACTATCACGCCGATCGCCTCAAATACGCGGTTGTCGGCACTCCAAATCGCCTCGAGTACGACCAGGGCTTTTTTGTCAAGCAGGGCGACGGAGCCGCCGACGTGATGCCGATCGTTCACCTTTACAAAACCCAGGTTTATCAACTCGCGGAATATCTCGAGGTGGATGATGAAATCCGGCGGCGGCCACCGACCACCGACACTTTTTCCATGGCCCAAAGCCAGGAAGAATTCTATTTCGCGCTGCCCTATCACCTGATGGATCTATGCCTCTACGGCCTGAACCACGGGGTCGCCAGCAATGAGCTCGCGGCGGTTGCTGGCCTCACCGAGCCCCAGCTTCAGAAAGTGTTCAAGGACATCGAAGCGAAACGAAGGGCGGCCCACTATCTCCACGCGCGGCCTTTGCTGTCCGCCGAAGGCGGAGATTGACCGAGCATGTGCGGCATCGCTGGAATCGTGGCGCTGAATGCCACAGCGGCTTCTCCTTCGCGGCAGGCGCTGATGCAGATGATGGGCGCGCTGGCGCATCGCGGTCCCGACGGGCGCGGTCTCTACCGGGACAGACGCGCGGGGCTGGCGCATGTGCGCCTGTCCATCGTCGATCTCTCCAGTGGCCAGCAGCCGATGGCCGATACAGGCGATACGACGTGGATCGTGTTCAACGGCGAGATCTTCAACTACGTCGAATTGCGTGAAAAACTCACGGCGCTCGGCCACCGCTTCCGAACCCGCAGCGACACGGAGGTCGCGCTGCACGCCTATCGTGAGTGGGGAGAAACGGCCTTCGAGCGGATGAACGGCCAATGGGCAATTGCGATCTGGGATTCAGTGGCCAATCGTCTCGTATTGTCGCGCGACCGCTTCGGCATTTGCCCGCTGTATTTCAGCGAGCATGCGCACCGGCTTTATTTCGCCAGCGAAGTGAAAGCCATTTTCGCAGCCGATCGAACCATACCTCGCGCCTTTGATCCCGCCGGCATCGATCAGACGTTCACGCTCTGGACGGTCGTTCCGCCGCAAGGAGTTTTCCACGGAATCAACGAACTCGAGCCGGGTCGTGTCCGCATCTATCAGGATGGCACCGTTCGTGAGCGGATTTTTTGGCAGCCTTCCTATCCCGACAATTTCGGATCGCAGCAGGGCGAGTTCCCCGGGTCCTCCAACGACGCGGTGGACCGCGTGTCTAGCGCTCTTGAGGCCGCGACGGCGCTCAGAATGGTGCGCGCCGACGTGCCTGTCGGGTGCTACCTCTCCGGAGGGCTGGACAGTTCGCTTGTGGCTGCGCTCGCAAGGCGCTTCGCGGGCGAGCGCTTCCAAACCTTCTCCTTACGTTTTGCCGACGCCGAATATGACGAGACCCGCTTCCAGCGAATGGTTGCCAAGACGATCGGCAGTGAGCACCATGAAGTGGTCGTTTCGCGCAGAGATATAGCCGGAATCTTTCCGGAGGTAATCCAACACACCGAACGCCCGATCCTGAGGACTGCCCCGGCGCCACTCTTCCTGCTCTCGCACCTGGTGCGCGAGCGTGGCATCAAGGTCGTGCTGACCGGCGAAGGCGCTGACGAAATGTTCGCCGGCTACGACCTGTTCCGCGAAGGCAAGGTCCGCCGCTTCTGGGGGCGCCACCCGACTTCGGCACGACGCTCTCGGCTCCTGGAACGCCTTTACCCCTATCTCACCCGCTCGCCGGTGCAACAGCAGGCGATGGCGCGTCAGTTCTTCGGGCGAAATATTCACGCTTACGACGCGCCGGGCTTTGCTCATGAAACACGCTGGCGAACCACCAGTGCCATCAAGCGCTTGTTTACGGCCGATATGCGGGCTCGAACGCAGGGCCGCGACGCCGTGTCCGAGTTGCTCGCCCGTCTGCCCGCGCAGTTTGCCCGTTGGAGCCCTCTTGCGCAGGACCAGTATCTCGAGGTGCAAACACTGATGTCGGGCTATCTGCTCTCCTCGCAAGGCGACAGGATGCTGATGGCTCACTCCGTCGAGGGGCGCTTCCCGTTCCTGGACGATGAACTTGTGAGGCTCGCGAATTCGCTGCCACCCTCCTTCAAACTCCGCGGCCTCGACGAGAAGCACGTGCTGAAGCGCATGGCGGCACCCATCCTGCCCTCCGAGATCATAGCCCGCAAGAAGCAGCCCTTCCGTGCGCCCAACGCGCTTTGCTTCGTCGGCGCAGACGCTCCGGATTACGCACGCGAGGCGGTTTCGCAGGCGGCCCTGCGCGAGGCGAATGTCTTCGATCCAAAGGCGGTCACGCACCTGCTTGCCAAATGCCAGGCCAGAACTGGCGATGGCGACCTGTCCAATGCCGACAACATGGCGCTGGTCGGCGTGTTGTCGACCCAACTTCTTCATCAGCAGTTCGTCGCGGGTTGTCCCAGTGCAACGCTCGAATGCACACTCAGCGTCGACGTCGACTGCGAACATCGGGAAGAGCGCCTGCATGTTGCATGATGCCGTACCATTGCTGCATGACTACCTCGCCCATTCAGCCGTCCGACACGGAAGTAAGGTGGCGCTGGTGTGCAACAGGCAGCGTGTCACCTACCTCGAACTCGAAACGCGAGCCAACGCGATCGCCCGGGACCTTGCCGCATCCGGCGTCGTTCGCGGTGATCGCGTGATGATCTTCGCCGACAACACCGTCGAGACGGTGGTTAGCTTCTGGGCGGTGCTAAAGGCGAATGCGGTGGTGTGCATCGTCAACCCGCTCACCAAGAGCGACAAGCTCGATTATCTGCTCAACGACTGCCGGCCGACGGCGCTCATCACGGACGGCCATCTGCACGCGATCTTCCGCGAGCCGGCGCGCGGCTGCCCGTCACTTCTGCGAGTGATCGTATCGGGACCGATCGACGACGTCGAACTCGCCCAGCTGCCGTTTGCCGTGCGCTGGGACGCCGCCCTCGCCAATGGCGCGGATACGCCGCCGGCACGGCAGTGCATCGATGTTGATCTGGCAGCCATCATCTACACGTCTGGGTCGACGGGCGAACCCAAGGGCGTGATGCTGACGCACAGAAACATGATGGCCGCGTGCGCGTCTGTCGCTTCCTACCTGGCAATTGCCGAGGACGAGGTGATCCTCAATGTCCTACCCCTCGCCTTCGATTATGGACTGTACCAGATGATCATGGCTTTTCGTACCGGCGCCCGGCTGGTGCTCGAACGCTCGTTCGCTTTCCCGGCACGGATCCTCGGGTTGATCAGGCAGGAGGGGGTTACGGGCTTTCCTGGCGTGCCCACAATCTTTGCCGCACTCTCCGAACTCAGGTCCCTCAAAGACCAGGATTTCTCGAGCATCCGCTACGTCACAAACACTGCGGCAGCCCTACCCCTCAAGCATATTTTCATGCTTCGCGAGCTGTTTTCGGGTGCACGCATCTATTCGATGTACGGTCTCACCGAATGCAAACGTTGCACCTATTTGCCGCCAGAGGACCTCGAGCGAAAGCCATTGAGCGTAGGGATCGCAATCCCGAATACGGAGATGTGGATCGTTGACGAGCATGACAGGCGGATAGGCCCCGGCGTTGTCGGCCAACTCGTCATTCGCGGCGCAACGGTGATGAAGGGGTATTGGGGCAAGCCCGAGGCAACGGCCAGGAAACTCAAACCCGGCCCGCTGCCAGGCGAGCAAGTCCTATACACCGGCGACTACTGCCGGATGGATACGGAGGGTTACCTCTACTTCGTTGGCCGTGGGGATGAGATCATAAAGTCGCGAGGCGAGAAGGTGGCGCCAAGGGAAGTGGAAAACGTACTCATGGACATTCCAGGAGTCCGGGAAGCGGCCGTCATCGGTGTTCCCGACGAGCTCCTCGGGCAAGCGGTGAAAGCCTTTGTGGTGATGGAGCATGGAAGAGCCATTGGCGAAAGGGAACTGCAGAAGGAGTGCCAGAAGCGTCTGGAAAACTTCATGGTCCCGAAATCCATCGTCGTTGTGGCGAACCTGCCGATGACGGACACGGGAAAACTCAAGAAAACGGCGCTGTCATGATGCGGGGCCAGAACCAAGTCGCGTTAATGGTGTCGTTAGGGAGGACGAATTCATGTTGACCATCAAGGAACGCACCGGAATCTACAGCGAGCAGATTCGTAGTTTCTTGGTTTCAAATTTCTACGTCAGCGACGTCAAGGCATTGCTGGATGACGCATCCTTGCTCGATCAAGGCATTGTCGACTCGACGGGTGTGCTTGAGATTATCGGGTTCATCGAGGAGACCTTTGGCATTACCGTCGAGGACAGCGAACTTCTGCCTGAAAACCTCGATTCCATCCAGGGGATCGAGCAATACATCATCCGCAAAATGAACTGATGGGTGAGCGTAACGCCCAGAGCAGCCCCGTATTTGGTCTGACTGTCGCAGGATTCATGCCTGCGTCTTGACTTGCCCCAGAACCACCCGGCCCTCGCCTGCTTCGTTCGAGACCGAACGGATGTTCTCGAATGCCTTGCTGCGTTCCAGCAGACCCGCTACCTGTCGGTCTTGGCCAAGCCCGACCTCGAAGAGCAGGATGCCGCCACGCCGCAGGTATCGCGGTGCGTCTTTCAGTACGCGCATATGAATGCTCAGGCCGTAAGGGCCGGCTGCGAACGCCTCGCGCGGCTCAAGCTCGATCAGATGGGCGCGGTCGCCCTCGAGCCGCTTTTCAGAAATGTAAGGCGGATTGCAGACGATTACGTCGATAGTTCCGTCTAACCCAAGGCCGATGAGAGAGTCGAACAAGTCGCCCTGAAGCACCGAAAGACGCTCAGCCATGCCGTGATGTGAGGTGTTGCGGCGTGCCGTTTCGACGCATTCATCGGTGAGATCGCTTGCCCAGACAAGGGCGCTGGGCACATGGTAGGCGATCGCGCACGCCAGATTCCCAGTGCCGCAGCACATATCAACTATGCGCGGAGCCGGCAGGTTCATCTGATGCAACACACCAAGCGCGGTCTTGCCGAGCAACTCGGTCTCAGGTCTGGGGACGAGCGCACCGGGCGAAACCAGCAGTTCAAGTCCCATGAAGATGGCGCGGCCGGCGCCATAGGCATCAGCTACACTGAACTCTTTGCTCATGGCCGACCCCATCGCTTGATCTCCCCAGTATAGATCTGCGGCGCTCATGCGCCAGCCAAACCTGCTCCGAAATCATGAATTCTCAAGCCTTTCCTTCGAAAAACTGCAGGTACAAACTCGGTGCATCGCACTTCTGACGCTCATTGACCGACCGCAATCTCAGGTCGCCCAAGATGGAGAGAGAGAGAGAGAGAGAGAGAGAGAGAGAGGTGCTACTCATGCTTGAAGAGCCAATGGCGTGGTACGGAGGCTTTTAGATTTTGCGGATCGTGGAGAGGGGTAAGCGCCTATCCAACTCTCGATGGAGCGGAGGCGGACCGCAGCTCCATTGACGCGCTAATCTTCGGCTCCGGTAATTCAGCAAGTGGTCGGTGGAAGCGCCTGCGCTCCAGCATCAGCCTCACCTTGCTGCATGGAGAGGTTACCTATAGGTTTGCGGACATGTCGAAACAACTGTCCGAAGGTCTCGGATCGACATCTCATTTCCGGTCAATCGCAGAGAGGGGCCGTGAGCGAAAGCGTGAGTGTTCTGATTGTTGAGGATCAATGGCTAGTCGCGCAGGACACTGCCGCGCGGCTGCGTCGCGCCGGTTATCAGGTGGTCGGACCTGTGCCGTCGGTATCTGCCGCTCTGCGTCTTGTCGAATCGGACAAGATTGACGTGGCGTTGCTAGACATCCAGCTGAACGGTGAAACGGGTCTGCCGGTGGCGAGGATATTGCAGGCGCGAGGCATCCCCTTTGCTTTCTTGTCGGGATTTGGCCCCGCCGACGTTCCCGCGGCTTTCCGCGACTGCAGATTCCTGCCGAAGCCGGCAACCGATGCTGTCATCCTTGCTGCTGTCAGCGAGTTGGCGTCCCTGCGCACAGCTTCGCGCTGACATTCGCTCCGACCGAATTATTACCGGAGTTGCGCCCTGGCGACCTGATAGGCCGGGCGAGGTCAGTTTCACACAAGGCAACATTGGAGCTTTGGCCAGGAGGACGGCGGACTACGACCGTCGAGGACGGAAATTCAGCGTTCAAAAAGCATCCGCCGGGGTTCCACTTCTCGGCCTGTTGGCGGCGATTTGGACTTAGGTCCGATCCCGGTCGCCAGAGGTCGGATTGCGGAACATCTGCCAAGGACCCACGTTCGGGTTTGAGCACGGAGGTGCCGGCCGATCTCGAAGCGCAAGTTTCACGGGCAACTGTTGGGGAGTGTCGTAGTGCCGATTTCAAACGATATGGGGGACGAGTACCTGGAACTGGAATGTCCAAACTGTTCTCATGTCATCATAAAAAAGGGATCGTGGTTGAAGGTGATATCCAACTTCAACTGCACCCAATGCCATGCAAAAATCAGAATTGGTTATATGACCAAGCTCGCGCTTTTCGAGAAAAAAAGGCAAAGCATGAACCCGGCTGCGCAGTGAGCGTCCTGGCGGCCCGACAGTCGTTTGGGGTGGTGCGTTGAACCGTCGGGCCTGACCGGCCCGATGGCGGGGGAGCCAGGCCGGCTGGGTGAATCGTATACATTAGATCGTGCTTATCAAGCCCAAATCCGCGGCGCGACATCGCCTGGTGGGCAACGGTGAAACCCGCGCCCGTATACGCGCTAGGAGGAACGTCGGCGGTCAACATGCCGCTCATTCGTAGAGAGTGCGAACAGCTTCATCAAACAGCTCCACCTCGGCTTCAACCTTTTCAGCCGCTTTATCGACCTTGTCGAAACGCTTCAGCATTCGGTTGTGGAGCATGGACAAGCGTGCGGCATGGTAGACCACACTGCGCTTGTAACCTTCAGAGTCGAGTGGTTCGAACAACATTGTCATGGCAGCAATCCTCAATGTTTTCCGTCCTGCAATCCTTCCCTAGTAAATCGTCAATTAACTCTTTCGTTCCGCTGGTGATGCGAAGGCGCCCGAATGAATAACTCGTTGCGTCTCCAGACTGCACGAGCGTGATTCGTCTGTCCGAGGTTGGGCCTCAAGGCTTGCGCTTGCCTCGCCTGTTCGGCTCGTGCTGCGTCAGTCACGATGGACGGCCAGCTTCAGTTTTCAATCGCGTTGGGCGTGAGTTGAATACCGGCGCTGCCAAGAAATTGCCGATGATCAACCTGCTCTGTGGGACCGATCAACCCGTCAGGAGCGACGAACCGAGCCGGCTTGTATGATCGGCCCGCCGCTGGGACGCGAGCGGATCGAAGATCACGTCGGCAGGTGCTCTGCCCTCTCTGGGACGCCGGCGCCGCGCGCACTTACTGAAAAAACCCAAACAGAATAAGAGCGAGAAAGGCAAACAGCAGCGCTGCAGCCGCTAGCAACACACCTTTGTTGGAGCCCCGCCGAGGTTGAGGGTCAGGCACGAGTTTTTTCCGGTTTGGGAGTTCATTCATTGGACATTAATTTGCGGCTGCAAATTAGGTTCCGCTCATGCTTGGATGCCTACAATGCCGCCCCACAGCGCCCTACAGGCGCACGACCTTCGCTAGCCATAGGCGTATCCGCTGGCCTTCTGCAAAGGACAACGCGAACGATTCCTGATTGAATGACCGGGCAATTTCCTGATCTTTCTCATTGATTTCGTTTAGCTGGTTTACTTACTGATGTTGCGAACGACAGATGTCGCCGAAACCACAACGTAGAAACACGGCGACTGCAAATCCTAGTTTAAGCCACTCGAGCAGAAGATCGGAGCGATGCCTATGTGCCGCCGAAGCGCAAGAAGCCGCTGCGGGACATGCCAGTCTCGCCAGCGCTAGTTAGGGCTGCCGGCGCGAATCTAGCGTTTCTTCGGCTTCGGCGTGATGTCCTGCGACCCGCGCCTTGTCGCCATTTTTCGCGAGAACACCAGATTTTGCCTTGTCCTTACTGGTCGGCAACTCTGGACCGCAGCGACCGACGGCGCCGGGCGCCAGTGGCAGATCGGTCGTGGCCTTCAACGGCAAGCACCGCATGCGCGCGGGCATGACTTCTTCGTTGCCGTAGCAATCGCAATCGGCTGCCCAACGGCAGTGCCTGGCCGCTACGCGCCACGGAAGAATTGTTCCTCTCAAGCCTCTTGCTGGAAAAGGGCTTCCGCAAGTTCAACAACAACGCGCAAAGCCCGTATTGGCTCACATCCAAACAATCGCACATAGTGCTCCCGCGCCATCTCGGTCGCGTTTTCGCATTTTGGGTGTGTGCGGCGCGTCTCGGCGAAGGGCTATGGAGAATTCGTATTTCGTTCCTTTCGCCGCCTTGAATGAGACCAAGAATTTCATGGCTGTCAGAAAACGACACGTACCAACCCGCTCACGACGATCCATAGGCGCCGTGATGATAGATCAGTGCCGGACCGGGCTCTCCGCTCACCACATGCCGGACGCTGCCGAGGATTAGCGCATGGCTGTGGCGAACTATGGTATCCTCGACGGTGCAATCGACCGCGGCAAGCGCACCTTCGAGCGCCAATGCGCCGCTTGCAAGGGTGGACCAGCGTGCACCCTCGTAGCGAGCCTGCCCCTTGAGGCCGCCTCGACCAGCAAAACGGTCGGCAATCGCGATCTGGTCGGCGCGCAGCACATTCACGCAGAAGTGCCGATGCCGGCTGATGGCTGCCCATGTCGACGAGCTCAGGTTGATGCTGACGACCATCACCTCCGGTTCGACCGACAAGGAATGGGCTGTGGTAATTGTTGCGCCCGTCCGCTCGTCGCCGATGCCTGCGGTGACCACGGACACGGCTCCGGCCAGGTGTCGCATCGCAAATTTTAGGGAGATCCGGGTTTCATCCGGCAGAATGCGTTCGGTTAGTGTCATCTGGATAGCCTCATCGTGTTTGCAGTTTCACGACGCCCTGCGACGCAACGCCGTCTTGTATCCCAACCATTGGTGAATTCCGGTGGCGATGCTCTCGGCATGGGCGGTGACTTCAGGGATGCCCATCAGCTCGCCGACGCTGCCGCGCGCCAGCGGTCCGCTGATGAAAATATTGTCGGCCGGGTGACCTGACGCACCGACCGCGCGGCCGTGGCTGTCGATGTCGAGACCAAGGCCGGTTGGGTCGAGACGGACCAGGCCCAGATGTCCAAGGGTGGCGATCGCCGTGTTGGTGCGAAGAATGTCGGCATGCGCCGGCCCGGTGGTCACGATCACGCTGTCGAACGTCTCGACGATGAGGTCGTGTCGGCGCCTTGACCGCTGCGTGACGCGGAGACGCCCGTCGGCCTCATCGGCCTCGACAATCGATGCGGCGCGATAAACAAGCGTCCCCTCGACAAGGCGGCGATCCAGCACGGCCGCTACCTGTGGCGCGATGCGGAAGCGATGCACGTCCCAGAGCGCGCGAAGATGGCGCAGCACGCGGCGCTGCTCTGCGAGCGGCAAGGCCTGCCAGATCAACTGCCCCTGACGCCGGACAGCGTCGAGGACCGGATACCAGTCTTCGCCCTGTCGCGTCGCTGCCGCGATCGTGGCCCGGATGTGCCCGAGCAGCACCGTGGCGCTGCGTAAAGGCAAGCTGGTGAAGTCGCCTATCGGGTCGCCCTGCATGGCGGCCTGCACATGCGAGCGATAGCCATGGCGCGACAGTGCCGTGATGCGGCCGCGATGGCCCTTGCGGTCGAGCGTTGCAATGACGTCGGCCGAGGTCAGACCGGTGCCGACGATGAGAACATGGTCGTCGCGCGCGATCGCCTGCAGCCGTTCGAGATCGTAGGGATTGGCCACCAATCCGGCGACTGAGGCCACGCTGCGCAGCGGCGCCGGGAGGGCCGGCAATGGATGCGTCGCCGCGATCACCACAGCATCGGCGGAAAGCGTTGCGCCATCGGACAGGACAAGCCGGTAGCCCTCGCCACTGCGCTCGACCCAAGCAACTTCGGCCCTGACATGGCGGATCGCCTTGCTTTGCAGGAAGGGCTGCAGATGGGATTCGACATAGCGGCCGAAGACCCGACGCTGCGGGTAAATCGCGCCGCTGGCGGCGATGGCCTGCGTATCGTCCAGAATAGCGCCGGTCTGCTCCAGCCAGTCGGAAAAATGGCCCTCCTCACCTGAGATCAGCGTCATCCTGGACGCCCGCACGTTGATGCGGTGCGAGGGATCGGCCGTCGAATAGGCCAGACCATAGCCGAGCGCCTCGCGCGGTTCGACGACCACGATATTGGCTGCATCGGCGGGCAGCAGCCGCGCCAGGTGAAACGCGGTTGCGGCGCCGGAAAAGCCGCCGCCAATGATGGCGACCGTCAGTTTCCCAGCCCTGCGGGAAGCGCTCAAGACTGGCTCGCGCGCAGCGCCGATGGTCGATGATCTCCGGCCACCGTTTCGCCGAACGGTCCCATGTTCACCGTCGTCGGCCGGGTCGAGATTTCGTGATCGAGCGGTAGCAGCGGCAGCACCAGTTCGCCGAAGCGATAGGCTTCCTCCAGATGCGGATAGCCGGACAGGATGAAGGTATCGATGCCAATCCTTCGGTATTCGTCGATCCGTTCTGCCACGGTCGCCGCGTCACCGACCAAGGCGGTGCCGGCGCCGCCGCGCACGAGGCCAACGCCGGCCCAAAGGTTCGGGCTGATTTCGAGCTTGTCGCGGCTGCCGCCATGCAACCGGCTCATGCGCGACTGGCCAACCGAATCCATGCGGGCGAAAACCTTCTGTGCCTCGGCGATCGTCTTGTCGTCGAGGCGGCTGATCAGCCGATCGGCATCGGCCCAGGCCTCGTCATTGGTCTCGCGAACGATGACATGCAATCGGATGCCAAAGCTCACTTCGCGGCCGGCCTTTTCGGCAAGGCCGCGCACATGCTCGACCTTGGCGGCGACGTCCGCCGGCGGCTCGCCCCAGGTGAGGTATTTGTCGATCTGCTCGGCGGCGACCGCATTGGCCGCGTCCGACGAGCCGCCGAAATAGAGCGGCGGGTGCGGCGTCTGCACCGGCGGGAACAGCAACCTGCCATCTTCGATGTGGAAATGCTTGCCTTCGAAGGCTACGGTTTCGCCGCTGAGCACGGCCTTGTAGATGTCGAGAAATTCCCGCGTCACCTCATAACGCTCGTCATGGCTGAGGAATATGCCATCGCCCTTGTTCTCGACCGGATCGCCGCCCGTGACCACGTTGATCAGCAAGCGCCCGCCCGAAATGCGGTCGAGCGTCGAGGTCATGCGCGCGGCGAGCGTCGGCGACTGCAGCCCTGGACGGACCGCAACGAGAAAGCGAAGTCGTTGCGTTAGCGGCGCCAACGCCGACGCCACCACCCAGCTGTCTTCGCAACTGCGCCCGGTCGGCAGCAGCGCGCCATAATAGCCGATGGCGTCGGCCGCCTTGGCGACCTGGGTGAGATAGGGCAGGTCGACCGCCCTGCCGCCCTCGGAGGTTCCGAGATAGCGGCTGTCGCCATGGGTGGGCAAGAACCACAGGACCTTGATCCTGTCGGGGGTGGCAGTGCTCATGAATAGTCCTTTGTGACTTTACGGCGTTCCCGCTCAGCTCCAGGCGTGGAGGGGCGGGTTGACCTCGTTCAGGTAATAGTTGCCGAGGATCGCGTATTTCCAGCGGACGGGATCGTGCAGGGTGTGGGTGCGCGCATTGCGCCAGTGGCGGTCGAGATTGTGCTCGGCCAGCGTGGATCGCGTGCCGGCGAGTTCGAACAGTTTGTTGGTGGCGTTGATGGCAATCTCGGTGGTGAGGATCTTGGATTCGGCGACCGCGATCTGCGCTTCCGCGACCGTCTTCTCGTTAGGATCGGCCACGGCGCGGTCGACCGCAAGGCCGGCCTTTTCCAGAATAGCCTCGGCCGCATTGGCGCGCAGGCGGAGGTCGCCGATCGCCTGGATCGTATAGGGATCCTGCCAGGCATGATCGACGCCGCTGTCGATCCACGCGCGCGATCTGGTGCGCACGAAGCTGACCGTCTCGTCGATCGCCGCCTTGGCGATGCCGAGATCGACCGCCGCCTGGATGATCTGGAAGATGGGTCCGTCGGCTGTCGGTTTGTCGTACCCCTTGTAGCCGGGGACGAGATGCGTCTTCGCCACCTTCACATTGTCGAGCAGGACCGTGCCGGAGAGCGTCGTCTTCTGGCCGAAGCTCGACCAGTCATCGATGACGGTCAGTCCGGGCGCGCCGCGATCGGCGATGGCATACCAGGCGCGCCCCTCGTCATCGAGCGCCACAATCGGCACCAGATGGGCGAGCAGGGCGCCGCTTGAATAGAATTTCTGGCCGTTGACCACGACATGGTCACCGGCATCGACAAACTTGGTCTCGAAGTCGGCGGCACGCCTGGAGCCGAACTCGGAAAACGCGTTGCCAAAGCGCGTGCCGGACAGTGCCTCGGCGAAGAGCAGCTTTTTCTGCGCCTCGTCCGAAACCGTGCGGATGGCGGCGACCACGCCGAGATGGTTCTGCGGAATCTGGCCAAGCGAGGGATCAGCCGCCGAGATGATGGTGATCACCTTCGAGAGCGTCACATAGGAAACCTCCGGCCCGCCATGGGCCTTCGGCACATTGATCGACCACAGGCCGCTCTGCGAAAACGCATCCAGCTCTTCCTTCGGCCAGATGCGCTCGCGATCCCGCTTCGACGCTTCCCTGGTGAATTCAGTGGCAAGTTTTTCGGCGATGGCGATCGCCTCGGCATCGGTCTTGATGATATGCGCCTTGGCCGACGGGCGCTCGACCGGAGGCACGGCGACGCGCGCGTCGGACGGCTGCTTGGATTGGATGGTCATGCTGCAGTCTCCTGGGGAAAGTGTTGCGATGGAAGCGGCGCGCCGCCGAGATAGTAGATCTTGATGTCGTCGCGCTGGCGCAGGTCGGCAGCCGACCCTTCCAGCACGCTTTTACCGTTTTCGAGCACGGTGGCGCGGTCGGCATATTTCAGCGCCACCGCCGAATTCTGCTCGGCGACAAGGATCGAAAGACCCTCGTCCCGATTGAGCCGCTTCAAAGCGCTGAAAATCTCGTCGACGATCAGCGGCGCGAGCCCCATCGAGGGCTCGTCGAGCACGAAGAGTTTCGGCCGCGACATCAGCCCGCGACCGATCGCCGTCATCTGCTGCTCGCCGCCGGAGGTGAGGCCGGACCGCGTGCGCCGTTTCTCGAGAAGCCTCGGAAACAGCGCGTAGACACGCTCAAGGTCGGCCTTCACGCCAAGGCGCGAGGACGAGCGCCCGAGCGCACCGGTCAGAAGGTTCTCCTCGACCGTCAGCGAGCGGAAACAGTGCCGGCCCTCGAGAACCTGGACCAGGCCCTTGCGGACAAGGTGCGAGGGGCTTGCCCTTGAAACATCCTCGCCATCGAAAATGATCCGGCCGGCGGTAACGGCGCCGCGCTCTGCCGGCAGAAGATTGGATGCGGCTCGCAACAACGTCGTCTTGCCGGCGCCATTTGAGCCGAGCAGCGCAACGATCTCGCCCTTGCCGACCGAGAGGTCAACGCCATGCAAAGCGGCGATGGCGCCATTGTAGACGGCCTCGACGCGGCTGACCGACAGGATCGGATTTTCCGGGCTGGACATCGATAACTCCGCTGCGAAGATGGATGGCACGGCCGGCCCGCGGGCCGGCCGTGAGCTCTTCAAACTCAGTTGCTGACCACCGCATCGGCGTCTTCGGCCGTGCGGATCTTGAGGCCCTTTTCCTTGGCATAGGCCTCGGACGACTTCTCGATGATCGGGCGCAGCAGATTCCAGTCCGGCGCGATCCAGTCGGACACGACGTTCCACTTCTTGCCGTCCCACTGCTGGAAGGTCACGTAGCCGTCACCTTCGTGATTGTCCCAAGAGACGTTGATCGAGTGGAACAGGTCCTTGGCACCGAGCGCCTCGACGCGCGCCGGGTCGAGCTTGAGGTGTTCGAAGCCCCAACGGACCTCATCGCCGGTCAGCGTGCGATTGCCGAATTTGGCCTGCGCGATGCGGATGGCTTCGACATTGAGGATGCCGTTGACGATGCCGAGATTGTGGTAGACCGAGCCGATGCGGCTCTTGTCCTCGAGATTGCCCTTGCCGGCGTCGTAGACCGTCTTGACGATCTCCTTGACGACCGGGTAGTCGGCGCCAGACGCCTGGGTGGTGATGGCGGTGTAGCCCTTGGCGGCGTCGCCGGCGGGGACGACGTCCTCTTCAGAGTTGGACCAGACGTTGCCGACGATGTGATCGGCCGGGAAGCCGGTCTTCTGCGCGGTCTTCAGCGCAACCGGGTTCATCACGCCCCAGCCGCGCAGCACGACATAGTCGGGACGATCGCGACGGATCGTCAGCCACTGTGCCTGCTGCTCGTTGCCGGGGTGCGGAACCTCGATCTGCGACAGTTCGAAACCGTATTTCTGCGATAGCAGCTCATAGATCGGGATCGTCTCCTTGCCGTAGGGCGAGCCGTGATAGAGCACGACGATCTTCTTGCCCTTGAGCTTGTCGAGGCCGCCTTCCTTGGAGGCGATGTAGTTCACGATGCCCGATGTTTCGCTGTAGGGGTTGAGCAGCAGCGGGAAGACGTAAGGGAATACCCGGCCGTCGGTGGTGTCGGTGCGGCCGTGATTGATGGTGATAAGCGGCACCTTGTCGTCGGTGATGCGGTCGATCATGGCGTAGGCGATGCCGACCGAGAGCGGGTTCCAGGCGGCGATGCCGGGATTGCTCTTCAACCGTTCGTAGACCTCGACGCCCTTCTCGACCTCATACTGGGTTTCGCCCTCGCTCCAGGTCAGCTTGACGCCATTGACGCCGCCGTCGCGGATGTTGATCAGGTTGAGATAGTCGATGAAGCCGCCGAAGAAGCCGGTGCCGCCCGCGGCATAGGGGCCGACGCGGTAGCTCTGCAGCGGGAAATATTGTTCGTCGGCATGGACGGCTGTCGCGCCGAGCACGAAAGCGGTGGCGATCGCCGCTTTCTTGAGGTGACTGAAGAAGGTCATGAGTTGCGTCTCCTGAGGTTTTGGGTCCGTGAGAGAATGTCGAGCGGCGCTCAGCTGGACCTTGAGCCGATCCGTCGTTTCAGGCGGTCGAAGAGGGCCGACAGCCCGTTCGGTTCCGCGATGAGGAAAATGATGATGAGCGCGCCAAGCACGATGCGCTGGCTCATGTCGAGCACACCAGAATCGAACAGGCGGCCGAACACGAAGGCGCCGAGCCGAGACAGAACGAGCGGGAAGACGACGATGAATGCGGCGCCCAGAAACGCACCGCGTATCGAAGCCAGCCCGCCGATGATGATAATGAACAGGATCTGAAACGAGCGGTCTAGATTGAAGCCGGCCGGCTCGACCGTGCGCAGATAGGTGAAGGCCCACAGCACGCCGGCGACGCCGATGATGAAGGATGAAATGGCGAACGCCAGCAGCTTGGTCGTAAGCACCGGGACGCCTATCACTCGCGCGGCGGTTTCGTTGTCGCGCACCGCGATGAAGTTGCGGCCGGTGGCGCTGTTGACCAGCCGCCAGACCAGCGCCGTCAGCACGATGACGGTGGTGACGGAAAGCAAATAGCGGCCGGTGGCGCCGTCGAGCGAAAACCCGGCTACGGCAAGGTGCGGTGCAGAAATCACCCCGGACGGATTGTCGTTGGAGAACCAGCCGAACTTGGTCAGCGCCCACTGCACGAAAAACTGGGCGGCCAGCGTCGAGACAGCGAGATAGAAGCCGCGCAGGCGCAGGCTCGGCAATCCGAAGATGACGCCGATGCCGGCGGCCGAAATTCCCGCCAGGATCATGGTCGCCGCCAGCGGCAGTCCTTCCACCCGCAGGTTGAAATTGTATGCGGCGAAGGCGCCTACCGCCATGAAAGCGGAGGAGCCAAGCGAAAGCTGGCCGCAATAGCCGGTCAAGAGGTTGAGGCCGACTGCCGCCAGGCTGAGCGCCAGGAACGGCAGCAGGATCGCCTCAACCAGATAGCTCGAGGCATAGGCCGGGATCAGGCCGTAGGCGACGACGATCAGCACGGCCGGCAAAGCGAATTTCCGGGCGAACTTCTGCCAGTCGATTGGAAGCCTGGCGGCGTCGAGCGCTTGCACGGCCATCGGTCAGACCCTTTCGACGGTTTTCTGGCCAAACAGGCCGGAGGGGCGCACCAGTAGGACAACCAGCGCCAGCGCATAGGCGAACCAGCCTTCGATGCCGCCGCCGACGAAGGGTCCGAGATAGACCTCAGCGAGCTTTTCGCTGGCGCCAATGACGAGGCCGCCGACGATGGCGCCAAGGATGGAATCGAAGCCGCCAAGCACCAGCACCGGCAGCGCCTTCAACACGATCAGCGAAAGCGAGAACTGGACGCCGAGGCGTGCGCCCCACAGCAGTCCCGCGACCAGCGCCACGAAGCCTGCAGCCGTCCACACCGTTCCCCAGATCCGCGGCAGCCGCAGCCCGACGGCAAGTGCCGCGAACTGATCGTCGGCGACGGCGCGAAAAGCCAGCCCGATCCGCGTCCAGTAGAAGAATGCGCTCAAGCCGGCCACCATCGCCGCGGCAATGCCGGCCGCGAGCAGATCGAACGACGAGATGAGGATGCCACCGACCTCGAAAGGCGTGTCGTCGATGCCGAGATCGAGCCCGTGCACCTGCGTTCCCCAGATCAGCTGGGCTGCACCCTCGATGATGTAAGACAGGCCAAGCGTGGCCATGAACAGCGTCATCGGCGATCGGTTGACCAGCGGCCTGAGCACGGTTCGCTCGATGGTGAAACCCAGCGCGACCATGACTGCGAAGGTGATGAGCAGCGCAAGCGCAAACGGGATGCCGCGTTCGACCAGGCTGACAAAGGTGAGTGCCGCAAACAGCACCATCGACCCTTGCGCGAAGTTCAGCACACCCGACGTCTTGTAGATCAGCACGAAGCCGATGGCGACGAGCGAATACATGACTCCCGACAACAGGCCGCCGACCAGCACTTCGACAACGAAGAGAAAATCATAGTAGCTCATCAGATGCCCTCGCCATCCTCGCCCCCGGCGGTGCCGAGATAGGCCCGGATCACGTCCGGATCGGCGCGCACTTCGGCCGGCGTGCCGTCGGCGATCTTGCGGCCGTAATCGAGCACGGCGACGCGGTCGGATAGGCCCATGACGACCCCGATGTCGTGCTCGATTAGAATGATGGTGACGCCATGCCGGTCGCGCGCGGCGCGCACGAACCCGGCCATCTCGGCTTTCTCGGTCGCCGTCATGCCCGCCATCGGTTCGTCGAGCAGCAGGATCTTCGGCTCGGCAACCAGCGCTCGCGCCAGTTCGACCCGCTTCTGCAAGCCGTAGGGCAGCGTCGCGACCAGCCGATCGGCGACCGTTTCCAGATGCAGGAAGGCGATTGTCTGGTCGACCTTTTCGGCAATCGCAGCATCTTCGCGCCTGGCGCGTGGCAGGCCGGCAATATGTTCGACGAAACTGGCGCGCCTGGTGTGGACGCCGCCCGACGCGATGTTGTCGTGCACGGAAAGCCCGGGAAAGAGCGCCAGGTTCTGGAAGGTGCGCGCGACGCCCAGACGTGCCAGACGGTTCGCGGGCACACGGGAGAATGACTGGCCGGCGATCGCGATCTTGCCGTGGTCGGCGTGATAGAGGCCGCTGATGATGTTGATCAGCGAGGATTTGCCTGCGCCGTTGGGGCCGATCACGGCGCGGATTTCGCCGCTCTTGACCTCGAGATCGACATCGCTCAGCGCCGTGACACCGCCGAACGAAATGCCAATCCCGCTCAGAGTCAGGATCGCATCGACCTTTGCCGACAGGCGCGCCGGGCGCGTGTCCGTGAGTGGACCAGCGCCAGCAAGAATGCCGGGGATTTCGGGCGCACGCTCGTATGCGGCGGCTCCCAGCGAAGCACCAATCATGACACGTTCCTGATTTTGAAGGAGTGCGCGGCCCGCAGGCCGCGCCCTGGCCTATTCGGCGGCGACAAGCTCCCTGTCACGCGCCGCTTCCAGTTCGCGCACCAGCGGGATGATGCGCTTACCGAAGAACTCGACCTCTTCCTGGAAATGCAGGAAGCCGAGCAGGATCAGATCGGCGCCGGCATCCTTCAGCTTGAGGATGCGTTCGGCGATCTGTTCCGGCGTGCCGATGAGATTGCTGCGGAAGCCGTCATTGTACTGCACGAGATCCTCGAGGGACGACTTCGCCCAGTTGCCCTCGCCTTCCGGCGAGGCCTTGCCGGCATTCTTGACCTGGTCGGCAAAGCCCTGCACCGCTTCGGGATTGGCCTTGGCGACGATCTCGTCCAGCACGGCGCGTGCTTCCGCCTCGGTTTCGCGAGCAATGGCAAAGGCGTTAACGCCGATCTTCACCTTGTGGCCATTCGCCTTCGCCTTGGCCTTGATATCGTCGACCTGCTTCCTGATCTCTTCGGGCGTGTTGCCGTTGGTGAAATACCAGTCGGACACCCGCGAAGCCATGTCACGCGCGGCGCGCGACGAGCCGCCCTGGAAGATCTCGGGCTGCGGATCGATCGGCTTCGGCTTCATCGAGTAGTTGGTGAAGCGATAGAAGTCGCCCTTCAGCGTAAAATTGTCCTCGGTCCAGATGCCGCGCAACGCGCGGATGAACTCCTCCGAGCGGCGGTAGCGCTCGTCATGGTCGAGCCACAGCTCGCCGATGGCGGCGAACTCGCCACGGAACCAGCCGCTGACGACATTGACGGCCACGCGGCCATTGGTCAGGTGGTTGATGGTGGCGATCTGCTTGGCCGCCAGCGCCGGGTTCCATGGACCGGGCAAGACGGCGGCAATCACTTTCAGCGTTGTGGTGGCGGCCAGCAGCGCGTGGCTGAACGACACGGATTCGTGCTGGTTGTCGGCGCCGTAGCCGGCGGTGAAGCGGATCTGGCTCAGTGCGTAGTCGAAGCCGTTGGCCTCTGCGATCTGGGCGAGCTTGCGGTTGTAGTCGATGTCCCAACCGGTCCGCTGCTCGATGTTGGAGATGACCAGGCCGCCGGAGACGTTCGGAACCCAGTAGGCGAATTTCAGGCCGTCGGAATGAGACGTCATGTCGTTGTTCCCTGTTTGGTTGGCTCAGCCGACGCGCGCTGCGGCGGCGGCATTTGCATGGTTGGAATTGAGCAGTGAAACCGCTTCGGATGCGGCCCGTGAAATGCGTTCGCGTATCGCCTCGCCGACGATTTCGGCGCCGATGAAATCGTCGGGCGCCCCATAGACGCCGGTCGGTACGGTGACGGCGCCGAAAAAGCCGAATAATGGCCGCAACTGATGTTCGAGAACCAGGCCATGGTATGGACTTCCGCCTGTCGCCGCGAGAAGCACGGTCTTGCCGGCGAGCGCGCGATAGTCGACGAGGTCGAACAGGTGCTTGAGGGCGCCGGTGTAGGAAGCCCGATAGACAGGCGTTCCGACCACGAGCAGATCGGCCTTCTCGACGCGCTGGATGATTGCTTCGCCGGACGCGCCGAGGGCGCCACGCGACAGCCCGACGAAAAGCGAAGGCGCCGCCTCGGTGATTTCGATCAGGCCGGTGTCTGCCGGGACGCGCAACGCCACGTCCTTGACCAGCGCGTTCACCACCGCGGTTGTGCGCGATGGCGTGCTTACGCCGCCGGATATTCCGAGAACCGATAGCCTTACCAACTCGTCAATCTCCCAGACCCTGCATGCGCATCGGTCATTCCAAACCGGGGCAGACGATATTCGACAAAATCTATAGAGATAAGGAACGACGTTTCGATTTTTCGCCTTTGGCGAGAAAAATCCGGTTCTGCTAATGTGCGGTAGCAACGTCCACCTGGCGATGGCCGAGAAGGATCAGAACGGCTGGCATTCATCCATCGACATTTTTTAAAGCGCCGATGCCTTGGGCAATAAGGTTCGTTGCCACGATGCCTGGCGTCGCCGTCGCGCAATACTACGAAGCGGCTTCCTTGCCGGCGACATCACCAGTTTCTGGGGTGTCCAATCGGGATTGTCTCTTTCCATGGTGCGCGACATTGGCTTTAGGATTAACCGCAGCGACAGTTGGGACACACGCATCCTTGTGGACGCCTCGAGTGCGACAACGTCCAGCAGCCCTGGACGGCTGGACGGCGCCAGTTGCTCGCGATCGACACGGGCAAGCTCTATGGCGGGCGTGGGGATTTCCTGCCGGTGGCCGAGGCGGTAGCCTAGCAGATCGCCCATCTGGTAAGTCGACGAGATCGTCACCGCCTATCACCCACGGCGTCAATGACGGCCCAGGGATCTGGTGGGCTTTTCTGCTGGGTCAGGTGTTGAATGTGGGCCGATCATACGTCCGCGATCAATCCGCCGCAGCCCGGCCGCCTTGACCTCCCGTTGCAGCCCCCCGACGTCACGAAATCACGGACGTGCACCAGGAAGTCCCACAGGTTGCCTCTTCACGCCGGCACGCCTGTGCCACCGTCGCTGCCTAAGAGGCGGCGACGGTGGCCGCTTGAAGCAGAACCCGCGCGCCGGCAACCGCGTAGGCAGGCTCCACATATTCCGCCTCGTTGTGGCTCAGCCCGTCACGGCACGGCACAAAGATCATCACGGCAGGCGCCACCCGGGCGAGGAACAGCGCGTCATGGAATGCACCCGAGATCATCTGTTTGTGCGGCAGCTTTAGGGTATTGGCGGCCTCCTCGACGGTTTTGACCATATCGGCAGAGAATGCCGCCCCCGGCATGTCGAACGACCGACTGATCGTTACCGTGCAATGCTGAGCTTCTGCCTCCGCCGCGCACACCTGGCGCAGTTCTGCTTCGATGGCATCGAGCCGCTCTACCCGCGGATGCCTGATATCGACGGCGAAGACCACAGACTGCGGTATGGCGTTGATCGATCCCGGCTGGGCGGTCACCCGGCCCACCGTCAGCCTTGCACTGCTGTCGAACGGCATGATCGTCGTCTGGAGCCTGTGAATCGCGGCAACGGCCGCGACCATCGGATCCCTACGGTAGGCGAGGCCGGTTGTACCGGCGTGACCGGCGGCGCCCTCAATGCAGACCTCCAGCCAGCGCGTGCCCTGCACGGCTGTGACGATACCGATCGGCAGCCGCTCCTTTTCCAGCGATGGTCCCTGTTCGATATGCAGCTCGATGTAGCCGGATATCGGCATGCCGAGGAGGCGAAGGGTTGCCTCTGGCAAGGCGAAGATCGTTGCCCCGAGCTCCTCTGCGAGGGACGCACCGTCGCTACCGACTATGGACCGCCATGCGGAAATGTCGGCTCCGGTGAAGGCCATGGAGCCCATGACACCCGGCGTAAACCGGCTGCCCTCTTCATTGGCCCAGGCGACGACCTCGATCGGCATCCGAGTCTCAGCCCTCGCGTCCTCCAGCGCTTCGAGCGCCTCGAAGGCGGAAAGCGTGCCGAGCGCTCCATCGAAGCGCCCGCCGGTCGGCTGGCTGTCGAGGTGGCTGCCGATAAGCAGCGGCGGCAGGGTGGCATCCGTGCCCTCCGGCGGATGAAAAGGTTTGCCATGGCGTCCTGGAAAACCGCGAAGCCGCGCTCGAGCGCCAATTCCGCCAACAGGCGCCGGGCGCCGCGATCCTCAATGCTGAACGCCTGTCGGTTTACGCCACCGGCTGGCGTCGCGCCGATCCGGGCGAAGGCATCGAGCCGGCCCAGCAGCCGCTCGCCGTTGATCTCCGGCACTGAAGTCACCGCCTGAGGCCGCGGATGAAGGCCTTCACCCGTTGCGGATCGACCTGATTCCACCACACTCCGTCATGTTTCAGCGAGCTGGCGACAATGACTCCGTCGACGATGTCCAAGATATCGTTGGCGTTGTCGGGTGTCACCCCGCTGCCGACAAGCGTCGGCAGTCCGGCGGCGTCCTTGATCATCCTGATGTAGCTGAGGTCGGCGGCGTGGCCAGTGCGCTGGCCGGTGGCGATCACCGCGTCGGCATCGAAGAACACGAGGTCCTTGACCTGCTCCTCGATCGGCCGGTCGCCGACGATCGCGTGGGCGCCATGCTTGACATGCGCGTCGGCGAAGATGCGGATGCAGTTGGCCCGAAGCCTAGCGCGGAAACGCATGGCGCGCGCCGCTTCGCCTTCGATAAGGCCCTCATTGGCGACATAGGCGTTGGCCCATTGGTTGACGCGCACGAAGGCTGCACCGGAGGCACTGGCGATCGACAGCGCGGGAATGCAGGCATTGGCAAGCACATTGATGCCGATCGGCCGGCCGAATTCGCGGCGGATGCGGTCGGAGACGACGGACATATAGGCTGAAGTCTCCGGCCCAATGTCATCCGGCTTAGCAAAAGGCACGTCGCCGTGGTTTTCGACGATCACGCCGTCGCAACCGCCATGCAAATAGGCTTTCGCATCGTCGAGGCCGCGTTGATATATGGCCTCGACCGCCTCGCCATCGTAGCGCGGCGCACCCGGCAAGGGTGCAAGGTGAACAACGCCGATCACCACCTTGCTCCTGCCGAAGATCGACTGCAGCACATCATCCGCGACCTGGCCAATGGGTTTGGAGTTAGGGGAATTTGTCATGCGGTTTTCGCTTCCGTCGTTTCCATAAGCACTTTCATTTCCCGTCTGTCGGGGCAGGAACCGAGCGTGCCGGCGCGCCCGACCGAGATGGCTGCGGCGCGGACCGCAATCCGCGCTGCCGCGGGGAGCTCCATGCCGGCCGCAAGGCAACCAGCGAGGCAACCGCAAAAGACGTCGCCCGCGCCGCTGGTGTCTAGCACGGCCACGCTGGGCGCCGCGATCCGGTCGATCCGTCCTTCGCCATCGGCGACAAGGCAGCCGAGTGCGCCAAGCGTCACGATGGCAGCGCCGGCGCCCTGACGGATCAAGTCGCGGGCCGCCATGGCAGGGTCGCCAGCCCCGGTCAGTTGCGCCGCTTCGCCCGCGTTGGCGATGACGACGCTGACGTCGCTCAAGCCCGGTGTGTGGTCGGCCGCAAGCGGGCTCGGATTGAAGATCGTCATCGCTCCCGCGCCGCGCGCCACCTTCAGGCAAGTGGCCGTCATATCCGGAGCCAGATTGCCCTGAAATACCACGATATCGCCGCGTTCGATCGCTCGGGTAAAACCGCTGTCGGCCATAGGATTGTACGCGGCGGCGCAACTGGCTCCGGTGACGATCAGGTTCTCGCCCCGCGCATCGACCATGATCGTTGACCGATCGCTGGGCAGTGGCAGTACCGCCAGATGGCTGGCATCGAGATCGCGGCTCAACTGCTCTGCGATCCAGGCTCCGGCGGGATCGTTGCCGATCGCGGCACGGAAGCGAACATCGGCTCCGGTGCGCGCCGCGGCCACCGCCTGGTTCGCACCCTTGCCGCCAAGTCCGTCAGCATGTTCCGATGCGTTCAGCGTCTCGCCTGCCGCCGGAAACCGGTCCAACTGAAAGGTTGTATCGACGCAAACATTACCGACGACATGGACGCGCATGGCTAATCCCTGGCCGTTGCCCAGCCTAGCATCTGTTCGAACAACGTCTTGTAGCCATTCCAGGCGATGAAGCCCGGCGGCAGCCAGTGCGGGCCGACATCCGACGTCCAGGCGACGGTGCGGCCCTGGCCATATTTGCCGGTCACCAGCAGCGGCAGCGAACGGTAGTCGGAAGAGACGGTGGCGAGAACTTCCGCGCCGTCCTTGACCGTGACCTCGTTGAAGCCAAGCAGGATTGGCCAATCCTTGCCGAGGCCCTTGAGGATCGGATGGGTCTGCGGGCCGACGACGACCGGCGCATAGCCTTCTGGAACCTCGACACGGTCGTCCACCGGCAGGCAGATGACCGGCAAAACGTCCTCAACCGGCGTCTTGTGATAGCGCGCGCCACCATTGATGCCTTGGAAGCTGTAATACCCGCCGAACATCAACAGGCCGCCGCCATTGCCGACATAGTCGCGCAACAGGCGCAGCCGGTTCGGCGTCGGTTTGGAGTGGATCCAGGTATCGGGGTGAAGCAGCAGCGTGTTGGCTCCAAGATCGGAGAGCACGACCGCGTCATAGGCCGAAAGCGCTTCCATGGTCTGCGGGAAATTCCGCTGTGCCTCATGCGCCGGCATGAAGGTGACGTCGAATAGGCTGTCCTTCAGCGCGGCCAGCAACTCATCGGCACCGGTGTGATAGGTCACGGTGGGAAACTGATCGAAGCCTTTGATGTGGGTCGCGGTCGAGACCCAGGACTCGCCTGCGAGAAGAACCTTCCTCCTGGACATGTAGTCTCCCTATCTTGTTTTGGAGCCGCGGCTGAGGCCCTCGGCGAACACAGTCTTTGGATTGTCGATGAGCATCGTGTCGATTGCCGACTGCCCGACACCATGGCGCTTCAGTCTCGGCACGAAATGCTTGAGGATGAAGCCGTAGCCGAAACCGCCGAAGCGGGTCAGCATGATCTTGAGAAAGACGTCCTGCGACAGCAGAATCCTGTCGAGCAGTCCCATGTCGATCAGCGAGCGGATCGCCTGCGCATTCTGCTCGTCGGACGGCGATTGCGCGTCCTGGTCGGCATAATAGAAATCCATGCCGATCATGTCGTATTCCAGGAAGGCGCCACGCGCGGCGAGGCTTTGCTGGTAGGCAAGATCGTTGTGGCTGGGGTTCATGTGGCAAAGCACCGTATGCCGGAGATCGGCGCCTTCTGTCTCGACCACGTCAAGCACATCATGCGCCAGCCGCTCCCAGCCGGGCAGATGGATCGTCAGCGGCACGCCGGTCATCTTGGCCGCACGGGCGGAGGCCCGCAGCGACTTGCGCTCCTCGTCGGTAAAATCCTTGCTGACGCCAACCTCGCCGATGATGCCGGCAATGATTTCGGGCTGCGCCGACCCGCCGCCGACATCATTGACGAGGAATTCGGTGACATCGTCGACGTCCATCGCTTTCAGCCAGTCGGGGTGGGTGTGTTGCAGATAGAAGCCAGTGCCCATGACGATGCGCAGTCCCGACGCGCGGGCAATGCGCGCCAGCTTCGCCGGATCGCGGCCAATGCCGATATTGGTTGCATCGACCACGGTATGGCCGCCGAGCGCCCGGTACTTCGCCAGTTCCGACAGCGCCAGGTCGCTGTCGTCGAGCGAGACGTTGTCGCGGTTCATGTAGGGGTTCATCCGCAACTCGCCGATGATCTCCATGCTGACCGGCTGCTCGGCGATCTTCTTCTCGTCGGGATGGCAAGGGCATTTCCACGATGTCGCGCCATCGAGCAGGATATGCTCGTGCATCAGCGTCACGCCCATATCGGCGATCG
Organism: Mesorhizobium sp. M0037; assembly: GCF_040323635.1. Taxonomy (NCBI): domain Bacteria; kingdom Pseudomonadati; phylum Pseudomonadota; class Alphaproteobacteria; order Hyphomicrobiales; family Phyllobacteriaceae; genus Mesorhizobium; species Mesorhizobium sp. M0037. Next base: position 212,993 of record NZ_JAMYVB010000002.1, on the reverse strand, counting down.
CAACCGGGCCGGTGACGGTCATCACCGTGCCGGAGCGAACACCGATCGGCGCCCGTTCCCTTGGCTTGTCGTCGAACAGATGATCCATGTCAGCGGCTCCGCGTTGCGCCCTTGAACAGGCGGAAATTCAGCCAGATGGCAACGAGGATGATTGTGCCGGTAACGATCGGCGTCAGGAATGGGGACATGTGCGCCAGGATCAAGCCGTTGCCGATGACCGCGACGGTCAACGCGCCGAGCACAGTGCCGATGATCGTACCGCGCCCGCCGAACAGACTGGTGCCGCCAAGCACCACGGCGGCGATGACATCGAGCTCGAAACCCTGGCCGGCATTCGACGAGCCGGAACCGAGCCGGGCGGCGAGGATGATGCCGGCCACCGCCGCCGCCATGCCCGACAGGATGTAGACGAAGAGCGTCATGAAGCGCGTATCGACACCGGCTCGGCGCACGGCCTCTGTATTGGCGCCGATGCCGGTGACATAGCGGCCGAACGGCGTCTGGTTGAAGGCGAGATAGGCAATGATCAGCACGACAAGGGCGAGCAGCGCCGGTACCGGCACGCCGAGAAACCAGGCCCTGCCGATGTTGACGAAGAAGCTGGTCGGTTCGACCGGGATCGAATAGCCGCCGGTGATCAGCAACGCCACGCCGCGGATGACGGAGAGCCCGGCAAGGGTGACGATGAAGGGCGGTATCCGCTCGTAGGCGATGAAGAAGCCGTGCAAGGCGCCGATCGCAGCACCAAGCGCCAGCATGGCGATGACGACCAGCGGCCATGGCAGGTCGGCCTGCAGGAAAACCGCCGACAGCGTTGCCGTCAGCGCCAGCACGGAGCCGACCGAGAGGTCGATGCCGCCGGTGGTGATGACGAAGGTCATCGCGGCCGCAACGATCAGCAGCGGCGCCGACTGGCGCGCGATGTTGAGCAGATTGGGCGTCGTCAGGAAGGAACCGGTGATCAGCGAGAAGACCGCGCAGACGACGATGAAGAACAGCGCAATCGAGACGACGCTGCCATTGGCTAACGCCACATCCTTCCACGTGCTGTTGTGAGCGCGTTTGGGCGAGGCGCCAACACCGGCGGAGGTAACGTTCATGGTTGGACCCCCTCATCGCGGCTTGCGCGGGCCGAGCGCGCGGTGAATTTGCGGCCGACGATCAGGTTGACGACCTCCTCGATGCTGGTCTCGCCGATCTTGCGCTCGGCGACATTGCGGCCTTCGTACATGACCTGGATACGATCGCAGACCAGGAACAGATCCTGCAGCCGATGGGTGATGAGGATGACGCTGACGCCCCGGGCGCTGACGGCGCGGATGAGTTCCAGAACCGCCTCCACTTCCGCCACCGCAAGGGCGGCCGTCGGCTCGTCCATGATCAGCACCGACGGATCGAAGGAAGCGGCGCGGCCGATGGCGATCGACTGGCGCTGGCCACCGGAGAGGTTTTCGACCTTGAGCCTGGTGTCGGTGATGACGATGCCGAGCCGGTCGAGCATCTGGCGCGTCTCGCCATGCATGCGCTTGTTGTCGAGAAAGGGGACGCCGAGAACGCGGCGACGCGGCTCGCGGCCGAGGAAGAGATTGCCCGCCACATCCACCGTGTCGCAGAGCGAAAGGTCCTGGTAGACCATCTCCACCCGCGCGGCGCGGGCATCGGCCGGCGACGAGAAAGACGCCGCCTTGCCATCGATCTCGATGGTGCCGGCATCAGGAATGACCGCACCGGACAGCACCTTGCTCAAGGTGGATTTGCCGGCGCCATTGTCGCCGACCAGACCGAGCACTTCGCCAGGCTTCAGGTTCAGCGAGACATCGTCCAGCGTCTGGATAGGGCCGTACCGTTTGGAAATACCGGTCATCCTGACGCGGTAGGTCTCGCCATCGCTCATCATGGTTCCAATTCTCTGGGCGCGACATGTTCAATCGGTCGCCGGGCCGCGCAGGCAACCCTCGGGTCAATGCGCAGCCCAGCGGTCCGGGGAGGATACTACTTGAACATGTCCTTGAACTGGCCGACATTTTCCTTGGTCACGATGGTGATCGGAACGTTGATGATCGGGTCGATCTTCTCGCCCTTCTTGAGCTTGACGAAAGCTTCGATGGCAGCCTTGCCTTCACCGGCCGGATCCTGCTGGACGACAGCGACCACCCAGCCCTCTTCGAGACCCTGCACCGCCGACTTGGTCAGGTCCCAGCCGAACACCTTGACGTCGCCCGTACGGACCTGGCTGGAGACGGCGGAAACCGCGCCGAGCAGAGCCGGCTCGCCGGTCGCGTAAAGCGTCGTCATGTCAGGATTGGCGGTCATCAGGTTTTCGGAGGCGGACAGGGCGACGTCCTGGACGTTCTGGCCGTCGACCGTGTCGAGGAAGGTGACCTTCTGGCCGCTGTCGGTGACAGCCTTCTTGAAGCCGTCGAGGCGCTGGTTCTGGATAAACGAATTGAGCGCGCCAACGACGCCGATCTTGGCGGTGCCGCTCAGCTTAGTCTTCACGTATTCGGCGTAGAACTTGCCGATATCCTCGCCTGCCTTCGTGTTGTCAACGCCGACGAAGGCGACGTTGTCGCCATTTGGGATCTGCGCGTCAATGGCGATGACCGGAATGCCGGCGGCTTTGGCCGCGGTGATGGCCGGCTTCACACCGTTGACATCGATGGCGACGAGAATGATGCCGTCGACCTTCTGGGTGATGTAGTTCTCGATGGCGTCGTTCTGCGCGCTTGGTACATTGTTGGCGTTGAAGATGACGAGGTCCACGCCGGCAGCCTTTGCGGCAGCCGTTGCGCCGTCATTGATCTGGTTGAAGAACAGGGCCTGCTGGTTGATGGTCACCAGCGCATAGGTCTCGGCCATGGCGGAAGCAGAGCCGAGGGCGAGGGTCATGGCGATGGCTGCGGCGCAGCCTGAAAGGATCTTGGTAAGACGCATTCCGGTTCCCCTTGGTTTTCTCGAAAAGGCCCTTGATCGGGCTCACGTGGCGCCTGAGCGCAGAGCATATTTCAAGATGCTTGATTTCTTGTCAAGTGACTTGAATTGGCATCAACGAAGAGAAATGAGGGGCTCGCCCGATCAGAATGTTGCCGGCGTGTTCACCCAGAAAATGCTGGCGCGTTCGTCGCCGACATTGCGGTACCAGTGCGGCAGTTCGGAATTGAAGACGAAGGAATCGCCGGCCGACAGGCGAAACGTCTTTTCGCCGACCATCAATTCGATCGCACCTTCCAGGAGGTAGCCGACTTCCTCGCCAGCGTGCTGGATCGGGCCGGCGCTCTCACCTCCCGCCTCGATGTGATGGATGTTGCACTGCAGGAGATGGCCGGGCGAATACGGAATGACGCGCTCGAGCGAAATGCCTTCGCCGCGCCGAAGCGGATCGAGCGCGATCAACGGCCGCGATCCAGCCCGAAAGACGATGCCTTCCTCACCATCGGATTCCTCGAACATCCAGCCAATGTTGGTGCCAAGCACCTCGACAAGCCGGTGCAGCATGGGAAGCGAGGGCGAGACCTTGCCGTTCTCGACCTTGGAAAGCAGGCTTTCAGAGCAGTTCGCGGCGGCAGCTAGCGCCTTCAAGGTCAGCCCACGCGTCTGCCGGGAGAGTTTCAACCGTATGCCGAGCCGCAGAAGGCTGGTGGCGGTCGAGCGCTCGTCGCCGCCCTTGCTGTTTTGGGTGTCCATCTTGTTCATTTGGGGACGCGAACATCTCCGCTGGTTGGGCTGACTCGTAAAACCGATCCCAGGCGTTGTCCATCCTGTGAAAAACGGACGATGCATCCAATCGTCGGTGGGCCTTTTCAAAACCATCATCCCCCACTAAACGCTACGACGCGTTCGGCGCATTTGCGAGTAACTGCCCGATGCATGCCGCAGAAGTTAGGACAACGCAGGCGTTGATCTCGCAGTACCGCACACCATGATCGAGGCGACCCCAACCTTCCGGGACAAAGTGGTGATCGCTCACTGACCGCGCCGCTGGGGACCGACGCAGCGAACTGCGGCCGTCAGGGCAGCGGGCCATTACTACGACCTGCAATGTCTCATGCAGTCGGAAACCGGCGAGGCCGCGCTCGCCGACCTCGATCTCGACGCCGACTGCGTGCGCCATGCGCGCGTGTTTTTGATCGGCCCGATTATGACCTCGCTTCTGCCGTACCAAGGACCTTCGCGATCGAGCCAACGCCCAAGATGGTCGATGCACTTGCGCGCGACTACGACGTGGCGCATCACTTTTGCCAACCGGCCGAGTATATGGTGTTTGACCTCCATGCGATCCGCACGAGCAGGTACTAGGAAACGATAGGATAGAAGGCTGCGTCGGCTGAACAACACCATCGCCGCCCTTAGCAGCGACACCAAAGCTACGCCGCCCAACCCGTAATGGTCAGGGCCACATGCTCTCTTGGTTCTGTCGCACCACCTGAATTCCTCGAGCGATCCGCGCGCCATGTAGACGTCGACGCTCGGATCGTTGACGGCCGCCACCATTTCGGTCCGCCTGCCTTTGTAGCGTGAGCCCACGATCACCGCGCGCAGCTTATGTTCTCCGAGAAGGGCATGAAATAGTGCATCTCACAATTGACCTCGACACCGTCTTTGAGCGCGACGTAGGCGCGATATTCTTGCTCATAGGCCACCCATCGGCCTTTGTCCGGATTAGACGTTTGATGTCTTCGGGGGTGATTTCATCCAGAATGTTGAGGCCCATGTCAGTGAGCGTCGGACGCTTTTTCACATAGTCGACATCATAGAGTGCCTTTTCAGGCACGTCGAAGCCGAGGACTATACCCTTATGGCTGCCTGCGTAGTGCGCCCACATGAGGGGCTGTCCCAGTCCTTGCTCATGCAGATCACGCCGTTCTTGACGCTGAGGTGCCGGCGCATTTCTCGCAGTGCGATCCGATCGGCCTTTTGAGACAGCGTCACGCCGATGAATTCAAAGTCGTCGTTGAGCTGTTCGATTCGGCCGATCCTGATCCGGGGTTCCAAGATCGAGCGCACTTCGACGGGGTTTGATATCGTCCAGGCCAAGAACAAGGGGAACCGGCGGCAAACGGCTTTTCGTGCCAATCACGCCGATGCTGTCCGAGATCCTGGATGCGGCTGACAGGCGCGGGGAGACCGTCTTGGTCAACGCCTATGGGGAGCCCTTCTCCGCCAAGTCCTTGACTGGAATGATGGCGCATTGGTGCAAGCTTGCCGGTCTTCCGAACGGCCTTACCCTGCATGGTTTGAGGAAATCGCTCGGTGTTTATCTGGCGAAGGCCGAGGCCTTCACCAGGCAGATGATGGACGTCTCGGTCACGACGATATCGATCATGCGGAGCTCTATTCGTGCGAGGCATCGCAGGTGCGGCTGGCGGTCCCGGGGATGGATCGAGTCGTGCGGCTGGTCACGCGCAAGCCGATGCTTGGCGAACCTGTCGGCGAACCTCGTGGCGAATCACTCCATAACAATGGTGGGCCCGGAGGGACTCGAACCCCCAACCAAGCGGTTATGAGCCGCCGGCTCTAACCATTGAGCTACAGGCCCCACGCGCGCTGGATTAGTGTTTTTCCTTGCGCGGCACAAGGCTTTCCGGACGGGCTGGCCGAGATCGCCCAAATCAGCCCATATTCGCGCCCTAGTCGACAGGCGCGACTGGATCGCACATCGAGGAGATTTTCATGACCAGACATATTTTGCCGCTCGCACTTGCCGCCGCGATCGCTTTTCCGGCGATGGCAAGCGCTGCCGATTCGCTGCCCCCGCCCCGCATCATCGTGTCGGGTGAAGGCCAGTCGACCGTGGCGCCCGACCTGGCGCTGCTGACGCTCAGCGTCATGCGCGAGGCCAAGACCGCACGCGCGGCACTCGACGCCAACAACGACGCCATGGCCGCCGTGATCGCGGCAATGAAGTCGGCAGGGATCAAGGATCGCGACCTGCAGACCGCCGGCATCCAGATCAACCCGCGTTACAATTACACCAACAAGCCCGACGGCAGCCAGGAAGCCGAGCTTGTCGCTTACCAGGTGACCAACACACTCTCGGTGCGCATTCGCGACATCGACAAAACAGGTGAGGTCCTCGACAAGGCTGTGTCGCTCGGCGTCAACCAGGGCGGCGGCATTTCGTTCTCCAACGAGGATCCGAAGGCTGCCGTCACCGAAGCCCGCAAGAAGGCGGTCGCCGATGCCATGGCCAAGGCCAAGACGCTGGCCGAAGCCGCCGGCGTCAGCATCGGCCGGGTGCTGGAAATCACCGACCAGAACGTTGCGCCGGCGCCGATGCCGATCAATGCCAAGGCCTTCGATGCGGCAGGCGCCGCGGTTCCCGTGCAGGCCGGCGAGAATGCCTACGCCGTGCAGGTAACAGTGACATTCGAGCTTAAGTAGCAGGCCGCCGGGCCGGGCGCGGTTCTGCTGAACCCGTCGGCCGGAACCGCTATCGCCGACATGAAAAACCCCGGAGGACTGGCCTCCGGGGTTTTTTCGAGCCGCACCCTTCCGCGGAGGGAAAGGGGCTCCTGGCTGACCCTAGAAGGGTCATGCCGCTACTCCAGGCTGATCCTCGCGGAGGAACATGCCTCCGGATCGACCTTCGCAGAAGGTCGTATCCCAGACTGATCTTCGCAGAAGATCAGTCTGGTTCTCTTAGCGATAAATAACCGGGCAGCCGCGCTCATTGGCGAACACGATCACAACGCGATCGCCATACTGACGGCCGGCGACCTTCACCACGCGGCGATTGACATCGACGATGCGGACGCGGTGCAGGCCCATGCGCTCGGCCTTGTCGAGGGCGCGATCCGGCGAGCAGCGGCGCCAATTGCGGTCACGGCGAAAGCCGTCCTCATCGTCGCCGGTGTAGACGCCGACGCGGCGGTCATGGTTGTTGCCGAAGCCGAGATAGATCGAGTCCGCCTGGGCGGGCACTGCGGCAAGCGTGCCGAGAGCTACGAGACCCGAAAGGGCTGCCGTCTTGAATGAGTTGAACATTGTCTTCTCTCCTTGTTGAGGGCTTGCGCCCGTCTTGGTCGAACCGATGGGGGGAGAATGCTCCTTGCAATCTGAACTCTTCGCGAACCGGCCGTTCATTTTCGGTTAATCTGCCCGACAGGTTGAAAGCAACCGCCCCTTCCACCGCTGCAAACGATCCTGACCGTCAAAAACGTCCAATGGCGCAGAACGCCCTATGGCAGCGTCCGTTCCAGAATGCTCAGGGCTCGTCATCGAGCATATAGTCGAAATAGTCGTCCGGCTCGGCCAGATCGGTCTCACTGGCGCGGACGCGGCCGCGCATGGAGATGCCGGCATCATGAACGGTCTCGGCACTTCCCGACACCAGCCTGTGCCACCAATAGAGGTCGTGCCCCTCGGCAACCAGCCGGTAGGCACAGGTTTTCGGCAGCCACGTGATGGTGCGCACATTCTGCGGCGTCAGCCCGACACAGTCCGGCACGCGCGCCAGCCGGTTGGCATAGTCCGAACAGCGGCAGCTTTGCCCATCGAACAGCCGGCAGCCGACTGATGTCCAGTAGATCTCGCCGGTGTCCTCGTCCTCGAGTTTAGACAGGCAGCATTTTCCGCAGCCGTCGCACAGCGATTCCCACTCGGTGGGCGTCATCGCTTCCAGCGTCTTGGTCTTCCAGAACGGCGTTTCCATTATGGGTCGAGATGTGGCCTCCGCATGCGGCAAGGTCAAGCTGTTGTGTGACTTCAAGTTCCGGCCGCACCATAGGAAAAACATGAAGTTGCCTTCAAAACGCCGGTCAATCGTCCTTGGGTGCGGGTAATGCCCGCAAACCGGAACCAATCCGGTCAAGGACAGTTTGGGCAGGGATGGGACCCCACAAGGAGAATTTAAGATGAAACGCCAACCACGGGTACTGGCAGGTACGGCACTTGGCCTGCTTATGGCATCCGCGCCGTTGGGCGCATCCCCGTTGCAGGGCAACGCCGTTTTCGGCCCCTTGCAGCACACGGCCGCGCCACTGATCCTGGTCCAGGACGACCCTGCTGCAGATGGTCAGCAGACCGACCAGGAACTGCCGCGCAAAAAGAAACGCCAGCAGGCCGAACAGGCAGCGCCGGCCGCCGAGCAGCCTGCACCGGCTGCAGAGCAACCCGCCCCTGCCGCCGAGGAACAACAGCCGCGCAGGAAGAAGCGGGATCAGCAGCAGACCGAGCAGGCCCCGGCCGAACAGGCCGCACCTGCCGCCGAGGAACAGCAGCCGCGCAAAAAGAAGCGCAATCAACAGCAGCAGATCGAGGCGGCGCCTGCGGATGAGGGCGGCGCCCAGGCAGCGCCGGCGACCGATGAGCAGCCGCTCAAGCCACGCAAGAAGAAGCGTGACCAGCAGCAGATCGAGGCAGCACCGGCTGAACAACCGGCCGAACAGGTAGCTCCGGCAAATGAAGAACAGCCGCTAAAGCCACGCAAGAAGAAGCGCGACCAACAGCAGATCGAAGCGGCGCCCGCTGAACAGCCGGCCCAGCAGCCTGCCGAGCAGGCAGCGCCCACCGAACAGGTGGCGCCGGCAAACGACAACAAGTCGGGCAAGAAAAAGCGAAAGCAGGATCAGCAGATTGAGGCCGCGCCTGCCGACAAAGCGCCAGACGTCAAAGTTGCGCCTGCCGAAGAGCCCGCGCCGCAGGCCGAGCCGATTCAGCCCCCGGCCGATCAGCAAGCGGCTCCCGCCGAAGGTGAACAGCCGAAGGATCAGGCGAAAAAGCACGGCAAAAAAACTGTCGGCGAACAGCCGGTGACGGGCGAACAGCAGCCTGCGACCGGTGAACCACAGCCTGCGGAGCAACCGGCCAATGCCGAGCAGCCCGCGCAACGTGAGACGCCGGCGCAAGGCGAAGCCACGGCCAACCCCGACGAAGCACCCATCCTGGACAGCCAGAAGGATGCCAGGCGCAAGCACCGCAAGGACCAGGGCGGCAACAGCCAAAATGGGAACGGCCAGAATGCTGGCGGCCAGACGGGCGAGCAGCCCGCTCAGGGCGGCACCGAGGCGCAAGCCCCGAAGCCGGCTCCGGTCGACCAGGGACCGCCGCCCATCGACGACAAGTCAGCTCAGCAGGCAATTCAGCCAGAAAAGATCGCCCCGGTGACGGAGGAAAAAGGCAAACGCGTCGAGCGTGCACCCGATGAGAACGTCCGCGACCGCCGGCGTCCGAAAGGCGTCGACGTCGTCAAGGAACTCGGCGACCGCGTCATCCTGCAGTTCAACAACCAGACGATCGTGGAAAGCAATGACGCTCCGCGCATGCACCGCGGCGCCAGGAATGTTTACTATGAGGAACTGTCGGGCGATCGCTCTCGGGAAATCGTCGAGCGCGACAATGGCATCCAGATCGTCACCATCCGCAACCGCAATGGCGACGTCATCAGGCGATCGCGCATCACGCCGGATGGGCACGAATATGTGCTGAGCTATGTCGACGAGCGCAGCTATGACGACGACAATGACTGGCGCGATCCCGGTGACGACCTGCCGCCGATGCGGCTCACCATCCCGCGCCGCGAGTACATCCTCGATTCGGAAGATGTCGAAAGCCCGGACGATTATTACGAGTTCCTCGAACAACCGCCGGTGGAGAAGGTCCAGCGCCTCTATTCCATCGACGAAGTGAAGCGTTCGGCGCGCGTGCGCGACATTGCCCGTCGCGTCGACCTCGATACATTGAACTTCGAGTTCGGCTCGGCCTCGATATCCGACACCGAAGTGCAGAAACTGGAAGGCGTCGCCACGGCCATGGAGAAACTGTTGAAGAAGAACCCGGCCGAAACCTTCCTGATCGAAGGCCACACCGATGCGGTTGGCACGCCGGAAGCAAACCTTGCTCTGTCCGACCGGCGCGCTGAGTCTGTCGCCGAAGCGCTGACCAATGCCTTCGGGATCCCGCCGGAAAACCTGACCACTCAGGGCTATGGCGAGGAATACCTGAAGGTCAACACCACGGCGCCCAACCGCGAGAACCGCCGTGTCGGCATCCGTCGCATCACCTCGCTGGTGGCACCGGTGGCGAGTAACAATTGATCTGCTTTCCAATGGCTTGAGCAGCTTTCTGGAATCAGATCGACAACAAGGACCCATCCCGGCAGATCGGGATGGGTCGAGCTGCGGACAGCAATCCCGGTTCAGCAAGAATTGTACTGGTATTAGAACCGGCTCATTGAATAGAGCGGCCGCCCTCCCCAGATTCAAGCCTGGGCGTTCCCTGCCCCGTCCCGACTCCAGCGGGATGCATTGAACCCCGCCGGCCCTCCCGGCGGGGTTTTTTTGCGTCGCAATTTGCCTTGCAAACTGCGGCAAGCTGATCGAAATACCCCAGTCGACCTCAGAAAGCTGACCGGAACCGCTGCATGAAACGTCTCGAACTCGCCATCGAATCGATCATCCTCGCCTCACGCTGGCTGCTGGTGGTTTTCTACATCGGGCTGGCCCTAGCGCTCGCCGTCTATGCGCTGTCCTTCGGCAAAAAACTCTACGAGTTCGTCATGGTCGCCTTCACACTCGACGACACCGACACCATCCTGAAGATGCTCGGCCTCATCGACGCCGCACTTGTCGCCTCGCTGGTGGTGATGGTGATCATCTCCGGCTACGAGAATTTCGTCAGCCGCTTCGACGACCAGGATGGCGGTGTGCACTGGCTGGGTACGATCGATGTCGGTTCGCTGAAGGTCAAGGTCGCCTCGACCATCGTCGCTATTTCCTCGATCCACCTGTTGCAGGTGTTCCTGAATTCGTCTTCCTATACGATCGACCAGCTGATGTGGCTGACCATCATCCACCTCGCTTTCGTCGTCTCGGCGCTGATGCTGGCCTATATCGACCGGCTGATGGGACTGAGCAAAGGCAAGAAGGGCGAGGAGTGATGAGCCCCTTTCTCCCCGTTCATGGGGAGGTGAGGCTGGTCCGCACAGCGGGCGAAAAGCCAATTGCTTGGTTTTTCGAAAAACGCCGGCAGGTGGATGAGGAAGCAGCGCCGTCGGCCCGTGATTTCCGTCAGTAGATGCTTTTGACGTTCGTCGGCGAATTGGCAAATACCGCGTCCGGCACGAAAAAGTCGCCGGCCAGCGGCCCGGTCGCGCCCGGCGCATAGACCGCGAAATCGGTCACGCCCTCGGCCCGCAGCACCTCTTCATCGATGTAGAAATTGCCTGATGTCTCGCGCGATGGCCGCAGGAAGATGGCGTGTGCGGCATCGGCCATGATGTCGGGTAAGCGGCTCATCGCCGCCACCGTCGCGCCGCCGAGCAGATTGCGCACCGCAGCCGTGTCGATGGTCGAGATCGGCCACAGCGAATTGACCGCGATGCCGTCCTTGGCAAACTCGGCGCTCATCCCCAGCGTGCACATCGACATGCCGAACTTGGCCATGGTGTAGGCGACATGGTTCTTGAACCATTTGGCCTTCATGTCGAGCGGCGGCGCCAGATTCAAGATGTGAGGATTGCTTGCCAACTTCAGGTGCGGAATGCACATTTTCGACACCAGGAAGGTGCCGCGCGTGTTGATCTGGTGCATCAGATCGTAGCGCTTCATGTCCGTCTCCAGCGTGCCGGTGAGCTGGATGGCGCTGGCATTGTTGACGCAGATATCGATGCCGCCGAACTTTTCGACGGTCTTGGCAACCGCCTCAGCCACCTGCGCCTCCTCGCGGATGTCGCACAAAACAGGCAGCGCCTTGCCGCCGGCCTGCTCGATCTCCTCAGCTGCCGAGTAGATCGTGCCCGGCAGCTTCGGATGCGGCTCGGCGGTCTTGGCCGCGATCGTCACATTGGCGCCGTCGCGCGCAGCTCGCAGCGCGATCGAAAGACCGATGCCGCGCGACCCGCCGGAGATGAACAGCGTCTTTCCCTTGAGCGACATGTCTTGGCACCTCCCTTGCTACATCACTGACGCGAACCATTGCGCGGCGGCAATGCACTGCGCAAGGCCTCGGCAGCCTGCAACGGGTTACGCAACGTAGGCTCAAACGGAAAAGGGGGTTAGACCAGCACCAGGCCCTGCCGCATCGCGATCGCGATGGCATCCGTGCGGTTCGCAGCACCCAGCTTGATCAGGATCGCGGCGACGTGGAACTTTGCCGTATGCACGGAGATGTTCAGCCGCCGCGCGATCACCTTGTTGGGCGCGCCTTCGGCCAGCAGCGCCAGCACTTCGGCCTCGCGCGGCGACAGCGCCGGACGGGCGGTAGCGCCATCGTCCAACAGCTCCTCGCCGAACAGCCCGCTATGGCTTCCGCCGTTGGCGGCGCCATCGAAATCGTCGTGGCGAGCGGGCGTCGAACGCCCATCCCTGGACACCCGGTAGCCGGCCGCCGCTAGTCTGACGGCAGCCGCGATCAGATTCGCATCCGACGCCAAAGGCAGCACGGCAAGCACCCGGTTTTCTGGCCGGCCAGCGCTCGCGGATAGCAGCACCCGTGGGATTGCGCTGTTGCCACCATCGGCCCGATCGAGCCAGGCCGCACTGTTCGCAACAGCGTCATCGACGACAGCGACGTCGGCAATCCCGCTGCCGGCCACGACCGGAAGCAGATCGTCCGCCATGGCAAGCGAAGCCGACAGGCGCTCGGCACGCGCGGCATCGTGCAGCGCGATCAGCACCACGAGCTGGCGTCCGCCGCCCGCCACCTCCGGCCCACCCACCTCCGGCCCACCCGCCTCCGGCCTTGTCAGCGTGTCGCTTTCCATCGGCCCTCTCAGCTCAGCGGCTTTTCACCGACGGTCAGCGCGACATCGCGCTGCTCGCCGCCGCGCACCACGCCGAGCGTCACCGCGGCACCCGCGCTATCCGGCCCGAGCTTTCGGATCAGTTCGCGCGGGCCGTGCACGGCCTCGCCATTCCACGCCACGATGATGTCGCCCAGCGCAAGGCCGGCGGCCTTGGCCGGACCATTGTCGTCGAGGCTCATGACCATGGCGCCGCGCGCCGCGCCGTCACGGATCGGGTGCAGGCCGGCGCCGAGATAGCCGCGCGCGACATGGCCCTTTTCACGCAGCGTCGCCACGGCCCGCTCGACCGTCTCATAAGGCATGACCAGCGCACGACCACGCGGCCCGAACAGCAGCATGCCGATCAGCGCGCCCTTGGCGTCAAGCACCGGCCCGCCCTCGAAACGGCCGCCGGCATTGACGGCGAGATTGATGCGCCGATCGATGCTGCCGCCGCGCATCGAGCGCCAGGCGGGGCCGACCTCGCCGACCGAGCCCGAGACAGCCAGCGCCGAGCCCTGACTGCTGCCGACAGCGATGGCGACGTTGCCCGGCCGTACCGCGTCAGCCTTGGCGAGCGCAGGCGCCGCGACCGCGCCGGCCGGCTTCAGAAGCGCTACGCCGGTCGACGGATCGCGACCGACCAGTTCGGCCTTCACCACTTCGCCCGAAGCCAATGTCAATTCGATCTCCTCACCGGCCTCGACAGCTTCCTCGGCGGTGACGAAATAGCCGTCACGCCAGTGGAAGGCGCTGGCGGTGCGATGGTGATGGGTGGTGAAACTTGCCGTTGCCGGCGCAGCCTTGGCGGCGAGATCGGCGATGGCCTCGGAAAATGCATTAAGGTTGAAGTCACTCATGATGATCTCCTGGGTTTTCTCATGCCCCAGATATCGCTCGGCAGTGCGCCCGGAGGTACTCGTCTGACGGCTAGTTACTGGTTTGACTGGCCATCTGGTCAGGTCGCGGCAGTTCGAGCCGCTCCGCACATATAGTCATCATCGCGCCTGAAAACACGGAGCCCTGCCAATGGCCCTCGCCGCCCACAAATTCGAGACCGACGACACACTGCTCGACGCCTATTCGACGACAGTCGCCGACGCCGTCGACCGCATCGGCCCAGCCGTCTGCCGCATCGAGCGCGTCGGTGGCCAAGGTGGCCATGGCTCCGGCTTCGTCATCACCCCGGACGGGCTGGTGGTTACCAATTTCCATGTCGTTGGCGATGCCAAAACGGTGCGCGTCTCTATGCCCGACGGCGCCTCCAGCGAAGGCCGCGTGCTAGGCCGCGACCCCGACACCGACATCGCGCTGGTGCGCGCCGATGGCAGCTTCACCGAAGTCGCGCCGCTCGGCGATTCCAAGCGGCTGCGGCGCGGCCAGATCGCCATTGCCATCGGCAATCCGCTCGGCTTCGAATGGACCGTAACGTCAGGCGTGGTCTCCGCACTTGGCCGTTCGATGCGCGCCTCGACCGGGCGGCTGATCGACGATGTCGTCCAGACCGATGCCGCGCTCAATCCCGGCAATTCCGGCGGACCGCTGGTGTCGTCGGCAGGCGAAGTCATCGGCGTCAACACCGCCATGATCCACGGCGCGCAAGGCATCGCCTTCGCGGTCGCTTCCAACACCGCCAACTTCGTCATTTCGGAGATCATCCGCTTCGGCCGCGTGCGGCGCGCCTTCATCGGCATCTCGGCCGACACCACCAGTTTGCCGCGCCGCGCAGCGCTCCTGTCGCAGGTGACCACCAGTACTGCGGTGCGGCTGCGCAGCGTCGAGAAAGACGGACCCGCGGCGAAGGCCGGCCTCAGGGAAGGCGACATCATCGCGGCGATAGACGGTCGCCCGGTCACCGGCGTCGACGACCTCGTGCGCATGCTCGACGCCGAACGCATCGGCCGCGAGACGCTATGCACAGTGGTGCGCCGCACCGGCGTCAGCCAGGTGACGGTGACGCCGGTAGCAAGGGCGAGCTGAGCCTTTATCGAGGCTTGAGCACCCGCCCGAGCAGCGACACCAGCAGTCGCGCAAGGTCACCGGTCGGGTCGAGGTCGGGATCGTAGATCGTCATGTCCAAGCCGGTGCAGCGCTGGTCCGCTGCCAGCGCCGACAGAATGGCAACGAGTTCATCGGGGTCGATGCCGGGGCTGCCGGGCGAATCCACCGCCGGCATCACCGTCTGGTCGAGCACATCGACATCGAGATGCAGCCAGTAGGGACAGCCGGCGCGCGCCAGCGTCGCTCTTGTCTTTTGCAACACTCCAGCCGCGCCGAGTTCCTGCGCGGCAAAGACGTCGATGCGCGTCACGGCGGTCGCATTGATGTCGGGCCAGGCAAAATCGGCATCGCGGCTCTCGCGTTCGCCGATCTGAACCACCGCCTCGTCGGCGACGAGCGGACCGACAACACCTGGCCATTGCGCCAGCAAAGCCTCGCCGCGTCCGGTGGCAAGTGCCAGATCCATGCCGGCAACCGAGCCGAGTGAGGCATTGACATCGTAGTTGCCGGGATGGCGGAAATCGCTGTGGCCATCGACATGGACCAGGGCGACTGCGCCCGAGCGCCGCGCGGCGACCAGTGCGCCAAGCAGGATCGAGCAGTCGCCGCCGATGATCAGCGGGAACTCGCCTTGCCCAAGCGCACGGGTGACGATCTCGGCAAGATCGAGGTTGAAGCGGCGGATCGCCGGACCATTACGCAGCCTAGTGCCCGGTTGCGGTTCGGTACTGTAGGCGGGTCTGTCGAGATCGACCACCCGCCCCGGCGCCAGCGACTCGATCAAACCAGCTTGGCTCAGCGCCTGCGGCGCACGCCAGGTGCCGGGCACATGGCCCGGCTCCAAGGGCCGAAGGCCGAGATTGGATGGCGCCCGAACAAGGCAGATGTCACGCATGCGGCAGGCCCAGCTTCAACGTCACCAACATAGACCGCATGGTGCGGATCCGGCCACAGCGGCCGGAGCCGCTGCCGACATTTGCTGCCATTGTTCAGGCGCCCGCCGCGCCCGCCGCGAATTGCGCCTGAAATTCCGGGCTGAGCGGGATCGGCTTGATGACGTCGATCAGCACGCCATTGGGATCCCTGGTGATGAAATGGCGCTGGCCGAAGGGTTCGTCGCGCAGCGGGCACAGGATCGGCAGGCCGGCCGCAACGATCCGTTCATAGACAGCATCAGGATCCCTCACCTCGAAATTGATCAGCAGCCCCGATGTGCGGCCGCGCCCCCCCTCGGGGATCGTCTCGTGGTCGCCCTGGACGATACCGAGATTGACCCGGCGATCCTCGGCAGACTGCAGATGCACATACCAGTCGCTCGCAAACAGCGGCTTGAAGCGGAAGTGATTGATATAGAAGGCTTTTGTGCCGGCTACGTCGCCCGTCATCAGCACCGGATAATAGCTCGTCGTCTTCATCTTTCTTTCTCCCGTCAGCCAACATACAGTTTGCATGTAATTCGAAATAACATACAGGCTGCATGTATGCAACGAGAAACCCCGCGCCGCTCCAACCGCGACCGCACCGAAGCGACGCGCGCCGACCTGATCGCTGCGGCGCGCAAACTGTTCATCGAAAAGTCCTATGCCGAGACCGGCACGCCGGAGATCGTTGCGGCCGCCGGCGTCACCCGCGGCGCGCTCTATCACCACTTTGCCGACAAGCAGGCGCTGTTTGCCGCCGTGGTCGAGCAGGAGGCGGCGGCGGTGGCGCAAGAGATCGAGCGCGCCTCGCCGCCTTCTTTGTTTGCCCGCAATGCGCTGATTGCCGGCTCGGACGCCTATCTCGCCGCCATGCGCGCGCCCGGCCGCACGCGGCTTTTGCTGCTCGACGGGCCGGCCGTGCTTGGCCGCGCCGCCATGGATGCGATCGACAATCGCCACGGCAACCGGTCGCTGCGCGAAGGCCTGGTTGCGGCAATGCGCGAACAGTCGATGACCAGACTGCCGGCCGATGCGCTGACCGCTTTGCTCGCCGCTGCCTTCGACCGCGCAGCACTTGCCGTCGAGGCCGGCGCCTCGGCCGAAGACTATCGCGCCGTGCTCATGGCTCTGATCGATGGGCTGTCTCCGGCTCATCTTCAGGCAGGTCGTCCGGGTCGAACTCGTTGAAGCAGCCGAGCTGGCGTTTGAACTGGTCGATCAGCCAGGCCGCCGCCGGTTTCGGGCTACGGTCGGCGCGGTGCATGGCATAGAGCGATGAGCGCACCTCGCTAAAAGGTTCAAGGTCGAGTTCGACCAGCCTGCCGCTGGCCAAATCGTCCGCGATCAGCCAGCGCGGCAACCCGCCCCAGCCCAGCCCCTCGCGCATCAACGTATGCTTGATACGCACATCTGTCAGCCGCCATGTACGATAGGCAAAGACGCCGAAGTCGCGTCCCTTGGTGCGTTCCGACTGGTCACTGACAACCAGCTGGGTGTGCTCTCGCGCATCCTCGAGCGCCACCGGTTTCGGCAGCAGTGCCAGAGGGTGGGTGGGGGCGGCAGCCAGCACGATCGACATGAAGCCGATGCGCACGAGATGCACGTCGACCTCGCCCAGCAAGCCACCGATGCCAAGATCCGACTGTCCGCTGACGACATGGTCGGGGATCAGACCGAGCGTGCCGATATGCAGTCGCATCATCACGGTCGGGAACTGCGCCTCGAACGCCTTCAGCACCCGCACCAGCACCGGCGAGGGCAGCGCCGCGTCAACCGATAGCGCAACTTCAGCCTCCAGCCCCTGATGGTGACCGTCGGCACGCGAACGGATGCGCTGCAGCACGCCGACCATGCGCCGGGCGTCCTCCAGCATCGCCCGGCCGATTTCGGTCAGCTGCGGCTCGCGCGTGCCCTCGCGCTCGAACAGTTTCAGGCCAAGCTGCGCTTCAAGATTGGCGATGCCGTAGCTGATGACGGACTGCGCGCGGTTAAGCTTGCGGCCGGCGGCTGAGAAGCTGCCGGTGTCGGCGACCGCAACCAGGATCTGCAATTGGTCGAGCGTCGGATTGGGCTGCACGGCATACCTACTTTATGGATGGATCGTATAGAAAATATACCAGTTTTTTGAATGGGTCGGTAGGCCCATATCAGGCGGGAGAAATCAATTCCCACTGGAGAGAACCGCTATGTCTATCCTGCTTGTAACCTCGAGCCCGCGCGGCGCTGCCTCGCACTCGACCCGTATCGCTACCGAATTCGCTGAAAAGCTCGTCGCCGCCGACCCGTCGAATACGCTCGTCGTACGCGACCTCGTGGCCAACCCGCTGCCGCATATCGACACCGATTATGCGACCGGCATCTACACCCCCGTTGAAGCCCGCACGCCGCGCCAAGCCGAAGTCGTCGGCGTCTCCGACATCGTGCTTGACGAACTGTTCGCAGCCGACACCGTGATCCTGGCCACCGGCTTCATCAACTTCAACATCTCCTCGACCCTGAAGTCCTGGGTCGATCACATCTCCCGCTCCGGCAAGAGCTTCTCTTATGGCGAGGGTGGTCCCAAGGGCCTCGTCACCGGCAAGAAGGTCTATATCGTACTCGCCTCGGGCGGCATCTATTCCGAAGGTGCGGCCGTGCAGTTCGATCACGCCATCCCCTATCTGCGCGGCGTGCTCGGCTTTCTCGGCATGACCGACGTCGACGTCATCCGGATCGAAGGCGTCGGCATGGGTCCCGACGCCGTGACCGCCGCGCTCGCCAATGCGACGGCCAAGGTCGATGCCGTGGTGGCTGCGAGCCAGCAGGTTGCTGCAGCGGCGTAAGCGCAGGCCCTTCCCACCTGCATTAAAAAAGGCAGGCGCTCCGGCGCCTGCCTCTTTTGTTGTTGCACGAATGTCGACCGGAACGGAGTAGCGCATGTAGTGAAACGCGCCGCGAGATCGCCACGTAACCGTGTACGCGTTGTCGGGTGAATTTTCTTCACATGGGTTTTATCATTCAGATAAGTTCCATTTTGAGTTTTATGCCAAGTACAGTATGCGCAAGTCACATACGTCTTAATGACAAGCCACCTCGAAACCGCTCATGGAGACTTGTTTGTCTGAGTTCCCAATTCTCGGCATTGACCTTGGCACGACCAATTCGTTGGTAGCTCATTTTACCGAAGAAGGCCCCATATTGATCCCCAATGCTATCGGCGCTTTTCTGACGCCTTCTGCCGTGGGGCTTAGCGACAATGGTGACTTGCTGGTCGGCCAGGCAGCCAAGGACAGGCTCGTGTCCAATCCCGATATAAGCACGGCACGATTCAAGCGTTATATGGGCACGGATCACATGGTTCGTCTCGGCCGCAAGGCATTTCGACCGGAAGAGTTGTCCGCGTTCATTCTGCGCTCCTTGAAAGCGGACGCCGAGGCGCATTTCCAGCACCCTATTGACGATGCGGTTATTTCCGTGCCGGCCTACTTCAACGATGTGCAACGCAAGGCAACGATCGCTGCCGCACAACTCGCGGGTCTTAAGGTAAGCCGGCTGATCAATGAACCGACCGCGGCGGCCTTGGCTTATGGCCTGCATCGCAAGGACGATGAAAGCACCTTTCTTGTCGTGGATCTTGGCGGCGGCACATTCGACGTTTCAATTCTGGAGATGTTTTCTGGCGTCATGGAGGTGCGAGCGTCGGCCGGGGACGCATTTCTGGGCGGAGAAGACTTCACGGATATCCTTGTGGCGTTGTTGGGCAAGGATCTTGGCCGTGAAGATTTGGGAAAGGGAGATCTGTCACGGCTGCGTGCGCTGGCTGACGAAGCAAAGCACAAGCTTTCAACCAGCAAAGACGCCGATATCCGATATGTCCTGGACAGCGAACAGAAGCATCTTTCCGTCTCTGCAGATCGTTTTGAGGAGGCAACGACGCAGTTAGTCAACCGGATGAAGGCCCCTTTACAGCGCGCGATGCGCGACGCAAACCTAAGCAACGACCAGATCGACCGGATCATTCTCGTTGGCGGTGCAACGAGAATGCCAATCATCAAGTCTACAATAACCAAGCTTTTCAAGCGTTTTCCGGAACATGATCTCGACCCTGACCATGTCGTGGCCTTGGGCGCGGCGGTACAGGCCGGGCTTGCTTCCCGGCATCAGGCGCTCGACGACATCGTCATGACCGATGTTTCACCCTTCACCTTGGGTATCGAGACAAATCATCAAGTCGGACCGAATAGCCAAACCCTGCCCGGATATTTTGCTCCAATCATCGAGCGCAACACGGTTATTCCAGCGAGCCGGGTTGAGCGTTTCAATACTGTAGTTCCTGGTCAGCAGAAAGTGGAACTCAATGTCTTTCAGGGCGAGGCGCCGCTGGTACGCGACAATGTGAAGATAGGTACATTGAGCGTTCCTGTTCCCGTCAACCGCAACGCAAATGAAGCGGTCGATGTTCGCTTTACCTACGATACGTCCGGAGTGCTTGAAGTCATCGCAACGGTCGTCACCAATGGCAAGGCTCATCGACTTGTCATAGAAGGCAATCCGGGCGCTCTTTCGCAAAAAGACATTCTGCAACGCCTGGCAGAACTTGAACGGATCAAAATCCATCCACGCGAAGAAGCGGTTAACGCGGCGCTCGTCGCGCGCATCACGAAAGCTTTTGAAAATGCCTTGGGGCCGCAACGCAAGATGTTGTCGGCATGGCTTGGGGAATTCGAGGCAATCCTTGCCCGGCAACATCCCAAGGAAATCGCCGCAGTGCGATCCCAAATCACGGGAAAACTCGAAGCGTTAGAGAAGTACGATGTTCATTGATGCGTTTTCCATGCTCGGAATATCCGACCGGGAAGACGTCACCGAACGCGAGATCAAGCGCGCCTACGCTACAAAGCTCAAACTAATCAACGTCGATGAGGATCGCGACAGCTTCATTGCATTGCGTCACGCATTCGAGCAGGCGCGCGATCAGGTCAACCGGCGGGAGTATTTCAAGAAAATTACTTCCCCTGACGAGACACAAATTGCCGAAGACACCGACACGCCCGCGTTGAAGAACGTGCCACTGTCCAACGAGAGTCCGCTTCCCGCTATCCTCGAAGCACGCGCTTTGCGGGCCATGGAAGATGATATCGAGACGCTCCTTATCGAAAATATCGAACCAGATGCACCGAAAGAAGCGGCTCCAGCCCGCACGGCTTCAATTGCCATCGAAGCGCCTGCCCTTCGCGCCATGAAAGCTGTCGAGTCGCTTATCACCGAACCAAGAAAATGGCAGAGAATAGACAGCTGGCTGGCAATTCTGGATGGCGAGCTCCTACAGACGATTGATGACATTCAAGAGTTTGAAACCCGCATGCGGACCTATGTTTGCGAACAATCAGGCTTCGGCGAGCGGCAGCGTCCGTCGGCCAAGCCTTGGATGATGCAGCGCTTGCTTGACTTGCTTGACGAACGCTTTGGCTGGACACGCAATCGCGGATCAAACTATTGGGAGCGTCAACAGCTTGACTGGTTGCACGCGCTAATCGATCCTGAGACGGCACCCCAATATCGTATGGCGTCCGCGCCGCAACAGGACCCTGAGCCCGAAACGATCGCACCATCGAGCCAAGCCACCGGTTCGGCGCGTCAATCACCTATTTCCGGGTGGGTGTGGGTTATGATCATCTTTGTGCTTGTTAAACTTGCTGCCGCGCTTTCTGGCTCAAATGAGCGCGCGAAAACATTCTCACGGCCCGATGCCACACAACAAGTGCCCGCAGGCGTTCTTCGCGACCTCTGTCGTAATCTGTCGTTTGACGAATGTTTCAAAAAGATGAGTGGGATGCCGGAGCCATAGGCCGAAAAATTATCGAGCGGAAATCGGGGGAAAAGATAAGCAACCGGTGCAAATGTTGGCCACCGCAGGCCCTACCCAAAGATCCTCTCGCCTTGCTCGTCGACCAGCTGCATGCCCTTCTTGATCGAAATGTCGACGGCGTCGTCCAGTCCGGCAAAGCGATCGGCGCGGATGAATTTGTGTTCCTTCACGACGCCGTCGACTTCCTTCGAAACCACGCCGCAGGTCTGGTATTGGCCCCCCTCCGCCTTGTAGGGCGTGGCGCTGATCAAAAATCCCTTGTGCTCAACCTGCTTTGCCGGTGCTGCGCTCTTGGGCTCGCCCGCCTCACCGCCGCCACCACCGAAAAGACGTTTCAGAAAAGACATGGGGCTTCCTCCAACGGCAATCATCCTGCACCACGTCTCGCGGTGCAGGATGATTTTCAGTACCGTTCCTCAGTCGAACGGGCAAGGGTTCTCGCCAGGGGTCAACCGCGCGATAGCGCTTCCAGGGCTTCAGCGGCGGCTTCCAGGACTGCAATCGCCTCGGCCTGCTTTTCAGCCGGCGCGTCGACGAGATCGCCGAGCGCGGCACGCAGCCGGTGGCGCACGGCGCGGAACTCCTCGCGGGCATCCGAGCGACCCCGTCCACCACGCCGTCCGCCTTCCTCGCCGTCGTCGTTCCAGCCGAACCAGTCCCGCGCTTTCGCCATCTTGCGGCCGAAGCGCTCGAGATGCTCCAGCACGCCGTCGATCATCTCGCGGTTCTCGGCGAGATGCGCCTGGCCCGCCTCGGTGATCGAAAACACCTTCTTGTTGCCGTCGGCGGCTGAAGCCGCATAGCCGGCCTCTTCCAGGAAGGTCAGCGTCGGATAGACGACGCCCGGGCTCGGGCTGTAGATGCCGCTGGTGCGCTCTTCCAGCGCCTTGATGATGTCGTAGCCGTGGCGCGGCGCCTCGGCCAGCAGCGACAGCGTGATCAGCTTGAGATCGCCGTCGGCCAGCATGCGCCCGGCGCGAAACATGTCGCCCGGGCCGCCGCGTCCACCGCCACGTCCGCCGTGGCCGAACGGACCAAAGCCGCTGCCCCCTCTGCCACCAAATTTGCCTGCCATGTGCAGGAATGCGCGCTCGGCGCGCTCGCCAAAGGGATGATGTCTGTGCATGAATTGCTCCTTGAGTTATATCTTACGATACATCTTAATTAGGCTTGCCCCGCCGACGAGTCAAGATATATCTTACGATGTATCTAAAGGCGGCGCCAGAAGGTTGATTTCGCCGCCGCCGGCAGCTAGAAAGCGCGTGAGGGCCAAAACCTCTCCGTAAGCGTCTGACGTCAAGCAACGCATCCACCCCGGTCTTTCCGGGCAGTTCCGCCGGAAACCCGGCGCAATGGATGCCAAATGCGACGGACCGGATGTTTCAGGAAAATCCAAAAATGACCACGAACCGTAAGCGCGGCAAGCTGCCGGCGCGCTATGCCGCGATCGTCAGCCCGCTGGTGCTGTCGCTGCTGATGACCTTCATCGTCTCGTTCATATCGACGCTGAAAAGCCTTGGACTGCAACCTGATTTGCCGGCTGTCTGGCTCACTGCCTGGGGCCTGTCCTGGCTGGTAGCGTTCCCAACGTTGCTCATGGTGCTGCCGGCGGTGCGCCGCATTGTCGGCTGGCTTTGCGAGCCGGCGTCCCGGTAACGCCCATGACGGTAAGGCCCGCAGATATCTTCGGGCCTTGCCTCGCTACCAGCGGCCCTTGCGCCGGTTCCAGGCATAGAGAAGATCGGCGAAGCGATTGTACGCGAACCGCGTCAGCGGCAGCGCGACCGGATTGCCGAAGAGCGTCGCCAGCCAGCCCTCGCCCGGCGTCGCCCGCCAGACGGCAACCGCGACATCGGCGCCGACCAGCAGCCTGCCTTCGGCATCGGTGGCATGCAGCCGGCGGCGTATGTCCTCCAGCGAGGCGCTGTAGCCAGAGAGCGCCGCCGGTTCGAGGTTGATGTCGCGGAATTCGATCCGCCCGGCCTTGATCGCCTCGATCAGCCGCCGTTTCTGCCGGGTGATCCCGCCATCGCAAACCGGGCAGCGTGTGTTGTACCAGACGGTCAGCGCAGGCTTGGACATGGCGCGACTATCGCCTTGACGGCACGGCCCCGCAATATGACGCCGAGCCGCACGGACCCGCGCCCAGCGCTATCCAAGCGAAGTGACGATCTCGCGATAGGCAAATTCCGGGAAAGCCTTGAGCGTTCGCGTCTTGACGCTGCCACCCGTTGCCAGCATCAGGGCGAAACGAGCAAGCACAGCATCGTCGGGCGCCTCGATAATCGCCACCATGTCATATTCGCCCATAGTCAGGTAAAACGCCTTGAACGAGCCGCCCATGTCGGCCAGTTGCTTCTTGGCGGCATCGAGCCGCTTCGGCGACTCTCGGATATTTCTGGCGCCCTGTTCCGTCCAGTTCATCAGCAGGATGTAGGTTGTCATCACACACCTCCCTCCGGCGCCACGGAGCACGGCTGAGGACATCAGCCGGGGCGGACATCCGGTTTTTCGCCCAGAACATGCATCCGACCAGGCAAGTATCCTCCCGACGGAGATGGGCGACAAGAGCCTTCACCCGGCAACAAAAAGGGCGCCATCGGCGCCCTTTTCGAATGCTGGTCTGTTGCCGGTATCAGCTGTCGAGGAAGCTCCTCAGCTTGCGGCTCCGGCTCGGGTGCTTGAGCTTGCGCAGCGCCTTGGCTTCGATCTGGCGGATACGCTCGCGCGTCACCGAGAACTGCTGGCCGACTTCTTCCAGCGTGTGGTCGGTGTTCATGCCGATGCCGAAGCGCATGCGCAGCACCCGCTCCTCGCGCGGCGTCAGCGAGGCGAGCACCCGCGTGGTGGTCTCGCGCAGATTGGCTTGGATCGCCGCATCGATCGGCAGGATCGCCATCTTGTCCTCGATGAAATCGCCCAGATGCGAATCCTCTTCGTCACCCACAGGGGTTTCGAGCGAGATCGGCTCCTTGGCGATCTTCAACACCTTGCGCACTTTTTCGAGCGGCATTGCGAGCTTTTCTGCCAGTTCCTCCGGCGTCGGCTCGCGGCCGATTTCATGCAGCATCTGGCGCGACGTGCGCACGATCTTGTTGATCGTTTCGATCATGTGCACCGGGATGCGGATGGTGCGCGCCTGGTCGGCAATCGAACGCGTGATCGCCTGCCGGATCCACCATGTCGCATAGGTCGAGAACTTGTAGCCGCGGCGGTATTCGAATTTGTCGACCGCCTTCATCAAGCCGATATTGCCTTCCTGGATCAGGTCGAGGAACTGCAGGCCGCGATTGGTGTATTTCTTAGCGATGGAAATGACGAGGCGCAGGTTGGCCTCGACCATTTCCTTCTTGGCGATAGCGGCTTCGCGCTCGCCCTTCTGCACCTGGTTGACGATCTTGCGGAATTCCAGGATCGAGATCGCCGTCTCGGTGGCGAGGTTCTGGATTTCCGAACGCAGATCCTTGATCGCGTCCTTCTCGTTCTTGGTGAATTCCTTCCAGCCGCGCGAGGTCAGGTTGCCGATCGAGCGCGTCCAGTTCGGGTCGAGCTCGGAGCCCTGATATTCCTTGAGGAACTCCTCGCGGCGCACGCCATAGCTTTCGGCCAGGCGCAGCAGCTTGCCTTCGTTCTGCACCAGGCGCTTGTTGATGTCGTAAAGCTGCTCGACCAGCGCCTCGATGCGCGCCGTATTGAGCGACAGCGACTTCACCGCCTTGATCAGCTGGTCCTTCAGCTCCTTCAGGCGGCGGTCCTGGCTGGGCGACAGCGTGCCGGTCGCGGCCAGACGGTTTTCGACCTGCTGGTCCTGCAGCTTGCGCAGCTTCTTGTAGGTGTCGGCGATGACGTCGAGCGTCTCCATCACCTGCGGGCGCAATTCCGCTTCCATCGCCGCCAGCGACAGGCTCGCCTCGTCCTCGTCTTCCTCGTCGTCATCGACCAAGCCGCGCGTGTCGGCGCCGACATTGGTGATGTCGTCTTCCTCGTCGCGTCCACGCCTCGGCTTGTCCTCGGCCTTGGGCGCCTCCTCGATGCGCTCGACCACCGGCGCCTGCTTGGCTTCGGGGCCCGCATAGGTGGCTTCGAGGTCGATGATCTCGCGCAGCAGGATCTTGGATTCGTTGAGCTCGTCACGCCAGATGATAATGGCCTGGAAGGTCAGCGGGCTTTCGCAGAGACCCGCGATCATCGTCTCGCGGCCGGCCTCGATGCGCTTGGCGATCGCGATTTCGCCCTCGCGCGACAGGAGCTCGACCGAGCCCATCTCGCGCAGATACATGCGCACCGGGTCATCGGTGCGGTCGGTCGGCTCTTTCTTGGTGGTCGTAGCGGCGACGGCGGTGCCGGTCTGCTCGGCCAGTTCGTTGGCGTCTTCCTCGGCGTCGGCATTGCTGTCGGCGGCCTCGGGCTCCTCGCTCTGATCGTCGTCCTCGACCACGTTGATGCCCATGTCGGACAGCATCGCATTGATGTCTTCGATGCGATCCGGATCGGTCTCTTCCGACGGCAGCACCGCGTTCAGTTCGTCGAGAGTCACATAGCCGCGCTTCTTGGCGGCCTTGATCATCTTCTTGACAGCATCATCGGAAAGGTCGAGCAGAGGCCCATCGGTGGCGCCTTCACGTTCGGTCTCGACCTCTTCCTTTTCCTTTGTCGCCATAGTCTTTATCTTCTCCTAGCGGCCGAGCATCGAAGCCGCGTAGCTGCCGCACCGGTCAAACTACATGCGCTGGTGGCGCTTAACCGGGCCGGTAACCGAATCAACTCTTTTGTTTGTTCATATCGTGCCCCCAAAACCGGTTTTCACTTTTGGGCGATATGCATTAAGTCCAGATTAACCCTGATATCTGTGGCAGGCTGACAGCCTGTCCAGTGATCAGCACCTCGCGTCAGTGCATTTCCATCGACGCCGGCACGGGTTAAGGTTTCGAATCGTCCTGATTCCGTCATTCTGCCAGAAGGTCAAGCGCCTCTCGCATGATTCGCATCAAAAAAGCGAATCAATTACCCGACTTAGAGGCGTCGATTCGACGCGCAGCACGTACATCATCCATTCTTGCGCAGGTTTCGACCTACACGCGCCCACCCCTGCCCGAGGACACACCGAAGCCTTCGATCAGCGCTTCCGTTGCTTGTACATCACGGAATTGCGCCTGAATCTCGATGAGGTGCCGGTAGTTTTCGTCAGTGGGATCGCTGGCGAGCGCTGCTTCCGCCTGTTTCAGCTCCTTATGTAAGGTGCGCGCGCTGCGCTGCAAGTGCAGCGCCTGGTTGAAGGCGTCGCGGGCATCGTCAAGCGCTGCGGTTTCCAGCGCGGGCCATTGCCTGGCCCGTTGGATGAGCGCCACGGCGCGCCCCCAGATATCGCTGCAGCCGGCACGTTCGATGGTGGCGATCACCGCGCTACGGTCATTGGCCATGTCGTGCGCCATCGCATCGAGGATGGCGGCGTGCAGCCGCTGCAGATCGGTGTTGGCGAGATCGAGGAACTCGACATGGGCGAAGTTCTCGTCGATCAGCGCCGGATGGTTGACGAGGGCTACGATGATCGTCGCCTCGCGCACCGACATCATCTCGCCACCGCGTTTGACCATGGCGGAGCGGCCGAGGCTTTCGGTGATCGCGGCGCGCGCGCCTGCCCCGCTGCCTTTGGCGAACTGTCCGCCGGGTGCGGGCGTTTTGCCCTGCCCCGGTTTCCAGTCCTGGCGACCTTGCCGCACTTCGCGCTGGGCGCTGAAGAAGGTCAGCTCCCGCTCGCGCATCCACTGCTGGTAGTGGTAGCGCTGGCTCTCATCGCGGATGCGGCTGGTCAGTTCGCGTAGCGTCTTTGTCAGCCCCGCCCGCCGCTCCGGCGTGTCGAAGACGCCACCGGATGTCTCACGCATCCACAACAAATCAGCGAGAGGCCGCGCTTCCGCCAGCACGGCACGAAACGCGTCCGGCCCTTCTGCCTTGACCAGATCGTCGGGATCCTTGCCCTCCGGCAACAGCGCAAAGCGCACCGACCGCCCGGCCTGCACCGACGGCAGCGCGAGATCCGCGGCGCGCCACGCCGCCTTCAGCCCGGCCTGGTCGCCGTCGAAGCACAGCATCGGCTCAGGCGCCATGCGCCACAGAAGTTCGAGTTGGTTTTCGGTGAGCGCGGTGCCGAGCGGCGCCACGGCATTCTCGAAGCCGGCCTGCGCCAGCGCAATCACGTCCATATAGCCTTCGACGGCAATCACCGTGCCGCCTTTCGCCAGCGCTTTGCGGGCGCGGGCGAAATTGTAGAGCACGTTGCCCTTGTGGAAGAGCTCCGTGTCGGGCGAATTCATGTATTTGGCCAGCGCATCGGGTGCCAGTGCGCGGCCGCCAAAGGCGATGATCTTGCCGCGCGAATCCGGGATCGGGAACATGATGCGATCGCGGAACCAGTCATAGGAGACCGGGATGTCGTCGCCATGACGCACCAGCCCGCAGGCCTCGATGTCGGCCTTGGGCACGCCCTTGGCGGCAAGATGTTCCTTCAGCGCATTGCGGCTGTCGGGCGCAAAGCCCAGCCGGAACGATTGCTGCGTCGCCGGCGTCAGCCCGCGATCCCTGAGATAGGCGCGGGCTTTTGCACCCTCCGGTCCTTGCAGCCGCTCCTGGAAGAAGGCAGTCGCCATCTCCATGACATCGGTCAGGCTGGCGCGTTCCTTCTCACGCTGTTCTTCCCGCTCGTCGCGCACCGGCATCGGCACGCCGGCCATGTCGGCGATCTTCTCGACCGCTTCGGGAAAGCTTAATCCGTCGAGCTCGGTCAGGAACTTGAAATGATCGCCCGACACCGAACAGCCGAAACAGTGATAGCGGCCCTTCTTGTCCTCGCAGTGGAAGGAGGGGCTCTTTTCGCCATGGAACGGACAACAGGCCCAATAGTCGCCGCGCGAGGCGTTGGTCTTCTTCCTGTCCCATGCGACGCGCTGGCCGATGACCGATGAAATCGGCACACGGTCGCGTATCTCATCGAGAAAGGCGGGCGGAAAGCGCATTGGGGAACTCGTTTGTCCCTCATATAATCATGCGCGCGGAATCCGACGACCCCTATTGCGGACCATACCCGGTTTCCACAGCCAAAAAGCCCGGTTTCTACAGCCAAAAGAAAGGCGGCCGTTTCGGGCCGCCTCCTTTCAAGTCTCGGCATTGCGCCGGCGAGGCCGGGCTTACTGCGCGGCAACGGCGCCGAAGATGATGCCGGACAGGACGCCGACCAGAACATAGTCGTTGCCGACGCGGATCCATTCCTGGCCGCGGCCGGGGCGATGCAGGCCATAGCGGCCATAATCGCGGATCGGCTGGTGCCGCTTCCAGCTGGAATATTTCTGGCCATTGCGCCAATGGCTGCGCTTGACGACCACCGTCTTCTTCACGACGCGCTTCCTGACATCGACATGCTTGCCGGGCCTCTGCCAGTCGACCCGCGTGTAATTCGACTGCGGTGCGACCGGTGCGTTCACCGGTGCGGCCTGGCCGGTAAGCGAAGTGGCGGCCAGCATCGAGAAAGCGAGGGCGGGAAGAACAACACGTTTCATAGCGGGGCTCCTTGGTTGTCGATGCCTAGGGAATAGCCCCCGAAGGATGAACCGAAACTGAACACTAGCATTACATTTACGTAATGAAATCCTGTGCTTATCCTGGATATTTGAACATCATCGCAAAGGCGATTGCCGGGAGTCCGGCAAATCGGACGATCCGCTCCCATCGCCAGGGATCCGCCATGCAACCATTTGCGCATCCGTCCATTTTCCGACACGCCCTGTCGCGCCGCGACGGCTCTTGAAATCGACAAGATTTTATTATCCGGCTAAAATATTCCGGATATTGTTCAGGACTGTCATGACCATGATTCGCAGCCCCGTTTTCCTCCCTGCACTGCGCGCCCTCCGCGTCGCGGTCCCTGTCTGCGTGCGGGTTTCGAAATGAGCGGCTCCGTCGTCCTGCTGCATCTGGCGGGCGCGGTGGCGCTGATGCTGTTTGCCACCCGCATGGTCAAGACAGGCGTCGAGCGCGCCTATGGCGACGTGCTGCGTCACCGGCTGCGCTCCACCATGCGCAATCCGATCATGGCGGTGCTGGCCGGCTGCGGCCTGTCCATCGCGCTGCAGAGCTCGACCGCCGTCACGCTTCTCGTCGGCTCCTTCGCCGGCGCCGGCATCGTCTCGGGCATGTCGGGCCAATTGGCGGTGCGCGGCGCCGAGATCGGCTCGGCGCTGGTGGTCAAGCTCTTGACCTTCGATCTGACCCTGCTGGTGCCGATCTGCCTCGTCGCCGGCACGGTCATGTTCATGGCCACCGAGCGGCGCGACTGGCGCCAGTTCGGCCGCATCCTGGTCGGCATCGGCCTTCTGGTACTGTCGCTGGAGATGATCGGCCAGGCCTCGGAGCCGCTGCGGCAGAGCACGCTGATGCCGCTCATCATCGAATATTTCTCCAGCGACTACGTCACCGCCTATCTGCTCGCCGCGCTCGTTACCTGGTTGTTCCATTCCTCGATCGCCGCGGTTCTCTTGATGGTCACGCTGGCCGGCCGCGGCTTCATCCCGCCCGAACTCGGCATCGTGCTGGTGCTCGGCGTCAATCTCGGCTCGTCGATCATCGCGCCGCTGCTCACCCGAAGTGCCGAACCTGGCGTGCGCGTCGTGCCGATCGGCAATCTGTTGATGCGCGGCATGGGCTCGCTGATGATGCTGATCCTGTTCATGACGCTGAAGCCACCGGTCGCCTTCCTCGGCGCCACCGTGCCCGACCAGATCGTCAACGCCCACATCCTGTTCAATGTGCTGATCCTGCTCGCCGGCCTGCCGCTTGCCAGCCTGATCTATCGTGCCTCTGAGAAGATCGTGGCAATGGGCACCAAGCCGGCGCCTGCTACAGAGCTCGATGTGGTCGAACTCTCCGCCCTCAACGACGGCGCGCTCGACGTTCCGAGCCAGGCGCTGGCCAACGCCACCCGCGAGGTGGTGCGCGTCTGCGAGACGGTCGAGATCATGCTCAAGCGCATCATCGAGCTGTATGAAAGCGCCGACGGCGACAAGATCAAGGCGCTGGCCGCCCTTGACGACCGCGTCGACAGGAAGCACGCGGCGATCAAGCTCTATCTGGCCAAATTGACCAGGAACTCGCTCACAGAGGACGAGGCGCTGCGCTGCCAGGAGCTGATAGGCGCCTGCGTCAAGCTCGAGCAGGTCGGCGACATCATCGTGCGCAACATGCTGGTGCATGTGAAGAAGAAGTTCGGGCGCGGGCTGGAGTTCACGACCGAGGGCTGGAGCGAGCTGCTCGCCTTCCACACCTCGGTGCTGGCCAATGCCAGGCTTGCCTTCAACGTGCTGGTGTCGCGCGACCCTGAGACTGCCCGCCAGTTGGTGCTGGAAAAGGACCGGCTGCGCGACCGCGAAAAGGAAACCAGCGCCAGCCATTTCGTGCGCCTGCGCGACGGCACCGCCAAGAGCGTCGAGACCAGCTCCATTCATCTCGATACCATCCGCGACCTGAAGCAGATCAACTCGCTGCTCGCGTCGATGGCTTACCCGGTGCTGGAAGAGCGCGGGTTGCTCGGCGGCTCCAGGTTGAAGGCGAGCTGATCAAGAAAACCTAAACCGGCCGCAAAAATTTCTGCATTGCCGGCAAGCGCCATCCATGATTTGAGGCCAACTCGTTCAAGGATCGCTTCCGCGCCATGCTTCCGCTCATTGCCCTGTTCATCGCCGCCTTCGCTTTCGGCACCACCGAATTCGTCATTGCCGGCGTGCTGCCGCAAGTGGCCGACGGCCTTGGCGTTTCGATCCCGACCTCCGGCTACCTCGTCTCCGGCTATGCCGGCGGCATCGCGGTTGGCGGCCCATTGCTGGCGCTCGCCACCAAGGGCATTTCCCGCAAGACGCTGCTGCTTTGCCTGACCGTCGCCTTCACCATCGGCCAGGCCGCTTGCGCGCTGGCGCCCGATTTTACCTCGATGCTGCTCTTGCGCATTGCGGTCGCCGTCGCACACGGCGCCTATTTCGGCGTCGCCATGGTGGTGGCGGTCGGCCTCGTGCCCGAGGACAAGCGCGGCATGGCCGTGGCTGTGATCCTCTCCGGCCTCACAGTATCCAATGTCATCGGCGTGCCGGCCGGCACCGCAATCGGCAATCTCTGGGGCTGGCGCGCCACCTTCTGGGTGATGTGCGCGCTGGGCGTGGTGGCGTTTGCCGCCATGGCCGCCCTCCTGCCGCGCAAAACGGGCGCATCGAGCCCATCCACCAGCCTTGGCAGCGAGGTTCGCGTGCTGGCGCGCCAGCAAGTCTGGACCTCGCTGATCCTGATGCTGACGTTGATGATCGGCCAGTTCGGCCTGTTCACCTACATCACCCCGACACTGCTTGAGGTGACCCATCTCGACGAGAGCCTGATCCCCTGGGTGCTGCTGCTCAACGGCGTCGGCGCCACCGTCGGCGTCTTTCTCGGCGGCAAGCTTTCCGACTGGAAGCTGATGCCGTCGCTGATCACCATGCTTGCGCTGCACGCGGTGATGTTGGGCGTGATCTATGCCGTCAGCCCCTACCCCGTGCCGATGGTCATCGCCATCGTCGTCTGGGGTGGCCTCAACTTCGCCATCGGCACGCCGATCCAGACCCGCATCCTGGCCTGGACGGCGGACGCCTCCAACCTCGCCTCCTCGCTCATCCCCTCCGGCTTCAATGTCGGCATCGCGCTCGCCGCGTCGCTGGGCGCTGCCATGCTCAATGCCGGCTACGGCTATCGCAGCCTGCCGGTTGTGGGCGCTGCCGCCATGCTGGTGGCGGTGGTGGTGGCACTTGCCTCCTACATCTGGGAGGGGCGCAGCCGGGCAGCGCCGCCGCTGCCGGCACCGGCCGAATAGCGTCGGACTACAAATCGATCCGGAACAACAAACTCTCGGCGCCGCCATACGCGGCGTCCTTGATGAACGGACCGACCACACGGCCACCATTGGCCAGCACCACCTTCTGCGAGGCCGGATTGTCGAGGTCAGTGGTGAGCTCGACATATGGCAAACCAACAGCCCTCGCCTCGTCCAGCATCAGCCGCAGCGCCTCGGTCGCATAGCCTCGTCCGCGCTTCCACGGCGCCACGGCATAGCCGATATGGCCGAGCACATGCGACGGCAGTGCGGCCGTACCGGGCTGCCAGCGAAAGCCGATCGAGCCGGCGGCCTCGCCGTCCCAGATCCAGCGCCGGAAGCCCGGCAGCCGCGGCACGGTCGTGCCGTCCGGCAAGGTAATCGGGCCTCCTTTGGCCTCGGGATCGTCGAGGCTGGCAAGGAACGCCGCGGGATCCTCGTCGATCGCCGCAAGTTGCTCGCGCGTCGCTTCCATCAGCCGGACATTGTCCGGCGACCAGCCGCGCTCGAGCGCCGCCTTGTAGGAGGGCAGATGTTCGAGCGTGGGTTTGACGATTTCGATCATGGTGGGTCTCTCCGGCAGGTCAAGGCTTGGCTCGCTTAAGCCGGTGCGGACCGTTTCTTGCCCAGAGGTAATGCCCCTGCTCTCCTTCGCCATTGAAGTGGTGTCGGCTCCTACTGCAGCAGGCCTTTGACGATGCCGCTGGCCTTGCCGAAATCCATCTGGCCGGCATATTTCTGCTTCAGCACAGCGATCACCTTGCCCATGTCCTTCTGGCTGGCGGCACCGGTCGCAGCGATCGCCTCGCGCGCCGCAGCTGTTACGGCGGCGTCATCCAGCTGCGTCGGCAGGAAGCCGCGGATGATCTCCATCTCGCCACGCTCCTGTGCGGCCAGATCCGGGCGCTTGCCGTCCTCGAACGCCTTGGCCGATTCCTCGCGCTGCTTCACCATCTTGGCCAGGATCTGCAGGATCTCCTCGTCGCTGGCGGGGTCCCTGGTCGAGCCGCGATTGGCGATGTCGCGGTCGTGGATGGCGGCCTGGATCAGCCTGAGCGTCGGCAGCCGGTGCTTGTCCTGCGCCTTCATCGCGCTTTTCAGGGATTCGGCGATTTTTGCGCGCATGATGCTTTCTCCTTCGAACGGCGCGGACAATAACCGCGGCCCATCCGCAAAGCAAACGCGCCAAAGCCCTGATATCGTTCGGCGAAACAAATGCTCGCCGTTTTTGGCACGGGCATCATTGACCGCTCTGGCGCCTTCCCCTATGTACTCGGCCTTGCACAAGACAAAGAATTGATGCGCGCAGGCTCGAGAGATCGGCCGCGCCGTTTGCTGCGCAGATGGCCCGCCATCGAAGCGCGCAGCGTGACAGGAGCGTCGCCATGGCCGAGATGACCCCCGAACTGACCCCGCCTTGGGCAACCGAAAAGCCGACCGCCGTCCTGGTGCTGGCCGACGGCACCGTCATCGAGGGTCGCGGCCTCGGCGCCACCGGTTCCGCCGTTGCCGAAGTCTGCTTCAACACCGCGCTCACCGGCTACCAGGAAATTCTCACCGACCCATCCTATGCCGGCCAGATCGTCACCTTCACCTTCCCGCATATCGGCAACATCGGCACCAATGACGAGGACATCGAGGACTTGAACCCGGTCGCCCGTGCCGGCGCCGTTGGCGCGGTGTTCAAGGCCGATGTCACCAACCCGTCCAACTACCGCGCCGGCACCGGGCTGGACCAGTGGCTGAAGAAGCGCGGCATCGTCGCGCTGTCGGGCATCGACACCCGGGCGCTGACCGCGCTGATCCGCGAAAAGGGCATGCCCAATGCCGTCATTGCGCACGCGCCCGACGGCATCTTCGACCTCGACGATTTGAAGCGGCGGGCCGCCGCCTGGTCGGGCCTGATCGGGCTTGACCTCGCCAAGGAAGTCACCTCGGGCCAGTCCTCGGTCTGGCGTGAAACGCCCTGGGTATGGAACGAAGGCTTTGGCGAACAGGCCGAGCCGTCGATGCACGTCGTCGCCATCGACTACGGCGTCAAGCGTAACATCCTTCGCCTGCTTTCCGGCCTCGGCGCCAAGGTCACAGTGGTTCCGGCCGGCACCGGCTCGGAAGAGATCCTGGCCATGCAGCCCGACGGCATCTTCCTCTCCAACGGCCCCGGCGACCCGGAAGCCACCGGCGACTACGCCGTGCCGGTCATCCAGGACCTGCTCAAGACCGACATCCCGGTATTCGGCATCTGCCTCGGCCACCAGATGCTGGCCCTGGCGCTCGGCGGCAAGACCGCCAAGATGCACCAGGGCCATCACGGCGCCAACCACCCGGTCAAGGATCATACCACCGGCAAGGTCGAGATCGTCTCGATGAACCACGGCTTTGCCGTCGATGCCGACTCGTTGCCCGAGGGCGTCGAGGAAACCCATGTCTCGCTGTTCGATGGCTCCAACTGCGGTATTGCGCTCACGGGCCGTCCGGTGTTCTCGGTCCAGCATCACCCCGAGGCCTCGCCCGGTCCGCAGGACTCGCACTATCTGTTCCGCCGTTTCGTCAATCTGATCCGCGAAAAGCGCGGCGAGGAACTGCTGGCCGAACGGGTTTGATTTTACAGGTCTTCGCCTAGCCGTTGCCCAGATCGTGATGCTCCGAATAGCCGGAGTTACAAACGCGGCGCGATTGCCCTTGTCTTGGGTCAATGGAATAAACCGGTCAACCGGTCTGTTTGTGACGGCGCGAAGCGACGAAGGCTTCGAGAGCGCCGACGGCATCCCCTGAGCCCAAGCCCTCCTCATCGCTTCGCTTGCGCCGCATTAACGGACGAAGCACACACCTATGGCGGGTTCGAAGTTCGCGCCTGGGTAACCTTACGCCACCGGCCGGCCTTCGCTGGCCTCCAGTATGGCGAACCATTGCTGGCGGTCGAGGTCGATCTCCAGCGCCTTGACCATGGCGGCCAGCCGCTCGGGCTTCATCGTGCCCAGCACCGGCGCCAGCCGCGCCGGATGACGCAGCAGCCAGGCGATGGCGACGGCGGCGAGATCGCCGGCGCCGATCTCGGCAGCCACCGCCGCGATTGCCGCCCTGACCCGCGCCTCGCGCCTTTCCTTGCCGGTGAACAGCAAGCCGCCGCCGAGCGGCGACCAGATCATCGGCGCATAGCCGAGGCGTTGCGCGTGATCGAGGCTGCCATCCATCAGCGCATTGGTCTTCAGCACCGACATCTCGATCTGGTTGGTGGCCAAGGCAAACGGCAGCCGCGAAGCCAGAACGTCGAACTGCGACGGCGTGAAATTGGAGACCCCGACCGCTCTCACCTTGCCCGACTTGACCAGCCCGGCAAGGGCCGCCGCCGTCTCGTCGGCATCCATCAGCGGATCCGGCCGGTGCAGCAGCAACAGGTCGAGATAGTCGGTGCCGAGATTGGCGAGCGAACGGTCGACCGAGGCGGCAATGTGGGCCGCACTGGTGTCGTAATGCTTCAGCCGGTTCTGAGGCCGGTTGGCCGATGCCAGAATGATGTCGCATTTCGAGATCAGCTCGATGCTGTCGCGCTTGCCCTTCCAGCGCGACAAGCCGGCGCCAAAGGCAGCTTCCACCTGGTAATGCCCGTAAATATCGGCATGGTCGAAGCTGGTCAGGCCGAGATCGACCGCAGTGCCGATCAGCCGCGCGATCTGGTCGGCGTCCGGGCGCGCGGCGCTGTCGAGCAGGCGCCAGGCGCCGAACACCAGCCGCGACAGCGACAAACCGTCCTTGGTCAGCTCTATGCGGCTGTCATGGCTCATATCTGGGCTCCATCTTCCGCAGCGCCGGTGGCAACGCTTCTCACCGCCGTCGGCCTCGCAACTTTCGTCACAAAGACAATGACCGCAAGCGTCAGGAAGCACGCGCCAACCAGATAGGGGGCGCCGCCGAACACTACGGGCGCATTCGGTCCGGTGAACCAGGAAAAGATCGCGGTGTAGAGCAGCGGCGTGATGATCGAGGTGATCGAGAAGATCGATGTCATCGCACCCTGCAATTCGCCTTGCGCCGATGGCGGCACCTTGGCGGCGGCAAGGCTTCTCAGCGGCGGATCGGCCAGTGCTTCGAGGCAGCCGACGACGATCACCGCATAGATCATCCAGCCTTGCGAGGCGAAGGCGTAGCCGAAGGCGCTGGCCGCCGTAAAAGTCAGGCCGATGACCGCCGTCCTCCATTCGCCAAGTTTGGGGATCACGCGTGGCAGCACCGTCGCCATGACGATCGCCCCACACAGGCCGAAGGCGCCGAGCGAGAAGCCGATCTGCTGCTCGCTCCAGCCATAACGATAATTGGACACGAACGACCACACCGCAGGATACATCATGTGGCCGAGCGTCATCAGGAAGAAGGCGAGCCCGATCCAGCCGATGCCCTGATATTGGCGCATCTGCAGCAGCGTGCCGACCGGGTTGGCGCGTTTCCACTCGAAGCGGCGGCGGTGCTTTTCATCGAGCGTTTCAGGCAGGAAGAACATGGCGATGAGGAAGTTCACGAAGGCAAGCCCGGCGGCAAAGTAAAACGGCACTCGCGGCCCGAACGTGCCGAGCAGCCCGCCCAGCACCGGCCCAATGACGAAGCCGACGCCGAAGGCGATGCCGAGCAGACCGAAATTCTTCGCCCGGTTGTCATCGTTCGAGATGTCGGCAATGAAGGCCGACGTCGTCGAATAGCTGGCGCCCGAAATGCCGGCCAGCACGCGGCCGATGAACAGCATCGGATAGGACCAGGCGATGGCGCAGATCAGATTGTCGATCGAGAATGTAAGCACCGAGGCAAGCAGGATCGGCCGCCGCCCGAAGCGGTCGCTCAATCCACCCATGATTGGCGCGAAGAAGAACTGCATCGCCGCATAGACGAAGAACAGCCAGCCGCCTTCGATCGCCGCTTCGCTGATGCCGACGCCGGAAAGCTCCCTGAGAAAGGCCGGCAACACCGGCATGATCATGCCGAAGCCGATAATGTCGAGCAGCAGCGTGGTGAAGACGAGCGCAAGGCCCCGCCTGGCGGTTTTGGGGTCGATCATGATGGCGTCTGCTCCCTGAGACCGCCCTTGGGCGGGCGCCCGTTATAGGCGAGGCGCCACTTTGGAACAATAGGAGAACGCCTCAGGCGTTCTCCTCCTGACATCTGTTGCCGGTGGTGAATCGGCCCGCCGACGGATGCGCTTTGGACCGCGGTCGGCTGGAACTTGCGAGCGCCTCAAACCGGACCGGTCAGCGTGTTGCAGTCCGACAGCTTGCCGCTCTTGTAGCCGCGCGCCAGCCAGGTCTGCCGCTGCTGCGACGTCCCGTGGTTGAAGCTTTCCGGCACGACATAGCCCTGCATCTTCTTCTGCAGCGTATCGTCGCCGATCTGCTTGGCGGCGTTGAGCGCCTCTTCGATGTCGCCCTGTTCCAGAATGCCCTTCTGCGCGGTGAAATGCGCCCAAACGCCGGCGAAGCAGTCGGCCTGCAGCTCGATGCGCACCGACATCTGGTTGGCTTCCGCCTCACCCATCGACTGCCGCATCTGGTTGAACTTGGGCAGGATGCCGGTGAGGTTCTGCACATGGTGACCGACTTCATGAGCGATCACATAGGCTTGGGCGAAATCCCCCGAGGCGCCGAACTGCTGGTCGAGCTGCTGGAAGAAGGTGGTGTCGAGGTAGACCTTGTGGTCGCCGGGACAATAGAACGGTCCGGCTGCCGTCGAGGCGGAGCCGCAGGCCGAGCGGATCTGGCCGCTGAACAGCACAAGCTTCGGGTCCTCGTATTTCAGGCCCTGCGACTGGAAGATGCCGGTCCAGGTCTCTTCGGTCTCGGCCAGCACGGTCGCCACGAACTGCTTCATCTCGTCGGAAGCAGGCGTGCCGGCGCCGACGTCCTGGCCGCCGCTGTTGTCGGTAATCTGGCCACCGCCACCCGGCAGCACGCCGCCGCCGTCGCCGCTGCCCAGGATCTGCGACGGGTCGAAGCCGAAATACCATCCGGCCAGCACCACGAGGACGACCAGCAATATGCTGCCGCCGCCGCCGGTGCGGCCGCCGATCGGGATGCGGAACTGGCCAGGGCTGCCGCCGCCGAAACCACCACCGCCGCCGCTGTCGCTGCGCTCGTCCTCGACATTGTCACTCTGACGGCGGCCCTTCCAGAGCATGGCAACTCCCCGTATGCAAATTTCGGCTGGCTTGGCCGATGTCGTGGCCCAGTCCGACCCAACAGACAATTATCGCAATGGTTGCGCCAAGTCACAGTATTTTTCGTAGCAGCGGCATCGCGTTCGCACTCTGGTCGAGGCGGCATGCGCGCTGTAGCATCCGGTTCGAACGGGGGTGTCGGGGACTTGCGGACAATCGGTCGATTTCTGCTGCTGGCGGTGGTGCTATGCCTCGGCCCGTCGCCGGCGCGCGCCGTGACGCTCGATTCCAGCGTCGCCGTAACCGATCCCGAGACATTGCAGGCGCTTGAGCGTGGCGGCCTCTCGATCAGCCGCCTGCTCGGCCCGGCGCTGGGTCTCACGCGCGAGGTCGACAATCGGGGCCTGTTTTCGGTGCGCGCGCTGACCCCTGTCCGCAACGCCGTAAAGCAGGAGATCGCCGACGAGCCTGCCAATAGCCCCGATCCTTACGTCGCGGCCATGGCCAAGTCGAAGGACACCAGCCAGAAATTCAACCCGAAATACATCGACGATGACGGCTCGACGCTCGACCTGACCGGCGTCGTCAACCGCATGGACCGCGGCTATCTCGGCCACACCGAATGCGGCGAGATCAGGCTGATCTACCGCTTCCATTATTCGGTGGCGGAGAAGCCCACGAAGGGAAAGACAGCGCAACGCATCTCGTCGCGGCTGCCGCTGACCATGAGCCTGGTCTTCAACGCCAGGCCCGGTGAGGCTCACGCCCGCGCTTCGAGAGACCGTCCAAGCGCCACCGCCGTTTCCTGTGCCGAAATCGCCAAGCGCTGGCTCGCCGCCGGCCAGAAGAACCTTGCGCCCGAGCAACTGGCAGCCTGGCTGCGCTCCGACGAAGGGCCGCTCTCCAACGCCATGCTGAATTCGTCGCAGATCATGCGACTTGAGCTGAACATGCAGGTTCTCCGGCTGTCGGCCTCGAGCCGCCGCGACTTCGGTGGCCACGCCGAATATCTCCTCAAG
Source organism: Mesorhizobium sp. M0037 (assembly GCF_040323635.1). NCBI lineage: Bacteria > Pseudomonadati > Pseudomonadota > Alphaproteobacteria > Hyphomicrobiales > Phyllobacteriaceae > Mesorhizobium > Mesorhizobium sp. M0037. The sequence continues at coordinate 173,463 of NZ_JAMYVB010000002.1, read as the reverse complement.
ATTTTCAAATGGGACCCAACGACGTCCACCTTCCAGGAATCGAAGATGGAGAACCAGATCGACCGGAAAGTGGTTCTGGCCGACCGGCCGGCCTTCGCCAAATGGCTGCTGACCGACCGCAACCTCTACGACCTCGATCGCGGCCGGCTGGTCATCGACGACAAGTTCCTGGCGACCAGCGCCGTCTCGGTCGCACCCGGCGGCATGGCCAGGTCGCAAAACAATATCGCCTATGGGCTGCTCGACGATGCCGACATCGAAAAGGCACTGCAGGACTATGTCGCCAAGGGCAACGAGCTGCGCAGCGTGAAATCGGTGGCCGGCTTCAATCTGCGTCTCAACGAAATGACCTGCACCGGCTGCCACCAGACGCACGGCATTGCCGGCTTCCATTACACCGGCGCCGATCCGGCCAGCGAGCCGCGCCGCAACGCCGTCTTCGTCCCCGGCTCGGCGGTGTTCTTCGCCGACCTGCCGCGCCGCCGCGCCATCGTCGAGGACTTCGCCGCCGGCGGCCATCCGGATTTCTCACGCGGCTTCGCCGCCCGTCCGGACGCCAAACTCGCCGAAGCGCTGAAAGGCACCGATCTGTACAATGGCTGGGGGTCGATCTGCTACAGTGGCGAGGATACGAGCTTCAAGGACTGGAACTGCGGGGAAAGCCTGCGCTGCGCCGGCGTCCACGAAAGCGACATCCATCCGGGCTTCGGCACCTGCGTCAGCGAGGCGGCCACCGCAGTCGGCGACCCCGTCGAGTTCGGCGAGATCAAGATGTCGAGCTGGGGCAGCGACAAATATTGCCGCCTGTCGCCGGCCACCGCAAAAGCCTGCGCCATCGATCCGGCGCGCGACAAGAAACCGGTAATCAAGCTCGCCGGCTATGGCGCGGCGCGCCAACGCTACGACAACCCCGAGCAGAAGACCGGTGGCTTTCCCGGGGGCATGCTGCGCAAGGCAAGCTGCGACAAGCTTCCCGACGAGGCGACTTGCGGCCGCCTCGCCAAGACCGGTTTCAACGACTGCATCGCGTCGGGCAAGGACCACAAATTCTGCACCAAGGAATTCACCAAGACCGCCGGCCTGCGCGCCTGCGACAAGGCGCATCCCTGCCGCGAGGACTATATCTGCACCGCCGGCTACGACGATCTGGCCGCAGCCAAGCCTGGCAAGGGCTCCTGCATTCCGCCCTATTTCATCTTCCAGTTCCGCGTCGACGGCCATCCGAGCAGCTGGGCGCAGGACACGGAGGAATAAACCGTAGTCTCAACCGGTTCAGATCTTCTGCTTGGTGCCGGCGCTCCTGCCATCCGAGCTTTTGGAGCGTTCCTCGAAACGCGCGGCGCCCTTTTTCAGCGCATGGCCGGTTTCGACCTCGGTCTTGCGTTCGTCCTTTGTCGCTGCCTGCCTCAAACCCTCGGCCGCCTGCTTGCCCTTCGCGGTCGGTGCCTGTTCGACGCCCATGTTTTCCTCCTTGGCGCGCAACAATCACGCGCAACGTCAGGAGCAACGAGCCTGACGTGCGGAGGTTCCAGTGGTGCGGCCCCGGCACCCCTCAGCGCGGCGCGATCATCGCCTTGCGAAAGGCTTCCAGCGTCTCGGCGCTGACATGATGCTCGATGCCCTCGGCATCGATGCGCGCCGTCTCGGCGCTGACACCGAGCGAACGCAAAAACGCTTCTACCGTCTGGTGGCGGATGCGGCTCTCTTCCGCCACCTTGCGCCCGGCGTCGGTCAGGAACACACCGCGATAGGGTTTTCTGGAAACGAGCCCGTCGGCGCACAGCCTGGTCAGCATCTTGGCCACCGTCGGCTGGGCGACACCCAGCCGCGCAGCAATATCGACCTGACGCGCCTCATTGCCGTCCTCGATCAGGTCGGCGATCAGCTCGACATAATCCTCGACCAGCGCGCCGCGGCGCGCTTCGCGCTGCTGCCGGAACCCTTTCGAATGAATCTCGGCGTCCGGCAGCGGCTCCTCGCGTCCAACCGGTCTGTGCTTCAGCGCCAACACGCGCTCCTTCCTATCTTTTGACAAGAATCGGCTTTGGGCAAAGCAATCGCCCTTTGCCATTCATAGCACGGGCTTAACTGTTCCAGCCGTTTATTTCCATTCCATGGCAGGCGCAACCGGCGTTTGCGATCCCCTGCCGGCCTGCCGGTCGGCGCAACAGGAAGCACATACAATGAAATATAGCCTATTGCATAATGTTGAGCCCTGGCATAGATAGGATGACGTCAACCGATCCACCCAGTGGAAAACCCTCCATGTCCGAAGCTGACGCTACCTTGGGATCATCCTGGCGATTTGACAGGCCGGAGGACAATCCTCCCAGCCTGCGCGAGGTGAACTCCACGATCGCGGTGCCACAGTCCGGCGTCTGGTTCCGTCGCCTGTTCGCCTTCATGGGACCGGGCTACATGGTCTCGGTCGGCTATATGGATCCGGGCAACTGGGCCACCGACCTCGCCGGCGGCGCCCAGTTCGGCTACACGCTATTGTTCATCATCATGCTGTCCAACCTGATGGCGATCCTGCTGCAGGCGCTTGCCGCCCGGCTTGGCATCGCCACCGGCCGCGACCTCGCCCAGGCCTGCCGCGCCTATTATCCGCGTCCCGTCAGTTTCGTGCTGTGGATCGCCTGCGAACTCGCCATCATCGCCTGCGACCTCGCCGAGGTGATCGGCACGGCGATCGCGCTGCAGCTTCTGTTCGGCATTCCGCTGATCGGCGGCGCGTTGCTGACGGCGCTCGACGCCTTCATCGTGCTGCTCTTGATGAACAAGGGTTTCCGCTATCTCGAAGCCTTCGTCATCGCGCTTTTGATCATCATCTTCGGCTGTTTCGCCATCCAGATCTTTGCCGCTGCCCCTCCGGTCGGCTCGATCCTGCATTCGATGTTCGTGCCCTCGACGGAGATCGTCACCAATCCGGCGATGCTCTACATCGCCATCGGCATCATCGGCGCCACGGTGATGCCGCACAATCTCTACCTGCACTCCTCGATCGTACAGACACGCGCCTATGAACGGACCGAAAAAGGCAAGCGCGACGCCATTAAATGGGCGACGACGGACTCGACCATCGCGCTCGTCCTGGCGCTGTTCGTCAACGCCTCGATCCTGATCGTCTCGGCGGTGGCCTTCCATGGCACCGGCCATCAGGATGTCGCCGAGATCGGCCAAGCCTTCGAGCTCTTGTCGCCACTGCTCGGCCTCGGCATCGCCTCCATCCTGTTTGCGGTGGCGCTGCTGGCCTCCGGCCTCAACTCGACGGTTACGGCAACGCTTGCCGGCCAGATCGTCATGGAAGGCTTTTTGCGCCTGCGCATTCCGCAATGGGCGCGCCGGCTGCTGACGCGCGGCATCGCCATCGTCCCGGTGGTGGTCGTCACCGCGCTCTATGGCGAAAAGGGCACCGGCCAGTTGCTGGTCTTCAGCCAGGTGGTACTGTCGATGCAGCTGCCCTTCGCAGTCATCCCGCTGGTGCAGTTCGTCTCCGACAAGAAGAAGATGGGCAACCTTGCCATTCCCCGCGGCGTGGCGGTCCTCGCCTGGGTCGTCGCGGCGGTCATCCTGGTGCTCAACTTCAAGCTGCTCTACGACACCGTCTTCGGCGTCGGCTGAGTTTCATTCCCGACCGCGACAAACCGGCCGCTTGCGCTATCTTGATCGCCATCATGACAAGTGTCGAAGACGCCAGGAAATTTTACGCGCAACTGATGGCGGCCAATGCCGGCTCGGCCGACCCGCGCCTCGAAGAGGCGTTTGCCACCGTGCCGCGCGAGGCCTTTCTCGGTCCCGGACCCTGGGCGGTCGTCGCCGGCAGGGCGCTCACCACCGGCAACGGCAAGATCATGACGCCGAGCGCCGATCCTGTTCACATCTATCAGGACGTGCTGGTGGCGCTCGATGCCGACAAGGGCATCAACAATGGCGAACCCTCCCTGCACGCCATGTGGATAGGCAGGATCGCTCCCAGACCGGACGAGGCCGTCACCCATATCGGCGCCGGCACCGGCTACTACACCGCCTTGCTGGCCCGGCTGGTTGCGCCCGGCCCGGTGACCGCCTTCGAAATGGAGGCCGATCTTGCTGCCAGAGCGACAAAGAATCTCGAGACCTACGGCAATGTAAGCGTCGTCCACGGCGATGCCGTCACCGGCGATCTGGCGCCGTCCGACATCATCTATGTCAATGCCGGTGTCGTCGCACCGCCGGCTCCTTGGCTTCGGGCGCTGAAAGCGGGCGGCCGCATGATCTTTCCCTGGCGTCCGTCCCAGGGCGTCGGCCTGGCCGTGATGGTAACCCGCAACGACAAGGGCTTTGCCTGCGACCCCTTCATGCGCTCGTGGTTCATCCCCTGCGTCGGCGCCTCGGCGGCCGGTTCGGCGGCCAAAATCCCCGACCTCCAGAAGGCGGCGCGCAGCCGTTCGATCTGGCTGACGTCAGACAGGGCGCCGGACCGGACCGCCACCGCCATCATCGGCGACGTCTGGTTTTCGTCGCAGGCGCTTGGCGGCGGGCGACGGCGGTAGGTACCCTTGTCGGCCGGCAGCGTTTTTTTGCCAACGCCTGTCGGGCGGCCGCCGGCCTGTCCGTCCTTAGATCGAAATCCGGCCCTGACGGCGCGGATCCTGGAAAAGGAAAATCCAATGCGAAAGATCATCGCTTCCACCTTCGTCAGCCTCGACGGCGTCATGCAGGCGCCAGGCGGCCCGGAAGAAGACCCGGTTCGCGGCTTCGAATTCGGCGGCTGGACGTTCCACTACTTCGACGAGGTGGCGGGGGTGGCCATGGAGGAATTGTTCTCCAAACCCTTCGCCCTGCTGCTCGGCCGCAGAACCTACGACATCTTCGCCGCTTACTGGCCGTATCAGAAAGATGCCATCGGAGATGCCTTCAACCCTGCGACTAAATATGTGGCGACGCATCGGCCGGATTCGCTCACCTGGGAAAATACGCAATGGCTTGGAGAAGATATCGTCGCGGCGTTGCGCCGCCTCAAGAAGGAAGATGGGCCTGACCTGCTCATCCAGGGTTCGAGCGAGCTGATCCAGACTTTGCTCGCCAACGGGCTGATCGACGAGATCCGGTTGATGATCTTCCCGCTCCTGCTGGGCAAGGGCAAGCGGCTGTTCGATGGTGGTGCGATGCCCGCCGCTTTCAAGCTGGTCAAGTCGCAGGCCACTACCACAGGCGTCATCATGGCGACCTACGAACGCGGGGGTGAGGTCAAGGTCGGGTCGTTCGCTACGCAGAAGCCGTCAGAGGCCGAGCTCGAGCGGCGTAAGAACTGGAAGTGACAGGGACAGGCTTGGCACCTTTCCTCTCCCTCCGGAGGGGGGAGAGGTGGCGCTGCGAAGCAGCGACGGAGTGGGGGAACCACCAAGGCGCAAGAATCTTCCCGCACCGAGTTAAAGGGCGACCCCCACCCCGGGGCGGGGGGGGGGGGGCCCCCCCCCCCCCCCCGGGGGGGGGGGGTGCGGACGATCGTGCCAAGCCACCCCGTTTCGCTGACGCCGCCACACGGCGTCCGCTCACCGACCCTCCCCACAAGGGGGAGGGTAAAGAAGCCCGCATCGGCTTCGACGAAGTCTGCGCCACGCTTGACGTGCCGCTAGGCCCCGAGATCGGCCAGTGCTGCGGCGGGCGCGTCGAAGTCTTGATCCGTGTCGTCGATGCCGCGCTTACTGCCGAGCTGATCGCGGCCGCAGAAGCCGAGGAAGCCCACCTGCCGCATGTCTATATCTTCGGCGGCGGCCATGTCGGCCGGGCGCTGGCCTCGACTGTTGCACTTCTTCCCGTGCGTGGTGTCGTCATCGAGACGCGGGCCGAAGCGCTGGAAGGCATGCCGGAAACCGTCGAGACGCGGCTGACGCCGATGCCCGAGGCCGAGGTGCGAAACGCCCCCGCGGGCACCGCCTTCGCCATCCTCACCCACGACCATGCGCTGGATTTCCTCATCGTCGCCGAAGCGCTGAAGCGCGACGACGCGGCCTATGTCGGCATGATCGGCTCGAAAACCAAGAGAGCGACGTTCAGGAACTGGTTCCTGAAATCGGCTGAGGGCACGGAGGCTGAGTTCGCCCGCCTCGTCTCGCCGATCGGCGGCGATGCGGTCAAGGACAAGCGCCCACCGGTCATAGCTGCGCTGGCCGCGGCCGAGATCATGACGGCGCTGGTCGCGCACGGCGCAGCACCGGCGGTAAGCCAGCAGGCGCGGCAAGGCCAAGAGGTAGCCGGCTAATCTTTTTTATCCGACCGCTTCAGGCCAAGATGATCTCGCAAGGTGCTGCCTTCGTATTCCCGACGGAACAGTCCGCGCCGCTGCAGTTCCGGCACCACCAGCGTGGCAAAGGCATCGAGCTCGCCGGGGAAGTATGACGGCATGACGTTGAAGCCGTCCGCGCCGCCGCCCTCGAACCGCGCCTGCAATTCGTCAGCGATCCGCGCCGGCGTGCCGACGATACGCCAATGGCCACGTGCGCCGGCGAAATGGCGCGCAAGCTGGCGGATCGACAGGCCGTCGCGGCGCGATTGTTGGATGACCAGCGCCTGGCGGCTTTTCATGCCCTCGGTCTCCGGCAGTTCGGGCATCGGTCCGTCGATCGGATAGCTCCCGAGATCGGAGATGCTGAGATAGCTGGACAGTAGCGCCACGCCGACATCGTCGGGGATCAGCGCCTGCAATTCCTCCTGTTTCTCCCGCGCTTCGGCCTCGGTGTCTGCCACCACCGGGGAGACGCCGGGCATGATCTTGATGTCGTCGGGTTCCCGCCCATAGCCCGCCATACGGCCCTTGAGGTCGTCGTAAAAGGCCTTGGCTTCCTCGAGGGTCTGCGCCGCCGTGAACACGACGTCGGCGGTGCGGGCGGCAAGGTCGCGGCCGACATCCGAGGCGCCGGCCTGCACCATCACCGGCGCGCCCTGCGGCGAGCGCGGCAGGTCGAGCGAGTCGCGCACCGAAAAGCTCTGGCCGTTGTGACCGTGAAAGCCGCTGCCTTGCCAAAGTCCTGATACCACTTCTGCGAATTCGCGCGCCCGCTCGTAGCGGTCGGCATGCGGTTTCAGGCCCGTCGCGCCGAAATTGGCGGCTTCGATGGGGCTGGCCGACGTCACCAGGTTCCAGCCAGCCCGGCCACCACTCAGATGATCGATCGAGAGAAAGGTGCGCGCCAGACCGTAGGGCTCGTTGTAGCTGGTCGAGGCCGTCGAAACGAGGCCGATGCGGCTGGTCTGGACGGCGAGCGCGGACAGCAGGCTGATCGGCTCGAAGCCGATCGAGCGTGAGGTCTGGCTGGCGATGCCGACATTGGCTTCGCGCAGGCCGGCGGCGTCCTCGCAGAACACCATGTCGAACTTCGCCGCTTCCGCCGTGCGCGCCAGCCGGATGTAATGATCGATGTCGATGCCTGCCGTGACATGCGCCTTGGGGTGACGCCAGGCGGCGATGTGGTGGCCCGTCGCCCACAGGAAGGCGCCAAGCTTCATCTGGCGGGTCATTGCGCTCCTCCGGCAAGTCTGAGATGCGAGCGCAAGGTGGTGCCGGGATAATCCGGGCGGACGAGGCCGCGGCGCTGCAATTCCGGCAGCACGCGGCCGATGAAACCGTCAATCGCCGCAGGCGGTATTGCGATGTTGAACCCGTCGCAGCTTTGCGAGCTGAACCATGTTTCGAGCGCGTTGGCAGCGACATCTGCGCCAACGTTCAGCAGCAGCTTGACCGCACCCGGATCGCGTCCGCAGGCCACAACGCGGCGCTTGAGATCGTCATGGCGCGCCTTGGGGTCCTTTGTGGGTCTGTCCAGCAGGACGACATCGGCAGTGCGGGCGGCGATATCCAGGTCGGCCTCGGACAGGCCGGACAGCACCAGCACCGGCGTATCCTGCGGCGAGCGCGCGACGTTCAGCGGCCCGCGCACGGAGAAAAATTCGCCCTTGTGGTCGAGCAGGTGCATTTTTTCGGGATCGTGGAAGCGGCCGCCGATCTTGTCGAACAGCAGCGCGTCGGCATCCCAGCCCTGCCACAGGCGCTGAACGATGCCGATGTATTCCTGCGTGCGGCGGCGGAACACATCGTCGGAAAATCCATCCGGCCGGCTGAAATTGGCGGCTTCCCGTGGCGCCTGCGCCATGGTCGCGTGCCAGCCGGCGCGGCCATGGCTGATGATGTCGAGCGAAGCAAAACGGCGCGCCAGATTGTACGGCTGGTGAGCCACCGTCGAGGCTGCAGCGACAAGGCCGATCCGACTTGTCACCGTCGCCAGCGCCGCCAGCAAGGTCGTCGCTTCGAAAGAACTCGACCCGGCGCTGTTCGGCGCGGAATCATCGAGGACAATCATGTCCAGCCCCGCCGCTTCCGCTTGCTTGGCAAAGCCGGCCAGGTCGCTAAACCCGAGCGGCTGCCCGGAAGTAATGTTGAGCGAAACGGCAAGATGCATTGTGGCTTGCTGGTCAGTCGGCATGGGACCATCGATCATAGGGCGGCGTATTCGAACCTAAGGTCACCTGCTTGTAAGACAACCCTGGCGACTGGGCCAACAGCCCCTCACTTGCCGGCCAGCAAATCCTTGATCAGCCGCTGGCAACGCTCGGCCATGAAGTCGAGCAACAGCCGCACCTTTGGATCCTGCAGCTTCTTGTGCGGATAGACGGCGGCGAACTGCACCGGCGTTGGCGGCGTGCTGGCCAGGATGACCTGCAGCCGCCGGTCGCGGATGAAGGGTTCGACCTCGAAGCGCGGCTTGTTGATGATGCCGCGGCCCGACAGCGCCCAGCCGGTCAGCACATCGCCATCGTCGGTGTCGTAGGGGCCGTGCACCTCGAATTTCTGCGGGCCGGACGGCGTCTGCAGCGTCCAGACATATTCGCGCGCCCCGGAATAGCGCAGCATCAGGCAGTCGTGCTTCTTGCCGATCAGCTCCTGTGGCTCCACCGGCTCGCCGCGCGCTTCGAGATATTTCGGTGCCGCCACCAGCACGCGTTCACATTCCATGATGCCGCGCATCCGCAGGCTGGAATCCTCGATGATGCCGAGCTTGAAGGCGACGTCGATGCCTTCCTTCATGATGTCGATATTGTGGTCGGAGAGCCTCAGCCGCACCTCGATATCGGGGTATTTGTCGTGGAAATCCGGAATGCCCGACGCCACCAGCCGCCGTCCGAGGCCGAGCGGTGCGGTCACCTTGATGGTGCCGCGCGGTTGGCCGGAAAGCGCCGAAACCGCGGCTTCCGCCTCGGTGATAGCCTCCAGCACCTGCTTGGCGCCGGAGTAGAACACCGTGCCATGCTCCGTCGGCATCAATTGCCGTGTAGTGCGGTTGAACAGCCGCACGCCGAGGTGTTTTTCCAGCTCCTTGATGCGGTTGGAGGCGACCGCCGGCGAAATGCGCATGTCGCGGCCTGCCGCCGAGAGATTACCAAGCTCGACGACGCGGACGAAGACGGCGATGTTGTCGAGATAGGCCATTCGTGGCTCTTTATGTGGCAGCGTACGTGGTCAGCCTAGTATTTTCCATTTTTTTTTGAAAGTCATCGTACACCTCGCCTCTTTTCGTTTGCGCCCGACACCGTAAAGTCAGCCGATCGGCAGGGACGATTTCACATGATGGATTTCGCGATTTTCTGGGACTGGCTGAGTTTCGCCGTGCGCTGGCTGCACGTCGTCACCGGCATCGCCTGGATCGGCTCGTCCTTCTATTTCGTCGCGCTCGACCTTGGGCTGCGCCAGCGCCCCGGCATGCCGGCCGGCGCATTCGGCGAGGAATGGCAGGTGCATGGCGGCGGCTTCTACCACGTCCAGAAATATCTGGTGGCGCCGGCCGAAATGCCGGAACACCTGACCTGGTTCAAGTGGGAATCCTACGCCACCTGGCTGTCCGGCTTCGCCATGCTGTGCGTGGTCTACTATGCCGGCGCCGATTTGTTCCTGATCGACCCCAATGTGCTGCCGATGTCGGTGCCGGTCGGCATCCTTTTGTCGATGGCCACCATCGGCGTCGGCTGGGTAGTCTACGATCTGCTCTGCCGCTCGCCGCTCGGCAAAAGTGACACCGGACTGATGCTGGTGCTCTATGGCGTGCTGGTGTTCATCGCCTGGGGTCTGACGCATCTGTTCACCGGCCGCGCCGCTTTCCTGCATCTCGGCGCCATCACCGCCACGATCATGTCGGCCAATGTCTTCATGGTGATCATTCCAAACCAGAAGATCGTCGTCGCCGACCTGATTGCCGGCCGCAAGCCCGACCCGAAATACGGCAAGATCGCCAAGCAGCGCTCGCTGCACAACAATTACCTGACGCTGCCCGTGCTGTTCCTGATGCTGTCGAACCACTATCCGCTGGCGTTTGCGACGGAGTTCAACTGGGTCATCGCCTCGCTGGTGTTCATCATCGGCGTCTTGATCCGGCACTATTTCAACACCGTGCATAAGCGTGCCGGCAACCCCCACTGGACCTGGATGGCGGCTGCGGTGCTATTCGTCATCATCATGTGGCTGTCGACAGCGCCGAAAATACTGACCGGCGAGCCCAAGGCATCCGCCGCGGCCGAAGTCTATATCGCCTCGTCGCATTTCCCGGCGGTGCGCGACACCGTGCTTGGCCGCTGCTCGATGTGCCATACGGCCGAGCCGGTCTATGAAGGCATCTACCATGCGCCGAAGGGCGTGATGCTCGACACCGACGCCGGCATTGCCGAGCATGCGCGTGAAATCTATTTGCAGGCCGGGCGCAGCCACGCCATGCCGCCCGCCAACGTCACCCAGATCAGCGACAAGGAACGGGCGCTGCTGGTCGCCTGGTTCGAAGGCGCAGGGAAATAAGCATGACTTCGACACTTCTGCGCGGCCGCACGCTGAGCTTTTTGCGCTTGCCCGAAGCCATCACCGACCATGCCGCCTGGCGCTATGAGGAGGATGGCGGCCTGCTGATCCGCGATGGCCGAATCGTTGCCGCCGGCGCCTACGCTGATGTGGAAAGGCAGGCTGGCGACGGTGCGAAAAAGATCGATCATCGGCCGCATCTGTTGCTGCCAGGCTTCATCGACGCGCACGCGCATTTTCCGCAGATGCAGGTCATCGCCTCCTATGGCGCCGAACTGCTCGACTGGCTGAACACCTACACCTTTCCCGAAGAGACCAAATTCGCAAATGCCCAGCACGGCCGCCGCATCGCGCGGCTGTTTTTGGATGAAATGGTGCGCCACGGCACAACGACGGTCGCCGCGTATTGCTCGGTGCACAAGGCCTCGGCCGAGGCGTTCTTTGCCGAATCGCACGCGCGCGGCATGCTCAACATTGCCGGCAAGGTGATGATGGACCGCAACGCGCCGGCAGGCGTGCTCGACACACCGCAATCGGGCTATGACGACACCAAGGCGCTGATTGCGGAATGGCACGGCAAGGGCCGCCAGCTTTATGCGATCACGCCGCGCTTCGCCATCACCTCTTCGCCCGAACAGCTGGAGATGTCGGGCGCGCTCTGCCGCGAGCATCCCGATCTGCATATGCAGACGCATCTGTCGGAAAACCACGCCGAAATCGCCTTCACGCAAAAACTCTATCCGCAGGCGCGCGACTACACCGATGTCTACGAGCAGTATGGCCTGCTGGGGCCAAAGAGCCTGTTCGGCCACTGCATCCATCTCTCGGAACGCGAGGCCGATGCGCTGTCGGACAGCGGCTCGGTGGCGGTGTTCTGCCCGACCTCGAACCTGTTCCTCGGCTCCGGCCTGTTCGATTACCAGCGCTTTCGGCGCCGCGACAAGCCGCTGCGCATCGCCGCGGCCAGCGATGTCGGCGGCGGCACCAACTATTCGATGCTGCGCACCATGGACGAGGGCTACAAGGTGATCGCGCTGACTGGCGAAAAGCTGAACCCGTTCCAGTCCTTCTGGCAATTAACGCGTGGCAATGCCGAGGCGCTGTCTGTGGCGGAGAAGGTCGGCACGCTGGATGAAGGCACCGACGCGGATATCACCGTGCTCGACGCCCGCGCCACACCGGCGATGCGGCTGAGGATGGAGACTGTGGAGACGCTGGCGGAGGAGCTGTTCCTGCTGCAGACGCTGGGCGACGACCGCGCGGTGCGCGAGGTCTATGTCGCGGGGCGGCCTGCCAAGAGTGATATAATCGCGGGTTAGGACCCATCATCCGCGCGGGACAAGATGATGATTGCGCCTGGTTGCCAAGTGGTTCCCCCACTCCGTCGCCGCTTCGCGGCGCCACCTATCCCCCTCCGAGGGTGAGGAAGGGAGCCTTTGCTTCGGAGGACGGGCGCCGGTTCGGACAGCTTGGCGCCCTTCCTCTACCCCGTCGATCGGGGGAGAGGTGTCGAGAGAAGCTCGAAGGAGTGGGGGGCGACCCTGGCGGGGCAAGACCACCACCGCGACGAGACCTTGACCGGGCGGAGCTTGTCGTACACACGATTTGTGACGATTTCGGAGAACAAAAATGGCCGCCACGGACGACATCGCTCTGATCCAGAAACAGGAAGAGACGCTGGTCTTCCCGGCCTTCGACGAGGCCGTCGCCTTCAAGGTCGGCGCGGCGATCCGCGAGCGGGCGCTGGCCGAAAAGCTGCCCATCATTGTCGATATCAGGCTGTGGGATCGGCCGCTGTTTTATGCCGCGATGCCCGGTTCAAACGCCTCCAACCCCGACTGGGCACGACGCAAGATCAATGTGGTCAAGCGCTACCTCAAAAGCACTTATCGTCTGGTGCTGGAACAGCAGCGACCGGACCGCACCTTCAAGGTCGGCGAGGGGCTGGATATTGCTGATTACGTACTAGCCGGCGGCGGGTTTCCGCTGACTGTAAAGGGCGTCGGCGTCATCGGCGTCATCGCCGTCTCCGGCCTGCCGGAACGCCAGGATCATGGCGTCGTCGTCGATGCACTGTGCGATCATCTCGGCCTCGATCGGACACAATTGGCGCTGCCGCCGGAAGATAAATCGTGACGCTAGCGCTGCCCCTCATCCGCCTGCCGGCACCTTCTCCCCGTATAGTGACGGGGAGAAGAGAAGCACCCCAACGCCGGCGAACCCCTCTCCCCGTCTCTATACGGGGAGAGGGTAAGGGTGAGGGGCGGCGCCGGCTTTTCGGAAGCTCGCAAACCGCGGATGGCGGCCAATTATGACCGTGCTCGACCCAAAATCCTTTCTCATCTCGATCTTCAATGCCGCTGTTGCCGCTGCCGATCCGGAACGAACGATCAGGGATCACCTTCCGGCCAAGCCGAAGGGCCGCACCATCGTCATCGGCGCCGGCAAGGGCTCGGCGCAGATGGCCGCCGCGTTCGAGAAGGTGTGGGATGGCCCAATCGAAGGGCTGGTCGTCACCCGCTACGGCTATGGCGCCAAATGCGAGCGCATCGAAATCATCGAGGCGGCACATCCGGTGCCGGACGCTGCCGGTCTTGAGGCGTCGCGGCGCCTGCTCGAAAAGGTGCAAGGGCTGACTGCGGACGACCTGGTAGTGGCGCTGATATCGGGCGGAGGATCGGCGCTGCTGCCGTCGCCTGCCGCCGGCCTGACGCTCGCCGACGAAATCGCCGTCAACGAGGCGCTGCTTGCCTCCGGCGCGCCGATCGCGGCGATGAACACAATCCGCAAGCATCTCTCGACCATCAAGGGCGGCCGGCTGGCAGCTGCCGCCTGGCCGGCCAAACTGGTATCACTGGTTGTCTCTGACATTCCCGGCGACAACCCGGCGCTGGTGGCCTCCGGCCCGACCGTGCCCGACTCCGGCAACCGGGCCGATGCGCTGGCCTCGATAGCGGCCTACGGCATGAAACTGCCCGACGCCGTCATGGCGCACATCAACTCGCCAGAGGCCGATGGGCCAGATCTGGATGACCAGCGCTTTTCACGCAATGAAGTGCACCTGATCGCCTCGGCTGGCGTGTCGCTGGAAGCGGCAGCCGCTGAGGCAAAACGGCAGGGCATCGAAGCCGTCATCCTCTCCGATTCCATCGAGGGCGAGGCGCGCGAGGTCGGTGGCGTGCATGCAGCCATTGCGCGGGAAGTGGCGACGCGCAACCGGCCGTTCAAAAAGCGGGTGCTGATCCTGTCCGGCGGCGAGACGACCGTGACCTTGCGGGCCCCTGTTGACGGAAAAAGGGGCAAGGGCGGCCGCAACTCCGAATTCCTGCTCGCCTTTGCCATCGGCATCAGCGGCGCGGAAGGTATTCATGCACTGGCCGCCGATACCGACGGCATCGATGGCTCGGAAGACAATGCCGGCGCCTTTGCCGATGGCTCGACCGTCTCGCGCATGCGTGCCGCCGGCGTCGACGCCAAGGCGATGCTGGCCGGCAACAATGCCTGGACGGCGTTCAACGCGACCGGCGATCTGTTCGTGCCGGGGCCGACGGGTACGAATGTGAACGATCTGAGGGCAATCCTGATCAGTTAATCCGGCCGTGGCGGCCGAAGTTTCCAACGTTGGATTCACGACCGTAGGTGATTGGCTGAAGCCACTCAGCTTCGTCATCCCTGGGCGAAGCAGGAGCGAAGCTCCTTGTTCCGCCCGCGGATGACGATGTCGCTGAGGCTTTCGCTCATCTCACGACCCCATCAGCCGCTTCACCTCTTTCATATCCTTTAGGAACCGCTCGCGCTCAGCCTCCTTGTCCGTCGGCTCGTGAATGCGCAGGATAAAGGACGGATGGATGGTGATGAACACGCGCAAACCGTCCTCGCGCTCGATCACCTGGCCGCGCATTTTCGTCACGGCAATGGCCTTGCCCAGCAGCGACAACGCCGCCGTTGCCCCAAGCGCCACGGCGAGGTCCGGCTTGATCAGCTCAAGCTCCCGGCCGATCCACCAGCGGCAGGCCTGGACTTCGCCGGTATTTGGCTTCGAGTGGATGCGGCGCTTGCCGCGCGGCTCGAACTTGAAGTGCTTGACGGCGTTGGTGACGTAGACTTTTTGCCGGTCGACGCCTGCGTCATCGAGAATTGCATCGAACACTTTGCCCGCTGGCCCGACAAAAGGTTTGCCGGCGAGATCTTCCTGATCGCCAGGTTGTTCGCCGACGAAGACCACTTTGGCGTCATCCGGCCCCTCGCCGAACACGGTCTGTGTCGCGTCGCGCCAGAGCGGGCAGCGACGACAACCCTTTGCAGCCTCGCGCAAATCGGAAATCGTCTTGGCATCGTCTTCATCCGGCGCCTCGGCCGGCTCGGGCTTCGGCCAATGTCTTGCCTGCAGCTTGGCGTGGTGCGGCGCCGGCGTTGTCGGCAGTCTGGCAATCATATCCCTGGCGGCCTCGTCCGCTCCTGCGATCAGATCTGGAATGAGCGAAGCCTCGGGAAGGTTCCGCCAATATTTCTTCGGCATCTCCTTCTGCATCGCCTTCACCTTGAGCCGCGCCGGGTTGGAGATGTTTTCGAAATAGGTCAGCCACAACGCCTCGGTGTCGTCCTGATCGGGTGCATCGCCCTTGGCCGCACCCGGCCCGATCGCCAGCCTTTCGCCGTTCCAGTCGGCGGAGGCATAGGGCGTCAGGATGGTCCAGCGCATGCCGGTGAACCGCCGGACGAAGAAATCCGCGTTGCGCTCGACAATGAAATGCTCCGGCTCGAACCAGGCGACGTAGCGCTCGTTCTCGCCGTCGCCGATCTTCCGGAAGCGTACGAAGGCATGCATCTTATGGCTGTCGCGCCGCACCGCCTTTTCCATGGCTTCGAGCCGCCTGGTGCCGGGATCGGATGCGATCGCCAGCAGTTTCGGCTCGGTGCGCAGGCGCCAAAGCATCCAGTAGAGAAAGGCAAACCGGCCGGGGTCGGAGTGGCAGAAGGCGGTTTCGGCATGGGCGATGAACTCGCGCGGGACGGTAAGCTGCGCGCCCTCTGGCACCGCCGGCAAGGCATCTCGAGGATCATTGGCGTCGGACCCGACACCCCAACTAATATCCTCAGGCCGGACCTCATTCAGCGCCAGACGCCGTGCCGCATCGCGCCAACCGGCGAAATCGGTCTGGCTCGCTAGCCGGACAGTGTATCGGGCAAGGTCGAGCTGGGCCGGCTGCATGGTCAAAACAGCGACAGTTGTTCGCAGGACTTTACGATCGTGTCGCGCAGGCCTGTCTTGTCGGTGAGTCCGCCCGGCGACCAGCCTTCGGCGATGATGAAGGGCCTCAGCTTGGCGATCGAATGGCAGATCTGTCCGACATCTTCCAGCCGCATGCGTCGGTGGCGGCGGGTTTCAAGGATCTTCGCCACCACCTTGGTGCCCAGACCCGGAACCCGCAGCAGCGCTTCCCGATCGGCGCGGTTGATGTCGACGGGAAACCTCGCCCGATTGCGCAAAGCCCAGGCGAGCTTGGGGTCAATGGCGAGATCGAGCATGCCGTCGCTGCTGCCGGCGAGGATTTCCGGCTGCGAAAAGCCGTAGAAGCGCATCAGCCAGTCGGCCTGATAGAGCCGGTGCTCGCGCATCAGCGGCGGTATCAGCAGGGGCAGCGACGATGACGAATCCGGGATCGGGCTGAAGGCGGAGTAATAGACGCGCCGCAGATGGTAGCTGCCATAGAGCCGCGCACTGGAGTGCAAGATACCGTCGTCGGATGTCTTGTCGGCGCCGACGATCATCTGCGTCGACTGACCTCCGGGCGCAAAGCGTTCGCGCTTCTTGGTCCGCAACGTCGGCTCGGCCTTTTCCTCCATCTTCCGGCGCAGGTTCGCCATGGAAAGGCGGATCGTTTCCGGCTTCTTCTCCGGCGCCAGTTTCTTCACGCCTTCGTCGGTCGGCAGCTCGACATTAATCGACAGCCGGTCGGCATAAAGTCCGGCCTGCTCGACCAGTTCGGCCGAGCTTTCCGGAATGGTCTTCAGATGAATATAGCCGGAGAATTTTTCGTCCAGCCGCAGCCGCCGCGCCACCTCCACCATCTCGGCCATGGTCTCGTCCGGGGAGCGGATGACTCCTGAGGACAGGAAGAGGCCCTCGATGTAATTGCGCCGGTAGAAATCCATGGTCAGCTTCACCACCTCGTCGATGCTGAAGCGGGCGCGCCGCACATTGGAGGACGAGCGGTTGATGCAGTAGCTGCAGTCATAGATACAGAAATTAGTCAGCAGGATTTTCAAAAGCGAAATGCAGCGGCCGTCCGGCGCGTAGGAATGGCAGATGCCCATGCCTTCGGTGGAGCCGATACCGCCGGATTGGCGCGAATCCTTCTTCGCCGACCCAGACGAGGCGCAAGAAGCATCGTATTTGGCGGCGTCAGACAGGATTGCCAGCTTTTCACGGACGGTGGGTGCGCTCATCCGTTCATGATATGTTCTTGAAGGCTGCAGCGCCACCTCATTTGATGCAGGCGGCGAAAAAGTAATCGCCGCCTGATCGTCGGGCTAGCAGGACGACTGCCGAGTTCCAGGCGGTCTCTCAGACCTCGTGGAGGTAGAGGTGGTAATCTAGCTCGCTGACGGTGCGGGCGACGCGCAGATACTCCGACTGCTTGATCGCCACGAAGGTGCGATGCAGATCCTCGCCAAGCGCCTCTTTCAGGAAGCTCGATGCCCGCGCCGCCTCGATCGCAGCGCGCCAGTCGACCGGCATGGTCGTGCGCGTGATGGCGGCTTCATAGCCATTCCCAGTGGTTTCGGGGCCGGGGTCGAGGCCTTCATCCAGACCCTTGATGATGCCGGCCAGCACCGTTGCCGCGATCAGGTAGGGATTGGCGTCGACACCCGACGGCCGGTGCTCGATGCGCCGGTTCTTGGCGTCGCCCGCCGGGATGCGCAGCGCCACCGAACGGTTGTTGACGCCCCAGGTCGGCGCCACCGGCGCATAGGACTGCGAGACGAAGCGCCGCCAGGAATTGGCGTGCGGCGCAAACACCAGCATCGATTCGGCCATGGTCTGGATCAGCCCGCCGAGCCCCTGCAGCAGCGGCAGCGACCAGGTTTCGCCGCCAGCCTCGGCAAAAACGTTGCGGCCGTTCTTGTCCTGCAACGAAACATGGAAATGCATGCCGGAGCCGGCGTATTTTTCGATCGGCTTGGCCATGAAGCAGGCGGTGACACCATGGCGGCGCGCCTGCGCCCGCACCAGCCGCTTCAACATGACGAGGTCGTCGGCCGCCCGCATGACATCCTTGCGATAGTTCAGCGTCAGCTCGTACTGGCCGGGCGCGTATTCGGAAATCACCGTTTCGGCCGGAATGCCTTGCGCCTTGGCCGCGGCATAGATGTCGGAAAACAGCGGCTCCATGCCGTGCAGATGGTCGACGGAATAGACTTCCGTCTTGGCCGAGCGGCGGCCGTCGAGCACGGCGTCCGCCGGCTTTACCTTGCCATCGGCATCACGCTCATTGGCAAGCAGGAAAAATTCGAGTTCGAAGGCGCCGGCGGGATAGAGGCCCTTGGCCGCCAAGATGTCGACCTGCCTGGCCAGCGCCAGCCGTGGGTCCGACGACATAGGCTGTCCCTCGAGATGGTACATCGCCATCAGCAACTGGCCGCGCGGCGGGTTCGTGCCGTAAAGCGGCACCAGCGTGCCGGGGATCGGCCATGCCCTGAGATCGCCGTCTCCAGTCGTCCAGATCAGCCCGGTTTCGTGCACATCCTCGCCGGTGATGTCGAGGCCGAGGATCGAGATCGGCATGTGGCGGCCGCCCTCGAAGATGCTTTTCAGCTCATGCCGGCGCACGATCTTGCCGCGGCCGACCCCGTTGGCGTCGGTCAAGACGATATCGAAGGCTTCGATTTCGGGATGGGCGTCGAGAAAGGCTTGCGCCTCGGCGGGCGTCGAGCCCGAAGGTGAAGTCATGATTAGTGTACTCGAGTTTGGCTTGGCAGCTTGTCTCATGCCGTCAGCCTTGCCGCAACCGTGGCGAAGGCGGTGATCAGCCGGTTGACCTGGGCGCCGGTGGTGGCCGGTGAGATCAGCATCATGTTGTGAAAGGGCGCGATCAGCACGCCCTGGTTGACCAGCGCGACATGGATAGCCGCCTCAAGCTCCGGCGCATGGGCAGTCTCGGCTTCGGCGCCGTTCCTGAGCGGGCCAGGGGCGCAGATGAACTCGACGCGGGCGCCGACGCGGGCGACATGCCAGGGCAGATTGTAGCGATCGATCACGCCGGTCAGCCCGGCATCGAGCCGCAGGGCGAGGCGATCCATCCGGGCATAATTCTCCTGCCTCATCACCTCTTCGAGCGTTGCGCGCATGGCTGCGAACTGCAGCGGGTTCGCCGACAGCGTCGTGCCCATGCCGGAATAGCCCGGCTCCTTGGTTCGATTGTAGTCGGCATAGCGCGAGGCGACCTCGTCGCTCATGCCCCACACGCTTGCCGGCACGCCGCCGGCGATCGGCTTGCCCAGCACGAACAGGTCGGGCTGTAGTCCGAATTTCCTGGTGTAGCCGCCGGGTCCAGTCGAAATCGTGTGCGTCTCGTCTATCAGAAGCAGCGTTCCGGCCGCGCGCGTCAGTTTGCGCAAGGCGTCGTGAAAACCCGGATCGGGCAGCACCATGCAGGAATTGGTCAGCACCGGCTCAGCAATGACGCAGGCGACATCCTTGTCCTTGAGCGCTGCTTGCAGCGCGGCGACATCGTTGAATTCAATGACCTTCGCCGTCTTGGTCAGGTCGCGAAACTCACCCGCCAGCCCCGGCCGATTCACGGGCTTGCCGTCGACCATCCGGACCATCGTCTCGTCGACCGAGCCGTGATAGCAGCCGTTGAAGACCAGTATCTTTTCGCGGCCGGTGACGGCGCGGGCGACGCGCAGCGCGAAGCGGTTGGCGTCGGTGGCGGTGGTGGCGATCTGCCAGAACGGCAGACCGAAACGCTGTGTGAGCAGCGGCCCGATGGCCAGCGCATCTTCCGAAGGCAGCATATAGGTCAGGCCGCGCCCGGCCTGGCGGCGGATGGCGCGCGCCACCGGCGGCGGCGAATGGCCGAACATCGAGCCGGTGTCACCGAGGCAGAAATCGTCCAGCCTGTTGCCGTCGATATCCGTGATGGCGGCGCCCTTGGCGCTTTCGACCAGGATCGGGAATGGCGTCGGCCAGTCGTTCATCCAGTGCATCGGCACACCGCCGAAGAAGCCTGGCAGGCCGTTACCGACCTTGGCCTGCGATTTCGGCCGCGCCTTGCGGAAGGTGTTCGCCTCGCTTGTCCGCAATGCAGCGATGCGGTCACGGCTGATACCGCCAATGGACGCCTTTGAACTGTTCGTGCTGTGCATGAAATCCCTCTCGGCCGGCACACTACCCAATTGGCGACGGCAACCGCAATTGGCCGTGTTGGTGCGCTGCATTGGGTCAGCAGCAAGTTCGGCAGACTTGACCTTCCGGCGCAGTCGGGCGCCAATGCGATCGGGTCTGTGGTTTGGGGAGAAAAATGCGGACGATCATCTGCGCTTTTGCGCTACTCTTGTCGGCCGCTGCGGCTTCCGCATCGGGCGGCGTCTGGTGTTCCGTCGATGACAAAGCGGTGCAATTCGAGGTCGGCGCCGGGGTCACCAGAGGTATGGGCGGCCCGACCTTCAATTTTCGCGGCGATCTCGAGATACTTGGCCGGCCGGAAGGCGACAGTCTGCGCAAGACCGTCTTCGAGGATTCCGACCTCACCCAGTACTGGCTGGACGACAAGGAGTTGCGGCTGAACGTCTACCACGAGCATCAGCTCGGAGATAAATTCAACTCTGTCGAACTGACGATCCTGACCAAGACCAGTGACGAGGGCGTCTATGACGGCCGGTACACGCTTGCCGTCTACGACAACGCCGCCGACACGGAACAGGACGGCAAGCCGAAAGAATTGACCGGCAAGGTGTCGTGCGGAGCCGAATAGGTCACGCCGAGATATCGATGACGCCGCAGTCGCCGGCGGCACTGCCGAAGGCGACCCGGCGCTCTTCCTTATCCCACATCATCGCGGTGATGGCGCCCTTGCCCGGGCGGCGCAACAGCACCTCTTTGGCATCGGTAAAGCGCACCGCCATGACCATGCCGTCATCATAGCCGACGGCGACGACATCCTGGCTCGGATGGCAGGCAACCGATGTCACCATGGCGTTGCCGCGCGTGCCGAGCTCCAGCGGCGCCTTGCCCATCGGGCCGTCCTTGCCCGAAAACGGCCAGACGATCGCCGCCGGCGCGCCGGAACTCGCCAGCCATTTGCCCTTCACGCTCCACGACAGGCTTTTGACCTTGCCGGGATAGCCGGTCATGCGCATGTGCTTGCCGTCGGCGAGCTTCCAGCCATGCAGCGCGTTTTCCTGCATGGTGGTGACGAGGAAGGCGCCATCCCGCGAGAAGGTCACGCCGGTATGGGCGCCGGCCCATTCCAGCTCCACCGGTCTGCCCTCGGCGGCCGGGAAATGCAGCGTCGCGCCATTGTAGCGGGCGACGCCGAAGCGCATGCCCTTGGGGGAGAAGGCCAGCCCCTCGACCGAACGTGGATGGGCAAACTCTTTGGTCTTGCCGTCGGCAAAGCGCACGAACGCAGTCTTGCCTGTGGCATAGGCGATAGCGCCTTGCGGCCCGGCGGCGACGCTGGTGATCCACTTCTTGCCGGCGCTCGCCAATTCGCCAACGGTGCCACCTGCGGTGACAGCAAAAATCTTGCCGTCCTCGCCGCCGGTGATCAGGCGGTCGTTGGCGGCGTCATGGAACGTGGAGAGCAGGCCGTCATTGGCCTGAATTGTCTTGTGGCCGTTGTCGAGCCTATGAACTGTCCCATCGGCCAGCGCAAAATGCGGCACGTTGTCGAGGAAGACGGCGGCAAGGCAGTGACCTTCCAGGTCGAGGGGAGCAACTGTGGGCATCAGGACCACTCCAATGAAGCTGTCACCACTCCCGGGAAGCCACTGAGGCGGCCAGGCCTGGCGTCAACCTTCTCCCCTTGTGGGAGAAGGAAGAGCGGGCAGCGCTAGCGCCATAGAGTCCGGAAATCAAGCCGCCTGGCAGGCGTCAAAGCTCTTCTTCAGCCGTTCAGCGTCAAGCTCGCGGCCGATGAACACCAGCCGGCTCTCATGCTTTTCGCCGTCTTTCCAGGCGCGCTGGTGGTCGCCTTCGATGATCATGTGCACGCCCTGGATGACATAGCGCTCGTCGTCGCCCTTGAGCGCGATGATGCCTTTCAGCCGCAGGATGTTGGGACCTTCCATCTGGGTGATCTTCTCGATCCACGGGAAGAATTTCTTCGGGTCCATCTCGCCGCCGCGCAGCGACACCGACTGCACGGTCACGTCATGGATGTCGGAGGGATGCGCGTGATCGTGATGATGATGGTCGTGATCATGGTCGTGGTGATCGTGCCCGTCATGGTCATGATGGTCGTGATCATGATCGTGCGCCTCGAGGAAATGCGGGTCGTTTTCCAATGCGCGCGACAGGTCGAAGGCGCCGCGGTCGAGCACTTCGGACAGCGCCACGCCGGCGCGCGTGGTGCGGTGGATCCTGGCCGCCGGGTTGATGGCGCGGATGGTCGCTTCGACCTTGGCCAGCTCTTCGGGCGTCACCAGGTCGGTCTTGTTGAGCACGACAACATCGGCAAACGCGATCTGGTCCTCGGCCTCCCTGGAATCCTTGAGCCTGAGCGGCAGGTGCTTGGCGTCGACCAGGGCCACGACAGCGTCGAGTTTGGTCTTGGAGCGCACGTCGTCGTCCATGAAGAAGGTCTGCGCCACCGGCACAGGATCGGCGAGGCCGGTGGTCTCGACGACGATGGCGTCGAAGCGGCCGGGACGGCGCATCAGGCCTTCGACGACGCGGATCAGGTCGCCGCGCACCGTGCAGCAGACGCAGCCATTGTTCATTTCGTAGATTTCCTCGTCGGATTCCACGATCAAATCATTGTCGATGCCGATCTCGCCGAATTCATTGACGATGACGGCATAACGCTTGCCATGGTTTTCCGACAGGATGCGGTTGAGCAGCGTCGTCTTGCCGGCGCCGAGATAGCCGGTGAGAACGGTCACGGGGATTTGCGTCTGTGCTTCGCTCATATCTTGCCTCGAAATGGCTGGGCCACGGAATTGCGGGCCGCAAGAATGGATTGTTGGCCTGATATAGGATGTGTGCCGGCCTTTTGCACGAGGCAAACCGCCTGGGTGTTTGACCCAGGATTGACGAAGCGGATGGGTAGACCCGAGAGGCCGAGTGCGAGGGATGCCGACCATCAACGTGTCGCCGGAAACGCCTCTTCGTTGACCTGTGCTGAGCCGCGCCGCGTCAAACCGTTGCAATCGCCTTGGCGGAAACTCGTTTGTCATCTAACTGAAATAAACATCTGGCATCACCATTTGTAGCACCACAAATGCTTGCCGGCAAAGCTGTTTCGAAAGCCGGAATCTTTTGGATCGTCGATTGCCAACCGGCCGGCTGCGTCTATGCTGCATGCACCGGTACGGCCGAAGAGGGATCACCATGGCCAAGGCGGACAAGACTGCAACGATGAGCCGGCTGCATTCGGCGGCAAGGCTGGCAAGGACCGCGCTGGCGGCGCGGCTTCTGGCGCACGGCTTCTATGCCGGCCAGGACCAGATCATGCTGACGCTCGACCGCGAGGACGGCCAGACGCCCGGCAATCTCGCCGGCCGCCTCGGCGTTCGCCCGCCGACCATCACCAAGACCATCAACCGGCTGCAGGCCCAGGGCTTTTTGGAAAAGCGCGCCTCTTCCGCGGATGCACGCCAGGCGCATATCTTTCTCACCGACACCGGCCGCGAGATCATCCACGCCATCGAGAAGTCGGTGAAGAAGACCGAGAAGCAGGCGTTGAAGGGCCTCGACAAGAAAGAACAGAAGACGCTGTTCAAGCTGCTCGCCCGCATCGAGGCCAATTTGTCGAACGAGGAGCTGGTGCTTGTCGACGACGATGGCGACATCGACGATTGATCTTCCTGACCTAGGCGGCTACCGAAGGCCCGCGCACCAGGGTCGACCAGCGGCCGGGCGTCAGGCCGAATGCTTTCTTGAAATGCCTGTTGAAATGGCTCTGGTCGCTGAAGCCGGCGCCAACGGCAATCTCGGCCAGCGGCTCGCCCACCTCGATCATCCGTCTTGCCTTTTGCAGCCGGCGCATCAGCAGGAACCGATGCGGGCTGGTGGAATAGGTCGCGCGAAAATGGCGTGACAGCGCATAGCGGTCGAGCCCGGTGACGGCTTCCAGCTCATCGGAACGAACGGACCGCTCGGCATTCTCCTCGAGATAGCCGCGCGCCAGCGCTGCCGCACGCGAGGCCGACTTCCCCATCGGCTTTGCTTTCTGTCCCGCATGACGCCCCAGATGCTGCGCCAGCTCCGCAACGAAATCGGCGACGAACAGCTCGTCCAGTTCCTCATCGAGCGGCGCCAAGGCCGAAAGCAGCGTGCCGCGCAAGGCAGGATCGCTGACCACAGCATCCCTGACGAAAGGCAGCGGCGCGCCGCCGAGGCAGTCGAGCAGCAGAGACGGTTCCAGATAGAGGATCCGGTAGCGCAGACCATCCTCGGTCCCGGCGCCGCCATCGTGCACTTCGTCGGGATGCAGCACGATAACCTGGCCGGGCAGGCTGTGGTTGACAGTGCCCCTGTAGTGGAAGCGCTGCACACCGGAAAGCGTCACGCCGACGGCAAGCGTATCATGACGGTGCAGGTCGAAGGCGTTGCCATGGAAATGCGCCTCGATGCGCTCGATGCCAGCGGTAACAGGCGCCGACACGATCCGGTCTTCATCCGCGCACGAACGTTCAAGACCCAGCGTCGCCTCACCTTCTAGATCGTGCGTCATCACCTATCCCTGCCCTTCATGGGCGTGCTCCGGAGTCCTCATTTTGGTGTTCGATACGAAATTTGCAATCGTGCTGCGGGACGATCTCGCCGTCTGGCAAAAGCTCAACGTCGCCGCCTTCCTGACCAGCGGCATCGTCGCGCAATTCCCCGGCATTATCGGCGAACCCTACCGCGACCGCGCCGGCAACCTTTACAATCCTCTGTCGATCCAGCCGGTCATCGTGCTTTCGGCCGATGGGCCGACGCTCAACTCCATCCACCGGAAGGCGCTGGAGCGGGGCGTGACGGGGTCAGCCTATGTCGAGGAGATGTTTGCCACCGGCTTCGATGCGGCCAACCGTGCCGTCTTCGCCGAGTTCGGGCCTGAG
Organism: Mesorhizobium sp. M0037; assembly: GCF_040323635.1. NCBI lineage: Bacteria > Pseudomonadati > Pseudomonadota > Alphaproteobacteria > Hyphomicrobiales > Phyllobacteriaceae > Mesorhizobium > Mesorhizobium sp. M0037. The sequence continues at coordinate 148,367 of NZ_JAMYVB010000002.1, read as the reverse complement.
GACGCCAAGATCGTCGGCATCGCGTTGCGTACCGACAAGAAACTCGTCGACAAGATCACCAAGGGCGCCCGCATGCACGCCTAATTCAGCAGGAAGCGTGTAACGGCGCTCATGAATTCAGTCGGCCGCTCGACGTTCAGCATATGGACGCCCGGAAGCAGTGTAAGCGTGGCGCCGGGGATGCTGGCTGCGATCGCCTCGCTGTGGCTTGCAAGCGTTACCTTGTCGTCTTCTCCACCGATCACCAGGGTGGGCGCGGTAATGAGGGAGACAGTCCGGCGCAGATCGCAATCGCGTACGGCGGCGAAGCATCCCGCGAGACCTTGGGGCGGCGTCGCCAGGACCATCGCGCGGAACGCGTCGACGGTTTCGTTTGGGCCGGCAAGCATCGAGGCGGGAAACCAGTTGTGCATGAACATGTCCGCGGTGGCCGACATGTTGCTCGCTGCAAGGACAGTACCGATCTGCTCATCAAAGTAAGACGCCGGCCCGAGATGCGGCGAGGTGTTGGAAAGGATGAGACGCTCGATGCGGTTCGGGGCATGGATACCCAGCCACTGCCCTACGAAGCCGCCCAGCGACAGCCCGCAGAAATGCACGCGGGCGATCTGAAGCGCATCCAGCAGCTCAAGGACGTCGCGGCCCAGCCGATCGAGCGAATAGGCTCCGGCCGGAGCATCGGAACTGCCGTGGCCGCGCAGATCATAGCGCAGCACCCGGAAAGATCCGGCAAATTCCGCAAGCTGCCGGTCCCACATATGCAGGTTCGTCGCAATGGAATTCGAGAGCACAAGCACAGGGCCGGCCCCCGCCAGCTGATAGGCGATCCGGCAGCCGTCGCCCGTCGTAAAATAAAGCGTGTCAGTCATCTGGTCCTCATCTCACCCTGGCGAAAGGAGTTCGATGCTCCCGCCGCCCTTTGAATGAGCCACCCTAGGCCTCGTAATTATCCAGGAAAATTACTATGATTGGACAATCTCAGTAGGTTTTGACGATAATGAATGGTCTGAAACTCCACGACCTACGGTGCTTTGACGCCGTGGCAAGCGAGGGCAGCTTCCAGGCGGCCGCCCTTGCCTTGAAACGATCGCATCCATCCGTCTTCGCCGCTGTCGCACGCCTCGAGCAGTTGCTCGGGCTCACACTTCTCGACCGCAGCGGATATCGGGTGGGGCTGACGGAGGCGGGCCGCGAGTTTCACGCGCGAGCGCAGCTGACATTGCGCGAGCTCGACCATCTGCGAACCTATGCGGGCCAGTTGGCGAGCGGCGAGGAGACGGTCCTGCGTGTCGTCATGGGTGATCTGTGCCCGCGACCGCAAATCCTGCCTATGCTCAGCGGCTTCTTTGCCGAATGCACCAGGACACGCCTGCGTCTGGAGTATGAGGCGATCGGCGGTCCGCTCGAACGGTTGATGGAAGGCGAGGCTGACCTCGTCTTCCATCGCGCGGATCCTTCCGATCCGCATCTCGAGCGGATCGATCTCTGCGCGGTGACCCTCGTGCCGGTGGTGGCGCCTGGGTTCCTGCCCTTCGCGCCTGGCCGGGAGATTGCGCCGGAGCAGATGCGGCCCTTCACCCAGTGCGTGATCCGCGACACGGCGCGGCGGCCGTCGCCGGAGAGCTATTTCCTCGTCGACGGTGCGCATCAGTGCTCGGCGCCGGATCATCTGATGAAGAAGGAACTGATCCTTCACGGATTGGCCTGGGGCCATCTGCCGGGATGGCTGATCGAGGATGAACTGCGGGATAGGAGGCTGATCTCGATCGCTGGTGCACATCTGCCCGGCCGGACGGAGACCTTGGCGGCGGTGCGCCGGCGCGACCGACCGCATGGACCCGTCGCCCAGGCGTTGTGGCTTCATCTCCAGGCGCAAATGGCATCCGACGGCAAAGCACCGGGATGTCAGAACGTCGCAGCGGAACGCAAGGCGCCTTAGCTGGCATCGGATTGGGCATCGGATTGGCCTGCGCTGAACCTGTCTCAGACGCCTGTTGTGCCAGTCGCTTTTGGCTTGCCGGGCGCAGGCGATTGCCGCAAAGGTTAAGCGTTGCTCCTCCCTGCCCGGCCTGACATTGAACGTTCCCGCAAAATCAGACGAAAGCGCAACGCCGCCCGCGGCGATGCTGTTCATGCTTTCCACCTATGTCTTTTTCACCTTTCTCGACACATCGAGCAAATATCTGGTCCTGGCCGGCGTCTCGGCGCTGATCGTCGCCTGGGCCCGCTTCACCGTCCATGTCCTGCTTGTCGGCGTCTTCCTGCGCGGCTGGCGCGAGCCGTCGCGCTTCCGCGCCAACAATTTGCCGGCCCACATCCTGCGCGGCGGTCTGTTGTTCGGCTCGACGATGTGCAACGTCATGGCGCTCAAAACGCTTCAACTGGCCGAGACCACCTCGATCTACTTCTTCGGCCCGATGGTGATCACCGCACTTGCCGGTCCGCTGCTCGGCGAATGGGCGGGCTGGCGGCGCTGGCTGGCGATCCTAACGGGTTTTGTCGGCGTGCTGGTCATCACAAGGCCTGGCGTCGGCGTGTTCGGTGTCGGCCACCTCTTCGCGCTCGGCTCCATGCTGTCGAACTGTTTTTACGTCATCATGACGCGCCGCATGTCGGCCAGCGAAAGCTCGGAAAGCCTGATCCTTTTTTCGGCGCTGGCGCCGGCCGTGCTCCTTTTGCCGATGCTGCCGTTCTCGCATCAGCTGCCGCAGGATGGCTGGCATTGGGTCATCCTGGTGATGCTGGGCGTGTTCGGCGCCGGCGGCCACTGGCTTCTGGTGCAGGCCTATCGCCTGGCAACCACCACGGCGCTGGCGCCGTACCCCTATTCGCAGATGGTCTGGATGATCCTGTCCGGCTGGATCATCTTCCACCAGTTCCCCGACCGCTGGACGCTGGTAGGTGCAGCCATCATCGTCGCCAGCGGCCTTTACATCATCCATCGCGAGCACCGTTTGCGGCTGCACAATCGCACGACCGTCGATGCCGAGGCGGAGGCGCTGGCGAAAAAACTTTGATTTGCTCCGAATCCGATGGCATAACGCCGCATTTAAAAAATTTAAAAACTCGGGGAGCGAAGGGCTGGCACAAAAGATCAAGCTTTCGACGATCGCGGATGCGCTTGGCGTGTCCACGGCCACGGTCTCTCTCGCCTTGCGCGACAGCCCGCTGGTCGCAGGCGCCACGCGTGACCGTATCAAGGAGCACGCGCGGGCCATCGGCTATATCTACAACCGTCGCGCCGCCTCATTGCGCACCTCGCGCTCGGGCATTGTCGGCGTCGTCGTGCATGACATCATGAACCCGTTCTTCGCCGAGATCCTGCGCTCGATCGAGAGCGAACTCGACCGCAGCCGGCAGACCTTCATCCTGTCCAATCACTACGACCAGCTGGAAAAGCAACGCACCTTCATCGATACGCTGCTGCAGCTCGGCGCCGACGGCGTCATCATGTCCCCGGCCATCGGCACGCCGGCTTCCGACATCGTCATGGCCGAGGAAAACGGCCTGCCGGCGGTGCTGATCGCACGCAGCGTGGAAGGCGCCGACGTGCCGGTGTTTCGCGGCGACGATGCCTATGGCACGGCACTTGCCACCAATCATCTGATCTCGCTCGGGCACAAGCGCATCGCCATGATCGGCGGCACCGACCAGACCTCGACCGGGCGCGACCGCTACCAGGGCTATCTCAACGCCATGGAGGCCGCCGGGCTTGAGGTCAGGCCGTCCTGGCGCATCGCCGGGCCGCGCACCAAGCAGGGCGGATTCGAGGCGGCTGGACAGTTTCTGGCGCTTAAAGACAAGCCAACCGCCGCTTGCTGCTGGAATGATCTGGTCGCCATCGGCCTGATGAACGGCATTGCCCGCGCCGGCCTGGTGCCGGGCGCCGACATCTCGGTGACCGGCTATGACGATCTCGAGGAGGCGGCAATCGCGACACCGGCGCTCACCACAGTCTGGAATGGCCAGCGAGAGGTCGGCCGCCGTGCCGCCAGCGCGCTGCTCGACAAGCTGAACGGACAGGCGGTACGGCCGTCACAGGAACTGATCAAGCCGGAACTGCATGTGCGCCAGTCGACCGGCAAGCCGGTGGAGCGTGCATGACCAAGACTGATGCGTTGCAGACCGTCGCCGTTCTGGTGCCAGGACATTTCAACGACCATGCGGTCGAGCGCATCGACCGCACCTTCAAGCGGGTCAAGATAGAGCGCGCCGATCCCGCCCTGGTCACCGACGAGATGCGCCATGACGTGCGCGCCATTGCGTCCTTCGCCGGCGTCAATGCGGCATTGATGGATGCATTGCCCAACCTCGAACTCATCGCCTCCTTCGGCGTCGGCTATGATTCGGTCGATGCCGGCCATGCGGCCAAGAAAAACATCATGGTCACCAACACCCCCGATGTTTTGACCGAGGAGGTCGCCGACACCACGATCGGCCTTTTGCTCAACACCGTGCGTGAACTTTACAAGGCCGAGAAATGGCTGCGCGACGGCAGTTGGGTGAAGAAGGGCAACTATCCCCTGAGCCGGCTGACCTTGCGCGGTCGGCATGTCGGCATTTACGGCATGGGCCGCATCGGCCTTGCCATTGCGCGCCGGCTGGAAGCGTTCGGGCTGCCGGTGGCCTACCACAACAGGCGCAAGGTCGAAGGTCTGGCTTATGAATACCACCCGACGCTGAAGGGCCTTGCCGAAGCGGTCGATACGCTGATTTCCGTAGTGCCGGGCGGCGCTTCCACGGAGAAGGCGGTCAATGCCGAAATCCTGGCGGCGCTTGGCGCCAACGGCGTTTTCGTCAACATCGGCCGTGGCAGCACGGTCGACGAGGCAGACCTCGCCGCAGCGCTTGCCAACGGCACCATCGCCGCGGCCGGGCTCGATGTTTTCGCCGATGAACCGAATGTGCCCAAGTCTTTGCTGGAGTCGCCAACCTCGCTTTTGCCCCATGTCGGCTCGGCCTCGCACCATACGCGCCGCGCCATGGCGGATCTGTGCGTCGACAATCTGGTATCCTGGTTCAGCGAGCGCCGGCCACTGACCCCGGTGCCTGAGACGGCGCAAGTCAAGCCACGAAGCTGAGCGGCTCTCTGCCACACTCGTTAACGTTGACTTAACGCTTTGGAATCATTCTGCATCTGCGCCGGGGGGCGCGGAGTGCAAGATGACGAAACTTCCGGCATCGATTGCGGCAGCGGCACTTTTCGCCGGCTTTCAGCTGTTTCACGGCGGCAGCAGTGAAAGTTCGGCCAATGAAGCAAGGCCGGCAACCACCTTCAGGCTGGTCGCCAATGGCGACGAAGGCGACTGCGCGGTTAGCCGCGGCGCCGCGATTGACGATGGCCTGTCGCTGTTGACCGTGGCGCCGAATTGCCGCGGGCTGCTGCCCGGCATCGAGCGGGCAAAATTCTGGCGAGAGGGCGTGGACGGCACGATCGCGTTCAGCGCCGACGGCACCGACCCGATCGTCACCTTCTCGGTTGCGGATGGCGACGGCTACGAATCCTACGCTCCGGCCACGCCGCTGCTGTCGCTGGCGACAACCGGCGAACGGGTTCAATCCGCCGGCAATTGATCGTCGGGATTTATTCCGCCGCCGCCCGTGCACCGGCCTTCGCCGCCGCATGCAGCCGCACCGCATCGCCGAAGGCGCGGAAGATCTTGGCCGAGTTGCCGTCCGACTTGACCCAGTATTCGGGGTGCCATTGCACGCCGACGGCGAAGGCGCGGGCGTCCTTCACCGAAACCGCCTCCACCGTGCCGTCGCCGGCAACCGCCTCGACCTGCAGCTTCGAGCCGAGCCGGTCGATGCCTTGGCGGTGCAGCGAGTTGACCTTGATGTCGCTGGCGCCGAATACACCGGCCAGGCAGCCGCCCGGCTTGATCGAAATGGTCTGGTGAATGGCGAAACGTTCGTCCTGGTTGTCGCTCACGGGCGCGCGATGGTCCAGCGAACCTTCGCGCTCCTGGATCTCGGTGCCAAGCGTGCCGCCCAGCGCCACGTTCAACTCCTGGATGCCGCGGCAGATGGCAAGCAGCGGCACGCCGCGCTCGATCGCCTTGCGGATCAGCGGCAGCGTGGTGGAATCGCGCGCCGGGTCATAGGGGCCGTTGGCTTCGCTGGCGTCGCCGCCATAGAGTGATGGATGCACGTTGGACTTGGAGCCGGTGACCATGACACCGTCGACCGAAGACAACAGCTCGTCGAAATCGAGCCGGTCGCCGAAGGACGGCACCAAAAGCGGGAACACGCCGGCGCCGGAAAGTGCTGCCTCGATATATTGCTGCGGGACGGCATGCCAGGTGTAGTTGTCGAACTGACGGACGTCGGTCGATATGGCGACGAGCGGCTGGTGCATTTTGGGTCCGGATTCCATTTGGAGCGAAGCGAATAATCTATTGTGCCTGCAAAATAGGCGATCCGAAGGCGCTTTTCCATGGCAAGTTTCGCCATCTCGCATGGGCCACGCGGCGAACGTTAGACTATAGTTGCAGGCTGGCTGGCCGGCCCGCGGATTTGTCGCCAGCGCCGCCGTCAAATCCCGCTGCCATGCTGGACTCGACCCCTTGCCCGTGTATTGTTTCGGCAAATCGATACCGGGCGCGAGGAGATGTCCCTGATGTCGGTTTGTTGGTCCAAAAGGGAGGTTCTGCATGGATCGTCGTTCATTCATCCGCAAGGCCGGGGTCACCGGCGTGGGCGCTGCGGCGGCTGCCGCGACGCTAGCCGCACCGGCAATCGCCCAGTCCAATCCGAAAGTGACGTGGCGGTTGGCGTCATCCTTCCCCAAGTCACTCGATACGATCTATGGCGGCGCGGAAGTCTTCTCCAAGATGCTGTCTGAGGCGACGGACGGCAATTTCCAGGTCCAGGTCTTCGCCTCCGGCGAACTCGTGCCCGGCCTGCAGGCGGCCGACGCCACCACGGCCGGCACCGTCGAGGCCTGCCACACGGTGTCATACTATTACTGGGGCAAGGACCCGACATGGGCGCTGGGTGCGGCAGTGCCGTTCTCGCTCAACGCGCGCGGCATGAATGCCTGGCACTATCATGGCGGCGGAATCGACCTGTTCAACGAGTTTCTTGCCACGCAAGGCCTGTTCGGCCTGCCGGGCGGCAACACCGGCGTGCAGATGGGCGGCTGGTTCCGCAAGGAGATCAACACCGTCGCCGACCTCTCCGGCCTCAAGATGCGCATAGGCGGCTTTGCCGGCAAAGTGGTCTCGAAGCTCGGTGTCGTGCCGCAGCAGATCGCCGGTGGCGACATCTATCCGGCGCTGGAAAAGGGCACCATCGACGCCGCCGAATGGGTCGGCCCCTATGATGACGAGAAGCTCGGCTTCTACAAGGTCGCGCCCTACTACTACTATCCCGGCTGGTGGGAAGGCGGTCCGACCGTCCATCTCCTGTTCAACAAGGCGAAGTACGAAGAGCTTTCGCCGGCCTACAAGTCGCTGGTGCACACGGCCGCGCACGCGGCAGACGCCAACATGCTGCAGAAATACGACTATCTCAATCCTGCAGCGGTGAAGCGGCTGGTGGCCGGCGGCGCGAAATTGCGCCCGTTCAGCCAGGACATCATGGCCGCCTGTTTCGAGAAGGCCAATGAGGTCTACACCGAAATGGAAGCCACCAACGCGCCGTTTAAGAAGATCTGGGACTCGATCAAGGGCTTCCGCAAGGAGCACTATCTGTGGGCCCAGGTGGCCGAGTACAATTACGATACCTTCATGATGGTCCAGCAGCGCAACGGCAAACTGTAGGCTGGGATCTGTCCCTTCTCCCCGTCACTATACGGGGAGAAGGTCCCGGCAGGTGGATGAGGGGCGGCGCAAACTTCGGCGATTGATCGCCTTGGGCTTGGTAGCCGCCCCGAAATTATAGCTTATCTTTCCAAGCGTTGACGCTGCCCCTCACCTGCCTGCCGGCATCCTCTCCCCGTATAGTGACGGGGAGAGGGACGCGGTCATCGTCGTTTCGCCAATCGCCAACGTCGCAGGATTGAGGCTGCCCTTCATTCCCTGCCCGGCACCACCAACACCTTGACCTCGCCGGGGGCGGCCGGGTTGGAGATAACCGAGGGGGCTCCGTCCAGGCCGACCTGTCTGGAGATGAGCTTGTCGATCTCGATTGCCCCGGACGCGACAAGGTCCGCCGCCCGCCTGTGGGTGAAGGGGTTGATGAACGAGCCGAGAACCTTCAGTTCGCGAAACAGGATGTCGAACGGTTCGAAGGGCACTTTCACGCCTTGCGGCATCACGCCGACGATCACCACCGTGCCGCCGGACTTCGCCAGCCGCATCGATTGTTCGACGGTATCGGGGACACCGGCGCATTCGAGCACCACGTCGGCCCCGCCGGGCACAAGGCCGGTTGGGCCGGCGATCGCCTCGATCGGGTCGACCGCGTTTGGGTCGACCGTCGCCGTTGCACCGAGCTCTTCGGCGAGCGCACGGCGGGAGGCCTGCCGCGTCGACAGGATGATGGTCGCCGCTCCTGCGAGCCTCGCCAATTGCACGGTAAGCAGGCCGATGACGCCGCCACCAAGCACCACCACGGCAGCGCCGGGTCTGATTCCGGCGAGGTCGACAGCGTGCAGGCAGCAGGCCAGCGGCTCGCAGAAGGCGCCATGCGTTGGCTCGAGGTTCGCAGGCAGAAGAAAGGCCTGGCTCTGCGGCATCACGACATAGTCGGCGAAGCCGCCGTCGCGATGGATGCCGATGGCCCTGAGATTGCTGCACAAATTGACCCGGCCGGCCCGACAATGACTGCAGCGTCCGCAGAAGATGTTGGGATCGCCGGTAACACGGTCACCGATGGCGATGCCGGAAACCGCATCGCCGACAGCCTCGACGATGCCGCAGAATTCGTGACCAAGCGTCACCGGCGGGCTCGAAGGGAATTCGCCGTGGAGGAGGTGACGGTCGGTGCCGCAAACGCCGCAGGCTTCGACGCGCACCAGAACGTCCTGCGGTCCCGCAACAGGCTTGTCGACCTCCCGTAGCGCAATGCTGCCCACGGCTTCCAGGCGCACGGCTCTCATGACATCCTCACTCAGGTTCTCAGTGTTCACACATCAGTTGAAGTTCGGCGGCTGCGACAGGTCGGTCGCCGGCGCCGCCGGCTTGGCGGGCGGCGCCTCGCCGAAATTCGGCGGCTGCGAGAGATCGTTCGACGGTGGCGCCGCGGGTGATGGGCCACCGTTGGCTGGTGGTGGTGTGCCGAGAGGCGCAAGGCTTGGCATATCAGGCAAGTTGATCTCGATCGTTCCCGGATCGACGGCCGCACCCTTGTAGCGCATGACCATTTGCGGGAAGGCGATGGTCAGCCCGATCATGATCACCTGGATGCAGACGAAGGGCACGGCGCCCCAATAGATCTGGCCGGTGGTCACCGGCGCGATCTGCTTGCCGGTGAGGCGATCGAGATAGGGCACGCGCGCGGCGACAGAGCGCAGGTAGAACAGCGCAAAGCCGAAAGGCGGGTGCATGAAGCTTGTCTGCATGTTGACGCCGAGCAGCACGCCGAACCAGATCAGGTCGATGCCGAGCTTGTCGGCAGCCGGCGCCAAGAGCGGTACGATGATGAAGGCGAGCTCGAAGAAGTCGAGGAAGAAGGCGAGCACGAAGACCAGGATGTTGACGCCGATCAGGAAGCCGACTTCGCCGCCCGGCAGCGACGTCAACAAATGCTCGACCCAGACGTGGCCGTTGACGCCGTAGAAGGTCAGCGAGAACACCCGCGCGCCGATCAGGATGAACAGCACGAAGGAGGAAAGCCTGGTGGTCGACGCGAGCGCCTGTTTGATGACATCCAGCGACAACCGCCCCTTCATTGCCGCCATCGCCAGGGCGCCAACCGCGCCCATGGCGCCGCCCTCTGTCGGGGTGGCGATGCCGAGGAAGATGGTGCCCAGCACCAGGAAGATCAGCGCCAGAGGCGGGATCAAAACGATGATCACCTGCTGCGCCAACCTGGACATCATGTTGATGTTCAGGCCCTTGTCGGCGATCGCCACGATATAGATCAGGATCACCCCGATGCTGGCGCCAAGGATATCGGCATTGTCGCCATGCGCCGGCGCAAGGTAGCGATAGGCCGCATAGGAAGCCGCGACTGCCACCAGCAGTGCCGCGAGCAGCGACAGCACGCCGTGGCCAAGCGTGCGGGCCGCCAGCGGCAACGCCGGCATCGAGTTCGGCCGGACGATCGACATGATCAGGATGTAGAGCGTGTAAAGGCCGGTCAGCACCAGGCCGGGGATCAGCGCGCCGGCATACATGTCGCCGACCGAACGGCCGAGCTGGTCGGCCAGAACGATCAGCACCAGCGACGGCGGGATGATCTGGGCGAGTGTGCCGGATGCCGCGATGACGCCCGACGCCAGTCGTCGGTCATAGCCGTAGCGCAGCATGATCGGCAGCGAGATCAGGCCCATGGCGATGACCGAAGCCGCGACCACGCCCGTGGTCGCGGCAAGCAGCGCACCGACGAAGATCACTGCATAGGCAAGGCCGCCGCGAACCGGGCCGAACAGCTGGCCGATCGTGTCGAGCAGGTCCTCGGCCATGCCCGATCGTTCCAGCACGATGCCCATGAAGGTGAAGAACGGGATTGCCAAGAGCGTGTCGTTCGACATCACCCGGCTGCCGTAGAAATTGTCGGGCAGCGCATGCAGCAGCGGCCACGCCAGGTTGATCGAGCCGCCCGAATAGGGCGACAGCACGACGCCGATGAAGAAGAACATCAGGCCGTTGGCGGCGAGCGAGAAAGCGACGGGGTAGCCGATCAGCAGGAAGATGATCAGCGAGGCGAACATGATCGGCGCCATGTTCTGGGCGATGAACTCGATCATGGGCGCGCCTCCTGGGCGAGCGCCTTGGCTTCTTCGGCAAGGGCTTTCGCCTCGAGCTCGGCCTGTTCGTGCACCGAGATGAACGGATTGGGATCGTCCATGTCGCCGCGCATGATGGCGATCTTCTTGATGATCTCGGAGATGCCCTGCAGCGCCAGCAGAAAGAAGCCGACGAGCAGGATCGCCTTGGCCGGCCAGATGATCAGGCCGCCGGAATTGTTCGACATTTCGCCGCTGCGGAACGACAGCGACACGTAGGGTACAAAATAGATCACCATCAGCGTCACAAACGGCATCAGGAAGAAGACATGGCCGAGCAGGTCGATCCAGTGCTGCACGCGGCGCGACCACATGCCGTAGACGATGTCGATGCGGATATGGTCGTTCTGTTTCAGCGTGTAGGCGGCGGCCAGCATGAAGGCGGCGCCGAACAGGTACCACTGCAGTTCCAGCCAGGCATTCGACGAGACGTCGAAGACCTTGCGGATGATGGCATTGGCGGCGCTGACCAGGATTGCCAGCAGGATCAGCCACGATATCCACCGGCCGATGAACTCGTTCATACGGTCGATCGTTCTGGATAGAGCGAGCAGCCCTGCCATGCATTTCCTCCCTGAGGTCGAAGGCGCGCCGGCTCCCCTATTTTCCGTCGCGCCGCTGTGGCCCAACGGTATGCCGTGCGTGGTTCGGCGGGTCAACATGGCATGGGCGCGATCAACGCCGTCGTGACGGGAGGCAGGGGATAAGTGCCGACCGGCTGCTGCGTCATGCAACCAAAGTCTGACAGCGGATGCGGCGATCAGGCGATCTTCTGCTGGTCGCGGCCAGGACCGATCAGCACAAGTGCCGCGACCAGGAACAGATACATCCAGCCATCGCGCCATTCGATCGGGAAATAGCCGGCCCATAGCGATTCGGCCATGCCGAAGGCGGCCGCACCGAGCGCGGCCCGAGGCGGCGAGAGATAGCCGCCCACCGCCGTCACGAACAGGATTTTCAGCCCGTAGACGAGGCCTGAGCCGAAGCTGACATTGCCGTAGTAAAGGGCGGCCATGATTCCGGCCAGCGCGGCGCAGAAACCGCCGAACAGCACCGCATGCCGGAACACTGCGCGCACGTCCACGCCGCACATGGCAGCCGCTTTGGGATCGTCGGAGACGGCGCGCCAACGGCGACCGAAGCCTGAGCGGGCAAACGCCCATGCAGCGAGCATGATTGCCGCCAGAACCACCGCGCAATCGATGAGCTGGATCAGCGTCAGCGTCGCCTGGAAGCCGGCATCCTGAGCGAAGACAATGGGTTGCGCCAGCATCGGCGGCAGCCACCAATCATGCGTGTCGGCGGCGATACGGCTTGCTTCCGACAGCACCAGCAGGATGCCGAGCGTCGTCACCACAATGGCATTGGGCGTGCGGTCGGCCAGCGGTTCGAAGACGCTGCGCGACAGCACGTGGCCGATCAGCGCGGCATAAAAGAAAGCCGTGACGACGCCGAGCACCACTGCCGCCAGCAAGGTCAGCCACAATACCTGATAGCCGAAGGCCACGGTCAGGATCATCGTCTGGCCGCAAAAGGCGAACAGCGCGCCATAGGCGAGATTGGTCCGGTGCAGGATGCCGTTGGTCAGCACGTAGCCGAAGGCAAGCAGCGCATAGAGCGCGCCGGAATGCAGCCCGTTCAGCACCTGCTGGAAGAAATAGAGCATAGACAGCTTTCCGGGCGCCGGAGCCCGCGCCAAGGTTTGCATCGTAGAATCTAACTTGTCAAATGCGTTTTATGGGTTAGATTTCCGATATGACAGTATCTTGGACCCCACATCGCTTCACCGGCGGCATTCTTGCGCTCGATACGGCCAACACCGTGGTGTTGCGCAACGATCCGGAAAAGACCTTCGACCGTTTTGACGATCCGGCCGAGATCGCGCGCTTCGCCGATGCCGCAAGCGGCTTTCGCGGTGCCGAGCTTGGCGGCAGACCGCTGGAGGCGACCTCGCCGGACAGCATCGCCCCGGTGGTGCTGGCGATCCGCGAGACGACCGACCGCCTGTTTCGCGGCGCGGTGTCGAAAGGTGCGCTTGCCGCCGGCGATCTCGCCGCTTTTCTCAAGGCCTGCGCCAACGGCCTAGATCGGAGCCTGGCCGAAATCGGCGCACCGGGTAGACCGTTCGGCGACCCATCGACGCCGATCGCGTTCGAGGCGGCGCTGGCGGTTTCGGCCTTGTCGCTGCTGCGCGACGACACGGTCGCCAGGCTCAGGATCTGTCCCAATTGCAGCTGGCTGTTTCTCGACAGGAGCCGCAATTCCAGCCGCCTTTGGTGCGATATGGCTGTGTGCGGCAACCGCCAGAAAGCAAGCCGTCACTATCGCCGCCGCACGGCGGCACATGAGGTCAACAATGCCTAGGGTTGTTTTTCGTTCGATCCTTGTCGGTGCAGCGCTCATTGCAGCCGTTGCGCTTGGCGCCTGCCGCGACACCGGCGGCGACGGCAAGCTGTTCGAGGTTTCCGGCAAGGTCGTCGTCTTCAATTACCGTCTCGCCCGGGCGACCTATGTCGTGACGCTGCGGCCCCTGCAGCCGATGGGCGAAGGCCAGGTTGCGGTCGCCAGTTTCCAGAATCCGGCCGGCGGCCCTCCCCTGGTAGTCGAGCAGAAGGTGTGGCCGAAGCTCGACAAGGTCAGCCTGGAGAGCCCGGCGCTGACCTGTATCGTCAAGGACAAGCCCTATGCGATTTCGATCAGCATCAGGGGTCCTGACGGCACGTTCCTGCAGAAGATCGACACGACGCTGATGTCGAGCGAGGACCAGTCGATCCTTCCCGACCGGCCGCTGGTGGTCGACCAGCTCTATACGGCCAATCCCGATCTTGCCGGCCATCCCGACGGCAAGCTGCCGGGTGAGCCGAAGCCGGATTGCTCGAAAGGCTGACGCGTCTTAGCCCGGCGCGACTGCGTGGAAATTTTTGGTCGCCGGACAACCGCCGCGGACCGATTTCGTGCCGGATACGCGACGGCAGCGGATCGTTCGTTGCGCTTTGCCTGGCACTTTCGATTTCGTTTGACCTGCCTTGCAAGCGGAGAAAGACTGCGCCATCTCACTCCTACGTTGGCTGCGCGCCCCCGGTGCTGCCTCCGCAGAGGAAATGCCTGATGACGCTGCACGACGTCGCGCTCGACGACAAGTTCGATCTTGGTAAGGAGCGCATCTTCCTGTCCGGCGCACAGGCGGTCATCCGCATGCTTTTGATGCAGCGCGAGCGCGACCGCCGGGCCGGCCTCAACACGGCCGGCTTCGTGTCCGGTTATCGCGGCTCGCCGCTCGGCGGCCTCGATATGCAGCTGTGGCGGGCGAAAAAGCAGCTGGCGCAGGCCGACATCGTTTTCCAGCCCGGCCTCAACGAGGAGCTTGCCGCCACCGCCTGCTGGGGCTCTCAGCAGACGGAATTAATGGGCGAAGGCAAGCATGACGGGGTGTTTTCGGTCTGGTACGGCAAGGGACCGGGCGTCGACCGCTCCGGCGACGTTTTCCGCCACGCCAACCTCGCGGGATCGTCGAAGCATGGCGGCGTGCTTGCGCTGATGGGCGACGACCATATGGCCGAATCATCGACCAATGCGCACGCCACCGAATTCCTGTTCGTCGACACCATGGTGCCGATCCTCAATCCGGCCGGCGTCCAGGAGATCATCGACTACGGGCTCTACGGCTTTGCCATGTCGCGCTTCGCCGGCACCTGGGCGGCGATCAAATGCGTCAAGGACAACATCGAATCGACAGCCTCCGTCGATGCCGCGCTCGAGCGCCTGAACATCGTCGTGCCGGAGTTCGATATGCCGCCCGGCGGCCTCAACATCCGCGATGAGATCGACATGCTCGGCCAGGAGGAGCGGCTGCATGAATACAAGCGCGCCGCTGCGTCCGCCTTCATCCATGCCAACCGCCTGAACCGCATCGTCTATTCGGGTGGCCGGGCGCCGAAGCTCGGTATCATCACGCTCGGCAAGAGCTATCTCGATGTCCGCCAGGCGCTGGAAGATATCGGCATCGACGAGGCCGCCGCCGGCCGCATCGGCATCCGCCTGTTCAAGGTCGGTTGCCCATGGCCGCTCGACCTGCAGCATATCGCCGAATTCGCCCGCGGCCTCGACACCATCGTCGTCGTCGAGGAGAAGCGCTCGCTGATCGAGGTGCAGCTGCGCGAAAACCTCTACGGCACCGCCACCCAGCCGATGATCGTCGGCAAGAAGGACGAGCGCGGCGACTGGCTGTTCCCGGCCAAGGGCGCGCTCGACCCCAACGAGATCGCCATTGCGCTGGGCGAGCGCATCCTGCGCACAATCGGCCCTTCGGAAGAGATCACTGCCAAGGTGGCAAAGCTGCGCCAGTTCCAGGCGATGCTTGCCGACACCAGCGATATCGGTTCGCGCACGCCGTTCTTCTGCTCCGGCTGCCCGCACAATTCCTCGACCAAGGTGCCGGACGGCTCGATCGCCGCCGCCGGTATCGGCTGCCATTTCATGGCGCTGTGGATGGACCGCAACACGGTCGGCTTCACCGCCATGGGCGGCGAGGGCGCACAATGGGTCGGCCAAGCGCCATTCTCCAAGCGCGGCCACATTTTCCAGAATCTCGGCGACGGGACCTACAATCACTCCGGCACGCTGGCGATCCGCTTCGCGCTGTCGACCGATGCCAACATCACCTACAAGATCCTCTACAACGACGCCGTCGCCATGACCGGCGGCCAGCCGCATGAGGGCGGCCTGACTGTCGACATGATCGCCAGGCAGGTGCGCGCCGAAGGCGTCGAGCGCATCGCCATCGTCACCGACGAGCCGGACAAATATGCGGGGAAGGCCGAATTCCCCTCCGGCGCCACCATCCACCACCGCGACGACCTCGACCTCGTCCAGCGCGAGCTGCGCGACGTCAAGGGCGTCTCGGTGCTGCTCTACGACCAGACCTGCGCCGCCGAAAAGCGCCGCCGCCGCAAGCGTGGCACCTTCCCGGATCCCGACAAGCGGGTCTTCATCAACGAACTGGTCTGCGAGGGCTGCGGCGATTGCGGGGTGCAATCGAACTGCGTCTCGATCCAGCCGGTCGAAACCGAGTTCGGCCGCAAGCGCAGAATAGACCAGTCGAGCTGCAACAAGGACTTCTCCTGCGTCAACGGCTTCTGCCCGTCCTTCGTCACCGTGCACGGCGCCAAGATCAGGAAGGCCGAAGGCATTGCCGGGCGCTCCGACCCGCTTGACGGCGTGCCGGTGCCAGCCGAATTCCCGCTCGGTAGCGAGGGTTGGGCGGCGATCATCGACGGCGTCGGCGGCACCGGCGTCGTCACCATAGGTGCTGTGCTCGGCATGGCCGCCCATCTCGAGGACAAGGGCTGCGGCATGATTGACATGGCCGGCCTCGCCCAGAAGGGCGGTTCGGTGTTCACCCATGTCCGCATCGCCCGCACGCCGGACGACATCCACGCGATCCGCGTTTCGGCCGGCAAGGCCGACCTGGTACTCGGCTGCGACCTTGTCGTCTCCGGCGCCAAGAAGGTACTGGCCGCAGTGCGCGCAGGCCATACCATCTTCCTCGCCAACACTGCCGAGATCATGCCTGGCGAATTCGCCCGCTCGGCCGATTTCTCGCTGCCCATCGAGCGCCTGAAGAAGGCGATCCGCGCTGCCGCTGGCGACGACAAGACGCATTTCTTCGACGCCACGCGCACCGCCACCCAATTGTTCGGGAATTCGCTCGGCGCCAACATGTTCATGCTCGGCTTCGCTTTCCAGCATGGCGGGCTGCCGCTGTCCGCGCAAGCCGTTGAAAGAGCGATTGAATTGAATGGCGAGGCGGTGGCGATGAACATCGCCGCCTTCCGCTGGGGCCGGCGCGCCGCGCATCAGCCGGAGTTTGTGCGCGGCCTCATCGCGCAACCGAGCAAGGCCACTGAGATCGCCGAGACGCTGGACGATATCATCGCCCGCCGCGTCGCTTTCCTCTCTGCCTATCAGAACGCTGCCTATGGCAAGCGCTACGCCGAGAAGCTGGCGGTTTTGCGTGCTGCCGAGGCCAAGGCCTTACCTGGCTCGACCGCGGTGACCGAGGCCGCCGCCAGAAACCTGTTCAAGCTGATGGCGATCAAGGACGAATATGAGGTGGCGCGGCTCTACACCGACGGCTCCTTCGCTATGGAGCTGTCAAAACAGTTCCAGAGCTACGAAAAGCTCGAGTTTCATCTGGCGCCGCCGCTCGTGGGCAGGCGCGGCAATGACGGCAAGCCGAGGAAATCGAGCTTCGGCCC
This sequence comes from Mesorhizobium sp. M0037, assembly GCF_040323635.1. NCBI lineage: Bacteria > Pseudomonadati > Pseudomonadota > Alphaproteobacteria > Hyphomicrobiales > Phyllobacteriaceae > Mesorhizobium > Mesorhizobium sp. M0037. The sequence goes on along the minus strand of NZ_JAMYVB010000002.1, from coordinate 131,216 downwards.
GTGGATGATGAAGGGTTTTCGCCTGCTGGCGGCGCTGAAAAGCCTGCGCGGCACGGCCTTCGACGTGTTCGGCTACAGCGCCGAGCGGCGCATGGAGCGGCAGCTTCTGGCCCGCTATGAGGCCGATCTGGAGCTTGTCGCCAAAGCACTTGCGCCAGGCAGGATCGAGGCCGCCATCGCCCTTGTCTCGGTGCCGGCGCTCATTCGCGGCTACGGCCATGTCAGGCAAGCCAGCGCCGAAAAGGCGGCGGATGAACGAAATCGCCTTCTTGAACGATTCAAGTTGCCGGTGCAGCCAAGCGCATTACAAGCCGCTGAGTAGCCAAAAGGGCCGGAAAAACAGGCCCTTCAGCGCGAGCTAAAGGTTTTTTAATGGGACTATGCCAAGGCTGTGGTTCAGTTGGGCGCCAGTAATGGGCAGAACAAAGACCGATAACATCCCTGTGGATGTTTATATCCAGTTTGTGCGCTCGTTGTTCGACAACGCGCATATGCTGGTCATTGGCGCGCTTTGCCACGCAACCGCCAGCCTTATGGTCTATTGGCGCAACGGCCAGCCTGTCTTCCTGGTTCTTGCCGGAGCACTGCTTGGCATCGGCGTTTGGCGGTATTTCAGCTTGCGGCGGTTCCATCGCCTGGGTGGTTCCATCCACGATGCCTTGGATGCGACACGATGGGAGCGCGAATATATCCTGAACGGCAGCATCCAGGGGCTGATGCTGGGCCTGTTCTGCTTCATTTCGATCTATGTCTACTCGGATGCGTATGCCGAGATCGCAGCGCTCGCCATAACGCTTGGCTCTCTGGTCACGGTCGTAGGCCGAAACTACGGCTCGCCCCGCATGGTCACGATCTTCGCGGTAACCTTCGTCGGGCCGATCGCAGCAGCCCTGATCCTCAGGTTTGACATCCCCAGTGTCGTGCTTGGGCTGCTCATCATCCCGTTCATGTTCATCATCAAGGGCAGTGCCGACCATGTGCGCAACGTGCTGTTCTCGGCCGTGGTCGGGCATAAGCAGGCGAGGCAAATCGCGCAGCGCTTCAACCGCGCACTCAACACCATGTCGCATGGCCTGGTTATGCTCGGACCCGACGGCAAGGTCGTGGTCGGCAATGCCGAAGCAGCGCATCTGATGTCGCTGCGCTCGCCCGACCAGCTGCTCGGGCGGTCGATCCATTCGCTGCTCCTGCGCGGCGTTGCGGGCGGCATGCTGGCGCCGAAAGACTGCCGCTATGTCGAAGCGCAGCTGACGCGCGCGTTGCGCGAAGGCCGTGACCGCAAGGTGCTGGTCTCCTTCTCCAATGGCCAGCACTACGAGTTCTCGGCCCGCGAGGGCAATCAGGACCTCGGCGTCATCACCTTCGAGGACGTCACCGCCCGCGTCGAGTCCGAAGAAAAGATCCGCTTCATGGCGCGCTATGACAGCCTCACCGGCCTGCCGAACCGCGCCTATTTCCATGAGCTCGTCGGCGAGGCCATGGCGTCGGGCAGCCGCGACCGGCTGTGCGCCCTGGCGGTGCTCGATCTCGACGATTTCAAGAGCGTCAACGACACACTTGGCCATCCGGTCGGCGATGGGCTGATCTATGCCGTTGCCGAGCGACTGGCGGCCGTCGCCGGGCAAGGCGTCAATGTCAGCCGCTTCGGCGGCGACGAGTTCATGATCTTCTTCGACCGCGTCGAGGATGAAAGCCATCTGACCGGCCTGCTCGACCAGATCTTTGCCGATCTGCAGGGCGAAGTCGATGTCGCTGGTCACAGCCTGCGCATCCAGGCAAGCGCGGGCACCGTGCTGTCCAGGGTCGAGGACACCGATGTCGACGCCATGATCGTCAAGGCGGATCTGGCGCTCTACAAGGCCAAGGAACTCGGCAAGAACAACTGGCGACTGTTCGAGGCGGCGATGGATGCGGCGTTCCGCAACCGCCAGATGATGAAGGCCGACCTGCGCACGGCGGTCGAAGGCAAGGCGCTGCGGGTGGTCTATCAGCCCATCGTGGCGATGAACACCATGCGCATCGCCAGCTGCGAGGCGCTGTGCCGCTGGGATCATCCCGACCTCGGGCCGGTTTCGCCCAGCGTCTTCATTCCGCTGGCCGAAGAAATGGGCATCATTTCCGAGATCAGCACCTTCGTGCTGGCGGCTGCCTGCGCCGAATGCGCCAAATGGCCCGCACAGACCAGCGTCTCGGTCAACCTTTCGGCCAAGGATTTCCGCAGCCGCGACGTCGTCCAGAAGGTTCGCGACGCGCTTGCCACTTCGGGGCTCGCCGCCGGCCGCCTCGAGATCGAAGTCACCGAAACCGCGCTGCTCGACGACAAATCGCTGACGCGCCAGTATATCGAGGAACTGAAGCAGCTTGGCGTGCGCATCGCGCTCGACGATTTCGGCACCGGCTATTCAAGCCTGAGCTACCTCCACAAGCTGCCGCTCGACAAGATCAAGATCGACCGTTCGTTCCTGATGGACGTGACCCAGAACAAGCGTTCGCTCGACTTGTTGAAGGGCATCGTGGACCTGACCCGCGTGCTCGGGCTGACCGTCACCATCGAAGGTGTGGAAACGTTCGAACAGCTGAAGATCCTGGTGCATTCGGTGAAACCCGACCTCGTCCAGGGCTTCCTCTTCGGCGCAGCTCTCAGCGCGTCCGGCATCGAAACGATGTCCAGTGTGACCTGGCCCTTCGCCGCGGAATTGCGGCCCGTCGCCAAACTCGCGACCACATGAAGCCCAACCTTTAAATCGCGCTTGGAAGCCGTCAAAAAAGCTGTGAATTGCCAAAACGTTAACCTATTGTTAACGTTAATATTCGGTAAACACAGACGATTAGAGTTTCATCTTCTTGTTCATTCGGTCGTCCGGTATGGTTTAGTTGCGACGGCACGAGGGTAACAATGGAAACTCAGCTAGCAGGTATGCCTCTGGTGGCTTCTAGGGCCACCGCTCAGTCTCCTTCGGTGTTTTCTCGTCATATCATGGACGTCCTGGAGCACGTCGAGTATCGCCTTTGCGACGGTGCCGAGGATTTGGAAGCCATCTATCGACTTCGCTACAAATCCTACCTTCATGCTGGCATGGTGAAGCCCGATGCCTCGCGTATGGTAAAGGACGACTTCGACGATCTGCGCAATTCCTACCGATTTGGCGTGTTCTTCGATGGTGTTCTGGTCAGCACCATCAGAATCCACTACGCCTGCGCGAAATACCCTGTTTCCCCCAGCACGGCCGTGTTCGGCGACACGCTGGCGCGGCGGCTGGCAGTTGGCGAGACGTTCGTCGATCCAAGCCGTTTCGCTGCCGATATCGAGTGGTCGACCAGCCTGCGCGTGCTGCCCTACGTGACGCTCAGGCTTGCGGTCGTAGCTTGCAGCCACTTCAAACCGACATATTGCCTGACGGCGGTCAAGGAAGAGCATGCCGGCTTCTATCATCGCATCTTCCGTTCCGAGCAGGCGGTGCCCCCCCGCATCTATCCCGGTCTCACCGTTCCCGTGCATCTGTTCCAGTCGAAGTGCTCCGAAAACATGCAGGCGACGCTGGATCGCTTCCCGTTCTTCAACTCCACGGCGTTCGAGCAGCGCATGCTCTTCCAACGCCCCAAGAGCGGCGAACTCGCACCGCTAACCATCCTGCCCACCGCCAAGTTTTTCCGCGAAGCCGCCTGACACCACTGAAGCCTGCGCAATTTGGCACGCGAGCTCTGGAGCTTTCCCGCCGCTTCCGCGTTCTGGATGACGCCGACGCGGCCATAGAAAGGAACCGACATGCATATTCCCGAGCTCGCGCTTACCCCGCTGATCTCGCTGATTGCCGGCGTGCTGATCCTGGTGATGCCGCGGCTGCTCAACTACATCGTCGCGCTCTATCTGATCGTCATTGGGCTGCTCGGGCTGTTTCCGCATCTGGCCGGTTGAAGCGCAAACCCTTAACGTTCGACGCCAGGCCGGCGACAAGAGCCCATACCGCCGGCTTTCAACATTCTTTGAGGCTGTTGTCGCTGGTCGTGCGGCAATAGCGCCATTGCTCTTGGCCTGGCTTTTCGCTATGTGCCTCAAAGATGTCTTCGAAGGGGTATTCCTATGGCTGATCACACGCCGACCGGTCCTGTCGAACTGGGCGCGAAGATGGACTATGCCGAACATGACCGCACCTATCATGGCTTTCTGGCGCTGGCCAAATACGGCTCGCTGTTCTGCGGCGCCCTGCTCCTGGCCATGGCTTTCGGCTTCTTCGCAGGCGGCTTCTTCTCCGCGACCATCCTGTTCGTGCTGATCCTCGCCCTCGGCGCCTTCATTCTCCGATAGTCTCTTCAGACCCTTGCCAAGGGCGTAGCCGGACATCCGGCCGCACTCTTTCGCAAAGCCGCACTCTTGCGCAAACAGGTTCCAGCCGAAAGGATCATGCGGTGGGACAGACGGTTTTCATCCCTCGCGAGCTCGATGCCAGCGAGCCTCGTGTCGCGGCCTCGCCCGATACCGTGAAGCGGCTGGCGGCGCTGGGCTTCGACGTCACCGTCGAGACGGGCGCCGGCACCAGGTCGCGCATTCCCGATGAGGAGTTCGCCAAGGCGGGCGCCGCGATCGGCAAGGCTTCGGATGCGAGCCGGGCGGATGTGGTGCTGAAGGTGCGCCGGCCGACCAACGCCGAGCTGAAGGGCTACAAATCGGGTGCGGCGGTCATCGCCATCATGGATCCCTACGGCAATGATGCCGCGGTCGCGGCGCTTGCCGAGGCTGGGGTCACCGCCTTCTCGATGGAATTCATGCCGCGCATCACCCGCGCCCAGTCGATGGACGTGCTGTCGTCGCAGGCCAATCTCGCCGGCTACCAGGCCGTGATCGACGGCGCATCGGAGTATGACCGCGCGCTGCCGATGATGATGACGGCGGCCGGCACCGTGCCGGCAGCGAAGATCTTCATTATGGGCGTCGGCGTTGCCGGCCTGCAGGCGATCGCCACGGCGCGCCGTCTCGGCGCCGTCGTCACCGCCACCGACGTTCGTCCCGCCGCCAAGGAACAGGTGGCGTCGCTCGGCGCAAAGTTCCTCGCCGTCGAGGACGAGGAGTTCAAGGCGGCCGAGACCGCCGGCGGCTACGCCAAGGAAATGTCGAAGGAGTATCAGGCCAAGCAGGCAGCGCTCACCGCTGAGCACATCGCCAAGCAGGACATCGTCATCACCACGGCGCTGATCCCCGGCCGTCCGGCGCCGAAGCTGGTGTCGGCGGCGATGGTCGCCTCGATGAAGCCGGGCTCGGTGATCGTCGACCTCGCCGTCGAGCGCGGCGGCAATGTCGAAGGCGCAGTTGCAGGCCAGGTGGTGACCACGGCCAATGGCGTGAAAATCGTCGGCCACCTCAACGTGCCCGGCCGCGTCGCCGCATCGGCCTCGCTGCTCTACGCCAGGAACCTGTTCGCCTTCCTCGAGACGCTGGTCGACAAGACCAGCAAGACGCTCGCCATCAATCGCGAAGACGATCTGGTCAAGGCGACGATGCTGACCGACGCTGGCCGCGTGGTGCATCCGGCCTTCGCCAAGGCGGCGGAACAGCCCCATGTCGAACCGGCGGCCATTCCGGCGGAGACCATGGTGGCTGATGCCACGCCGAAGAAGGCTGCACCGAAAAAGGCGTCCGACAAAGCCACTGCCGGCAAGTCCGCCGCCAAGCCGAAGGGGATCGCGTGATGGATCAGACCTTGCAGAAAGCCCTCGATCAGCTCGACCAGGCAAGTGCCGCCGTCCGGCTGGCTGTGCAGAACCTGGCCAACGCGCCCGGTGGCGCCGATGCGGCGGGCGATGCCGCGCACGCACTGTCCGGCGGCGCCATCGATCCCTTCGTCTTCCGCTTCGCCATCTTCGTACTTGCGATCTTCGTCGGATACTACGTCGTCTGGTCGGTGACGCCGGCGCTGCACACGCCGCTGATGGCGGTCACCAACGCCATCTCCTCGGTCATCGTCGTCGGCGCGCTGCTGGCCGTCGGCATCTCGGCCTCCGGCATTGCCACCGGCTTCGGCTTCGTCGCGCTGATGCTGGTCTCGGTCAACATCTTTGGCGGCTTCCTGGTCACCCAGCGCATGCTGGCCATGTACAAGAAGAAGGACCGGTAGAGAGCCATGAACGCCAACTTCGCGTCCTTCCTCTACCTGGTCTCTGGCGTCCTGTTCATCATGGCGCTGCGCGGCCTGTCGCATCCGACCACCAGCCGCCAAGGCAATCTCTACGGCATGATCGGCATGGGCATTGCCATTGCCACCACGCTGGCGCTGGCGACTCCGTCCGCCGGGCGCTTCGGCCTGATCGTGCTTGGTCTGGCCATCGGCGGCGGCGTCGGCGCCGTTACAGCGCGCCGCATCGCCATGACGTCGATGCCGCAGCTGGTCGCCGCCTTCCACTCGCTGGTCGGCCTTGCCGCCGTCATGGTCGCGGCAGCCGCCATCTACGCGCCGGAAAGTTTCGGCATCGGCACGAATGGCGACATCCACGCCCAGGCGCTGATCGAGATGAGCCTTGGCGTTGCCATCGGCGCCATCACTTTCACCGGCTCCGTCATCGCCTTCCTCAAGCTCGATGGCCGCATGTCGGGCAAGCCGATCATGATCGGCGGCCGTCACATCATCAACGCGGTCCTCGGCATCGCGCTGATCGTGCTGATCGTGCTTCTGGTCACCACCGAGGCCAAGCTGGTGTTCTGGCTGATCGTCGCGGCGTCGCTGGCGCTCGGCGTCCTCTTGATCATCCCGATCGGCGGCGCTGACATGCCGGTCGTCGTCTCGATGCTGAATTCTTATTCCGGCTGGGCCGCCGCGGCACTCGGCTTCACGCTTGGCAATCTGGCGTTGATCATCACCGGCGCTCTGGTCGGCTCGTCCGGCGCCATCCTGTCCTACATCATGTGCAAGGGCATGAACCGGTCGTTCATCTCGGTCATCCTCGGCGGCTTCGGCGGCGAGACCGCGGCGGTTGCCGATGACGGCATCGAACGCACGGTCAAGCAGGGCTCGGCCGACGACGCTGCCTATCTGATGATGAACGCACAGAAGGTCATCATCGTGCCGGGCTATGGCATGGCGGTCGCCCAGGCCCAGCACGCGCTGCGCGAAATGGCCGACAAGCTCAAGGCCAATGGCGTGGATGTCAAATACGCCATCCACCCCGTGGCCGGCCGCATGCCCGGCCACATGAACGTGCTGCTCGCCGAAGCCAATGTTCCCTATGACGAAGTGTTCGAACTGGAAGACATCAACTCCGAGTTCGCGCAGGCCGATGTCGCCTATGTCATCGGCGCCAATGACGTCACCAATCCGTCCGCCCGCGACGACAAGTCGTCGCCGATCTACGGTATGCCGATCCTCGACGTCGACAAGGCCCGCACCTGCCTGTTCGTCAAGCGCTCGCTCGGCTCGGGCTACGCCGGCATCGACAACACGCTGTTCTACAAGGACGGCACCATGATGCTGCTCGGCGACGCCAAGAAGATGACCGAGGAAATCGTCAAGGCCATGGATCACTGATCCCGCCGCAACTTTCCACTGGAAGGTTGTCGGTCCATCATCGGAAACAAAAAAAGCCCGGTTCGACCGGGCTTTTTATGTTGAAGACCGGTTCAGCGGCTGGTCAGGAAAACCGCTTCCTCGTCGTCGCGCTGCCTGCCGCCCAGTGCTGCCGCAGCGCTGGCGATGAAGGCGCCGATAACCAGCGACAGGGCGCCAAGCAGGGCGAAGGTGGCGCTGCCTTTCCGGGCGGCGTCGGCGGCCTTCTTGGCCTTGACCTTGGCGTCCTCGACCCTGGCCACCAGGGCGTCGACACGTGCCTTGGCGTCAGCCTCGGAGACACCGGTGCGGGCGGCGACCAGCTGCGACAGATAGGTCTTGTCGTCAGCCGAAATTTCGCCTGCCGCCGCACTGGCGATGAGGATGCGCGAGGCCTGTCCGACCGCCGCGGCATCGCTGTCCGGATTGGCCGCCGCGAGCCTGGCGGCATCAGCCGGACGGAACAGCGTATCCACAAGATAGGATGTCGCATTGTCGGCCGGTGCGCTGCCGGCATTGGCGGACGCGCCGGCCGAAGCACCCATGGCGGCGCCCGAGGCAACAGTAGAAGCCGCCTGCACGCCTGAACCAAGCACTGCCGACAGCGCCGACCCGAGAATGCCGACGACCAGCAATGTCGCCAGCGCCCAGGCGAGGAGGCCGTGCGCGGTGTCACGGAAATAGACCTCGTCGGTGTGGATGCCGACCCATTTGGTGCGCAGGCGTCCGGCAAGATAGCCACCGACCCCGGAGGACAGCCATTGCACGATGATGAGCCAGATCGCGCCGGACACCGCGAAGGTGGTCAGCGAGGCACTGGCGCCGGACCACGGCGAGACCATGGTCAGCCCCAGCCCCGAACCGAGCAGCATGAGGATGAAGGTCAGCGTCGAGGCCGCGAAGGCGCCGGCGATGATCGGACCCCAGCTGACGGCCGGGGCGGAGGATTCTGTTGAGGCGGATACGTCGACAGCCGATACGGTGGACTGCATCGACGCCTCCTACCGTACGAACAGCATGATGAGAATGATGATCGGGATCGGAATACCGAGCAACCAGAGCAAAATACCGCGTCCCATAGAGAGCCTCCCTGCGAGAAATTGATCGATGTCGTCACAATGTTCCTGAGCGATTTCCGTTCCGAAGGGCAATGAAATGATTTGCTTGCCGGGAACGGAACTATTTTCCGCGCGGCCCGAGGCACGACTGCGAAACTGTGGATTGGTTCACGGAGTTCCACATGGGCTGCCGTGTATTGTTGGCTCGGTGAGCCGGGGGTAGCATGAGCGATCCCGCCGTCGGATGTCGTCAACGGAGACGCTGATGCCCAAGACTGTCGCATCGCTGGCTTACAGAAAGGCGCAGCCCGGCCAGGCGGTGGTGATCGTGCACGGCATGGGCGAGCAGCGGCCGATGGGTACGCTGAGGGGATTCGTCCAGGCGGTCTGGAGCAGCGATCCCACTCGTGCTCCACCCTACCCCTAGATTCCCGATCCGGCCGTTTCCGGCGCCACGATCAACCAGAGCTGGATCACGCCCGACAGCCGGACCAAGTCACACGAGCTGCGCCGCATCACCACGCCCTACGACGTCGATGGCCGCCGTACCGATTTCTACGAGCTTTATTGGGCCGACATCACGCAAGGCACGACGCGCGGCCGGCTGGCCGCCTGGGTGACGAACCTGTTGTGGCGCAAGCCCGCCGACATTCCGCTCGACGCCCGCAAGCTTTACGTCGCCACACTTCTGATCGTTATCGTCATTCTGGGCGCAGCACTCGTGCTGGCAACATCGGTCTGGCAACAGGCCGTTACCTTGACGACCGGCCTGATGATCACCACCCTCGCTTCTTTTGTCATCTGGGCGGTGGATCAGTTCGCCCTGCCCTATTTCGGTGACGTCGCCGCTTATGTGCGAGCCGAGGCGGCGACGATCGAGAAGCGTGCGCTGATCCGCGACAGAGGCCTGACGTTGCTCAAGACGCTGATGAAGGACGATGCTTACGACCGCATCGTGCTGGGCTCGCACAGCCTGGGATCGATCATCGCCTATGATTTGCTGCAGATCCTGTGGGCCGAGTTCCGGCCGCGAAGGCTGGAAGCGGTCCGCGACAAGGCCAAACTGGCGGCGGTCGAGGCCATCGACAAGGCAACGCTCGGCTCTGATGGATCAGCGTGGCCAAAGAATCTTGAAGACCTCGCCGGGTTCCGGCGCGGCCAATGGGCGCTCTACCAGCAGCTTCGGACCAAGGACGCCGACCACCCGCTGCCCTGGAAGATCAGCGATTTCGTCACGCTTGGCAGTCCGCTCTCCCACAGCGAATTCCTGGTGACCTACAATCTCGCGGAATTCAGGCGTGGCCTTGCCGAGCGCCTGTTCTCGGCCTGCCCGCCGATTGCCGATGACGGGCGCGCCGGCGGCACCGTGCTTTACCAGGAAGGACACAGCCAAGCAGGCAAGGCGCAGCGCGCGGTGCATCATGGCGCGGTGTTTGCGGCAACGCGCTGGACGAACGTCTACGACCGCGGCAATGGCTGGGCGACAGGCGATCCGATTTCCGGTCCGATGACGGAAAATTTCGGCCCCGGTGTGGAGAACATCCAGGTCGAGCTTCGCAGCTCACTTGGACGTATCTTCACCCACACGCTTTATTGGTCATCGACGGCAAACGGCGTCGAAATCGCCCCGCCGGCGGGCACCGCGCCGCGCTCGCATCTGCAAGTGCTGCGCGACGCGGTGGACCTCGGGCGAAAGCTGGAACCGAGTTGAGTGGCGGCGTTGAGAACGGTTCATCGCAAACGCTGGAGATTGGCTGAGGCCTCACCCACGTCATCCTAGGGCGAAGCAGGAGCGAAGCTCCGTCGCGAAGACCCTAGGATGACGAAGCGATGGGCCCCCAGCCATCAAATGTCCAGATTGGCCACCGACAGCGCATTGTCCTGGATGAATTCGCGCCGCGGTTCGACCTCGTCGCCCATCAGCCGCGAAAACAGCGAATCCGCATCGGTGGCGTCATTGACCTTGACCTGCAGCAGCGAACGCACATTCGGGTCGAGCGTGGTTTCCCAGAGCTGCTCGGCATTCATCTCGCCGAGGCCCTTGTAGCGCTGCATGGTCAGGCCCTTGCGGCCGGTCGCAAACACCGCGTTGAGCAGCGCCAGCGGCCCCGAAATGGTTTCGGAGACATCCTTGCGGCGCAGCACCGGCGGCTCGCCATAGACTTCCATGAGGCGCGGGGCATAGCGGTCGAGCTGGCGTGCGTCGGCCGAATTTATCAGCCCGGCATCGAGCTGCGCGAATTCCTTGACGCTGCGCACCGTGCGTTCGAACACATAGCCGCCGACGCCTTCATTGGAGGTCGACAGCCGGCCGCTCCAGCCGCGCTCGGTGTCCTCGGCAATGATGTCGAGGCGCTGGGCGACGCGTTCGGCCATGGCGTTGGCGCGGCCGAGGTCGTTTAGCACATCGGCGTTGAGCGCGCCGGCGATCGCCGCCTGTTCGACCACGCCCCTGTTGTAGCGCGTGTGCAGCCCGTTGATGAGCTGGCGCACGGCCAGTGCATCATCGATCGAGCCGCGCAGATCCTGTCCGGCCCGCGCCTCGCCGGAGGCAAGCGTCAGCGACGCCTCTTCCAGCCCGGAGCCGATCAGGAACTCCTCGAAGGCGCTCTCGTCCTTGATGTATTGCGAGCTTTTTCCGCGCGTCACTTTGTAAAGCGGCGGCTGGGCGATGTAGAGATGGCCGCGCTCGATCAGCTCCGGCATCTGGCGGAAGAAGAAGGTGAGCAGCAAGGTCCTGATATGGGCGCCGTCGACGTCGGCGTCGGTCATCAGGATGATCTTGTGGTAGCGCAATTTGTCGGCGTTGAACTCGTCCTTGCCGATCGAGGTGCCGAGCGCGGTGATCAGCGTGCCGATCATCTCGGAGCCGAGCATGCGGTCGAAGCGGGCGCGCTCGACATTGAGGATCTTGCCGCGCAGCGGCAGGATCGCCTGGTTCTGGCGCGAACGGCCGCCCTTGGCGGAGCCGCCGGCCGAGTCACCCTCGACGATGAAGATTTCGGATTTCGCCGGGTCGCGTTCCTGGCAGTCGGCAAGCTTGCCGGGCAGAGAGGTGACGCCGAGCGAGCTTTTGCGGGTGATGTCGCGGGCCTTGCGCGCGGCTTCGCGCGCCGCAGCCGCCTGGATCACCTTGTCGATAACCACCTTGCCCTCGCTGGGGTGTTCTTCCAGCCAGGTGCCAAGCGCCTCGTTGACCAGGCCTTCGACCACGGGCCGCACCTCTGACGAGACCAGCTTGTCCTTGGTCTGCGAGGAGAATTTCGGATCGGGAACCTTGACCGACAGCACCGCCGTCAGGCCTTCGCGGCAGTCGTCGCCGATCAGCGCCACCTTTTCCTTCTTGGTCAGGCCCGACGATTCGCCATAGCCGGTGATCTGGCGCGTCAGCGCGCCACGGAAGCCGGCCAGATGGGTGCCGCCATCGCGCTGCGGGATGTTGTTGGTGAAGGCCAGCACGTTCTCGTGGTAGCTGTCGTTCCACCACATCGCCACTTCGACGGTGATGCCGTCGCGCTCGGCCTTGATGGCGATCGGCTTGTCGATCAGCGGCTTCTTGACCCGGTCTAGATATTTGACGAACTCTTCCAGGCCGCCATCATAGTGCAGTTCGTGGCGCACGAGATCGGCATGGCGGGCATCGGTCAAAATGATGCGCACGCCGGAATTCAGGAAGGCGAGCTCGCGCAGCCGGTGCTCCAGCGTGCCGAAGTCGAACTCGACCATGGTGAAGGTTTCGGCCGACGGAAAGAAGGTGATTTCGGAACCGCTGCGGCCTTCATAGGTGCCGGGCTGCTTGTTCTGCTCATAGCTGCCGGTCGCCTTGAGCGGCGCATCGGCATTGCCATGCGTGAAGCTCATCTCGAAAATCTGGCCGTTGCGGCGGATTTTCAGCTTCAGCCAGGCCGACAACGCGTTGACCACCGAGACGCCGACGCCGTGCAGGCCGCCAGACACCTTGTAGGAATTCTGGTCGAATTTGCCGCCGGCATGCAGCTGCGTCATGATCACTTCGGCCGCCGAAACGCCTTCGCCAGTGTGAATATCGGTCGGAATCCCGCGGCCATTGTCGATAACGGTGACCGAACCGTCGGGATTGAGCGTCACCGTGACCAGGTCGGCATGGCCGGCCAGCGCCTCGTCGATGGCGTTGTCGACCACCTCATAGACCATGTGATGCAGGCCCGAGCCGTCGTCGGTGTCGCCGATATACATGCCCGGCCGCTTGCGGACAGCATCCAACCCCTTCAAAACCTTGATGGAATCGGCGCCGTATTCGGCCTCAGCGCCGTTGGCGTTGTCGCTTTGATCGCTCATGAAAACCTGTCTGATTGATGCCGCATGCTCAGCGCGAAAAAATGGCTTCGAATCACGCCGCTTTGATGTCCTAGATATAGGCGCAAAAGGCGGTTTTTCCAAGGTTTGCGGGCATTTCAGGGCTGAATCCCGAGCTGGCAGCCGGCTATTTTTTCGCGGCTTTCAATTTGGCCAGAAGACGGCGCAGATATTTGATCGTGGGTTTGTCCCTCGGCGCCAGTTTGCCTGTGCGGTCAAGCTCCAGCGTCAGGTCTAGCGCCTGCGACAACACAGCCTTCGGATTCTTCGCCACATAGGCATAGTTGATGTAGGCCTGTACCAGATCGAATTGCCAGATCGCATTGTCCGGATCGGACAGGGCCAACCGCTGGCGGATGGCCAGGCTGGCTTCGAAGGCCTTCTTCGAGCCCTCATAGTGGCGCTGCTTGGTCTCCAGCAGGCCTATTTCCTCGAACGTGATCGACAGGTCGCGCTGCCAGTCGGAATTGCCCGGGTCGAGATTTGCCAACCGGTCGGCAATGACGAGACTGTCCTGGTAGTTCTGCAAAGCACCGGCGATATCGCCCTGGGCATCAAACACGCCGGCAATTTTTTCCAGACAGACCGACAGGTCGCGCTGCCAATCGGTGTTGCCTGGGTCGCTGGCGGCAAGGTCTCGCGCCGTGGCCAGCGCCTGCTGGTAGGCCTCCAACGCGAGTGGCCAGTCCTTCTGGTCGCCGTAAGCATTGCCGATCTTGGCGTAACCGACCGACAGGTCGCGCTTCAAATCGGTGTCGTTTGAGTCGCGGCGCACCAGCGCTTCGGCGATTATTTGGCTCTTGTTGTAGGCGTCGAGCGCGCCCGCAGCGTCGCCACGCTCGCGCAGGACGTCGCCGACCCTGGTGTAGCTGACGGAGACGGCGCGCTGATGCCTGGGGTCGTCGGGGTTGTTCTGCGCCAGCGCCAGCCGAATTCTCAGGCTCTCTTCGAATGCAGTCTGGGCGCCATCCAGCTGGCCGGCGGTGCGGGCAAGACCGCCGATTTCGTCGTAGGTAATGGTCAGGTCGCGCAGCAGATAGACGCTGTTCGGCTCGGCATCGGCCAATTGCTGCTTGATGGACAGGCTTTGCTGGTAGGCCTGGGCTGCCGCACCCACGTCGCCTTGCGTGGCCAGCACATTGCCGATCTTATCATGGGCCATGGCGAGATCGCCGAGCCAGTCCTTCTTGTCCGGCACGTCTGTGGTCAGGCCCTGCAACATGTCCCTGGCCGCCTCATAGTTTTGCAGGGAGGCCGGCAGATCGCCTTGCGCCATCTTGATGTTGGCGAACTTGATATGGCCGATGGCGAGGTCGCGCTTGACGCTCGGATCGGTTTCTTGACGCGCTCGCTGCTCAAGATTGGCGACCAGCGCCGCAAAGGCGCGGCCGGCGGCGTCGGTGTTGCCAACCGTCGTGTAGAGGATGCCGAGCTCTTCCAGCGTGCGGCTTTGGCGGTCGGCCTGTTCCAGGCTGAGAGAGGTCTGCCCGGCCTCGCCGTAGAGCGACAGCACCGTTTCATAGTCCTTGATGGCGGTGGCATAGTCCAGGGTGGCACGCGCCGCGCCGCCCGAGAGAAATCGCGTCGCGGCTTCGGACAGGGTGCGGCTGACGAAATTGGCCTTCAACGCCTGGCGCGAGACATTGTCGACGTCGGCGGCCTTGGCGAGGATCACGCGTGCGCCATCGAAAGCGCCGAGCGCCAACTGTTCCTCGGCCTGGCGGCGCAGTTCGGTCACCTGCGGGTCGTCGGCGGCCAGCGTCTTCATCTCGCCGCGCACCTTGACGAAGGCGTCGGCCGCCTCGCGCAGCTTGGCGTCCAGGCTTTCGCCGGAGAGATGGCTGGTGTCGGAACTGATCAGCGCGCCATAGAGCGGCGCCAGCGGCATGTCGGCATCGCTGGCGACCCGTTCGACCGCGCCGCGCATTTCCGGCGTCACATCGGCCATGGCAAGCAACAGCCGCTCGCGCTCCGGCAGTTGTTCCTTGGCCGCCGAGGCGAAGAACAGCTTCGGCAGCCCGCTTTCGACGTAGGGCAGCTGTTTTCCGCGCGAAAGGTCGTAGACCTCCTGCTGCACCAGCGTCAGCACCGAGCGGATTTCGAGCCCGTCGGTGCCGAGGTATTTGATCAGCGCCGCTGTAAAGGGCGAATTCGCACCGGTACCGTCGGCAGCCGCCTCGCCGGGCGCCGCCGAAAAGGCGAACAGGATGTTTTCCGCCTTGCCGACGCGTCCGAGGCCCGGCTTGATCTTGTCCACAAGGTCCTTGATCAGCGATGTGGCGCCACGCCCGTCGCCGTTGCCGCCTGTGAACGGATCGCTGCGGCAGGCGTCGAGCACGATCAGCCCGACCTTCGCCGTGGCGGCAACCGCATCGCGCACTTCCTCCAGCGGCAGGCTGGTCTTCTCCAGCTGGTCGAGCGAGGAGGCATCGGCATCGACCGGCAGAAGACGGTTGTCGCCGGAGATTTCGACGCCATGGCCGGAGAAATACACCAGCGCCACGTCGGCGCCCATGGCGTCCTCGCGAAAATCGTCGAGAGCCCGGCGCATGCGCCTGAGATCACGATTGGTCTCGACCACGACCTCGAAGCCGAGCTTCTTCAGCGCCACTTCCATCACCTCGCCGTCATTGACAGGATTGGCCAGCGGCCGCACCAGCCGGTAGTCGTCCTCGGCAATGACCAACGCCACGCGCCGCTCCGCCACCGCTGTGGCGGTGGTCGCAAGCATCAACAGCAAGGCAAACAACAGGCGCAAATCGAACCGCCCCCGGCTCAGTCACCTGCCGACCATTCCACCTCTTTATGGCATGAGCAAGCCGGGGCCGGCTGCGTTACGTAGCCCGCATCGGCTTCAGCGCCCCGCTCCAGCGCGAGAGCTCGTCCAGCATGGTCTTGGTCCCACCCTCTACCTGCTCACTAGCCTGGAAGGAGCCGTCGCTCTCCAGCAGTTTCTGATACATCGGCAGCGCGACGCCTTCCGAGATGGGCATGACGCCCACCGCGGTCAGCAGTGGCTTCAGCGCCTGCGCGGCGCGCAGGCCTCCGGAAACCCCGCCATAGCTGAAGATGGCGGCAGGTTTGTATTTCCATTCGCGCGCAAGGTAGTCGATGGCGTTGACGATCGCAGGCGCCACGAAATAATTGTACTCCGGCGCAACGAACACGAAGGCGTCGGCGGCATCAATGACCTTCGACCAGGCTTTGGTGTGGTCGTTCTGGTAATTGCCGAGCCTGGGGTGATGCGGCTCGTCCAGAACCGGCAGATGGAACGTGGCAATGTCGGTCAGCACCGGTTCGAATTTGCCGTGCTCGCGGGCAAAATCCTCCAGCCAGTGGGCGAAGACCGGCCCGGCGCGGCCCGGCCGCGTGCTGCCGATTATGATGTTCAGCTTGTGCTTCAAGCGGACTCTCCTGGCGATTGGCAGTAGCTGTTGGCAACTGTCACCTATGGCAGAGTGTCCAACCGGACAAGCCGCAACCGTTTCACCGGCGGTCACGATCCGATGAACACACCGTCTGTCGGGCACACCGGGCGCTGCAGCGTTTCAGTTTGCCGTTCGGTCACATGGACGCCCGGATTGCCAGCCACTACATCTGAGCTATCAGCGGAGCACCTCATGGACACGCAGCCCGTCCCCTTCGTGCCGCCAGCGCCCAAGCCGCGCACGACGCCGCCTTCGACGCTGGAGATGATGCGGATCGTCTACCGCAATCCGCTCGAACTGTGGGGCGAGCACACCTACAACGAGCCCTGGATTTCGGCGAATGGCGTCGGCGGGCATCTGATCGTCGCCAACGATCCCGGCCTTATCCGCCACGTGCTGATCGACAACGCCAAGAACTACAAGATGGCGACGGTGCGCCAGATGATCCTGCGACCGATCTTGCGCGACGGGCTGTTGACCGCCGAAGGCGAGGTGTGGAAGCGCTCGCGCAAGGCGATGGCGCCGGTGTTCACGCCGCGGCATATCTTCGGCTTCGCCGAGCCGATGCTGCGCCGCACGATGCAGTTCGTCGCCCGCTATGACGAAGGCGGCATGACCGATGTCGCCCATGACATGACGCTGCTCACCTACGATATCCTGGCCGAGACGCTGTTTTCGGGCGAGATTGCGGGCGAGCCCGGCAGTTTCGCGCAGGAGATCGACCGCCTGTTCGAAACCATGGGCCGTGTCGATCCGCTCGACCTGTTGCGCGCGCCCGAATGGCTGCCGCGGCTGACCCGCATCCGCGGCCGCAAGACCATGGCCTATTTCCGCAAGATCGTCACCGATACGGTCAAGATGCGCGAGGAGCGGCTGAAGCGCGACCCCGACACCGCGCCGCAGGATTTCCTGACGCTTCTGCTGCGCGCCGAAGGCCCCGACGGGCTGACGCGGGCGGAAGTCGAGGACAACATCATCACCTTCATCGGCGCCGGCCACGAGACCACCGCGCGGGCACTAGGCTGGACGATCTACTGCCTCGCCGAAGCGCCGTGGGAGCGTGAAAAGGTCGAGCGCGAGATCGAGGCCGTGCTGGCGCGCGAACCCGACCCAACGAAATGGCTCGACGCAATGCCGTTCACCCGCGCCGCCTTCGAGGAGGCGCTGCGGCTTTATCCGCCGGCGCCGTCGATCAACCGCGAGCCGATCGAGACGGAGACCTGGAACGATCTGGTGCTCCCCAAGCGCGCGGCCGTACTGGTGATGCCTTGGGTCGTCCACCGCCACAGAAAACTGTGGGACATGCCCGACGCCTTCATGCCCGAACGCTTCCATCCGGGAAACCGCGAGAAGATCGACCGCTTCCAGTATCTGCCGTTCGGCGCCGGTCCGCGCATCTGCATCGGCGCCAGCTTCGCCATGCAGGAGGCGATCATTGCGCTGGCCATCATGCTGTCGCGCTTCCGCTTCGATGTGACCGCCGAGACCAAGCCGTGGCCGGTGCAGAAACTGACGACACAGCCGCAAGGCGGCCTGCCGATGCAGGTGACGCGGCGCGTTTAACGGCGCAACGCCTTGTTACGCGATGCCGGCGGGCTTGCGCTGGAATTGGCCTGCGGCGCGGAAGCGCCAGAGATAGCTGGGCAGGATTGTGCCGATAGACTGCGGCTGGATGTCGAGGCCGGCAAGGTTCCGGTTGGCCTTGTTGGCCTCCTCCGACACGATGTTGGGCTGGCGCAGCAGCAGCACCTGGTCCTTGGTCAGCAACGGGTTGGGCAGCAGGCCGAGGATCGAGGCCTGCAGATTGGCCATCCACCACGGCACCGGGACCAGGAGCCGCTTGCGCTCGATGACGGTGAGCAGCTCTTCCATGCACTGCTTGAAGGTGAGCACTTGCGGCCCGCCGAGTTCATAGATCTGGCCGCCCTTGATCTTGCCCTCGACCGAACGCGCCACCGCTTCGGCGACATCGCCGACATAGACCGGCTGGAACTTGGTCTGGCCGCCGCCGATTAGCGGCAGCACCGGCGAATAGCGCGCCATGTCGGCGAAGCGGTTGAAGAAACTGTCCTCGGGTCCGAAATTGATCGACGGACGGAAGATGACGGCGTCCGGGATCGTCTCCAGGACGGCCTTTTCGCCGAGCGCCTTGGTGCGGGCATAGTCGGATTCGGCGTTGAGGTCGGCGCCCAGCGCCGAGATGTGGGTGAGCCCTGCGCCGACCGAGCGTGCGGCTTCGGCGACGGCGCGGGCGCCGAATTCGTGCACGGTGTTGAATTTCTGCCGGCCGCTTTCATGCGGGATGGCGACCAGATTGATGACATGGTCGGCGCCCTGCACGGCGCGGTCGACAGACCAGCGCACGCGCACATTGGCCTGCACCGGCTGGATCTGGCCGACATTGCCGAGCGGCTGCAGATGTCCCGCTAGATCGGGCCGGCGCACCCCCACCCTGATGCGGTAGCCGCGCTTGGCCAGCGCCCGCACGATGTGGCGGCCGACGAAGCCGGAGCCGCCGAAGACGACCACGAGCTTGGGGATCTGCAGGATTTCGGTCATGGCTGGCTCCGGCGCTCGAAAGCTTGGCTGAAGCCGTTTCATAGTCCGTTTTGGGCCAAAGGCAAAGGGTGACGCGTCGTCGCTGCCACCCTCTTATGGACCCTTCAGAACGCCTTGCCGAGGCGCGCGTCGACCGACTGGCGGTTGCCGCCGCGGATAACGAAGAACAGCAGGATCGCCGCCCATAGAAGCGACTTTTCAGCGCCGGAAAAGCCCTGGCCGACAGTGATCCAGTGGAACCAGACGGTGACCAGCAGCACGATCATACCGGCAAAGGCTGCGGGCCGAGTCAACAGGCCGATGGCGATCAGAATGCCGCCGAAGAATTCGGTGCAGGACAAAAGCAGCGACCAGAACGCGCCGGGATAGAAGCCGAGGCCTTCGACCATCTCGGCGGTGCCGAAAGGGTTGGTGATCTTCTGCGAGCCGTGAATGGTGAGAAACCCGCCGGCGACGACGCGCAGAAGGGTTTCGGCGCCATCATACAGTGACGAATACAGGCGGCCAAACACCGGAACGATAAGTTTGCCCCGGGAAGCGTCGGTGGTTGCGGACATCGTAGCTCCTGTTGTTGTGACGATCCCTTGCAAACGCCCGATGGTTCCGGCAAGTCAAGTTAACAAAAGTTAACTTCCCCATCATGTTTTAGCACACAGAGCACGAACGCAGAAAACCCCGCCGAAGCGGGGTTTTCCGGGTGACGCAACGGTCGAGACAGAGCGCAACGGGGCGGATAAGCTGAGACGGCATACGCCCGCCCGGGCCCTGGACGTATCCGACAGAAGACACCGACCGGGCAAACCCGACCCGGCAGCTATTGGTCGTTGCGATCGGTAGAAAGGTTCAGCCAGGTCGCGTTGTCGCAGGACCGCTTCAGCCCGAATAGCGCTCGGCGAACTCGGAAATGCGCTGCACCACGGCTTTGGGGGCATTGATGCCGCGCGCCTGCGCCTTCTCGGCCGCTTCGGCCCGCGCCCGGCCCGGCACGTGCACGCCAAAGCGCCGGCGCAGCCGGTCGAGCTGGTTCTTCATGCGCTGCTCGAAATCCGGGTCGAGCAGTTTTGGCTCGACGGCGAGCACGAACAGGCCGGTTCCCGGGCTGTCCGTTCCGCCGGAGAACCAGGGCGCGTCGAGCGACCAGTTGGCGCCCGACAGGCCAGCCGCCAGCACTTCAACCATCAGCGCGATGTTGGCGCCGCGCTGGCCGCCGAAGGCCAGCATGGCGCCCTTCATGGCCGCGGCCGGATCGGTGGTCGGGTTGCCGCTGGCGTCCAGCGCCCAGCCTTCGGGGATCTTCTTGCCGTCCTCGGCCGCCTTGCGGATGTTGACGAAGGCGGTGGCGCTCGACGACTGGTCGATGACCAGCGGCGCGCCATCGGCGGCGGGTGCCGCAAACGACATCGGGTTGGTGCAATAGACCGGCTTGACCGAGCCCGAGCCCGCCAGCACCGCCGGTCCGTTGGTGGCGGCGAAGGAGACCAATCCCAGTTGCGCCAGACGCCCGGTGAAATAGCCGAGCGCGCCGCACGTATAGGCGTTCTTCTGCGAGAAGATGGCGACGCCGAACAGCTTTGCCGCCTTGGCGAGGTCGTCGATGGTGCGGTCGAAGCCGGTATGGGCGAGGCCGCCACGCGCATCGGAGAGATAGACGGCGAGCGCCGGCCTGGTGATCACCGGATCGGCATTGCCGTCGATGCGGCCGGCTCCCAGCGCTTCGAGGTAATCGATGAAATGGGTCAGCCCAACGGTCGAAAGCCCTTCCGCCTCGGCGGCAATGATCGAGGCGGTGAGCGACCGCGCCGCCTCCTCATTGGCGCCGGCGCCGAGCGCCGCCATCCGGCACAGCCCTGTTGCCTGGTCGAGAGAGAGTTGCATGGTGCGGACCCGATTGGTGGTGAGTGATTAGGGAGTAGTCAGTAAGGTGTAGCGAAAGCAAGCGGTTTCCCGGTCATATGCTGACTACTCACTACTGCCTGCTCACTATTCCTAGCCCACCTTGTTCGGTATGCGCGCCTCGATCTTGCTGAATGCAAACACCAGTATGCCGGTGATGATCATGTAGATCAGCGCCAAAAGCAGCAAGGGTTCGTAGGTGAGGTAGGTGTCCTGCCGGACCTTGGACGAGACTGCGAAGATGTCGATGACGCTGATCGTCGCCACCAGCGGCGTCGACTTCAGCTGCAGCACGGTTTCGCCGGTCAGCGTCGGCAGCGCCCGGTAGATGGCCTGCGGCAGCCAGATGCGGCGGAAAATCTTCCAGCGGCTCATGCCGAAAGCGCGGGCCGCCTCTAACTGCCCCTTCGGCACGCCGGCAAAGGCGCCGCGCATCACCTCGCCCTCATAGCCGGCGAAGGACAAGGTCAGTGCCAGCACGCCATAAGGCCAGGCTTGCCTCAGATACGGCCACATCCAGGATTCGCGGATCCAGGGAAATTGCGGAAACAGCGAGCCCAGCCCGTAATAGAGCAGCCATAGCTGGATCAGCAGCGGCGTGCCCCTGATGACGGTGCAGAATGTCCTGGCGGGCGCGGAAAACCAGAAAGAGCCGGCGGCCTGCGCGAGCCCGAGCGGCACGGCCAGCAGGAAGCCGAGAAAGCAGGTGACGGCCAGGATCCACAGCGACCGCCAAATGCCGAGAAGCCCCATTTCATAATATTGCGGCAGCCAGTCCCAGCGCATGAAGAAGGCTGCGCCGAAAACCAGCGCGATCGCGACCAGGATCAGCACGATGCGATGCGGCTGCAGCCACAGCGACGTCCGCGCGGCAACATTGATGATGGTCGCTTCTCCGGCCATCAGCGCGCATCCTTGAGCGACGGCATACCGCGCCGCGACCAGGCCTCGAGGCGGCCGATGAGCAGGTTGGAGACCAGCGACAAGATGAGATAGAGCACGCCCGCGGCGAAAAAGAAGGTGAAATAGGCTTTGGTGACGCCCGCCGCCTGCCGCGTCGCCAGCGCCAGTTCGTAAAAGCCGACGACTGCCAGAAGGGCCGTATCCTTGGTGGCGATCAGCCACAGATTGGCGAGCCCGGGTATGGCGAAGGGCAGCATCGCCGGCAAGGTGATGCGCCGCAGCATGAGCCCGGGTGACATGCCATAGGCGCGGGCGGCTTCGATCTGGCCCTGCGGTATGGCTAGGATGGCGCCGCGGATCACTTCGGTCGAATAGGCACCCTGGACAAAGCCGAGCACGGCGATGCCCGCGGCAAGGCCGCTGATGTCGACGCGCTGGTAGCCCATAGCGGTCAGCGCCTGGTTGATCAGGTCCGTCCCGGCATAATAGAGCAGCAGGATCAGCACCAGTTCGGGCACGGCGCGCACGATGGTGGTGTAAACCGCCAGCAGGTCGCGCACGACAGGACCGCCGTAAAGCTTGCCAAAGGCGCCACCGGTGCCGATCAGAAGACCGAGGACCGTGGCGCCGAGCGCGATCTCGATCGAATGGAGCAGCCCAAGCAACAGCGTGCCGCCCCAGCCCGGCGGATTGGGCGAGAGAAGTTCTATGATGCCGGCCGCCGAGGCCGAAAGAAGTGCGTCGATCAGCGTCGCCCCCGGATTGCTGGCTTCAACCACCGCCGACGGCAGCGCCGGCGGGGGCAGGGAGGCATGGCGCTGACGCCATGCCCCCTAGCTCATGCGAGGATCGTCAGTTCGACTGCGCGCCGCCACCACCGTAAATGTCGAAATCGAAGTATTTCTTCGATATCTCGTCATATTTGCCGTTCGAGCGGATCGCCTTGATGCCGGCGTTGATCTTGGCCTTAAGGTCGGTGTCTTCCTTGCGCACGCCGGCGCCCACGCCCGGTCCGAGCACTTCATCGTCCGGAGCCACCATGCCCTTCAGATCGCAGCAGGCCTTGCCCTGGTCCGACTTCAGGAATGCGTCGAGCGCGATCGAATCCGCCTGGACGGCGTCGAGGCGGCCTGCGGCCAGATCGTTGTTGGCTTCGTCCTGCGTCTGGTATTCCTTGATCTCGGCGGCCGTGGGCCCGAAATGCTTCTTGGCATAGGCCGAATGGGTGGTCGACACCTGCACGCCGAGCACTTTGCCCTTGAGATCGTCCGGCGTGGCGCCGAATTTCTGGTCCTTCGGCCCGATGATGGCGGTCGGCGTGTTGTAGTACTTATCCGAGAAGTCGATGGTCTTCTCGCGTTCGGCAGTGATCGACATCGAACTGGCGATGACGTCGATCTTCTTGGTCGTCAGCGCCGGGATGATGCCGTCCCAGGCGACAGGCGTGATGACGCAGTCGAGCTTCTCCTCGGCGCAGACGGCGTCGATGAACTCGATTTCCCAGCCAACCCATTTGCCGGAAGCGTCCGGCGAGGTGAAGGGCGGATAGGGCTCGGCGGCGACGCCGATCTTGACCGGATCGGCCTTGGCCACGCCCATGGCGGCGACGCCGAGCAGCAGCGCTGCGGCGAATGTTTTCAGAACAGTCTTCATGTCACGACTCCCAGTTTGTTGTTGGTTCCCGGTTTTCTTCCGTCCCGGCTTGTCCTAGCCGATGTTGCGGATGAACTGCTTCAGCCTTTCGGATTTCGGTGCGCCGAATATCTGCTCCGGCGGCCCCTCTTCCTCGACCAGCCCGTTGCAGAGGTAGACGACATGGGTCGCGACCTCGCGGGCGAATTTCATTTCATGCGTGACCAGCACCATGGTGCGGCCCTCGCGCGCCAGGTCGCCGATCACCTTCAGCACCTCGCCAACCAGCTCCGGGTCGAGCGCCGAGGTCGGCTCGTCGAACAGCATGACGCGCGGGTTGATGGCCAGGGCGCGGGCGATCGCCGCGCGCTGCTGCTGACCGCCGGAGAGATAGGCCGGATAGACGTCGCGCTTTTCGGCGAGGCCGACGCGCGCCAAAAGCTTTTCGGCTTCCCTGATCGCCACGTCGCGCCTTACGCCCAGAACATGCACCGGAACCTCGATGACGTTCTCGATCAGCGTCATGTGGCTCCACAGGTTGAAGTTCTGGAACACCATGCCGAGCTTGGCGCGGATGCGTTCGATCTGCCGGCGGTCGGCGGGCACGGTGTGGCCGTGGCTGTCGGCCTTGAGTTTGATCTCCTCGCCATTGACGCGGATGATGCCGCTGGTCGGGTTTTCCAGGCAGTTGATGCAGCGCAGCAGCGTCGACTTGCCGGAACCCGAGCCGCCGATAATGGCGATCACTTCGCCGTCGCGCGCCGACAGCGAAACGCCTTTCAGCACATGCAGCTGGCCGAATTTCTTGTGCAGGTTCTCGACATGGATGGCTTCGGCGGCGCCGTCCTGCGCCTTGCCGGATTGGACTGCGGCGGTTCCCGCCGCGCTCACCGGGGAACCTCTGCCACAGGGTCCACGGCAGATCGTCGAACGTCTATCCGGCTAATCAACATACGCTGTAATGCCCACTCCAGACTTCAGCATGGACCCAACAGCGCGAGCCCGTCAATCCCGCTCATTACGGCACTTGCGGCCTTATTGTGCAAGTGTATAAATAGCCTCCGATGAAATTTTTTCCATTTTTTTCACCTTGAACACGGCATTGAAAAGGGCACTGATGAGCGCTTTCGGATCACAATCCATGGCGGCGCCGTTGCGGCGCGTGCTGATGCGGTCGGCGGCCAATGCCATGCGCGGTGCCGACCGGGCTACCTGGCACTATGGCCCGGGTTTCGACCCGGCGAAAGCGGCGGCGCAGCACGCGGCTCTCGCTGAGCTGGTGGCGGCGTCCGGCGCCGAAATCGAATGGATCGATGACAAGGCCGACGGGCTGTCGGATTCCGTATTCACCCACGACCCGTCGCTGATGACCGACCGCGGCGCGCTGATCCTGTCCATGGGCAAGCCATTGCGCGCCCGGGAGCCATCGCTGCATGAGGAAACCTACACACGCCTGGGTATTCCCATCCTCGGCCGCGTCCAGGCTCCCGGCCAGGTAGAAGGCGGCGATTGCGTATGGCTGGATGCCAGCACGCTGGTGATCGGGCGCGGGGTGCGCTCCAACCAGGAAGGCATACAGCAGGTTTCCAATCTGCTGACGCCGCTCGGCATTTCCGTCTACGGTTTCGATCTGCCGCTGTGGCAGGGCGAGGAGGCGTGCCTGCATCTGATGTCGGTGATCAGCCCGCTGGCCGACGACCTGGCCCTGGTCTATTCACCGCTTTTGCCGGCGCCGTTCTATCAGTTGCTGAAGGCGCGCGGCATCCGGCTGGTGGAAGGCGACGCCGAAGAGTTTGCCGCGTCCAACGGCCTCAGCCTGAACGTGCTGCCGACCAGCCCGCACAAGGTCATTGCCGTCGCCGGCTTTCCCAAGACCAGGGCCGCGATGGAAGCCGCCGGCTGCACGGTTCAAATCTTCGAGGCGGATGCCCTCTGCATCGCCTGCGAAGGTGGGCCGACATGCCTGACGCGGCCCATCCTGCGGCAATGAATGAGCGCCGCAAGTTCCGCCGCGAGGGCGAGGAGCGGCGGCGGCAGGATTTGATTGACGCGACCCTGGACAGCGTGGCCGAACATGGGCTGGAGGGCGCCAGCCTGCGCACCATCGCACTGCGCGCCGGTGTCACCGCCGGGCTGATCCGGCACTATTTCCCCGGCAAGGAAGACTTGCTGCAGGAAACGTACGCGGCGCTGATGGGCCGCATGACCGAGCGGGCGAAGGCGGCATTGCTCATGGAAGACGCCTCGCCGCGCCAGCGCCTTGCGGCCTTCGTTACCGCCAACCTCAACGCGCCGATCATCGATGCACGCGTGTTTTCGCTGTGGGCAACCTTCATCGGCCGCGCCGGCGCGGATCCGAGCCTGGCTCGCGCCCACCGCGAAGGCTATCTTGGCTTTCGCAACGAGGTGGAAGCAGTCGTTGCCGAAGTGCTCGGCGCCGAGCAGCGCAGGCCAAACGCAAATGAACTGCGCCGCCATGCCATTGCCATCAACGCGATCATCGACGGGCTCTGGATCGAAGGCTGTCTGGCCGCAGAGATGTTCTCGCCTGGCGAATTGGCGGCGATCGGCGTCAAAGCCATAGAGGCCGAGCTCGGCCTCGCGCCGCAAAAGGGAGAGAAGCTATGACCACCATCGGCGAAGCGCTGATCACGCTGCTCGAAGCGCATGGCGTCGACACCGTTTTCGGCATTCCTGGCGTCCACACTGTCGAGCTTTACCGCGGGCTGGCGCGTTCAAAGATACGCCATGTCACGCCGCGTCACGAACAGGGCGCCGGCTTCATGGCCGACGGCTATGCCCGTGCCAGCGGCCGGCCGGGCGTTGCCTTTGTCATCACCGGACCGGGGCTGACCAACACCATCACCGCAATGGGCCAGGCGCGCGCCGATTCGGTGCCGATGCTGGTGATTTCGGGCGTCAACGCGATGCCGACGCTGGGAAAGGGGCTGGGCTTCCTGCACGAACTGCCGGACCAGCGCGGCATGATGGAGAAGGTGGCGCTGTTTTCGCAGCGTGTCACCGAGGCCAGCGAATTGCCTGGCGCTTTGGCGCGGGCCTTCGCGCTGTTTTCGTCGTCGCGGCCGGGCCCCGTCCATATCGAGATCCCGACCGACGTCATGGTCAAACCGGCCGACGGCATCGCTGCTTCGCTCACCAATGCAGCGCCGCCGGCGCCGGATGGCGCAGCCATTGCCGAGGCAGCCAAACTGATCGCAGCCGCGCGCCGACCGCTGATCCTTGCCGGTGGCGGCGCCAAGCGCGCCGAACAGCCACTGCAGCGCCTGGCCGAGCGGCTCGGCGCACCTGTCGTCCAGACCGCCAATGCGCGCGGTCTGCTGCACGCGCATCCGCTTTGCGTGCCGGCCAGCCCCAGCCTGAAGGCGGTGCGTGCGCTGATGGCAGACGCCGATCTGGTCATCGCCGCCGGCACCGAATTCGGCCCGACCGACTATGACGGTTACAGCGACGGCGGCTTCGTGCTGCCCGCCAATCTGATCCGCATCGATATCGGCGCCGACCAGCTCGCCCGCCGCCCGGTGAGCGTCGGCATCCAGGCCGATTGCGCGGAGGCGCTTGGTGCACTGCTAGGCGCGCTCCACCCTGATCATGCCGCAGCGAAGGACGGCGAGAGCCGCGCAGCCGCGTCGAGAAAGGCGGCCTTTGCCGAGCTCAGCCCGGCCTATGCCGCGCAGGTGCGTGCGGTGGAAACCATCCGCGACGCACTGCCGGGCGCCATCATCGTCGGCGATTCCACCCAGCCGATCTACGCCGCCAATCTCTATTACGACCATGACCGGCCAGGCGGCTGGTTCAACGCCGCCACCGGTTTCGGCGCGCTCGGCTACGGGCCGCCGGCGGCGATCGGCGCAGCGCTCGCCATGCCCGGCGTGCCGGTGGTTTGCCTGACCGGCGACGGCGGCTTCCAGTTCACCTTGTCGGAGCTAGGCGCGGCGCTCGATGCACCCGCACCGGTCATCTTCGTCGTCTGGAACAACAGAGGCTATCGCGAGATCGAAACGTCGATGCTCGATGTCGGCGTCGAGCCGGTCGGCGTGTCCCCGGCGCCGCCGGATTTCTGCAAGCTGGCCGAGGCCTATGGTATATCAGCCGAGCGGCTTGCCGGTACTGCCGGTCTCGCCGATGCGCTCAAGCGCGCACGCGCAACCAGACTGCCGCACGTCATCGAAATCACCATCGACTGACGCCTGGCCGCGCGCCGGATGTCCATGCGCGGGGGTCGGAAGGGGCGGTCGGCGGCTTCGAGCGATGCAAAGACGCAACAACTGCCATGTCGAGATGTCGGTTGAGTGATCGTGCAAAAGGCGCGACGCTCTGCGTCGGCGCGGCACGACAAGCGACATAATCATAAGAAACGACAGGAGCGTCCAGGATGACGGAAACAGTTCAGGGCAAGCATATCGTGGTGACCGGTGGCACCGGGGCGCTGGGTGCCGCGGTCGTCGGCAAATTGCTGGCGGACGGCGCGATCTGCCATGTGCCCAATGCCCACGCGTCGGCCCCCACGCATTTCCCCTTCGCGGCCCATGATCGCGTCCGGCTGGCGCATAATGTCGATCTCGCCGATCCTGCCAAGGTCGATGCCTTCTATGACAGCGTTCCCGAATTGTGGGCCTCCATCCATCTGGCCGGCGGCTTTGCCATGGCCCCCGTCGAGAAAATCGAATCCGCATCCTTTGCCGAAATGATGGACACCAACGCCCGCACCGCCTTTCTGTGCTGCCGCGCGGCAGTACGCTCCATGCTGGGCTCGAACACAGCGGGCCGCATCGTCAATGTCACGGCACGCGCCGGGCTCGACCCGCGCAGAGGCGCCGGCATGGTCGCCTATACCGCCAGCAAAGCGGCAGTGGCGGCGATGACCGTGGCGATGGCGGAAGAGCTGAAGCATAAAGGCATACTGGTCAACGCGGTAGCGCCCTCGACGCTCGATACGCCGGCCAACCGCGCCGACATGCCGGATTCCGATTTCGGCAAATGGGTCAGCCTCGAAGCCGCCGCCGAGGCAATCGCCTATCTGGCATCACCGGCCAATCTGGCAATGAGCGGAACGCTGGCGCCACTTTACGGCCGCGCCTGAAGTTCCGCCGCGCAGGCGACTCATTTGGTTTGGCTTCCGATGGCGGCCTTTGCCGACCTCGCCTGATTTACAGCGGAGGTTAGCCATTCAATCATGGCGACCGCCGACGCCTCCACGGCATTAGAAGGCCTGCGACTACGTCAGGTTCGAGACGCCCGCTTCCACGACCTCGACTGCGTCGCCGATGGCGATCGCGCCGGCGTTGTTGGGAATCGCATTCTGGCCGAAGATGATGCCGCCCTTGGCGGAGCGGTGGATTTTGCCAAGCGTCTGCAACGGCTCGCGCGGGTCCGGCTGCTCGCCGCTCAACGGATCTCGGGTCGTGATGACGCACCGCGAGCAAGGCTTTGCGATGCGCAACTCGACAGCGCCGATGCGGATCGTCTTCCAGCTGTCTTCGAGCCATGCGCCGTCTGCGTCGACGACGATGTTTGGCCGGAACCGCGCCATCTCGATGGGCCTGGCAAGATGGCTGTTCAGATGGTTCAGCGAGCCTGTCGTGGCGATCAGCAGCGGAAAACCGTCGGCAAAGCCGACGAAATCGCCGGGCTGGCCGAATTCCGCATCGACCGGCCGGTTTTGCGGATCGTCGAAATAGACGAGATCGACGGGCCGGCCAAGAATAGCCGAGAGATAGGCGCCGGCGGCCGGATCGCCCGGCCGCGCGGCAGCCATATCCTTCCAGATCTTGACTTGCCGGAGCGCGGTGCTGGGAGCCGGAGCCTCGACGAAGTGCGAGCCATGCCTGTCATGTTTCAACAGGATGCCCGTTTCGCGATGCTCGACGTCGATCGTCGTCATATCAGGTATCTGGCGAATGGTGAGGAACTGCCCATCCTTGTCGACGACCATCCAGCGGCGGTCGCCTTCCATGCCCATTGTCTCGATGTCGGCGCTCGGCACGGCATGGCCGCGCAGGCTCTTGACCGGATAGCGATAGAGTTCGGCGACCTTCATCCCGCATGCTTCTCTGTTGCCCGAAGGGCCTTCCGTGTTTACGTCTGCAACGACGGCCGAGCCTACAACCGCGCGTGCGGAATTGAAGGGGTTGCACGGTCTTAGTCTTGTGCCAATCGCGCAGCCGAGCATGAAAAACCCGCGAGCCTTGCGGCCCGCGGGTTTTCTTGTTCAGGCTGCGCGCGAGGCGCAGCCGAGGCCTAGCTTGCGCGAAGCGGCTTACGCGCTGCGCGCGAAGCGGCTTAGCTGCCCTGCTTCTTCAGCGCGGCGCCAAGGATGTCGCCCAGCGAAGCGCCGGAGTCGGTAGAGCCGTACTGTGCGACGGCTTCCTTCTCTTCGGCGATTTCCAGCGCCTTGATCGAGACCTGCAGCTTGCGGGTCTTCTTGTCGAAGGCGATGACGCGGGCGTCCAGCTTCTGGCCGACCGAGAAGCGCTCGGGGCGCTGCTCGTCACGGTCCCGGCTGAGGTCGTTGCGCTTGATGAAGGTCTCGATGCCGCTGTCGACCAGCCGCACTTCCAGACCGCCATCCTTGATGCCGGTGACTTCGCAGGTGACGACAGCGTTCTTGCGCAGTTCGCCTGAAGTCGCGGCTTCGCCGACCGTGTCCTTGGCCAGCTGCTTGATGCCGAGCGAGATGCGCTCCTTGTCGATGTCGACGTCGAGCACCTGCGCCTTGACCATGTCGCCGCGATTGTACTCTTCGATGACCTGCTCGCCCGGACGGGTCCAGTCGAGGTCGGAAAGGTGCACCATGCCGTCCACGTCGCCTTCGAGGCCGATGAACAGGCCGAACTCGGTCTTGTTCTTGACCTCGCCCTCGACCTGGCTGCCGACCGGATGGCTCGCGGCAAAAGCCTGCCACGGGTTTTCCAGCGTCTGCTTGAGGCCGAGCGAGATGCGGCGCTTGGCCGGATCGACCTCGAGCACGACAACGTCGACTTCCTGTGTCGTCGACAGGATCTTGCCGGGGTGCACGTTCTTCTTGGTCCACGACATTTCCGAAACGTGGATGAGGCCTTCGATGCCCGGCTCCAGCTCGACGAACGCGCCGTAGTCGGTGATGTTGGTGACGGTACCCTTGATCTTCTTGCCGATCGGGAACTTGGTGCCGATCTCGGACCACGGATCGCTCTCGAGCTGCTTCATGCCGAGCGAGATGCGGTGGGTTTCCTGGTTGATGCGGATGATCTGCACCTTGACCGTCTGACCGATGTTGAGGATCTCGGTCGGGTGGTTGACGCGGCGCCATGCCATGTCGGTGACATGCAGCAGGCCATCGATGCCGCCGAGGTCGACGAACGCACCGTAATCGGTGATGTTCTTGACGACGCCTTCGACAACCTGGCCTTCTTCGAGGTTCTGCACGATTTCCGAACGCTGTTCGGCGCGGCTTTCCTCGAGCACGGTGCGGCGCGACACCACGATGTTGCCGCGGCGGCGATCCATCTTGAGGATCTCGAAGGGCTGCGGGTTGTGCATCAGCGGAGAGACATCGCGGATCGGGCGGATATCGACCTGGCTGCGCGGCAGGAAGGCCACGGCGCCGTCGAGGTCGACAGTGAAGCCGCCCTTGACCTGGTTGAAGATGACGCCTTCGACGCGCTCACCCTTGGTGAACTTCTCTTCGAGCTTGACCCAGCTCTCTTCGCGGCGGGCCTTGTCGCGCGACAGGACGGCTTCGCCCAGCGCGTTTTCGATGCGCTCGACCATGACCTCGACCGTGTCGCCGACCTTGAGCGTCGAGTCCTTGCCCTTGACGCCGAATTCCTTCAGCGGCACGCGGCCTTCGACCTTGAGGCCGACATCGATGATGGCCATGTCTTTTTCGATCGCCAGGATCGTGCCCTTGACGACCTGACCTTCGCCGGAGTGGCCGGCGGTAAATGATTCTTCGAGCAGGCTCGCGAAATCGTCGCGAGTGGGATTTGCAGCTGACATATTTTCTCCTGGAGTGCCCCGCATCTCTTGCGGGACGGGCGCCGTGGGTTAGCGTTGCGTTGGCCTGCCGGCGTTCCGGGCTACAAAAGCCCTGGGCCGCCTAAGCGGCAATTCCGGCGCATGAAGAATGCTGGCAGGCTGGTTCGTGCCCGATATGGGTATTTTCTTCGCTTCCGGCAATCGGTGGCAGCGGGAAAACCCTGGATCAGGCTTTATCTCTCTTGGCCAAGGCGTCGTCGATGATCGCTTTGGCCGCCAGAAACGCGGCCTCTATAGCCATTTCGGAGGTATCAAGCAAGTGCGCGTCGGCGGCGGGCTTCAGCGGCGAGTCGGCCCTGCCCATGTCGCGCTCGTCGCGGCGCATGATATCGGCAAGGATTTCGGCGAAATTGGCAGTGCCGCCGATGCTCTCGATTTCCGCCAGCCGGCGCTGCGCCCGCACCTGCGCACTCGCCGTCACATAGAGTTTTACGTCGGCGTCAGGGCACACGACCGTGCCGATGTCGCGCCCGTCGAGCACCGCGCCCGGCGGCGTTTTGGCGAAATCGCGCTGCTTTTCGACCAGGATGCGCCGAACGGTAGGGTAAACCGCTACCTTCGAAGCCGCTTCGCCGACAGCATGCGCCGACAAGACCGCCCGGTCGAGCTTGGCTAGATTGACCTGGCGGGCAGCGGTTTCGGCCGCCGAGACATTGTCGAGCGGCAGCGCGTGCCGGATCAACGCATAGGCGACGGCGCGGTAGGTAAGGCCGGTGTCGAGCAGGTTGAGGCGGTAGTGGTCGGCCAGACGTCGGGCCAGCGTGCCTTTGCCGGCGCCGGCGGGTCCGTCGATGGCTATGGTGAAGGTCATTGGCGGGCCAACACGAAAGACAGACGCCGCGATCCTTCGCGCCCCCCTCTGTCCTGCCGGACATCTCCCCCTCCAGGGGGGAGATCAGAAGCTTCTGCGCCCCACTCTTTCCTGCAATTTCGAAAACTGGCGAAAGCCGCTGTGACGGCCGATCTCCCCCCTTGAGGGGGAGATGTCCGGCAGGACAGAGGGGGGCGCTGTCCCGCCGACATCTCTGCTTGCTTTGCGCTTGGCATCAACCTACCCGATCTCCGCACCGAGCCCCGTCATCAGACCCATGAACTCCGGGAAACTCGTCGCGATCATGGCGGCGTCGTCGATGGTTACCGGCTTTTCCGTTGCCAGCCCCATCACCAGGAAGCTCATGGCGATACGATGGTCGAGATGCGTCTGCACCGTCGTGTCCTGGCCATTGGGATGGCCGCCCAGCCCCTTGCCGCCGGGCTTTCCGCGCACCGCGAGCGAAGCTTCGCCTTCGGTGCAGTCGACGCCGTTGAGCTTCAGCCCATTGGCAACCGCTGCCAGTCGGTCGGATTCCTTCACCCGCAGCTCTTCCAGCCCCTGCATCAACGTCTCGCCCTCGGCGAAGCTCGCGGCAACCGCCAGCACCGGATATTCGTCGATCATCGACGGGGCCCGCTCGGGCGGCACGGTGACGCCCTTGAGCTCGGAGTAGCGCACGCGCAGATCGGCAACATCCTCGCCGCCGGCATTGCGCGGGTTCAAGATGTCGATCTGGCCGCCCATTTCCTGCAACGTTAGAAGCAGGCCGGTGCGGGTGGGGTTCATCAGCACGTTCTCGATGACGATGTCCGAACCCGGCACGATCAGTGCCGCGACCAGCGGGAAGCCGGCCGAGGAGGGATCGCCGGGCACGGCGATGGTCTGCCCCGTCAATTTGCCCTGGCCCTCGATGAAGATGTGGCGCACGCCGCGCTCGTCGGTCTCGACCGAGAGATTGGCGCCAAATCCCCTAAGCATCTTTTCGGTATGATCGCGCGTCATCACCGGTTCGATCACGGTGGTGATGCCGGGCGTGTTGAGGCCTGCCAGCAGCACGGCCGACTTCACCTGCGCCGAGGCCATCGGCACGCGGTAGGTAATGGGTGCGGCGTGTTTCGGCCCATGCAGCGTGATCGGCATGCGGTCGCCCGGCGTCGCCTTCAGCACCTGCACGCCCATCTGGCGCAAGGGTTCGAGCACGCGGCCCATCGGCCGTCCCGACAGCGATGCGTCGCCGATGAAGGTCGTTTCCATGTCGTAAGTGCCGACGAGGCCCATTGTGAGGCGGGAGCCGGTGCCGGCATTGCCGAAATCGAGCGGGCCTTCCGGCTGCAGCAGCGCGCCATTGCCGGTGCCGCGGATCACCCACTCGGCGCCGCGCTTCTCGATATGCGCGCCCATCGCCTTCATGGCGGCCGCCGTGCGCATCACATCCTCGCCTTCGAGCAGGCCGGTGACGCGGGTTTCGCCGGAGGCAAGGCCGCCGAACATCATGGAACGGTGCGAAATCGACTTGTCGCCCGGCACGCGAGCGGTGCCGGAAAGGGCGGATGATTTGCGGGCGGTGGCCGGCTTGGCAGCGGCGGCGTGAGACATGGAATTTCCCTGGACGGAATGCCGGCGCACCGGCGCTTTTCATTTGTTGCGGCGGTCTCGTATCACGGCGGGCACGAATGGTCATCCCCATGGTCGTCGCTTGGCGCGAGGCCTTTCAGTGCTTGGTTTTGTGACGCCGGCTTTTCGCTTTGACAGCGCGGTAAACTGTGGTTAAGGGGACCACTCTTTTACTGACGAGGCTTGACGTGGCAAAAAACGAACTTGGCACAAAGCGTGTCGACCCTGAAACGGGCCGAAAATTCTACGACCTGAACAAGGACCCTATCGTCTCGCCCTATACGGGCAAGACGTATCCGCGTTCCTATTTCGAGGACGGCAAGATCGCCGCCCTCGAAGAGGAAGAGGAAGTGGCCGAGAAGGAAGTGGACGCCGAGGAAGAAGAAGGCGTTGAAGTCGTCTCGCTTGAAGAGGCCGACGAAGACGTCAAGGCCGGCGACGAGCTTCCCGACCTGGGCGACGACGAGGACGATGTCGATCTAGGCGACGATGAGGACGATACTTTCCTTGCCGACGAAGAGGAAGAAGACGACGACGTCGCCGACATGATCGGCGTCGGCGACGACGACGACGAAGTCTAGGAACGCTTCGAACGCATGCATTTAGCGGCGTTCACGGGCTATGATGAAAAAGCGGGCCTCGAAGGCTTGATCTTCAGGGAAGGCGGGGTTAGAAGCCGCCTGCACTAAACGGCGCGGTCCTGAAACCCGCGCCGGACCTCTCGCCGGCAACGGCGACGGCTGACTGCCGGAGTGGGGCCATAGCTCAGTTGGGAGAGCGCTTGAATGGCATTCAAGAGGTCGTCGGTTCGATCCCGATTGGCTCCACCAAACAGTCTCTTTCCGACGCTCGGTTTCGCGGCATTCATGCTTGTCGCCTGCCAGTCGGCGCCTGAACCATCATCGCCGCCGCCAGCGCCCGCACCTCAGCCCATGGCGCCTGCCGCGATCTCTGCTCCGGATGGTGCGGCGGTCCTCGATCCATCTGTGCGGGTCATGCCGCCCGGCGAAGGAGTCCCGGCCAAGTATGTCGCGTTTTCCGGCATATGGGGCGGACAGTTGGACGGGATGTATGATGGCAAGCTCGCTGTGCTGACGATTACGCGCGGCGGCAATGTCACCGCCACCTATGCCTGGGGCGATGTCGGCGACAACAAACCGGGCGTGGCCGACGGCGAAGGCAAGATTTTCGGCAACACGTTGAAACTGCGGCGCCTTCCCAATGGCGCGGACGTCAGCGCGGTCATTCAGGCGGACGGAACGCTGGCCGTCACCTATGGGCTTGCCGACCGCACCTATACGGGCACGTTCACCAAGCAGTAATCGCGAGAGCTAATCTTCCGGGGAAGCCACGGCTGGCTCCTTCCCTTGATCAATGCAGGCCGAATTCGCGCAGCAGTTCTTCGCGATAGCGCACGAAGCGGCTCTCGCTGCGCTCGCGCGGGCGTGGCAGGTCGATGTCGATCAACCGCGCCGCGCCGCCTTTCTCCTTGGGCAGGATCAGCACCCGGTCAGCCAGATAGATCGCCTCCTCCAGATCGT
Organism: Mesorhizobium sp. M0037; assembly: GCF_040323635.1. Classification (NCBI taxonomy): domain Bacteria; kingdom Pseudomonadati; phylum Pseudomonadota; class Alphaproteobacteria; order Hyphomicrobiales; family Phyllobacteriaceae; genus Mesorhizobium; species Mesorhizobium sp. M0037. The sequence continues at coordinate 95,870 of NZ_JAMYVB010000002.1, read as the reverse complement.
GGGTGACCATCACCATGGTGACGTTCTCCTCGCTCCAGATGCGCGCCAGTTCCTCCTGCATGCCGATCTTGGTCATGGCGTCCAGCGCCCCCAGCGGCTCGTCGAGCAGGAGGATCTCGGGCTGCACAGTGAGCGCCCGGGCGATGCCGACGCGCTGCGCCATGCCGCCGGAAAGCTGGCTCGGAAAAGCATCGGCGAATTCGGCAAGGCCGACCAGGGCGACGTAGAAGCGGGCGCGTTCCTCGGCCTGCCTCTTGGGAACACCGCGCACTTCGAGGCCGAACGCGACATTGCCGAGCACGCTCAGCCACGGCAGCAGCCGCGGCTCCTGGAAGATCACGGCACGCTCGGCGCCGACGCCATGCACCGGCTGGCCGTCGATCGCGACACCGCCGCTGTCGGCCGCCTCCAGCCCGGCCAGAATACGCAGCAGCGTGGTCTTGCCGGAGCCGCTGGCGCCGACAATGACCAGGCATTCCCCCGAACGAATGTCGAGGTTGAGCGTCCGCAGCACGGCAAGCTGGCGCCCGCCGAGGCTGAAGGATTTGGAGAGGTCGCGGATCGAGACCTCTCCGCCACGGTTGGAACCGGCCATCTTGTCTCTCAGCTATTTCAAAGCTCAGTTGATCTTGGTTTCGCCGGGCCGGTACAGGATGTCGGCGGCTTTCAGCTTGCCCTGGGCCAGACGGCCGTCGCGCTCCAGCACGGCGACCCAGAAGTCGATGTCGCGATCGGTCGCCTGCGCACCTTCGCGCAGACCAAAGCCGGTCCAGTAGCGGGCGAGATCGCCGTTTTCACCGCGCTTGTCGAGGATAGTGGCCAGCACCTTGCGGGCTTCGTCCGGGTTCTGGCGCGACCAGTCCGAGGCGCGCGCCGACTGTTCGACGAAGTTGCGCGCCGCATCCGGGTTGGCGGCAATGAAGTCGCGCCTGAGTACGACGAAGCCGCCGGCGAGTTCGCCGAGCACCTGCGTGTCGTCGAACACGCCGCGCACGCCGCCATTGGCGACCAGCGCGCCGGCAAAGGTCGCCTGCCAGTAGCCGAGGCCGGCAATGTCGACCTGGCGCGAGCGCAGCGTCTGCTCAAGCTGCGGGCCGGGCACGACAATGAGGTTGGCGGCGGTCGGCGGCAGGCCGACGCTGTGCAGGGCCTCACGCACCGTATAGTCGAGATGAGCGCCGAGCGTGTTGACCGAGATGGTCTTGCCGGCAATGTCGGCGATCGATTTGATCGGGCTGTCTTCCAGCACGTAGAAGACGCTCTTCACATCCTTGTTGATACCGTTGCTCGGATACGCCGCGACGAAGTCGTTGCCGCCCGAGATCGAGTTGATCACCGCCGCGGTGGCGGCCGAGCCGATGTCGACGCTGCCGGAAGACAGCGCAAACAGCGATTCCGGTCCACCCGAGGAATAGCCGACATTCTCCAGCTCGACGCCGAGCCCTTTGAAGTAGCCGAGCTCGTCGGCCAGCTCATGCGGGGAGATGCTGCCACGGCTGGCGAGGTAGCGGAACTTGACGGCTGCGGCTTGCGCAAAGGCCAGGCGCGGCAGGCCGGCGGCGATGAGGCCGGCGGCAAGCGGCGCGCCGGCAAGCAGCGAACGGCGGGTGATTTTCATGATCGGGTCCTTGTGAGGTAAACGGTGAGGGGCGGACTGCTCAGTTGACAGGATTGCTCCAGCGACAGAGCCGCCGCTGCAGGGTGACCAATGCCTGGTTGGCGATCAGGCCAAGCCCGGCGAGGATGACGATTGCCGCAAACATCAGCGGGATCTGGAAATTGTACTGCGCGTTCATCACCTGGAAGCCGATGCCCTTGTTGGCACCGATCATCTCGGACGCGATCAGCAGCAGCAGCGCCGTGGTGGCGCTCAGCCGCAAGCCGACGAAGATCGACGGCACGGCGCCCGGCAGTACGACGCGGCGAAACACGGTGAGCCGGCTCGCACCATAGACGCGCGCCATTTCAAGCAGCTTGGGATCGACTTCCTTGACGCCGCTGGTGGTGTTGAGCAGCAGCGGAAACAGCGTCGCCCAGAAGATGACGAAGATCTTCGAGGTCTCGCCAAGTCCCAAGAGCAGGATGAACACCGGATAGAGCGCCAGTGCAGAGGTCTGCCGGAACACCTGCAGGATCGGATCGAGCGCGGTTTCGACCGGGCGCACCTGGCCCATGAACAGGCCAAGCGGAATGGCGACGGCGACGGCTGCGGCAAAGGCGATGCCGGCGCGCTGCAGGCTGATGGCGATGTCGCCGAGCAGGCTGCCGCCGGCAAGCCCCTTCCAGAGCGCTTCGACGATCATGTCGATCGGCGGCAGCACCGCCGCGTTGACCCATCCGACGCTGCTCGCCACCTGCCAGAGCGCCAGGAAGCCGGCAAGCACGCCGTAGCGCTTCAGGAAGCGAACAGCAGCCCGGCCGCCGAGGCGCAGGAAGTCGGTGCCGAGCCCGGTTTCGCCACCACTGCGGCGAACCGTGATTTGCCGATCGATGTGCTGCAACGTCATTGCTTCACCCCTTCGATGCCAAGGTCATTCGGCGGCAAGGACGGTCGAGCGGGCGACGGTCCATGGATTTTCCGGGCGCCTGAGGCCGAGATTCTCGCGCAGCGTGCGGCCTTCGTAAGCCGTGCGGAACAGGCCGCGCCGCTGCAGCTCGGGAATGACCAGGTCGACGAAATCGTCGAGCGCGCCGGGCAGCCAGGGCGGCAGGATGTTGAAGCCGTCGGCCGCCTCGCTGGTGAACCATTCCTCCAGCTGATCGGCGACCTGCGTGACGCTGCCGACGATGGTGTAGTGGCCGCGCGCCGTCGCTACCCATTGGTAAAGCTGGCGGATGCTGAAATTGTGCTCGTCGGCAATCTGCCGGATCAGCGCCTGGCGGCTTTTCATGCCTTCGGTTTCCTTGCTCGGCGGCAACGGGCCGTCGAGCGGATAGCCCCTGATGTCGAGCGTCTGGCCGGCCAGCCCGTTGAGGAGCGCAACACCGTCCTCGGGCAGGATAAGGTCGTTGAGCTGTTGGTATTTGGCGCGGGCCTCGTCCTCGGTGCGGCCGACAAAGGGCGCGACGCCCGGCATGATCAGCACCTGGTCGGGATCGCGGCCGACTTCAGCCACGCGCGCCTTGATGTCGCGGTAGAATTCCTGCGCCGTCTCGAGCTTCTGATGGGCGGTGAAGATGACCTCGGCCGAGTGCGCGGCAAGCCCGCGTCCGTCTTCCGACTGCCCGGCTTGTACGACAACCGGATGCCCCTGCACCGGGCGCGGCACGTTGAGCGGACCCTTGACGCTGAAATGCTCGCCCTTGTGGTCGATGTCGTGCAATCTGTCCTTGTCGTAGAAACGGCCCGACTGCTTGTCGCGGATGAAGGCGTCATCCTCCCAGCTGTCCCACAGCGCCTTGACCGTCTCGACATGCTCATGCGCCCTGGCATAGCGCTCGGCATGGCTGGGCTGGACGTCGCGGTTGAAATTGCGTGCCGTTTCGTCGCCGGCCGAGGTCACCACGTTCCAGCCGGCGCGGCCGTTCGACAACAGGTCGAGCGAAGCGAATTTGCGCGCCAGCGTGTAAGGCTCCTCATAAGTGGTGGACGCCGTTGCGATGAAGCCGAGATGCGTCGTCAGCGGCGCCAGCGCCGCAAACAGCGTCACCGGCTCGAAACCGGCGATCTTGGCATTGCCGCCCTCGCGGGCGCCGAGGCCGACGGTCAGGTTGTCGGCCAGGAAATAGGCGTCGAACAGGCCGCGCTCGGCGGTCAGCGCCAGTTGCTTGTGGAACTCGAAATTGGTGGCCCCGTCGGCCGGCGCATCGGGATGACGCCAGGCGGCGATATGCTGCCCGCCGCCGGGCAGGAAAGCGCCGAGCTTGATCTGCCGCGGCCTGCTATCGGACTTGCTGGCTCGAGTCATTTGCAGGCGTCCTTCTGGTCTATGCGGGATGGAATGTTGCGTCGCGGATCGTTGGTTTTCAGGCGGCAAGGACGACGCTGTAGGGCACGCCGGCCACCCGGCATGCCTCGGCGACCGCCTGCCGGGCTCGCGCCTTGACTGCCTCTGACACCAGCACGCCATCTGCAAAGTCCTTGTCCGAGGCGTAGATCGCGGTCGGCAGGGTCTGCGCCTCGAAGAAGCCGAACAACGGCCGCAACTGGTGTTCGACGACTAGCGAATGACGCTCGCCGCCGCCTGTTGCCGCCAGGATGATCGGCTTGCCGCGCAGCGACGACGGGTCGAGCAGGTCGAAGAAGTGCTTGAACAGCCCGGTGTAGCTGCCCTTGAAGGTCGGGGAGCCGACCACCAGCACGTCGGCGCCGAGCAGCTGCTCGATAATACCGCGCGCCGCCGGATCGAGATCGCCAAGCTGTCTTGCAGGCGCAAAGGACGGGCCGAGATCCTCGATGTCGAAAACGCTCAAAGCCGAGCCGGCCCGGCTCGCCACCTCACCGGCGATGTGGCTGACGAATGCCTTCGTCTTGGACGGACGGGTCAGGTTGCCGGACAACCCCACCACCAGCTTTTTTGACATCCGAGGCTCCTTCTCGCAGACGCACTATCCGCATTAAGCCTACCGATTTTGTAGAATTAAATGAGCGAGAAGATTTCAAAACCGGGCTCTGAAGCGAATGGAGTTTGCGGTACATCGCCTTTGGTTGGTTCATTTGGCCCCAAAAGCGCCGCGGCAGATGCTGACGCGGTCGCGCAAGGCATCGCCGGGGACCATGGCCTTGGTCCTTTGCGCACCGATGGGTATCGTTGCGAAACCGTCAAGGGCCGGCGGCATTGACACTGCGTTGTGTGAGTGTCGATTGAACCCGATCGCGTGGGCGACGAAGTAGGCAACTGGAATCAAAGAACAGGATGCGCGCATGAAGAAGATCGGCTTTCTTTCCTTCGGCCATTGGTCGCCCTCGTCGCAATCGCAGACGCGCTCGGCGTCCGACGCGCTGCTGCAGTCGATCGACCTGGCCGTCGCCGCCGAGGAGCTGGGCGCGGACGGCGCCTATTTCCGCGTCCATCATTTTGCCCGCCAGCTCGCTTCGCCGTTTCCGCTTCTGGCCGCGGTCGGCGCCCGCACCAGCCGCATCGAGATCGGCACCGCCGTCATCGACATGCGCTATGAGAATCCGCTGTATATGGCCGAGGATGCGGGTGCTGCCGACCTGATCGCCGGTGGCCGGCTGCAGCTTGGCATCAGCCGCGGTTCGCCGGAGCAGGTGATCGACGGCTGGCGCTACTTCGGCTACGTGCCGCAGGACGGCAAAAGCGATGCCGACATGGCGCGCAACCATGCCGAGGTGTTTCTGGACGTGCTGCGCGGCGAAGGTTTCGCGCAACCCAATCCGCGGCCGATGTTCCCCAATCCTCCGGGAATGCTGCGGCTCGAGCCGTTCTCGGCCGGCCTGCGCGACCGGATCTGGTGGGGCGCCGCTACCAACGCGACCGCCGAATGGGCGGGCAAGCTCGGCATGAACCTGCAAAGTTCGACGCTGAAGTTCGATGAGGGCGGCCAGCCGCTCCACATCCAGCAGGCCGAACAGATCCGCGCCTATCGCGCGGCGTGGAAGGCGGCCGACCACACACGCGAGCCGCGCGTGTCGGTCAGCCGCAGCATCTTTGCGCTGGTGAACGACCGCGACCGCGCCTATTTCGGCGGCGGCAGCAGCGAAGATCATTTCGGCTATATCGAGCCTGAGAAGCTTGCCGTCTTCGGCCGCTCCTATGCCGCCGAGCCCGATGTGCTGATCGATCAGCTGAAAGAGGACGAAGCGATCGCCGAGGCCGACACGCTGCTTCTGACCGTCCCCAACCAGCTTGGCGTCGAGTACAACGCCCACGTCATCGAGGCGATCCTGAAGCACGTCGCGCCGGCTCTGGGCTGGCGCTGACAAGAGGCGCCAGCCGCCCGGCAAACAAAGAGATAGACCGTTTCGCCGGCAAACGGTGAAACGCTCTAAGGGCAGAGGCGGCTAGGCATCCGCCTTGAAGGTCTGCTTCTGCTGGCCGAGCCCCTCGATGCCCAGTTCCACCACATCGCCGGGCTTCAGGAACACCGGCGGCTTCATGCCGAGACCGACGCCGGGCGGGGTGCCGGTGGAGATGATGTCGCCAGGATGCAGCGACATGAACTGGCTGAGATAGGAAACGAGATAGGCGACGCCGTAGACCATGGTCCTGGTCGAGCCGTTCTGCATCGTCTTGCCGTTGACCGTCAGCCACATTTTGAGGTTCTGCGGATCGGCAACCTCGTCCTTGGTGACAAGCCACGGCCCGGTCGGACCGAACGTGTCGCAGCTCTTGCCCTTGGTCCACTGGCCCTGGCGCTCGGCCTGGAAGGCTCGCTCGGACACGTCATGGGCAACGGCATAGCCGGCGACATAATCCAGCGCATCGGCCTCGCTGACATATTTGGCTTTTCTGCCGATGACCACGGCGAGTTCAACCTCCCAGTCGGTCTTTTCCGAGCCGCGCGGGATCAGCACATCATCGTCGGGGCCGACAATGGCCGAACTCGCCTTCATGAAGATGATCGGCTCCGGCGGCACGGTGGCGCCGGTTTCGGCGGCATGATCGGAATAATTCAGGCCGATGCAGATGAATTTTCCTGTGCCGGCAACGCAGGCGCCAAGCCTCGGGCTTCCGGGTACGGCCGGCAGCGACTTCGGGTCGAGCTTCGATAGCGCATCGAGCGACGCCGGATCGAGCGCCTTGCCGGCAATGTCGGCGACATGACCCGAAAGATCGCGGATCGTTCCATCCGCATCGAGCAGGCCGGGGCGTTCGCTCCCTATCTCGCCATAGCGCAGCAGTTTCATCTTGCTCTCCAAATTGCGGCCCAAGGCCGTTTTCAACTCACTCTGCCAAAGCGACGAGGACTGGCCGACTCTGGCTAACGGATGCGACCTGGGGCAAGCCGGACTTTAGGACTGGTCGACCCGGAACCTGCGTATCGAGACTATGCTCAGATCGACCAGCCGCCGTCGATATTATAGGCCTGCCCCGAGGTGTACGTGGCGCCGGCGAGGTAGACGGCAAGGTCGGCGATTTCCTCGGGCGTGCCGAGACGGCCCATCGGCTGGCGGGCAATGAAGGCTGCGCGGGCCGCCTCGTAATCGCCCTGCGCATGCATGCGGTCCTGCAGCGACGGACTCTCGACGGTGCCGGGGCAGATGGCGTTGCAGCGAATGCCCTTGGCGACATAGTCCGCGGCAACCGCCTTGGTGAGACCGATCACGGCCGCCTTGGAGACGCCATAGGCAAAGCGGTTGGGCACGCCCTTGCCGGCGCCGGCGACGGACGACATGTTGATGATCGAGCCATCGCCGCGCTCCAGCATGCCGGGCAGTACCGCCCGAATGGTGCGGATCATGGCGCGGACATTGAGGTTGAAGGCGAAGTCGAGATCGGCATCCTTCATCTCGAGGATGGACCCGGAATGGACGAAGCCGGCGCAGTTGAACAGCACGTCGACGCGGCCGATTTCGGCGAAGCCGGATGCCACCGCATCGTCGTTGAGAACGTCGAGCTTGCGGGTCTTGATGCCGGAGGTCTTGGCGAGTTCGGCCAGCAGCGCCTCGTTGATGTCGGTGGCGTGCACGATGGCACCTGCCTTGGCGAAGGCCAATGCGCTCGCTCTGCCGATGCCTTGTGCCGCCGCGGTGACGACAACGACCTTGCCTGCTAGATCCGCCATGCGTTTCTCCTCGCCCTCTTTGGCCACTGCTCGGCCCGATTTACTGCCGGCTGACTGGGGCGTCCTGTGCCAGACAGGCGCGACTATGCGGCCTGCACAATCCATCAGTCCTTAAATAACAAATGTTTTTTCTGGTTAAAGAACACATGTCCAAGCGTCAAGCCCGAACGCGATCACCTTCGCGACGGCTGATGTAATGCACATCGCTTGCTCTGATGCAACAACATGTATGACAACCGGACAACGAGTCACGCTGCCATGGTTCACTCAAGCACAGCGCGCTTCGGCGGCATTAGTCGCCGTATGGCACCCAGACGTTCTTCACTTCGACGGCGCGGCGCAGCAGGGCATCGCCGGCGGCCTCGTCGGACGCCCAGTCGAGGCTGCGGCCGTTGCCGGTCCAGACGCGCTTGAGATTGCCGATGGAATCGGCCTCCGCTTTGGCGCAAGTGTCGGCATCGGCAAACAGCCAGAGCCCGTCGACATCGTCATGCTTGGCCAGCACGCCGGCAAGCTCCGCCGTGCGGCCGGTGACGATGTTGATGGCGCCTGCCGGAACGTCGGAATATTCGATCACCTGGTAGAGATCGGTGGCGAGCAGCGGGTATTTTTCCGACGGCACGGCCACCACCGTGTTGCCCATGGCAAGCGCAGGTGCGATCAGGGAGATCAAGCCGAGCAGCGGCGCGCTGTCCGGGGCGACGATGCCGACGACGCCGACCGGCTCGTGCAAAGCGAGCGTGACGGCGCGGGCCGGTGGCTGATGCACCCTGCCCTCATACTTGTCGGCAAGGCCGGCATAGAGGAACAGGCGCTCGATCGATTGTTCCACTTCCTCCCGCGCGGCCTTGGCGTTGGCGCCGGTCAGTTCGGTCAAGCGTGCGGTAAACTCGCCGGCACGGCCGGACAGATTTTCGGCGAGATAATATAGCACCTGGGAGCGATTGTAGGCGGTCGCCTCCGGCCAGGCCTTGCAGGCGCGGGCGGCGGCAACGGCGTCGCGGATGTCCTTGCGGCTGCCGAGACCGACTTCGCCGGCGAGCTTGCCCTTGGCAGTGGCTATCGCCAGCGAATAATTGCCGTCGGGCCGCACCTGCTTGCCGCCGATGAACAGCTTTGCGGTACGATCGATGGCGCCGCCATCCGATTGCTCGACCGGCTGCGCCGAAGCCGCCGTCGGCTTGATCACCGGGCCGAGCGGCAGCTTTGCCGAGAGATACTCGAACATGCCCTCGCGCCCGCCCTCGCGGCCAAAGCCGCTTTCGCGATAGCCGCCGAAGCCGCAGGCGGCGTCGAACATGTTGGTGCCGTTGACCCAGACGACGCCGGCCTTCAGCTGCGGCGCGACATGCAGCGTGAGGTTGATGTTTTCGCTCCACACCGAGGCGGCCAGCCCATAGCGCGTGTTGTTGGCGAGTTCGACCGCTTCCTCGGTGTTGCGGAAGGTCATGGTGGCCAGAACCGGGCCGAACACCTCTTCCTGCGCCAATATATTTGCCGGCGAAACACCGGTGGCGAGCGTCGGCAGGTGGTAGTAGCCGGAAGACGGCAGCACCGCGTCGGGCTGCCAGCAGACGGCGCCCTGTCTGGCGCCTTCTGCGACCAGGCCCTTGACGCGGTCGAGCTGTGTGGCGTCGACCAGCGGTCCGATATCGGTGTTCTTGTCGAGCGGGCTGCCGACGCGAAGCCGGCTCATCCTGACCTTGACCTTTGCGATCAACGCGTCGGCAATGCCTTCCTGCACCAGAAGCCGCGAGCCTGCGCAGCAGACCTGGCCCTGGTTGAACCAGATGCCGTCGACCAGTCCTTCGACGGCGCTGTCGAGATCGGCGTCCTCGAAGACGATGAAGGCCGATTTGCCGCCAAGCTCCAATGACAGCTTCTTGCCCGATCCAGCCGTGGCTTTCCTGATGATCTTGCCGACCTCCGAAGAGCCGGTGAAGGCGATCTTCTGGATGCCGGGATGGTTGACGATGGCGACGCCCGCTTCCGGCCCGCCCTGGACGATGTTGACGACGCCCTTGGGCACGCCGGCACGCTCGCAGATCTCGGCAAACAGGATGGCGGTGAGCGGCGTGAACTCGGCCGGCTTCAGCACCACCGTGCAGCCGGCGGCGAGCGCCGGCGCAATCTTCCAGGCCAGCATCAGCAGCGGGAAATTCCATGGGATGATCTGGCCGACGACGCCGACACCCTTGTGGCCTGGGAAATCCTTGTCCAGCGCCTGCGCCCAGCCGGCATGATGGATGAAATGGCGGATGGCCAGCGGCACGTCGATGTCGCGGCTTTCGCGGATCGGCTTGCCGTTGTCGATTGACTCAAGCACTGCGAACAGGCGCTGATGACGCTGCATCGCGCGGCCAATGGCGTAAAGCACTTTTGCGCGCTGGTAGCCCGAGGATGCCGACCATTTCGGCAACGCCCTGGTGGCTGCGGCGACGGCTGCGTCGATATCGGCGGCGCCGGCATCGGAGATCTTGGCCAGCAGCTTGCCGGATGAGGGTTCGCTGGTCTCGAAGGTCTTGCCGCCGCCTGCTGCCTTCCAGCCGCCGTCGATGAACAGCGCCTTGCCGAAATCGCGTCCGGCAAGCCAGGCATCGGCCTCGGTGCGGGCTTCCGGCGCCGGGCCGTATTCCATGGCGTGATAGCGTTCGAGAATGTTCATGACGCGCTCCAGATAATCGTCTTGGCAGGCGCTCTGTGGCGCCCCCCTCTGTCCTGCCGGACATCTCCCCCACAAGGAGGGAGATTAGCCTTCGCGCCTGTCGGCTCTGAAACGTCGACAATTGGCGAAATCGCCGACGTTAGCCAATCTCCCCCCAAGTGGGGGAGATGTCCGGCAGGACAGAGGGAGGCGCGAAGGAACACGACGTTCAAGGCCTTCATCCGCCTCACGCCATTGCGTGGCGGTGATTGGCCGAATAATGCCCGGTCAGATGATGCTCGAGCTGGCGCTCGATATCGGTGAGGAGGCTCGAGGCGCCGAAGCGGAACAGGTCTGGCTCCAGCCAGGGCCGGCCGAGCTCCTCCTTCATCAGCACCAGCCAGTCGAGCGAGGCCTTGGCGGTAGAGATGCCGCCGGCCGGCTTGAAGCCGATGAGAAAGCCGGTCTCCTCGAAATAGGCTCGGATGGCGCGCACCATGGCAAGGCCGACGGGCAGCGTGGCGTTGACGCTTTCCTTGCCGGTCGAGGTCTTGATGAAATCGGCGCCGGCCATCATCGCCACCATCGAGGCTAGCATGACATTTCGCAGCGTGGCGAGGTCGCCGGTGCCGAGAATGACCTTGAGATGCGCATCGCCGCAGGCTTCGCGCATCGAGACGATCTCGTTGTAGAGCTCCTGCCACTTGGCGCCGAAGACCAGGCCGCGCGGGATGACGACGTCGATCTCGTCCGCGCCGTCGCGCACCGATGCCTCGATCTCCTGCAGGCGGGTCGACAGCGGCGCAAGGCCGTGCGGGAAAGCGGTGGAGACGGCGGCGACATGGATGCCGGTGCCGCGCACGGCATCAACAGCCGTCGCGACGAATGGATGATAGACGCAGACCGCCGCCGGGCGGATTTTTTCGCCCTCGATGCCAAGCCCCTCGACGATGTCGCGGCGGAACGGGTTGATCGCCTTGGCGCACAGGCGGCGCACGCGCTCTTCGGTGTCGTTGGAATTCAGCGTCGTCAAATCCATGCAGGAGACGGCGCGCAGCAGCCATGCCGCCTGGTTGTCGGCCTTGATCGAACGACGCTTGGTCAGGCTGGCGACGCGGCGCTCCAGCGCCGAGCGATTGACCGAGCGCACCGATTCCATGAAGCCGAGATCGAGCCGCATGCCGGTGTTGCGGGCGATGCCATGCGATTGCGGAACGGGCGTGTTGGCTGCGGCACGCGCCGGCAGCGGCGTGACCTTGGACGCGCCGAGATCGGCTTCGCGGATTGTGCTGCTCATCTCCTGCCCTTTCGCTCGACGATTTTACGTCGTGGTGCGTGTCGTTGCTCCCGGACCGCACGGCGGCTTTAGGCGACGCACACCGAAGATAGCCCGTGAAGCATCGCTTCACGAGTCCTTCAAGCGGTCATAGCGGAAAAAGGCGGCGAAAGCAGCTGAATTTTGACCGCATGGTCAAAATTCCAATCGAGAAGCAGGCGCCGAGGCGCCTGCTGATGTCAGCCGACGAAAGCGCGCTCGACGACGAAGGTCGAGGGATGGCTGAGCGAGCCCTCATGGAAGCCGAGGCCTTCGGCCATTTCCTTGACGTCCTTCAGCATATGCATCGAGCCGCAGATCATGATGCGGTCCGTCTCCGGATTGAGCTTCTCGATGCCGAGGTCGGCGTAGAACTTGCCCGAGCCGATCAGCGCCGTGATGCGGCCCATGCGCGCCGATTCTTCGCGGGTCGTCGAATTGTAGAGGGTGACGCGGCCGCCGGTCAGTTCGCCGATCAGGGGATCGTTCTCGAGCGCGGCCACCAGTTCCTGGCCATAGGTCAGTTCGGCATTGTCGCGGCAGGTGTGGGTCAGGATGACCTGATCGAATTTTTCGTAGGTATCGGGGTCGCGCAGAAGGCTGGCGAAGGGCGCAATGCCGGTGCCGGTCGAGATCATGAACAGGCGCTTTGCCGGGGTCAGCGCGTCGACAACCAGCGTGCCGGTCGACTTCTGGCGCATGATGACGGTGTCGCCGACCTGGATCTTCTGCAGTTCGGAGGTCAGCGGACCATCCGGCACCTTGATCGAGAAGAATTCCAGCTCCTCGTCCCAGGCCGGGCTGGCGACCGAATAGGCGCGGTACACCGGCTTTTCGGCATTGGGCAGACCGATCATGACGAACTCGCCGGAGCGGAAGCGCAACGACTGCGGACGGGTGATGCGGAACGAGAACAGGCGGTCGGTGTAATGCTTCACCGAGACGACGGTTTCGGCATAGACATTGGCCGGAATCGGAAACTGCAGCGGACGGGCGCCGGCTGTGTTGAGTGCGGATGTGGTGTTCATCAAATCCAACTCTGTCTTGCCCACGCCTGTGCGGGCGCCAAACCGTTTCCTGCGCGCCCAGACCATTCAGGTCCCGGCGAGCCGTTCACACACTCCAAAGCAGTGAGCTCTTGTGTCCCAAATTTATTAGTATACAAACGATATTTGTGTCAAGATACCACGCTAAAACAGCTTTCCAAACTGCGGCATATTCGTAGTTCCGCCATTTCGGATTTCGACAATGAAAGAGAATTTTTCGGTGCAACAACCGGATTCCCTGGGTCACGTCGTTGCCGGCATCGATGTTGGCGGAACCTTCACCGACCTCATTTTGATCGACGGAAATGACGGCGGAAAGGTGCATATCGCCAAGACGCCGACGACGGTCGACAACCAGGCGTTCGGCGTGGTTTCAGCGCTGGGCGCCACAGGCTTTGCCATAGACGGCATCGACCTCATCGTGCATGGCACGACCACCACCACCAATGCGGTGCTGGAACGCAGGCTGGCGAAAACCGGCATGATCACCACGCGCGGTTTTCGCGACGTGATCGAGCTTGGCCGCCGCACACGGCCGCAGCCCTACGGCATGACCGGAAGCTTCGTTCCGATCATCCCGCGCGATCTCCGGCTCGAAGTGTCGGAGCGCGTCGAGGCGTCGGGCGCGGTGCGCACGCCGCTCGACGAGGCCGAGATGCGCGACGCCGTGAAGACGCTGATCGGGGCCGGCTGCGAGTCCCTGGTCATCCATTTCCTGCATTCCTACGCCAACCCTTCGCATGAGCGGCGCGCGGCCGAAATCGCCGCCGAGCTTTGGCCGAACGGCTACATCACGACTGGCCATGCGCTGCTGTCGGAAGCCCGCGAATTCGAGCGCGGCGTGACCGCCGCGGTCAACGCCTCGGTGCAGCCGATCCTCGAGCGCTATGTCGAGCGGCTGCGCAAGGAATTGGCCGCCAAAGGTTACGCCCGCGACTTCCTGATCATGAACGGCAATGGCGGCATGATCTCGGCCCGTTTCGTCACCAGGGAATCGGCCAAGACCGTGATGTCCGGACCAGCCTCGGGTGTCATCGCCGCCGCCTATACGGGCAAGCGTGCCGGCTTTGAAAACCTCGTCACCTACGACATGGGCGGCACCTCGACCGATGTGGCGCTGATCCGCAATGCGGAGCCCGCCGTCTCGAACGAGATCGAGATCGAATATGCGATGCCGATCCATGTGCCGATGGTGGCGGTGCATACGGTCGGCGCCGGCGGCGGCTCGATCGCGCGCGTTGATGCGGCCGGCCTGATCCAGATCGGCCCGGAAAGTGCCGGCGCCAATCCCGGTCCGATCTGCTACGGCCGCGGCGGCCTGGAGCCGACCATCACCGACGCCAATCTGGTGCTGGGACGGCTGGCGCCGAAAAAACTGCTGGCGGTCGAAAATCCGGTCACCGTCGAGCGGGTCACCGGCATTTTCGAGAACAGAATAGGCAAGGCCACCGGCCTCTCCGGCGTCGAGGCGGCGGGTGCAATCCTGCGGCTCGGCAACATGAAAATGGCCGGCGCCATCCGCATGGTCTCGGTGTCGCGCGGCCATGATCCGCGCGATTTCGCGCTGTTCGCCTTCGGTGGCGCCGGGCCGCTGCATGCCTCCGCCCTGGCGCGCGAACTCGGCCTGCCCCGTGTGCTGGTGCCGGCGCGTCCGGGCATCACCAATGCGCTCGGCTGCGTCGTGGCCGATCTGCGCCATGACTTCGTCAACACCATCAACCAGCCGGTCGCCGTGCTCGATGAAGCCAGGCTTCGCGAGGTGCTGGAACGTCACCGCGGGGAAGGCGAGGAACTGATCGGCAAGGAAGCGGTGAAGCCGGAAACGATCCGCGTCACGCATTCCGCCGACATGCAGTTCGTCGGCCAAACCCACATCATCAACGTGGCGCTGCCGTCTTCATCGGTGACAAGGCAAGAGTTGCAGGCGCTGTTCGAAAAAGCCTATTTCGCCCGCTTCAAGGTCGAGTTGCCGGAGATCCGCGCCAATCTGGTCAACCTCAACACGTCGGTGACGGGCGTGCGGCCGGCGATCGACCTGTCACGGCTGATCGACCCGGCCGGACGTACAAAGACGCTAGACGAGGCGCTGCGCGAAACAAGGCCTGTCTGGTACGCAGGGCGCTGGCACGATACGCCGATATACGCACGCGAAAAGTTGCCGCCCGATGCCGTCATCGAAGGGCCGGCGATCCTCGAACAGATGGACGCCACCACCGTGCTCGAACCCGGCGACCGCGCAAGATCGGACGCCGACGGCAACATCATCATCGATATCGGCGAGGCCTGAGATGCAAAAGCTCGACGCCATCACGCTTTCGGTCCTGCAGGCAGCCTTGCAGCAGGTCTGCGACGAGATGGATCTTACTTTCTCCCGCGCTGCCTTCTCGCCTGTCATCGCCGAAGCAAATGACCGCTCCGACGGCATCTACTCCGCCGTCGACGGCTCGTTGATCGCACAAGGCAGCCAGGGCCTGCCGGTGTTCGTCGGCGTCATGCAGTATTCGACCAGGACTGTGATCGAGATGATCGCCAACGGCCGCTGCCTGCCGCCTGAGCCGGGCGACATCTATATCGTCAACGATCCTTATCTCGGCGGCACACATCTCATGGACGTGCGCTTCGCCATGCCGGCCTACCGCGACGGCAAGATATTTTGCTGGCTATCGAATACCGGCCACTGGCCCGATATCGGTGGCTCGGTGCCGGGCGGCTTCTCCGCCTCCGCCACAGCCGTCGAGCAGGAAGGCCTGCGGCTGCCGCCGGTCAAGCTGTTCAAGAAGGGCGTGCTCGACACCGAAATCTACGCCATCATCTGCTCCAACATCCGCGTCGCCGACCAGCGCATCGGCGATATAAGAGCGCAGGCCGCAGCACTGCTGATCGGTCAGGACCGGCTCAATGGAATCCTCGATCGTTACGGCGACGAAACTGTCGTCGGGGCGATCGCCGAACTGCGTCGCCGCGCCGCCGAGCAGATGCGCGCCAACATCTCCGCCATTCCCGACGGCACATACAGTTCGAAGGCCTTTGTCGACTCGGACGGTGTGGTCAACGAACCGCTGACCATCGCGCTCGCGGTCGAGAAGCAGGGCGACACGCTGACCTTCGATTTTACCGGCTCGTCAAAACCATGCGCGGGGCCGATGAACAGCGTGCTGGCGACGACATTGTCGTCGGTCTATCTCGCCATGCGCCATATTTTCCCTGATGTGCCGATCAGCGCCGGCGCTTTCGAGCCCCTGATCGTCAAGCGGCCGGAAGGCACGTTCCTCGACGCCAAATACCCGCGTCCCGTCTCCGGCTGTGCGGCTGAAGTCTCGCAGCGCATCGCCGAGGCGGTGTTCGCGGCGATGGTGCAGGCGCTGCCGGAAAAGGTAACGGCCGCGCCCGCCGGCTCCAGCGGCAATTTCGCGCTGGGCGGCAACGATCCGGCGCGCGGCCGCGACTATGTGATGTATCAGATCTCCGGCGGCGGCTATGGCGGCAATTCCGGCCATGACGGCCTGACCAATGGCTGCTCGACCATCGGCATTTCCAAATCACCGCCGGTCGAGATCATGGAGCAGGCGTTTCCTGTGCTCTACCGCCACTATGCCTTGCGCGAAGGCTCGGGCGGCGCCGGCAAGCAGCGCGGCGGCTTCGGCCTCGCCTATGAGGTCGAGATCTTGCGAGGCGAAGCGCGCGCGTCCTTCGTCATGGACCATGGCCGTTTCGGCCCGCAATGCGCGCTCGGCGGCAAGGACGGCGCGGTGAACACGGTGACCGTGTTCCGCGACGGCGAGGCACATGTGCCGCCGCATCTATCCAAGGAGCAGGACATCGCGCTCAAGGCCGGCGACCGCGTGCGCGTCGGCACACCGGGCGGTGGCGGCTATGGCGATCCGCGTGAGCGCGACCCGAAACTGGTCGCCGAAGACATCAGGCTTGGTTACTACACCGATGAACAAGCCAAAGAGCTGTTCGGAACCTGACAGCCGACAGGCCCGAGCCGCGTCAGCTCTGCAGCTTGGCCTTCAGCGCATCGGCGAATTTCTGCGCGATCTTCTTGAAGCCGGCGGGATCGGGATGCAGTTCGTTGGCCCAGTCGGCCACCTTCAACGTTCCCTGCGTGTCGACCAGATGGAAATTGTTGTTGGGATCGTCAGCCAGGCGCTTCACCACATCGCGGAACGCCGCCAGCGCGTCGTGAACGATGACCGTGCCCTTGGCGACCGTCCAGTTGCAGAAATCGAGCGACGGTTTCAGCCACGGGCCGACACAGGACGGATGCGCTCCGTTCGGGATCGGAAAATCATAGCAATGGCCAAAGATCGGCACGCCTGGCGCGACGCGGTCGCGCAGCGCGAACAAATCGAGATAGCAGGCCTCGACCATGCCGAGCGCCTTGGTGAAGCGGTTCTTGTTCAGCCCGGGGGCGTGGCCGTCATTGAAGTCGAGGAAGATGCAGAACTGGTCGCCGGCAATGTCGTTGCCACCGGCAGAGAACAGGATGGCATCGGGCTTGCCGTCCAGCCAGTTGGCCTTGTTGCGCAGGGCGGCGATCATGCGCTGCTGCTTGGGCAGCGACATCTCGTCGGTCGCCGCATCGCCATGATGGGCAAGGTTGAGGATGGTCGGCGGCATCGAGCCGATGCGTCGCAGCTGCGCGATCACGTCGGTGTCGACGAACGGAAAGCCGTTACCGGTGAGCGGATAGTCGAACCAGGAATCGCCCTGCGCCAGCATCACCAGCGGCCGGTTGGCGACGGCCGCCTCGAGATTGCCGGCGCTTTCCCTTGCGGTTTCGAGCCGCTCGATGTTGGCTTGGTGAACCCTGATGCGCTTGGCGATGTCGTCGTCGATGCGCCGTTGCGCGGCTTCCTGCACGAATTCCTGCTGGTCCATCCCCAGGTCCCTCCCATGACCGCCTATGTCCGGCTGAGCATGCGCCGATGTCCATGATCGGTCTGTAATTTAGATCACAGTAAGATTCCTGGGGAAGGACGGCTTGCCGCGCCGTGATCGCCGCAGAGCATGTCGTTTCCGTCTCCGTGGAGTCTGCAAAAGACCATAGACTTCTATCCTTGTTTTCGCGCAATTCCGGACGGGAAACCGCCAACACCTTCCCTGGAATTGCTTAGTCAACGGAGATCAGGAACATGCGTCTTTTCGGTCGTTTCGTGCTTGCCGCTTCCGCCGCCCTGCTGCTTGGGACCGGTGCTGCCTCCGCCGAGAAACTCAGGATCGGGACCGAGGGCGCCTATCCGCCCTTCAACTATGCCAATTCGGACGGCACGCTGGGCGGCTTCGACATCGACCTCGGCAAGGCGCTGTGTGCCGAGATGAAGGCCGAGTGCGAATTCTCCGTACAGGATTTCGATGGTTCCATTCCGGCGCTGCAGGCCGGCAAGTTCGACGCCATCATCAACATCACCATCACGCCGGAACGGGCCGAGAAGGTCGAGTTCACCCACAAATATTACCAGACGCCGCCGGCCATCGCCGTGCCGAAGGATTCGACCATCGCCGGCACATCGCCGGACGATCTGAAGGGCAAGGTGCTGGGCGTGCAGAGCGCAACCATCCACCAGAATTTCGCCGAGAAGAATTACTCGGGCTCGACCGTCAAGGCCTATCCGACCGGCGACGACGCCCACACCGACATGGCCAATGGCCGGCTCGACGCGATGATGGACGGCTCGATCATCCTGACCGAATGGCTGAAGAAGCCCGACGGCGCCTGCTGCAAATTGCTCGGCACGCTGACCGCCGATCCGGCCATTCATGGACCCGGCGTCGGCATCGCCCTGCAAAAGGGCAACAAGGAACTGACCGACAAGTTCAATGCCGCCATCGACGCCCTGCGTGCCAACGGCAAGTACAAGGAAATCAACGACAAATACTTCTCGTTCGACGTCTACGGAAGTTAACCCCTTCACCGCTCCTACCTCGGCAGCGCCATCAGGCGCTGCCGTTTTCATGAGATGACGGAGAAGTTTCTTGGTTGAGCGGCGCTCCCCTTTCTACACCAGCATCGTTGGCCTCGGCGCCACGATGGGCCGGGTCGGCGGCGACTTCGTCTCGGCCAAAACTTATTCCGGCATCGCCGACGAGCATCTGAACACGCGCAAGAATGTCGGCGTGCAGGATCTCAGCACCATGGGCAAGATGGACATCAAGGGGGCGGAAGCCGAGGCGCTGGTCAACCACATCATCGTCAACGATGCGGCCGCGATGAGCCCCGGCCAGGTGCGCTATTCCACCGTCTGCCGCGACGATGGCGGCATCATGGACGACCTCACCGTGTTCCGGCTGGCGCCTGAGCATTTCATGCTGGTGACCGGCTCGGTCAACCGGCTGAAGATGCTGCCCTGGCTGCAACATCATGCTGAAGCGCGAAAGGCCTATGTCACCGACATCACGGCGGCCGTCGCCTTTCCGACGATACAGGGGCCGCGTTCACGCGAGCTGCTGAAAGCACTGGTTTCGGATGCCGATCTCGATGAGTTGAAACGCTGGGCGTTCACTTCAGGGCGCGTCGGCGAGACCAAAGTCCTGATCTCACGCACCGGGGTGACCGGCGAGCTCGGCTTCGAACTGTTCGTGCCGGCGGACGAGGCGACTTCCGTCTGGGACGCGCTGGTGCGGACCGGCGGCGATTTCGGCTTGAAGCCATACGGCGTGCTGGCCATGTTCACGCTCGGGCTGGAAAAGGCCTATCCGGCGCATGGCATCGACATGGACGAGAGCCGTACGCCCTTCCATGTCGGGCTCGATCGCTGGATCAAGTTCGACAAGGGCGAGTTCATCGGCCGCGAGGCATTGCTCAAAATTCGCGACAAGGGGCTCGACGAACGCTGGACCGGGCTGATTCTCGACGGTGACAAGCCGGCCGCGACGGATGCCAGGGTTTTCGCCGACGGCGAGGATGCCGGCGTCGTCACCTACAGCGATCACGGCTATTCCTTAGGCAAAGTTCTGGCGACGGCGCATTTGCGGCTGCCGTTCACCGCCATCGGGACCGAACTCAGCATCGACATCGACGGCAAGCCGACCCGCGCGGTGGTGGCGCCGATGCCATTCTTCGATCCTGAAGGCGCTCGGCTGCGGGCCTAAGTCAGGCTAACTTCGCTAGCAGCCGCATAAACGTGGCCGCTTCCTTGGCCGTCAGCGGCGCCAGCGTTTCCTGGGTGATGGCGCGGGCCAACGGGATCAGCCGTTCGATCGCCTCGCGTCCCTCTGGCGTGAGGTTGACCAGCAGGCGCCTTTTGTCGACCTCATGCTTGGTCAGGTCGACCAGGCCACGCGCCTTCAGCCGGTCGATCACGCCCTTGACGGTCGCCGCATCCATGGCGATCAGCGTTCCCAACTGGTTCTGCGAGGTCTCGCCGACATCGTGCAGCTTGGCGAGTGCAGCGAATTGCGGCGGCGTCAGGTCGCTGATCTGGGCGGCAAAGATCGAGACATGGCGCTGATGCGCCTTGCGCAGGATGAAGCCGACCTGCTCCTGCAGGCGGTAATCATGTTCGTCGGGCTCTTCGGCCTCGACCAGTTTCAGCAGATTGTCCCCGCCGCTCATCGCAAGCCATCCCAGACCTTGATGTCGCCTGCAGCCAGGCCGCCCATGCGGTCATGCACGCGCGGGCCGCAGCTCATGGCGAGGCAAAACAGGATTTCGTCGGCACGCGGCCCGTCGCTGAGGCCGACCTCCATGGCGTCGAAATGGCTGCGGACATAGGCGGCGTTGGTATGGCCGAGCGGCACGTCAAGCCGCGAGCCGAAGGCGCCGACCTTGGTTGCCGACGGCACGATCGCCTTGGCGTCGCCCAGCCGCTCGCGCATGGCGTAGCCGCCAGGAACGTGCCACAGCGCGCCGTGCTCCAGCTCCCCCGACGAGCCGACAATGGTGCCCTTGCCGTAGGCGTCGATCTGCTTGATGTCGCCGCCCAATGCGGCAATGAGCTTGTCGGTGAGCAGCAGGCCAAGCGGCTTCAGATCGTCCATGGCGCTCTGCAGTTCTTCGACGTAGCGGCCGGCGAACGGGTTCTTGACCAGCGCCACGGCCGCCGCGCGGCGGCGCGGCACAGCTGCGGCCGGGCCGCCATCATGAAAGATCTCTTCGGTCAGAACCGCAATCTTGCGGATCGGAAACTCAGGCATGGGCAACTTCCTTCCCTGGATTTTTGTTGGGCGCGGCAAGCGCCATGGAACCACTGATGCGCGCTTCCCCACCTAGAAACAGCGCCGATGCGGCAATCAGGCCGCGCCGGCGAAAATCTTCGGCGACGGCAAGGCCATTGTCCAGCGCCCGCTCCACATCGTCACGCGCGAGCATGCCGACGGCTTGTGTCACCAGCCGTGCGCCGAGATCGCTGTCGGGCGCCAGTTCCTGCGCGGCAATGCGCTTGATGGCGGGATTGCCGGGCAGGTCGACGGCGTTGGCAATGAGTGTCGCCGCCGCATCGGCCTCGGCGCCGGTGCGCGCCAGCACAGTGACGGCGTCGGCGATGCCAAGCGAGAACGAACGGCCGCGCCAGCCGCTGGTGGCGACGCCGCGCACGCCGTCCGCCGAGCGAATGGTGAGGCGGTCGGCCATGCCGTTGCCGGTGCCGGCGATCGCCAGGTTCATCGACTGGCCCTTGCCGATATGGAGGGCGCTGTCGCCGCCATTGTTGACATAGGCCCGGTCGAGCTTGCGACCGGCAAGCAATGCCGAGAGCATTTCGTCGGCTACCGATCCCGCGACGGCGGCCATCGGCGTGATGAAGCATTCCGCCAACGGCATGACGGCTGCTTCCATGCGCCGCGCGGTCGGGCCGGCGAAAGTGCGCGGCGCCAGGAAAAATGCCGGCAGCCGCAATTCGGGAAGCTCCTCGACCAACTCGATCAGGATCGTCTGGAAGCGCTCGATCGCCTGATCGTAGGCGGCACGACACTCAGCCGCCTCACCAAAGGCCTCGACGATCAGGTCGATCGGCCCGTGGTTGAGGTGCAGCCGCTTGCCGTCCTGCAGCCAGTGGACTTGCGGGCCTTGCATCAAGAGGCCCCGTTCGAGCCGACGCGGCGCAACTGCGCCAGCGGCGGCCATGGATTGTGGGCCTCGGCGCCTGAGCCGCGGCGCGGGTTGAGATATTCGCCGCCTTTGGCAACGATATCCTCGACGCTGCGTATCTCGGCCTCGTAGCCGCCCAGCCGGACATAGTCGTCGCGGCGTAGCGTGAATTCGATCGGCGCCACCAGCGCCGGCGTCGGCACATAGCCGAAGGCGCCTTCCGGCACGCGCATGACGTCGACCATCAGCGTGATGCCGCCGCCCGGCCAGACATAGACCGGCGCGCCGCCAACGGTAACATAGGTATTCAAGCCCTGCACCGAGCGGGTGAGATTGACCGGGTTTTCGGTGACGCCGGCGCGCAGCGAACCGCCGGCGCCGCCGATGAACAGCACGGTGCAGAGCGCCGGCTCGCAATTGTCCTCGATCAGGCCGACCGATTTCTGCAGCCGCTCGGGGAACGGTTTTTCCACCGGCTTCAACTCGTCGTCGAGCTCGTAATAGGCGAACTGCTCGCCGGTGGTCGACACCATCAGCAGCGACAGGCCGGGGCGGGCGCCCTTCTTGGCGTTCCATTCGCCGAGGATCGACAGCGGGTCGGAAATCGAGGTGCCGCCCCAGCCGAGGCCGGGCTCGGAAACCTTGAAATAGCGGCCCGGCGTCGAACGGCGGCCGATGATCTTGATGCCGGTATCCTGCCAGCCCAGCACCTTGCCGGCCTGATGCTCGGAGACGACGCCGGTGATATGGTCGTCGACCACCACCACCTCGTCGACAAGGCCGCGCCATTGCGTGGCGAACATGCCGATGGTGGCCGAGCCGCAGCCGACCCGCATGCGGTGTTCCTGCTTGCCGTCGATGACAGGTGGTTTGCCGGCTTCGACGGTGATGGTGGCGCCGCCATCGATGGTCAGTTCGACCGGCTTGCGATTGCACAGACTGAGCATCGCGTCGCAGGTTGCGCGCCCCTCGGCCTTGGAGCCGCCGGTCAGATGATGCACGCCGCCGAGCGACAGCATCTGCGAGCCATATTCGCCTGTCGTGACGTGGCCGATCGGCTCGCCTTGCGCGCGCACGATTGCCGTTTCGGGACCGAGATGGCGGTCGGTATCGATCTTCACCTTGACGCCGCAGTACGAAAAAATGCCCTCGGTGACCACGGTGACGAGGTCGACGCCCTCGACCTCCTGGCTGACGATGAAGGGGGCCGGCTTGTAGTCGGGATAGGTGGTGCCGGCGCCGATCGCAGTGACGAAGCGTCGGCCGGTGTTGACCAGTTCGCCGTCCCATTGCTCGCCCTCGGCGGTGAAGGGCACGACCGCGGCGCCGCTCTCTGCCGCATGGTCTAGGATGGTCAGCGGGTCCATACGCACGATGCGGCCACCGACATTGCCGTAGCGGTCGCAGGCGCCGGTGCGGCCATCGGCGATGTAGCACATGACCGGACAGGCATCGCAGCGGATCTTTTCCGCCACCAGCTTTTGGCCGGGATCGTGGGTTTCAAAGCGTTCGGCAAGCTCGCTCATCGGCGCGCCTCCTTGTCGCGGATAGCAGCGCGGATGCGCGCCGGCGTCGCCGGAACTTTGGTGATGAGAACGCCGGTGGCGTGGCGTATGGCGTTGAGGATGGCGGGTGCGGTCGGGATCAGCACATGCTCGCCCAGGCCCTTGGCGCCGAACGGTCCCTCCGGATCGGGAACCTCGATCAGAATGTGCTCGATCTCAGGCACGTCGCCGATGGTCGGGATGAGATAGTCGTGCAAATTCTCGGTGCGGCCGGGGATGTATTCCTCCATCAGCGCCATGCCGATGCCTTGCGCGATGCCGCCCTCGATCTGGCCTTCGACCAGCAGCGGATTGATCGCCTTGCCGACATCGTGCGCGGCGGTGATTTTCAAGAGCTTCACCGTGCCGAGCTTGAGGTCGACCTCGAGTTCGGCGATCTGCGCGCCATAGCCATAGACGGCGTAAGGCTTGCCCAGGCCCTTGGCATCGAGCGGCAGCGTCGGCGGATCGTAGGTCTCCTCGGCGCGAAAGACGAAACTGTCCGCATCGACATCGAGCGCGGCGAGATCGATACGCCGAGTGGCTTCGCCCTCACGAATGACGATCGCCGGGCCGTCCAATTGCAGGGCCGCGTTGTCCGAGACATTGGCAAAGCGCAGGATCTTTTCGCGCAAGGCGCGGCCGGCCTTCTCGGCCGCCTTGCCGGTGACAAAAGTCTGGCGCGAGGCCGATGTTTTGCCGGCGTCGGGGCTGATCGCGGTGTCGGCGCTCTTCAGCTTGAATTTTTCCAGCGGCAGGCCGAGTGCGTCGGCGCAGATCTGGGCAATGACGGTGTTGGAGCCCTGGCCGATATCGACGGCGCCCTGATGCAGGATGACCTCCCCCTCTGGCGAGATACCGACCCGGATGGTCGACGGATTGGGCAGCGAGGTGTTGCCGCAGCCATACCAGCAGGACGCGACGCCAACGCCGCGTTGTTTGCTCGTATTGGCGGTATTGAATTTATCTGCGTCGGCCTTCGCGCGAACCCAATGCGGTCGCAAGGAGTCGAGGCACTCGAATATGCCGACGCCCGACTCCAGTCGCTGTCCGGTAACCGTTTCGGATCCGTTCCGAAGGCAGTTCTTCAGCCGAAAATCGAGCCGGTCCATGCCCAGCTTGCCGGCGAGCTCATCATAGAGCGTCTCCTGCATGATCGTCGCCTGCGGCACGCCGAAGCCACGGAAGGCGCCGGAAATCGGCCCGTGGGTGTGGATGGCGCGGCCTTCGGCGCGGTAGTTCGGCGTCGCATAGGGACCGGAGGCATGCACCGGCACGCGGTTGGCGACGGTCGGGCCCCAGCTGGCATAGGCGCCGGTGTTGAAATCGCCTGTGAAGACCATGCCGGTGACATGGCCCTCGGCATCTACGCCGATGGTCGCCTTCATCTCGGCGGGATGTCGCTTGGTGGTCGACATCATGGATTCGTTGCGGGTGTAGGCCAGTGCTGCCGGCCGGCCGGTCTTCAGCGCCACAAGGCCGATGAGCGGCTGCAGTGAAACGTCCAGTTTCGAGCCGAAGCCGCCGCCGGTCGCGGTCGGCACGATGCGCACCTTGTCGACGGCAAGACCGAGCACCTTCGCCGTTTCGTCGCGATCCATGTAGGGGGCCTGGGTGCAGGCGACGACGACCAGCGTGTCGCCGTCCATGTAGGCATGGCCGGCTTCCGGCTCGATATAGGCGTGCTCGACATAGGAGGTGTCGATGGCACCGGACACTGTGAAGGCAGCCTCGCCAAGCGCCGCCTCGGGGTCGCCGCGCTCGACAAAGCCCTTGGTCAACAAATTGGCCGGGCGGTTCGCGTGGATGAGCGCCGCCCCTTCTGCCTGCGCGTCGCCGGGCTGCAGAAAATGCGGCAGCTCGGTCCAGCGGACCGGGAAATCCTGGAGGTCGAGATCGAGCATGGCCTCGCGCTCGCCGGCGACCAGCGCCACTGCCTCGCCGCGCAGCCGCGCAAAGCCTTCGGCCAGCGCCGGCTGGTCGGCAAACGGACCGATGACGCCGAAACAGTTTTTTCCCGGAATGTCGGCGGCGGTGAAGACGCCGACGATGCCGGGATGCGACTTCACCCAGCCCTCCAGGTCGCCGAAGGCGAAGCCGGCATGATAATGCGGCGAGCGGACCACCAGCACGGCCAGCGCATCGGCGGGAAAGGCATCGGCGCCGAATTTTTCAGCGCCGGTGACTTTTGGCACGCCGTCGAGCCGGACCGGGGAGGCGCCTACAGCATTCCCTGTGGTTGGCATTCTACGTTCAAAGTTGAATTCCAACGAATGACGTTGGCGCTGCCCCTCACCCTTACCCTCTCCCCGTGAAGAACGGGGAGAGGGGAGCGTCGGCGCTGGAGCACTTCCCTTCTCCCCGTCACTATACGGGGTGAAGGTGCCGGCAGGCGGATGAGGGGCAGCGCCGTCGGTCGACGTCTCGAACCGTCCCGCATCCATCACTGCCGCAATGATCTTTCTGTAGCCGGTGCAACGGCACAGGATGCCACCCAGCGCATCCTGCACCTCGGTCTCGGTCGGATTCGGTGTGCCATCCAGCAGCGCCGTTGCCGCGACCAGCAGCGCCGGCGTGCAGATGCCGCATTGCGCGGCGCCATGTGCCAGGAAGGACGCCTGCAGCGCCGAGAGAAGGCCATCGGCGAGGCCTTCGACGGTCGTTACGGACGTCCCGGCTGCGGAGGCCGCCGGCATCAGGCAGGCGCAGACGGCGTCGCCGTCGACCAGCACCGTGCAGGCGCCGCAATCGCCGGCATCGCAGCCGACTTTGGTGCCGGTCAGCTGCAATTCATCGCGCAACACCTGCGACAGCCGGCGCAACGGCGGCACATTGACCGAGACGGCGCCGCCATTGACCGCGAAGACGATGTCTACGCGCTCGGGGCCGAAACCCGGCACGAGATCAGGCAGGGCTTCAATCATCTCGGAGTGGCTCATGCCGCCACCATGCTGTTGTCGTTCGTCAGCCCGCAAGCCCCCAGCACGGCGCGGGCGACAAGCTCGCGCGCTGCGTCGAGCCGGTATTCGGCGCTGCCGCGCACGTCGGCAATCGGCGAGAGCTCGGCCATCGGCGCGGACAGGAGCGCATCGGCGAGTGCCGGGCGGACAGGCTTGCCCACCAGCACGGCTTCGACAGCGGCGAGCCGCTTGGCCACGGCCGAGCAGGACCCGACCGCGACAGCGGCTTCCATGACGATGCCAGCCTCGGCAACGAGGCGCGCCGCCACCATGGCGATGGAGATGACGAGGTAGCGCCGCGCACCGAGCTTGACGAAGGCCGACGTGCCGGCGGCCCTGGGCTTCGGCACCCGGATGGCGGTGACCAGCTCGCCCGGTAGCAGCGCGGTGCGGCGGTTGCCGAGAATGAACTCCTGCAGCGGCAGATGACGCGTCGCGGCTGCAGAGCGCAGCTCGACCTCGGCGTCCAGCACCAGCAGTCCCGGAACGCCATCGGCGGCAGGCGAAGCATTGCAGAGATTGCCGGCGATCGAGGCGACATTCTGGATCTGCAGGGAGCCCACTTCGCGCGCGGCCTGCTTCAGCGCATCGAAAGCCGCCGGCAATGGATGGCGGACAAGGTCGGTCCAGGTGGTGCGGGCGCCCAAAACCCAATGGGTTTCGGTCTCGGCAATGCCGCGCAGCGAGTGCAGGCCGTTAATATCGAGAACATTCTCGCGGAACGGTTTGGCGCCCTGCGCCGGATAGAAATCGGTGCCGCCGGCAAGCACGCGCCAGGCGCCCTCGCCCAGCAGAACGAGCGCCTCGTCGAGCGTGGCGGGTTTCGCGTAACGGATCACGCTTTGCCTTCCAAAAAAATCGGCCTTCCCATTGGGGCCTTCAAAGGTGGGGACTTCCCGAACCCGCCAGTGTCTGATCAGGCCAAATTCATTCGTATGCAAATGATATCAAGCTGGCGGAAATTGTCAAAGCCGGAGTTTAAGGGAACCCGGCCGCCAAGCATTTCTTACGCTTGCAGAGGTTGACGCAGGCGGCCATCCGGTCAAGTTTCAGCATCCGGTCGCATCAGCGGCGTATTTCACTCGATCCCCCGTTCGAGACGTAGAAGAGGAGAGGCGCCATGGCCGACGAAGCGCTTGTTGTCATCGACCTGCAAAACGACTTCTGCCCCGGCGGCGCACTGGCGGTTGCCGGCGGCGACGAGATCGTGCCGCTGGTCAACGATCTGATTCGGCATGCCGAGCATGTCGTGCTGACGCAGGACTGGCACCCGGCCGGACATTCGAGCTTTGCCTCCAGCCATCCGGGGGCGCAGCCCTTCAGCGCAATCGAGATGCCCTATGGGCCGCAGACTCTGTGGCCCGACCATTGCATCCAGGGCAGCCTCGGCTCGGATTTTCACTCGGGGCTCGCCTGGACCAAGGCCGAGTTGGTGATCCGCAAGGGGTTCCGCCCCGATATCGACAGCTACTCCGCCTTCTTCGAGAACGACCACAAGACGCCTACCGGGCTCGCCGGCTACCTCAAGGAGCGCGGCATCGGCACCGTGACCCTGGTTGGCCTGGCGACCGACTTCTGCGTCGCCTTCTCGGCCCTCGACGCGGTCAAGCAAGGCTTCAAGACGACGGTTCGCCTCGACGCCTGCCGCGGCATCGATCTCAACGGTTCGGTCGAGGCGATGCTGAAGCGGATGCGCGATGCCGGGGTGAGGCTCGAAGACCCGATCTCGGAGTGACTGGATCGTGAGGCATCGAGGGGGCTGCGCACAGTTGGGGAAGGCTTTCGCGGCAGGTGTACTCGCTTCCGCTGTGTCTCCGCAAATGGCCTTCGCGGCCGAGGCCCGCGGCCTGCCCGATGCTGCCATGTCGCTGTGGTGGGCGCTGCCTTTCGCCGGCCTGCTGCTGTCGATCGCCACCGGACCGCTGCTGTTCCACCATGTCTGGGAGCATCATTACGGCAAGATCGCCGCCGGCTGGGCAGCGCTGGCGATCATCCCCCTGATGGTTGCATTCGGCGTTCCGGTAGCCGGCGAAGCCGTGCTGCACACGCTGCTCACCGAATACATGTCGTTCATTATCCTGCTGTTCGCGCTCTACACCATTTCGGGCGGCATCCTTGTGGCCGGCAACATCCATGGCACGCCGCTGGTCAATGCCGGGCTGCTGCTCGTCGGGGCAATGCTGGCCTCGGTGATCGGCACCACCGGCGCCTCGATGATCCTGATCCGGCCGATGCTGCGCGCCAACGACAACCGGCAGTTCAACGCCCATGTCGTCATCTTCTTCATCTTCCTGGTGTCCAACATCGGCGGCTCGCTGACGCCCTTGGGCGACCCGCCATTGTTCGTCGGCTTCCTGCGCGGCGTCGACTTCTTCTGGACGCCGGCGAACCTCTGGCGCGAGACGCTGTTTACCGGCGGCCTGGTGCTGCTTGTCTTCCTGGCCATCGACATCATGCTGCATCGCCGTGAAGGCGGCGCGCCGAAGATCAAGGATCCGACGCCGGATACAAAGGTGCGCCTTCGCGGCTTGGCCAATCTGCCGCTGCTGGCTGGCGTCATCGCCGCCATCCTGCTGTCGGCAGCGTGGAAGCCGGGCGTGAGCTTTTCAGTGCTGGGCGTGAGCCTCGAACTGCAGAACCTGGCGCGCGACGCCATTATCCTGGGGCTCGCCGGACTGTCGCTTGTCGTTTCCCTCAAGAGCCATCGCGAGGCGAACGGTTTCACCTGGGGCCCGATCGCGGAGGTGGCAAAACTGTTTGCCGGCATCTTCATCTGCATCGTGCCGGTCATTGCCATCCTTCGCGCCGGCCATGACGGCGCGCTGGCGCCGCTGGTCGCGCTGGTGACGTCACCCACCGGGCAGCCCAATGATCTCGCCTATTTCTGGCTGACCGGCGGGCTGTCGTCCTTCCTCGACAATGCGCCGACCTATCTGGTGTTTTTCGAACTCGCAGGCGGCGACGCGCGGCACCTGATGACGGAGGCGGCCTCGACGCTGGCCGCGATCTCGGCCGGCGCGGTGTTCATGGGCGCCAACACCTATATCGGCAATGCGCCCAACTTCATGGTCTACGCCATCGCCCGACACCGCGGTGTGAAGATGCCGGGCTTCTTCGGCTACATGGCATGGTCAGGGCTGGTGCTGATCCCGATCTTTTTGACCGCCGGGTTCCTGTTTTTCGGCTGATCAGCCGACGCCGACATAGCGCCTGACTGCCGATGGGTCGGCGCGCAATTGCTCGACATCGACGGTCTCGCGGTTGCGGCCGTTCTCGATGAAGCAGACGCGGTCGGCGACGGACAGCACGGCGTCGACGCGCTGTTCGACCAGAATGGTGGAGACACCTAGCTCACGCAGCTTCACCACCGTCTCGCGGATTTTGGCGATCATCGACGGCATCAGCCCCTCCGTCGGCTCGTCTAGCAACAGCACCTGCGGCTCCAGACAAAGCGCGCGGGCCATGGCCAACATCTGCTGTTCGCCACCGGACAAAGTGCCGGAGCGCTGCCGCAGCCGCTGGCGCAGCAACGGGAAGAGGTCGAGCACGCTCTCGCGCGTCGCTCTGCCCTTGCCGCGCGCCATCAGACCGATCTCGATGTTTTCCGCCACCGTCATCTCGGCGAACAGCCGCCTGCCTTGCGGCACATAGGCGACGCCGGCCTTGGGCACCTCATGCGCCGGCAGGCCGGTCAACTCCTTGCCGGCGAGCCGGATCGAACCGGCGCTCGACCGAACCAGCCCCATCATTGCTTTCAGCGCCGTCGTCTTGCCGGCGCCGTTGCGACCGAACAGGCACAGCACCTCGCCCTTGTTGAGCACGAGATCAAGCTCGTAAAGCACCTGAACCTCGCCATAGAAGCAGTCGAGCCTGGAGATGGTCAGCGCTTCAGTCTCGTGGGCCTCAGTCTCGTGGGCCTCAGTCTTGGGGGCTTCGCTCATGCCGCCGTTCCCAGATAGGCTTCCTGCACCTGTGTGTTGGCGCGGACCTGTTCGGGCGTGCCTTCGGCCAGGATCCTGCCGGCGTTGAAGACCGTGATGCGGTCGGCCAGTTGCATGACGACAGGCATGTTGTGCTCGATCAGGAGCACGGTGGCGCTCTTGGCGATCTCGCGCACCAGTTCGATGAAATTGTCGATCTCGCTGTCGGCCAGCCCTTGCGTCGGCTCGTCGAGGATCAAAAGCCGCGGCTTCAGCGCCAGGCCCATTGCCACTTCCAGCAGGCGCTGATGGCCGTAGGAAAGCTGGCCGGCCGGCATATGGGCGCGGCCGGCAAGTCCGGTGCGTTCCAGCGCGGCCATGACGCCGGTGCGCACCGCACCTTTCGAGCGGCCATCGGTCAGCGTGCGCTGCACCGGCAACGCGACATTATCGTAGGCAGAGAGGTTGGCGAAGACGCTGGTGATCTGGAAGGTGTAGGCGATGCCCCGGCGCACCCTGAGATAGGCCGGCTGGCTGGTGATGTCGGCGCCGTCGAAGACGATCATGCCGGATGATGGCTGAATGCGGCCGCTGACCAGGCTGACGAAGGTGGTTTTGCCGGCGCCATTGGGGCCGATGACGGCGCGGATCTCGCCCGGCATCAGCTGAAAATCGACACCGTCGACGGCGCGCAGGCCGCCGAAACTGCGCGCCAGGCCTTTGGTGGTCAGCAACGGCATCATGGCAGCCACCCGAGCCAGCGCTGGCGGATGGTGCCCAGAATGCCTTTGGGGAAAAACAGCACCAGAAGGATGAGCGCAATACCGACGATCAGGAGATAGGCGGAGGTGTAACCGCTGGCGGTGTCGATGACATAGTACATGAACACAGTGCCAAGCAGCGCACCCAGCGTCGTGGCGGCGCCGCCGAGCAGCACCCAGAGCAGCGGCAGGATGGAATACTGCACCGAGGCAAAGCTCGAGCCGACATAGCCGAACAGCAGCGCATAGGCCGCACCCGAGGCGGCGCAGATGGTGCCGGAGACGACGACCGCAATGAGCTTGTTGGAGAAGGTGTCGTAGCCCAGCATTTTCGTGCGCTCCTCGTTCTCGCGCACCGCGACCAGCACGCGGCCATAGCGGGAGCGGACGATGGCGAGGGTGATCAGCAGCACGACCGAGAACAGCGCCAGCGCGCTCATGTAGCGCACGGTCGGGTTGGTTAGGTCGAGCGATGTCGCGCCGAAGGCCAGAACCCGCGCCGGCTGCGGCACGACCAGACCCTGGTCGCCGCCGGTCCAGGCGGCGAAATAGAGGATGACGAGGTAAAACACCTGCGCGAACATCATGGTGACGATCATGAAGGCGACGCCGGTGGTGCGCAGCGCCAGCAGGCCGATCACCAGTGCCAGCAGCGCGCCGCAGGCGATACCGGCGAGGAAAGCCAAAGGCACGCTCCAGCCGAGATGGATGACCGCGAGACCAGCGCCATAGAGCCCGGCGGCGAAGAACATGGCGTGGCCGAGGCTGAGCAGGCCGACATAGCCGAACAGCATGTTGTAGCCCATGGCGAACACCGCCAGCACCATGATGCGGGCTAGCAGGCCATGATGGTAGTCGGGCAGGACGAAGCTCAGCGCAAACAGTAGCGCGATGACGCCGAGATGCAATGCATAGGCTTTTGCCGGCGAAGCTTCGCTCATCGCGACGCCTGCCCGAACAGGCCCTGCGGCCGGAATACCAGCACCATGGCCACCAGCAGCGTGGCGATGATCTTGGCCAAAGTCGGCGAAAAGAACACCGAGATGATGCCGTCGGACAGGCCGATCAGCACGGCGGCGACGACGGTGCCGCGCAGCGAGCCGAGGCCGCCGATGATGACGACGATGAAGGACAACAGCAGCGGGTCCTGTCCCATCAGATAATGCGCCTGACTGATCGGCACGATCAGCACGGCGGCGATGGCCGCCAGCATGGCGCCGAGCCCGAAGACGCCGGCATAGACGCGGTCGACCGGAATGCCGAAGGCCTGCGCCGTCTCGCTGTCATATTGGGTGGCGCGCATGATGAGGCCGATCTTGGTGCGCGTCAGCACCAGCCAGGTGGCGATGAGCAGAAGGGCCGAAGCGGCAATGATCGACAGCTTGTAGCCGGAATAGCCGAACCAGGGCAAAAGGATGCGGTAGCTGAAGGGCGGCTCCACCGGGCGCGCTTCCGGGCCATAGAAGCTCAACGCCAGCTGCTGGATGATGTAGAGCATGCCGATCGTGGCGACGATGGTGGCTTCCGGATTGTAATTGAGCCGGCGCAGCACAAGCCGCTCGGCTACCAGCGCAATGGCGCCGACGATCAGCGGCGCAATCACCAGCGCCGCCAGGAAGCCGAGCGTGGGATGGCCGGGTATCGCCGTCGAGATCGCCCAGGCCAGCACCGCGCCCAGCATGAAGAACTCGCCATGGGCGACGTTGACGACGCGCATGACGCCGAACACCAGCGACAGCCCAAGCGCCGTCAGCGCCAACACGGCAGAGGTGACAAGGCCTTCGAGGGCGGCGAGGAGGAGGTGGGGTCCGAAATGCATTCAGGGCGCCCTTACCCTCCCCTTGTGGGGAGGGTGACCGCGCAGCGGTCGGGTGGGGGTTGGGCACGGGCCGTCGCGACCCCCACCCCGTCTCGCAAGCTTCGCAAAAGTGCGAAGCTTGCGTGCCGACCCTCCCCACAAGGGGGAGGGTAAGGCGCCTCACAGCGCCTGCGTCGTATAATCCCCTTCGGCCTCGTAAAGCCCGTCCTCGATCTTGGTCTTGTGGACGACATTCAGCTTGCCACCTTCGACCTTGGAGATGTTCTGGATGCCAAAACACTGGTGGATCTTGCCGTTGAAGGTCTTCGGCCCCTGCGGATGCTCCGGCCCTTCGGCGAATTCGGTCAGCGCCTCGGTCGCCTCGACCAGCTTGGCGCGGTCTTCCAGGCCCTTGTAGCCGGCGTCTTCCATCGCCTTCTTGACGACATAGAGCGTCTCCCAGCAGCCGAACATGTGGGCGGCGGTGGAGACGTCCTTGGGGTCGCCGACGGCAGCGCCATTTTCGTCGATGCCAACGGCGGCGCGGTAGGCTTTCTGCGCGGCCGAGTCATTGGCCTGCGCATAGCGCGGCGAACCTTCCCAGAAATGGCTGCCGTCCAAAAATTCGAGGCCGGGGCTGTTGATGTCGGTGGCTTCGAGCGAATCGATGAAGCCGAACAGTTGCGGCCGGTTGGAGCCGTAGAACTCGCCGAGTTCCTTGACGAAGGTGAGCACGGCCGGGCCGACCATCACGTGGTAGATGACTTCGGTCTCGGCGGGTATCTGCGGGAAGTATTTCGTGAAAGACGACTCTGTCGGCGGGATGGCGATCTGGGCGATGACCTCGGCGCCTTGCGCCTTCAGCGCCGGCGGCAGGTAGTCGCGATGGTCGTAGCCGAAGGCGAAATCCGGGAAGATCTGCGTCACCTTCTTGCCGGCATTGGCCGCGATCCACGGCGCCATCGACTGGATCTGGCTCTTCACATCGGTGATGCCAGGCTGGAAGACATAGCGGTTGAGCTTGGTCGAAGCGACGTGGTGGCCTTCGCTGACGACGAAATACGGGATCTTGTTTTCGCCGGCGGCCGGCGCCGAGCCGATCACCACATGCGAGAACAGCGTGCCGAAGACGATGTCGGTCTTGTGCTGGGTGGCGAACTTGCCGACCACCTCGGCGCCACGGCCGGGATCGGTGCCGTCATCCTCGATCACCAGTTCGACAGGCCGGCCGTTGATGCCGCCGGCGTCGTTGATCGCCTTGACCGCCGCGGCACTGGTCTTTTCATACCAGCGGCCATAGGCGGCGCCGATGCCGGTGCGGTGCGACTGGAAGCCGATCTTGATTGGCGCTGAACTCTGCGCCTGGCTGTAGCGGACGAAGCCGGGCGCGAGCGTCAACCCGGCGCCGGCGGCGAGACCTTTCAGCGCGGTGCGGCGGCTAAGGGTGGATTTGGAGAGATCGAAAAACCCATTCTTGTCAGTCACGGCAGTTCCCCTGTTTTTGAGTTTTGACTGTCTGTAACGAGGCAAGGCCACTCCCTTGCAGGAGGGGCAGAAATTGCATGTGTACAAACTAAATCACCAAAGCACAGAGCTTGCAAGCGGGCTTTCCGCAAAGGCATGTGGATCAGCTTGTCTCATCCGGCCGTCGGCGTG
This sequence comes from Mesorhizobium sp. M0037, assembly GCF_040323635.1. Lineage (NCBI taxonomy): Bacteria > Pseudomonadati > Pseudomonadota > Alphaproteobacteria > Hyphomicrobiales > Phyllobacteriaceae > Mesorhizobium > Mesorhizobium sp. M0037. Next base: position 61,506 of record NZ_JAMYVB010000002.1, on the reverse strand, counting down.
GCAAGCAACCACAGGCCGAAGATCGTGTAGGCAATCATCAGCATGGTGAGCGGCAACTGGCTGAGGGCGGCGCGCGATGGCACCTGGTGCAGTCGCCAGGCCAGTCCATGGGCAACGAGCACCGCCAGCATGTGCCCGGCGATGATGATGCCGGCCTGCAGGTTCCACAGCCACCAGGCGGAGTCGGCCCCGGCGACGATGCCGGCCTCGATCTGCATGTCGGCGGCGCCGAACAGGTCCCATCCCAGCGCGAACGGGTCGGACAGAGCGGCGATCGCATACTGGCCGTCGACCAGCAGCGCCGTCACATAGTGCGCGACATGATAGGCGAGCGCGATCGGTACGATCGACCAGACCAGCAGCCCGGCGGCCTCGCCGTGGGAATGTCGGCTGCCGGCAAGGCGCTGGCCGAGTATGACGGCCAGCAGGAATGCCGCCGCCAGCAGGACGAAGGTCAGCACGAGGCCGAAGCTGCTAATCCCGATGAGCGCGGTGCGGCCGGGATATTCCAGCGGGTTGATGCCGAACAGGCCGAGCCAGAAGAAGGTTTTCGACAGGCCGTCGAAGGACACCGATGACAGGCTGAGCAGCAGGAAAGCGATGCCGCTTGCCGGCAGGGGTGCCGCGCCGAGCAGTTTTGAGCCCGGCCAGCAGAGAGCGAGCCGCCCGTGTTCATCGCGCTCGACAAGGGCGAAGCGCGCCACCATGGCGAAGAACACCGTCAGGAATTCGCCGCGCCGGCTCCAATCGCGGTAGCCGAAGGCGAGCATGGCGATGAAGGTAAGCAACCAGTAGAGGCCGGCGGCATAGGCCAGCCGCGCCGGGTCGTCGGGCGCCGGGTCGATCAGCTCGAACCAGGCGAAGGCGAAGAACAGGATAACGGCTGGCCAGCAGCCGAGCCATGAAGGCAAACGCGATTCCTGTCCCTCACCGCCACGAAGCTCGGACAGGCGGCTTACGATCCGCCACGGGCCATACCATGGGTTCAGCCATGACCAGAGATCGCCGAACAGGCCTTGCGCGATGGCAAGGCCGACCCAGAGCAGCGTCCAGATGGTTAGCGGCAGCGGATTGGAGAGCGGATCGCGGCTGCCGAACAGGCCGGCGGCGTTGAGCGTTGCGAAGCCGGCAAAGGAGATGAGGCTGATGATTGTGCGAGGGGTGTCGGCGAATGGGAAGAGCGGCAGGCGGCGGCGCCAGAAGCGGTGGAGGGTTGCGGGTGGCAGCAGGGCGAGAACGAGGAAGCTTACCGCGATGGCAAGCGCGCCGCCGGCGATGTAGTAGCCGGTCGGCAGGAGGAGGACGTGACCGCGGTCGGAGGCGTGCGCGAGGGCGGGGGTGGGGAGGAGTGTGAGGGTGGTGGTGATAAGGGTTGGCCGGTGACAGCCGCGCTCTACGACGCCCCCCTCTGTCCTGCCGGACATCTCCCCCTCAAGGGGGGAGATTGGCAGTTGCCCTGCCGGCGCTTCCTTTGCAACGTCGGAGATTAGCGAAGGCGGAGATGACGGGGTAATCTCCCCCCTTGCGGGGGAGATGTCCGGCAGGACAGAGGGGGGTGGGCGGGAACTCACGCTATCGCGATTTCCATTTCGTCCAGCAGGGCACCCGCCGACCCTCAAACCTTGACCAGCTGCTCCACGCGATCCTTCGCCCCAAAAATCCGGAGATAGCGCTCGATCTCCTTCTTGTCGCCCGTCGCTTTCGCCGGATTGTCCGACAGCTTCACCGCCGGCCGGCCATTGGCCTCCGTCACCTTGCAGACCAGCGATATCGCATCCAGGCTGTTGGTTTCGGTCGGCGCGCAGCCTTCGAAATCGTTGGTGAGGTTGGTGCCCCAGCCGAAGGACATGCGCACCTTGCCCTTGAAGTGCCTGTAGGTCTCCTCGATGGTTTCGACCTCGAGACCGTCGGAGAAGATCAGCAGCTTCTGCCTGGGGTCCTTGCCCTTCTCGCGCCACCAGTCGATGATTTTTTCGCCGCCTTCGATCGGCGGCGCGCTGTCGGGGCGGAAGCCGGTCCAGTCGGCGACCCAGTCCGGGGCGTCGCGCAGGAAGGATGCGGTGCCGAAAGCGTCGGGCAGCACGATCAGCAGGTTGCCGCCGTAATAGCGCTGCCAGTCCTGCAGCACCTTGTAGGGTGATTCCTTCAATTCCTTTTCCGACTTGGCGAGGGCGGCAAAAACCATCGGCAATTCATGCGCGTTGGTGCCGAGCGCTTCGAGGTCGTTGTCCATCGCCAGCAGCACGTTCGAGGTGCCGGTGAAGGCTTCGCCAATGCCTTCCTTGAGCGCCTCGACGCACCAGCGCTGCCACAGGAAGGAATGGCGGCGGCGGGTGCCGAAATCGGAGATGCGGATGCCGGGCAGCGCCTTCAAGCGTTCGGTCTTGGCCCACATCTTCCCCTTGGCGCGTGCATAGAGCACGTCAAGCGCGAAGGGACCGAAGGCGCGCATGGCGGCGCGGGAACGAAGCTCATTGATGATCGCCAGCGCCGGGATTTCCCACAGGGTGGTGTACATCCAGGGACCGCTGAAGGAGAGCTCGTACTGACCGTCGCGCTTGGAGAGCTCGTAGTCGGGCAGCCGAAAACCTTCCAGCCAGGCGAGGAATTCCGGCTCGAAGATCTGCTTGCGGCCATAGAAATTGTTACCGCCAAGCCAGATCATCTCCTTCTTGGAGAAGCGCAGCGTGCGGGCATGGTCGAGCTGGTCGCGCAATTCGCCTTCGTCGATGTCGTCGGCAAGCCGCACCGAGGTAGTGCGGTTGATCAGTGAAAAGGTGGCGTCGACCTTGGGGTACATGCCCCAGATCATCTGCAGCATCAGAAGCTTGTAGAAATCGGTGTCGAGCAGGCTGCGGACGATCGGGTCCAGCTTCCAGGTGTGGTTGTAGACGCGCCGCGCTATATCAGTTCTTGCCATGTCCTGCCGTCGCCTTCGCTGCTCACGTCTTTCCTACGCAATTCCGGACGGGAAACCGCCGCACAGTTTTCCTGGAATTGCCGGGCAAGAGCTTATTAGCATTGAATTTTTGAAAGCGCCTCCCGCTTTCCGGGCTGGCCCGACAAAAAGCAGCCGCTCAGGTCCAGCCTCAACTCTTGGCGCCCACCACCCGCAGCGCCGGACGCTTCCTGCGGCTGCCGATGCGGCCGGCCACCGGCGCGTCGGCCCGGCTGTCGGCCTGTTCCTTTTCGGCAAACAGCCAGTCGACGAACAATTGCACGATAGGCGCCGAACGCATCTCGTTGCGGCAGACGACGTAGAAATCATCGACCGCCGGCACCGACAGGCTGAACGGCGCCACCAGCAGGCCCCTGGCGAGCAGCATGCTGGCGGTGACGGAATCGCCGAGCGCCACGCCATGTCCGTGCACCGCGGCTTCGATCGCCGTACGGGCGTCGCCGAGATGGTGGCGGCGGCCACGTTCGAGGTCGAGCCCATCGGCGGCGGCCAGCCAGGTGTGCCATTCGCGGCCATCATCGCCATGCAGGATGACATGGCCAGCAAGATCCCGGCAGATGCGGAGCGGCCGGTTGTTGATCAGCGTCGGGCTGACCACCGGGAACAGTTCGAGGCCCGACCATTTGCGCATCCAGCAATCGGTCCAGCTGCCGTCGCCATAGAGCACGCAGACATCGACCTGTGGGGCGCGGATGTCCTTGGGGTCGTTGGACGGGATCAGCGTCAACCTGATATCAGGATATTGCGCCATGAAGCTGCCGAGCCGCGGCGTCATCCACAGAAGCAGCAGCGCCGGCACGCAGGAGACCGACAGCGTACCGGCGCTCGCTGGCCTGGTCATGCGCTGGGTGGCGGCGGCGATGCCGTCGAAGGCGGTCGAGACCGCCGGCAGCAATTCGGCGCCGTGCGGGGTGAGCTTTACCCGCTGTCCGGTGCGTTCGAACAGTTTTACGCCGAGTGATTGCTCGAGCGCCTTGATCTGGTGGCTGATTGCGCCGTGGGTGACGTTGAGCTCACTCGCCGCCTTGGTCAGCGAGGCATGCCGCGCCGTCGCCTCGAAGGCGCGCAAGGGATTCAAGGGGGGCAGACGCTTGGCCATGAGCAACCGGATACTCTGTGAGATTTTCTCACAATCAGCACCGTAACAATATCAATTGATTTTTCAATGCGGCTGCCGGACACTTTGGCAGGTCAACAGCATCAATGACGTGAAATCTACAGGCAGCCAGCGGGACAGCGACCCGGCCGGATGATGGTCAGTTCGCAGATGTCGCCACGGCCGCATGCATCAGCCCGCAGGAGGAGACCGACATGGGTTATGACAGAGGCAAGCTGGAAGCCTTGCGCCGCAAGTATGGCGAGAGCCATGGCGGCGAGATGTTCGACCCGAAGTTCCGCAAGGTCGCGGACAAGATCTTCTCCAAGAGCGGCACAAGGCTGGCGCCCTATGCCGGCATCCCCACCTTCCTCGCCGCGCCCTACCGTGAAATCGCTGCCGACAATCCGGATTTCGGCGATTTGCAGGTGGCGATCATCGGCGTGCCGATGGATCTCGGCGTCACCAACCGGCCCGGCTCGCGCTTCGGGCCAAGGGCGCTGCGCGCCATCGAGCGCATCGGCCCTTACAATCATGTGCTGGAATGCGCGCCGACGCATGAGCTGCGCGTCGCCGACATCGGCGATACGCCGTTCCGCAGCCGCTACCGGCTGGAGGTCAGCCACGAAGACATCGAGCGCCGCACCAACCAGATCGTCGATGCCGGCGTGCTGCCGCTTTCGGTCGGCGGCGACCACTCGATCAGCCATCCGATCCTGAAGGCGGTCGGCAAAAAGGCGCCGGTCGGCATGATCCATATCGACGCCCATTGCGACACAAGCGGGCTGTTCGACATGACCAAGTTCCATCATGGCGGACCGTTCCGCAACGCGGTGCTGGACGGCGTGCTCGACCCGACCCGCACTATCCAGATCGGCATCCGCGGCTCGGCGGAGTATCTGTGGGAGTTCACCTATGAATCCGGCATGACGGTCGTGCATGCCGAAGAGGTGACGGGTCTCGGCATCCCGGCCATCATCGAGAAGGCGCGCAGAATAGTCGGCGACGGCCCGACCTACATTTCCTTCGACGTCGACAGTGTCGATCCGGCCTTCGCGCCGGGTACCGGCACGCCGGAAATAGGCGGCCTGACGACGCGCGAGGTGCTCGAACTGCTGCGCGGCTTGAAAGGTCTCAACATTGTCGGCGGCGATGTCGTCGAGGTGGCGCCGCAATATGACGCGACCACCAACACCGCCCATGTCGGCGCCCAGGTCCTGTTCGAGATCCTGAGCCTGATGGTGTTCAGCCCGGCGATCACCGGCAAGGGGGCCTGACGGATTTCACATGCAAAGGCGGCCGCCGCGCTGGAGCCGGCGGCCGTTTCCAAAACAAACAAGCTTCCAGAAGGGGAATACCAATGACAATCCAAATGAAATCAACCATCGCCGCCGCGCTGATGCTCGCCGGCCTCGGCTTCGCCTCCCCGGCCAATGCCGACGCCGTCGACGACATCACCAAGGCCGGCGCCATCAATGTCGGCATCTTCTCCGACTTTCCGCCCTTCTCCTCGGCCAGCGCCGATATGAGCATCAAGGGTTACGACGTCGACGTCGCGCAGGCGATCGCCGATTCACTCAAGGTGAAGCTCAATCTGGTCAGCGTCACCGGCCAGAACCGCATCCCGTATCTCACCGACAAGCGCGTCGATATCCTGATGAGCGTCGGCTATTCCAAGGAGCGCGAGGAGGTGATCGATTTCGCCGCCGCCTATGCGCCCTACTACATCGCCGTCATCGGTCCGGCAGCGCTTTCGATCAAAGGCAAGGAAGATCTCGCCGACAAGTCGATCGCCGTCAATCGCGGCACGCTCGAGGATACGTCGTTGACCGAAGCGGCGCCGTCATCGGCCGACATCAAGCGCTTCGACAACTACAATTCCGTCATCCAGGCCTTCATCTCCGGCCAGACCCAGCTGATGGTGGTCGGCAATGATGTCGGCGCCCAGGTGCTGGCCAAGCAGGACGCGCTGAAGCCGGAGCAGAAGTTCCAGCTTCTGACCTCGCCTTCGCATATCGGCCTCAACAAGAAAGAGGACCGGCTGAAGACGGCGGTCAATGATGCGGTTGCCAAGATGCTGGCCAACGGCAAGCTCGACGAGAGCTCGAAGGTCTGGCTGAAGACGCCGCTCAATCCCGACAACCTCAAGGATTGAGTTCTCGTGGCTTTTGCCTGGCTCCCAGGTGCTGTGGGCGACATCGCGCGCGGCGCGGCCACGACGATCCTGTTGATCGTCGTGACCACGCTCGTGGGCACGCTGCTCAGCATCCTGGGCGCTGCCGGCCGGCGCAACGGCCCGGTATTCGTGAAGCGCGCCATCGCGGTGTATGTCGAGGTGATGCGCAACACGCCGTTCCTGGTGCAGCTGTTCTTCATCTTCTTCGGACTGCCCAGCCTCGGCATAAGGCTCGATCCGATCCTGGCAGCCATGTTGGCAATGACGCTCAACATGGCGGCCTACACCATTGAAATCGTCGGCGCCGGTCTCGATGCCGTGCCCGGCGGACAGACGGAAGCCGCCTTGGCACTCGGGCTTCGGCCACGCCAGGTGTTTGTCAAGATCGTGCTGCCGCAGGCGCTCAAGGTGATCTATCCGGCGCTGACCAGCCAGATCGTCATCATGATGCTGGAATCGGCCGTGGTGTCGCAGATCGCCGTGCGCGAGCTGACCTATGAGGCCGACATGCTGCAAGCCCGCACCTTCCGGTCCTTCGAAACCTATTTCGTCGTGACCCTGGTCTACCTCGTCCTGTCCATGGCCTTGCGCCGGCTGCTGGTCACAGGCGGGCGCCGCGTGTTGGGGGCAGGTGTCACATGATCGAATTCACCCTCTGGGACATCGTTCGCAATCTGCTGCTCGCCGCCCGCTGGACGGTGCTGTTGTCACTGGCCGCCTTCGTCGGCGGGGCGCTGGTCGGGCTGATCGTGCTGTTCTTCAGGATCGCAGAGAATAAATGGAGCCAGCGGGTCGCTTCCGGCTACATCGCCCTGTTCCAGGGAACGCCGCTGTTGATGCAGCTGTTCCTGATGTTCTTCGGCCTGCCGATGCTCGGCCTGCGCATCGAGCCATGGACGGCAGCGGTGCTCGGCCTGACCTTCTTCGCCAGCGCCTATCTGGCCGAGATCTGGCGCAGCGGCGTCGATGCGCTGCCGCTGGGACAGTGGGATGCCGGCGCCAGCCTTGGCCTGCACCGCCTGCAGGAGCTCAGGCTGATCATCCTGCCGCAGGCGTTCTCGATCACAAGGGCGCCGATCGTCGGCTTCCTGGTGCAGTTGATCAAGTCGACGGCGCTGACCTCGATCATCGGCTTCGAGGAGCTGGTCAGAACCTCCAACGCCATCAACAACGCCACCTTCGAACCGTTCAAGGTCTACGGGCTGGTGGCGCTGATCTTCTTCGTCATGTGCTTTCCACTGACGCAATACGCCCGTACGCTCGAACAACGAGCGGCGGCCCACTGACGCCAGGCGGCGACAGTGCGTGAAGGGAACCTGCCGGAATAGAACGGCATCAACTGAGGAGAAACCAGATGAACAGACTGATTGGAAAATCCCTGACACGGCGCGGCGTGCTTGGTGCGGGCCTCGCTACAGCCGGCGTGCTCGCCATGCCGTCGATCCTGCGCGCGCAGGACAAGTCGCTGAAGGTCGGCGTCTATGGCGGCTATTTCAAGAAATCCTTCGACGAGCACGTCTTCCCCGATTTCACCAAGGCCACCGGCATTGCAGTGGAATCGGTCGCCGAGCCGACCGGCGAAGCCTGGCTGGTGCAGCTCGAACAAGCGTCCAAGGCCGGCCAGGCGCCGGCCGACCTTTCGATGATGTCGCAGACCTCGACGCTGAAGGGCCAGTCGACCGAATTGTGGACGCCGCTCGATACGTCGAAGTTCAAGCACTACAACGACCTCTTGCCGCGCTTCGTCAACAAATATCCGGATGGCCGGGTCGCCGGCATCGGCGCCGTCGCCTGGTGGATCACGCTGGTCTCCAACACCGATGTCTACAAGGATGCGCCGACCTCATGGGAGACGCTGTGGGACAAGGCCAATGAGGACAAGCTCGGCCTGCTGGCGCTTGCCTCGAACTCGTTCCTGCTCGAAGTGACGGCCAAGACCTTCATGGGCGGCACCAATGCGCTCGACACCGAGGACGGACTGAACAAGGCGTTCGAAAAGCTCGCCGAGCTCAAGCCGAATGTCCGGCTGTGGTATCGCGACGAGGCGCAGTTCGAGCAGGCGCTGAAGTCGGGCGAGATCCCGATGGGCCAGTATTATCACGACGTCACCGGCCTCGCGGTCGCCGACGGCTTCCATGTCCGCTCGACCTTCCCGAAGGAAGGCGGCATCCAGGACTCCGGCAATTGGGTGCTGTCGCGCGCCTCGACCAAGGTCGACGAGGCACATGCATTCATCGACTATATGAGCCAGCCGTCAATGCAGGGCCTGATGTCGCGCAAGGTCGGCACCACGCCGACGCTGAAGAAGGAGGTGCTTGATCTCAAGCCGGAAGAGTTCGCCGCGGTGTCGTCGGATATCGATCCGATCATTCCGCGCTACGACCTCTATACGTCGAAGGCCGACTGGATCAACCAGAAGTGGACCGAGCTCATCGTCGGCTGAGCCGTTCGATCCGCTTAAAAACTGATCGGCCGCCGGACCTCTTCCGGCGGCCCGTTAGAGCAGTTCACCGTTTCATGGAAACGGCGACCTACTCCAACTTTCTTGTTTGTAAGCAATTCCGGACGGAAAACCGTTACACACTTTTCCTGGAATTGCTCCAGCGCACAGCCTGAGAGGGATGAGCATGTCCGGACTAGACATCAACGCCGTCACCAAAAAATTCGGCAACTTCGCCGCCGTCGACAATGTGCAGCTCAACGTGCCGCACGGCACGTTCGTGTGCCTGCTCGGCCCGTCGGGCTGCGGCAAGACCACGCTGCTGCGCATGATCGCCGGGCTGGAGGAGCCGACCAGCGGCGCCATCGTGCTCGACGGCGAGGACATCACCCCGCTGCCGACGCACAAGCGCAATCTCGGCATGGTGTTCCAGTCGCTGGCGCTGTTTCCGCATCTCTCTGTCGGCGACAACATCGCCTATGCGCTGCGCATTCGCGGCGCCTCGAAGGAGGAGCAGAAGAAACGCGTCGACGAGTTGCTGGGCCTGATCCATCTGACCGGCTTTGCCGACCGCCCGGTGGCCAAACTGTCGGGCGGCCAGCGCCAGCGCGTGGCGATCGCCCGGGCACTGGCGCTGTCACCAAAGCTGTTCCTGCTCGACGAGCCGCTGTCGGCGCTCGACGCCAAACTGCGCGAGGCCATGCAGGTGGAACTGCGGCAGCTGCAGCAGCGGTTGGGCATCACCACCATCGTCGTCACCCACGACCAGCGCGAAGCCATGACCATGGCCGACCTGGTCGTCGTCATGGGCCACGGTAGGATCCTGCAGGCGGCGCCGCCCATCGAGATCTACCGCAAGCCGGCCGACGCCTTCGTCGCCGACTTCATCGGCATCACCAATCTGCTGCCGGCCGAGATCGACAGCACCGGGCGCACCACCATTCTGGGCACAGCCATTCCGGGCCTTGCCATGCCGGCGGGTCAGACCAAAGCGTCTGTTTCGGTTCGCCCGGAGGATGTGCATCTCGGCAGCCCCGGCGGCTCGGCCATCACCGGCGAGGTGAGTTTCGTGCGCGATCTCGGCGGCACCATCGAGACCTTCGTCGACGTCGGCGGCACCAGCATCATTGCGGTGACGACGCCGCGCGAGCGGCATGACGTGCCGGTCGGCGCCAAGGTCGGCGTAACATTGCCGCCGGCAAGCTGCGTGGTGCTCGGCGCATGAGACGCGAAGCCCCGAAGTCGATAGCCGACTACACGCCGCTGTTCTTTCCGGCGCTGATGCTGGTCGTCTTCTTCGTCGTGCCCTTCTCGACGATGATCGCGGTCAGCTTCTTCAAGCGCAACCCGTCCGGTTTCTACACGCCGGATTTCGTGTTCGACAATTACGCCCGCTTCCTGTCGGTGTTCTTCGGCGGCGTGCTCGGCTTTTCGCTGCTGCTGGCCGTGCTGGTCGCCGTCTGCTGCGTGGCCATCGCCTTTCCCTTCACCTACCTTTTGACCCGCCGGCCGCGCCGCGTGCAGACGCTGTGGCTGGTCGGCCTGTTATCGGTGCTATCGCTGTCGGAGGTCATCATCGGCTTTGCCTGGTCGACGCTGTTTTCGCGCACCGCCGGCATCACCAATCTGTTCGTGGCGATCGGGCTGATGGACAAGCCGGTGGCGTTGCTGCCGACTTTTGGCGCCGTGCTGACCGGCATGGTCTACCAGGCGCTGCCCTATACGATCCTGGTGCTGTACCCCGCCCTCGTGCGCCTCGATCCGACATTGCTCGAGGCCGCGCGCACGCTCGGCGCCTCGCCGATCCGCGCCTTCTTCAACGTCGTCGCGCCGGCGCTCAGAAACACCATCGTGGCGACGCTGATCATGGTCTTCGTGTTCGCCCTCGGCTCCTACCTGCTGCCGCAGATTCTGGGACGGCCGCAGCACTGGACGCTGTCGGTGCTGATCACCGACCAGGCGATCTACCAGTCCAACATGCCGTTCGCGGCCGCAATGGCGGTGTTCCTGGTGCTGATCTCGCTGGCGCTGGTCGGATTGACACTGCTCGTCGGACGAAGGGAGAACGCCCTATGACCGCGACCTTGCTGCGCCGTGTCTATTTCACCATCGTCGCGCTGTTCCTGGCGGCGCCGCTGATCGTCGTCGCCGGCGTGTCGGTGAATTCGCGGCAGGAGCTCAGCTTCCCCCCGGTCGGCTTCTCGCTCGCCTGGTACGCCCAGATCTTCACCGATCCGGAATGGCGGCTGGCGCTGATCCATTCGGTGACGCTGGCCGTCTGCTCGGCGGCCATTGCCGTGGCGGTCGCGCTGCCCCTGGCCTGGTTCCTGTGGCGGCGCATCGCGCCATGGGCGAACATCTTCCAGGTGCTGGGGCTTGCCCCCTTCATCCTGCCGCCGGTCATCACCGCGCTCGGCTTCCTCTCCTTCTGGGCGACGGTCGGGCTGTTCGGCCAGTTCTTCACCGCCATAATCAGCCACGCCATCTTCTTCGTGACGCTGCCGCTGGTGACGCTGTCGCTGGGCTTTGCCTCGATCGACCGCTCGCTGGTAGAGGCCGCCGCCACCATGGGCGCCGACGACCGCACGGTGCTGAAGACCGTGGTGCTGCCGCTGATCCTGCCCTACCTCGTCTCGGGCTACGCCTTCGCCTTCGTCTTGTCGCTCAACGAATACATCGTCGCCTACATGACGATCGGCTTCACCACCGAGACGCTGCCCATCAAGATCTTCAACGCGCTGCGCTACGGCTACACACCGACCATGGCTTCGGTGTCGGTGTTCTTCGTCGCGGTGGCGGCACTGGTGTTCGGCTCGATCGCCAGGTTCGGCGATATACGCAGGCTGCTCGGCGCGATGTCGTCGGACGGGAGCTGATTGCATTCATGCGATAGCACCTCTAGAGAATTGGTCAGGGCTCCAACGCCATCAACAACGTCACACCTTCGAACTGTTCAGTGGTCGGCCTGCCCGCTCGGGTGGCGAAGTGCAGTGTCACCGCAATCTTTGAATGAGCCAAAGGAAACTAGCGCGGAAAAATCCTCGAGCAGCTCCATCTCAAGTTGATGACCGGAGGTCGACCCAAAAGTGATGAAGTTCAAAGGGTGATACCGCACCTAACCGGGTCAGATCATGTGACGCAAAATGCAGTACTGAGGATCCGGAAAATGGACCGGGTTTAGGGAGTGCCGTGAGGCCTGCTTGAGCGAGTTGTTGCGTCACTTCACTCCAGATCGGATGGACATCCATCGACTGAACATAACCGATCATGGCACCTCCGATGTCGTCCTTTCCATAGAGGTGAGATTGATCGACAAATCGGTTGACCCCATGGGCGACATAGTTCGCGTTCAATGCCCATGTTCCGATCGCCTGACCTAGGCGCTTGCACTCGACGACGTATGCCCGTGTCGCGCGACCAAGATCCTCTGCCTGATCGTCCTGAAAGCTCCACTGAAAGTCTGGGCGCTTATTCTCACGCGGCGTTCTTTCTGGGTCGTCCGGGCTCGGTTGATTATTGGCCTCAGCCATTGGCGCGAGTGTCCATGTATGTTCGTGGCTCAGTGTCGGGCGCGGAAGCATATTGAATAGCGCCTTCTGCCTTTCAGCGGCAATGCGATGCATTCGGAAAAACAGATCACGGTTGAGATCGTTTTCGCACGAGGTGCCGAAGCCGCTGTCGTCCGCCGCAGCCGCGAGACTCTCAAGGCCCGCACGAACAACATCCTCGACCTTCTCGACGAACGAGGGCCACAAATTGATCGCAATAGCGGCCAACCCGGTCATTCGCGGTCACCCATTGGCACGCGAAGCCAGCTGAAAGAATAACGCTTCTGCGTCCTCACGCGCAGTGCTCGCGGTCCATAGTCGTCGTGCATTTTGTTTGATGATGATAAAACTGTCTGCCGATACTGTCCTGATGGCGCGCTTCGTGTAGAAAGCCGGCGAGAGCGGTTGGTCAAGAGCCTTTGCGCAACGCGCGACGACGGATCGCCAAAAGTCGGCGTCCTGCTTCTTTTCGCTCTGCGGACCGGTTAGGGCAAACACGACCGCGATTGCGTCTCGCGCCGGCGAGGCAATCGCCTGCCAATGCAGCTCGGAACTCTTTGGCAGTTGGGCGTTCCAGGTATCCAAAAACGCACGGAGATAAGGCTGCAATCCTTCGCGTATCGGGGCCTCCGGGAGATCCGCGAGGGTTCCATGTGCGACTTCGGGGAATGACAGACGGTTTGTCGATTTCGCTTCCGCCCCCTTCCAGTACAGGTCGTGGCTCTCGGCCCAGAAGTCTTCCACTAAGTCCCGCTCTGCCTCAGATAACTCAAACAAGTCGAAAATGGCGTTGTCGAGCTGGCATACCCACGGCTCTTCGGATTCTTTGTGGGGAAGAATGTCGAATAGGCCAGATGTCGAACGGGTTACCGGTGGAAGTTCGCGCAGCTGATCTACCGCCCGCACGATGCGTGCTGCCGCGTTGTTGTGTTCCGATCTGGACATGCCCCAGGAGGGCCTGAGCCGAACAGGAACGCGCAGCAGGTCGCGCGCCGTCACCTTGTCATGCCATCCGCCCCAGCTTCCAGCAGTCATGAACAGAAGATATCGACCAAGCGACGACCACAGCACACCGAGGGCCAGTTTCGCCTCGGTTTCAGACAGATGCGGTAGCGGAATGCAATAAAAGCTGTGGCGGAACGAGAATCCCTGGCTTTCGAGCCGGGCAACAGGGCCGATCGGTTCTCTGACGCCATGGGTGATAACCAGACGCTGCCCGTCATAGATTCGCTGATCGGGATCCCGCTTGATTCCAGTCGGCGGCGGGAGAAACCAGCTGTCGTCTAAAGGACCAAAGCGCTGAACCTTTCTGTTATTAAGCTCAAACAGGACCGCGAGCCTCCCCGTCGGCGCGGTGCTGCCACGCTGCCAGCCGTAGCGAGACTTCGGCTCCGTACCCTTGACGACCTCCCCAAGCGACCGCTCGAGCATAAGTCTGGACACCAACGCGGCATCGTGATGCCCGCCCCACCAGAAGACTTTCCAAAGATGATCTCCGTCTGCCAGGTCGCGTTGCGCCACGACCCGCCGGTCGAGCGGAACGGCGGCGATGGACCGCAATCGCTCGACGGGCCCCGCCCGCCTCGCATTCCAGAGCACCACCCTCTCATCAGGGGACGGCGACCGGTTCTCGGCCAAAAGAAATGCGAAGGGCGCAACAGCCTTGGCGAAAAATACGCGCCGCACATGCGCCATGTTCACAACCTGCCTGAGCGTCGCGCGCTCAAGGAGAGACTGGCGAAACCCTCTGCTGGTATCCCGGTCGTTCCAGAATATCTTCATGCCGATGAGCAGGCCAAGGGTCCCGCCTTCCCGAAGCATCGTGAGGGCGCGATGAATGAACAACTGGGAATACGATCCCTCGCCAGCGGGGAATTTGAATGCGGCGGCCCAAAGGCGGGGAATTGACTTCTCGGAGGGCGCCTCTTGCCAGGGAGGATTCCCAACCACCACGTCGAAGCTGGCGAGAGAGAGATCTAGTGTTCCGCCGCTGGCGAGTAAGCGCCTGTCATCCGCACGGCCTTTATAAGCCTTGTTGGCCTTTACACGCTCGGTAAGGAGCTGCTGCTCGTCAACGGTAAGGGCAAACGCGTCCGAGACCAGCAAAATGCCATAGTGGCTCTCGCCGCGCATGCCACTGTGCAGGAGATGGGGCAGCGGACCGCCCGAGGCGATGTCGGGCGGCTCCTGTTGGTCCAGCAGCGCTAGATATAGGCTAAAGGCTGCTACGCGTGCGGCCTCCGCATTTATCTCCACCCCGAAGATGCGATGCCGCAGAATATAGCGTAACTCGTCGGGCGACAGCTTTCGCTTTCGCTCCTGTGCTTCGTAGCGAACGATCCGCCGAAAGGCCTCCACGAGGAAGATGCCCGATCCGCAGGCCGGATCAAGGATCGTCGGTTTGAGCGCCAGACACGCTGGCGTCAGGGTGCGGCGCAGCGCATCATGAACAAGGTTTGCGGGCGTATAGTGAGTACCGGCGCCGTGCTTAAGCTCGTCTCCCTCAGGCGCATCCTCTTCAAGCACCTCCTCAATGTGTTCGACGATGAGGGATGTCTTCGACTTAGAATGAAAGTCTCGGCTGCTTTCACCTTGCCCCGAGGCGGCCTTGTCGCTCGTCTTTTGACTGAGGGAGTCGTGATAGAATTGCTCGTAGATGCTGCTGATAAGTGCGAGTGGAACTACTTCGAAATCATAGGCCCAGAAAAAGAGGGGCTGCTGCCCGGCTTGTATTTCTCCAAGAAGAAATGCCCGTAGCAGCTGCAACGCGGCATGATCGAACCTTTTCTCCCGTGCCTCTCCAAGCGCAAACAGGTCACCGTTGAAATCTTGAGCCAAGCTCTCGAACAAAGCGTGCGTGAAGCCGGCATCGCGGAGCACCCTGTCATACAGACGCTGCTTTCCCGGTGGGCCAAGCACGGGTATGACACCCTCGGCGTTGAGCGCACGCTGCCAGGCAACGTGTCTGCCAGCCACCCGCTCAAAATAACCTCGCGTCAGTACTCCGCGATCCTCCAAATACCGCACGAGGATGGATCGACCGATGAGCGCGTGGGCCTCAGCCATAGACAGGCCCGTCGACTCCAACTGCGCACGCACATGCCTCAGGTCCTCGATGAGCCGGCGGTCAGCACGCGCAGGTGCAGAACCGCCCACTTCCATCAGCCCCTGCAGATCGGGACCGTATCCGTCGATTTCTTGCGTAAGGCTAAGCACGTCGGCAGCCGAGGACAGCACCCGCCACGGGTCTTTTGGGGGACTTCCGCGCCTGGGCGGCAAATCGAGATCGTAGATGCGAAGCTCGTCCGGAAGCGCCACGAACAGGCAACGCGGCTCTGACATGCACCAAGCACGTCGATAAAGCTCACCCAGAGCTGCTTCATCCGGCGCCTTGCGGGCGTCAGTGAACACCGCGACCGGATCGCCGCGAACGAAGAGCACCTTTTCGGCTCCAAGTCTCTCAGCGAGGCCCAGCCATTCGCCGAGGTCAGTCCAGCGCTCAACGGAGCTGTCGTGTTCGCGAAGCGCACCGGGTTCTGACACCGCATCAAGGAGGTCATCCGACCGGTCCGAAAAGCTACTGTATATCTGATCAAGGAGCGCACGGCCTTTGCTATCCACAGCGTGCCCCCATCGCGATCTGCATGGCTCGGTGTTCCATCAGACGGGGCCCCATTCAGGAATATGGGCGGCGTGCTCAGCGGTCTGCATCATGTCCGGTCCGCAGCACGCGCGGGAGCGCAAATTGTTTCGTTTCCGTCGCATCCAAGAGGCGAACGAGGGCTTATTCCACGAGAGCCCCGGCTTGTGCCACTGCGTGAGATCTCAATGGCTATGGTCTTCGCATCTAAGCTGACGGAAACCTCACTTTGGAAGATATGCTGATATGCTGCACCACTATGCACGACTACGGCAACGAAGGGAATCCCGTTCCTGAGCCGCGCCTATGCTGTTCGGAACTTTGCGGCTGGTAAACAGCGCAAGACGCGGATCGTTCAGGGCTCAGCCACAGCCAAAGATGCGGAGACGGCCTAAAGGCGAGATCAGGATGACCGATTCGGGCGCTTGGCGGACGGGTTTCGCAGGCCGATCAGAAGGCGCCGTCGGACGAACCACAGTGGAAGGACATCACGCCGGCAACCACCGGCTGTCCGTTTCAATGCCCGAACACCAGTGGCGGCGCCAGTCGGTCCCGCCGCAGCCAGCGTGCGAGCAGCAGCACCGCCACCACCGCCAGGCCCGACGCCAGGCCGATCCAAATGCCGACGCCGTGCAGGCCGAAATGGAAGGCGAGCAGCACGCCGAGCGGCAGGCCGATGCCCCAATAGCCGATGGCGGCATAGATCATCGGCAGCTTGGTGTCGTGCAGGCCGCGCAGCATGCCGGCGGCAACGGCCTGCGCGCCGTCGAAGATCTGAAACAGCGCGGCAAAGGCCAGGAACGACACGGCCAGCGCGATCACCCTGGCGTTCGCCGGATCGGTCATATCGATGAAGGCGCTGATCAACAGATGCGGCCACAGCACCATCACCAGCGCCATCAGCGCCATGGACGAGACGCCGATGACGAAGGCGGTCCAGCCGGCGCGCGAAACGCCTGCCGGATTGCCGGCGCCGTGGGCCAGCCCGACGCGCACGGTGACGGCCTGGTTGAGACCGAGCGGCACCATGAAGGAGATCGAGGCGATCTGGATTGCGATAGCGTGCGCGGCGAGCGAATCCGCATCGATCAGGCCCATCAGCAGGGCTGCTGCATTGAAGATCGTCACCTCGAAGGCGAGGATGCCGGCGATCGGCATGCCGAGCCGCAGCAGACCCTTGAAGCGCGGCCAGTCGGAGCGCCAGAAGCGGCCGAACAGGCGGTAGCGGCGGAACTTCTTCTCCAGCATCACCACGGCTGCCAGGCCGCAAAACATCAGCGTGCTCGACAGCGTGGTCGCCAGCCCCGAACCGGCGATGCCCATCGAGGTGACGCCGAGATTGCCAAACATGAACACCCAGTTGAAGAAGGCGTTGCAGGCGACGGCGACGAAGACGATGATCAGCGCCCAGCCCGGCCGCTCCAGCGCCGAGATGAAGGAACGCAGCACGATATAGCCGTAGAAAGGCAGCACCGCCCATTCCAGCCAGCGCAGATAGATGCCGGCCTGATGTGCCAATGCCGGCTCCTGGCCCATGGCCAGCAGAATGGCCTCGCCATGCCACAGCACGATCCAGATCGGGATCGAGATCAGGATCGCCAGCCACAGCCCTTGCCGCACGGTGCGGCGCAAATCGCGCACCGAATAGCGGCGGCGGCCAAGCTCGGTGGCGATCATCGGCGAGGTCGCCAGCATCAGGCCGAGGCCGAAGATCAGCGGCATGAAATAGAGGTTGGCGCCGAGCGCGCCGCTGGCCAGCGTGTCCGCGCCCAGACGCCCCATCATCATGACGTCGGTGGCGGTCATCGCGGTCTGGCCGAGATTGGTGAGCACCATCGGCCAGGCCAGCGCCAGCGTCGCCCTGATTTCCTGACGCCAAAGATTTTCCGGCGCACGAGCGCCGGCTTCGATCGCAGACATTGTCCTGCTCTTTCCGATTGCGGCGCGTCGGCAACGAGGCCGGAAGCCGCACTTCCAAACGGCAAAACCTTCGGTTTCGCAGCGTTTGCGTCGTTCTATTGGACGAAATGCGACATGAAGGCAAGGGAGGACGGGCAGCCGGCGATTGAGCCAGAGGCGGGAACCCTCTTATCCGGCTGCCTTTGGATCAGCCGATGCTTTCGCCGCCGTCGATCACCAGTGCCTGGCCGGTCATGAAGGATGAGCGGTCGGAGACGAGGAACAGGATCGCTTCGGCGATCTCTTCGGCGCTCGCCCAGCGGCCCATCGGAATCTTGGTGCGGACATAGGTCTCGATCGCCTCGCGTCCGCCCATCTGGGCGATGAACGGCTCGTTGAAGGGCGTGTCGACCCAACCGGGGCAGAGCGCGTTGACGCGCACATTGTGCCGGGCATAGTCGAGCGACATCTGCCTGGTCATCGCCACAACCGCATGTTTGGAGGTGGCATAGGCGATCATTTCGCGATCGTAGAACACGCCGGAATTCGAGGCCGTGTTGAGGATGACGCCGCCGCCTTGCGCGACCATTGCCGGCATGACCAGCCGCGCGGCCAGGAACTGCGCCCGTACATTGATGCGCCAGGACGCATCCATACCATCGACTTCGACCTCGGTCAGCGCGCCGCCGACCTGGATGCCGGCGTGATTGTGCAGAATGTCGATGCGGCCATTTTTGCCGAGAGTGCCTGTGATGAGCTGCCCTACCGCGGCGTCGTCAGAGACGTCGGTGACAATGGCCTCGGCCTGCCCGCCAGCCGCGCGGATACTCGCCGCTGTCGCCTCGCCGCTGGTCTTATCCCGGTCGGCGATGACCACCAGCGCGCCTTCCCTGGCCATGATCATGGCGCCGGCGCGGCCGATGCCGGAACCGGCGCCCGTCACCACGGCGATGCGGTCTTTGAGGAGCATGAATTTGTCTTTCAGCTGGATGGCTTGTTCAGTTTGACGGCTGGCGCTGGCGCAGCTGCCATTGGGCAAGCACCACCAGAAGAACCGAGGCGACGAGCACGATGGTGGCGATGGCGTTGATTTCCGGCGTCACGCCGCGCCGGATCGAGGCGAAGACATAGATCGGCAGCGTCGTCTGCGCGCCGGCGACGAAGAAGGCGACGATGAAATCGTCGAAGGAGAAGGTGAAGGCGAGCAGGAAGCCGGCGATCACCGCCGGCATGATCTGCGGCAGCACGATCGAGCGAAACGTCGTCAGCGGCGTGGCGTAGAGATCGCTCGAGGCCTCGACCAGGTTGCGGTCGAGGCTGGCGAGACGCGTGCCGACGATCATCGTCACCAACGCCATCGAAAACAGGCCGTGGGCGGCGATGATCGATCCATAGCCGAGCGACAGGCGCGGCGGCTGGTCGTTTGGCCAGATCGAGGCGAGGAACGGGTTGAGCACGCCAAACAGCTGGACCAGCGCGACGAGCGTCGAGATGCCGATGACGACGCCGGGAACGACGATCGCGGCACCCATCAGCGCGTCGAAGACGGCGCGGGTTCTGAGCCCGACCCGCGCCAGGCCGAGTGCGGCTGCCGTGCCGCACACCGCCGCCAGAAGGGCGCTGGTGGTGGCGATGAACAGGCTGTTCTTCAACGCCTCGACCAGGAACGGGTTCGACAGCGCCGTGCCGTACCACTGCACCGAAAAGCCGGTGAACTCGCTGGCATGGCGGCCGGCGTTGAAGGAAAACAGCACGACCAACGCGATCGGCAGATAGAGGAAGGCGAAGACGGCTGTGACGAAGGCGCGCATCAGATCAGATCCACCCTGCGGGCGCCCGACACCCGTGTCGAAATGCGGTTTGCCGCGATCAGCACCACCACCGAAACCGCCACCAGCGTGATGGCGATGGCCGATCCGAACGGCCAGTTGCGCGACTGCAGGAACAGGTCGACCAGCGCGTTGCCGATGAAGAACACCTTGCCGCCGCCAAGCAGGGTCGGGATCAGGTATTCGCCAAGCAGCAGGATCATGACCAGCGAGAAACCTGTCATCACGCCCGGCAGCGACAGCTTCAGGGTGACACCCAGAAAGGTCGAGAGCGGCGTCGCGCCGAGATCGGCGGAGGCCTCCAGCAGCCTTCGGTCGAGCCGCTCGAGACTGACATAGATCGGCAGGATCATGAGGGGCAAATAGCCATAGACGATGCCGAGCAGCACGGCGCCCGGCGTGTTGATCAGCCTGACATCCTCGATGCCGACAAAGGCCAGCAGCGCGGGAATGCCGCGTCCGCCCAGAATGTACATCCAGGCATAGGTACGCATCAAAAGGCTGGTCCAGAACGGAATGACGACGAGCGCAAGCAGGATCAGCCGCCAGCGTTGCGGCGCCTTCAGGGCAAGGTAGTAGGCGACGGGGTAGGCGACGAGCAGGCAGGCAAGCGCGCCCACCGGCGCCAGCATCATCGTGTTCCAGAAGGCAGTCGCCCGCGCCGGGAGGTTGGCATATTGCGCCAGCGTGAAGGCGGCCTGGTAGCCGCCCTCCGGCGCCCGCTCGCCGACGCTGAACACGGCAATGGCGACGAACGGCAACACCAGAAACACCACCAGCCACGCTGTAGCCGGAGCGAGCAGCAGCGCTGTCAGGATGTTATACCGAAATCTGTTGCCGTGCATGGAAACCGCCCCGATGCCGGCGGACATAGGCCCACCGGTTTCCGTTTGCGTCAGGCCGGCCTCAAGCCGACTTGAAGCGCGCCATCAGCTCGGCGCGGCCGGGATCGGTCAGCGTCGCCGCCGCACCGAATTCCAGCGGTGTCAACAGGTCGGCCGCCGGATAGAGGATCGGATTGTCGAGCACTTCCTTGGGCAGCAGCTTGTTGACGCGTGCGTCGGTCGACGGCGCGCCATTGGCGAGATGCTCCTTCACCGCGACGTCGGGGGTCATCAGATAGTTGAGCAAGGCATAGCCGGCCGGCTTGTTCGGCGCGTCCTTCGGGATGGCGTAGAAATCGGTCCAGATTTCGCCGCCCTCCTTGCCCAGCACATAGGCGATCTCCGGGATATCGCGATGCAGCTGTGCGCCATCATTCGTCCAGCACATGGTCATCCAGGCGTCGCCCGCCCGCATGCCCGGCTGGTAGTCGGACGAGACCGCGAACAGATGCGGCTTGACCTTGAGCAGCAGCTCCTCGGCCTTGGCGAGTTCGTCCTGCTTCAGCGAGTTGAAGGAATAGCCGTAATATTTCAGCGCGTTGCCGATGGTGGTCAACTGGTAGTCGTGCACCATGGTGCGGCCATCGCCCTCAGCCATGGCGACGTCCCAGAATTCCTTCCAGCTGGTCATCGGCTTGGCCAGCTTCTTGGTGTTGACGGCAAAGCCCGTGGTGCCCCAGTTCTTCGGCACCGCGTAGGTCGTGCCGTCGATCGTGCCTTCCGAGGTGAAGCGCGGGTCCTCCTGGGAGCTGTCGAAATTCGGCAGCTTGGCCATGTCGAGCGGATCGATGATGCCGAGTTTCTTGTAGGTCGAGATCGTGTAGTTGGTCGGCACGAACAGGCTCCAGCCCGAGGCGCCGGCCTGCAGCTTGGCAAGCATCTCCTCATTGGAGCCGAAGACGTTGACCTCGACGGCGACGCCGGTGTCCTTCTTGAAATTCTCGAAGGTCTGCGGGTCGTGGTAGTTCGGCCAGGTGGCGATCGACATGCGGTCGCCAAGGTTTTCGGCGGCAAAGGCCGGCGTCGGCATGATGCCGAGCTCGCGCGCCATCACCGCGGTTGCGATGCCAAGGCCGGTGAGGCCGAGGAAGTCGCGGCGGCCGATCGAGCCGCGCTTCAGGCGCATCAGCTGGTCGACGAAGTTCTCAGGGCTAATCGGCAGTCCGTCACGATATGATTTCGACATTTTTTGCTACCCTCTGGTTGGTCCCGTTGTTCTTGGTCTCCGGAAACGCCAGCGGCGTCCCGGAGGCAAAGCCGATGGCGACGGGTTCACCCGGCTTGAAGAGGTTGCCATGGCCGATCACATGGTCGGCCTTGGCCAGCAGCGTTCCGATGCCCTGCACCTCGATGGCGTATTCCGCCGTCGAGCCCAAGAAGATCCGGTTGCGCACGATGCCTTTGAACGGGCTGCCTTCCGTGGCGCCGAGGCTTAGCGATTCAGGGCGCAGGCTGACAGAAACGGTCTCGCCCTGCTGCAAGGCGGTTCGTTTGCGCGCGGCAATGACGGTTCCGTCCGCCAGCGCCACATTGACCAGATCGCCTGTATGCCCGGCAACCTTGCCGCTCAACAGATTGGTCTTGCCGACGAAGTCGGCGACGAACAGGTCGGCCGGCTCGTCATAGATCTCGCTTGGTTGCCCGAGCTGTACGATGCGGCCGCCGTTCATGACGCAGGCGAAGTCGCTCATCGACAGCGCTTCCTCCTGGTCGTGGGTGACCAGCACGAAGGTGATGCCGATCTCGCGCTGCAGGTTCTGCAACTCGATCTGCATGTCGGTGCGCAGTTTCTTGTCGAGGGCCGCCAGCGGCTCGTCGAGCAACAGCACGGCCGGCTTGTTGACCAGTGCGCGCGCCAGCGCGACGCGCTGCTGCTGGCCGCCGGAGAGTTCGTGGATCTTGCGGCGGCCATAGCCGGCGAGCCGCACCATTTCGAGCGCCTCGCCGGCGCGCCGGCCGATTTCCTGCGACGACAGGCGCGGCCGTGCCTGGCGCAGCCCGTAGGACACATTGGCTTCGACATCGAGATGCGGAAACAGCGCGTATTGCTGGAACACCATGTTGACCGGCCGACGATAGGGCGGCGTTCCGGCCATGTCCCGGCCACGGATAAACACCTGGCCTTCGCTCGGCTGCTCGAAGCCGCCGATCATGCGCAGGCATGTGGTCTTGCCGCAGCCGGACGGTCCGAGAAGGGCGACAAAGGCGGAGGGCGGCACAGCCAGATCGATGCCGCTGACAGCGGTCACGGCGCCATAGCGCTTGGTGACGCCGCGAAACTCGATGTCGGGCACTGCGGTCAAAGTGCTGGCTCCAGCAACAGGGCTATTTCAGGACGCTACCAGAGCCAATGGCGGCTAGTATATACCTCGCAGGTGGTATATCTGATCTATTTTCTCGTTTGAGGGGGTATAGGTTGAGTGCGTCCCGCAGCGACGAATACAGCCGGCTCGCAGCCCTTGTCGCGGCAACGCGAGAGACCAGCGGCGAAATGTTCGGCCAGGCAATGGTCGATTGGCTGAGCCAGCATGTCAGCTTCGACCACTGCGTGATCTTCGGCTATCGCGGCGCATCGCGACCGCCGCTGCTGTTCGAAACCTTCTCGCCGGCCGAGAGCCATGTCTTCGTCACGCTCTATCAGGAAGGACCTTATCTGCTCGACCCATTTCATCACGCGGCGGTGGAGCGCAAGGAGGGGTTCTGGCGCATGCGCGAGCTGGCGCCCGACCGCTTCTATGCCAGCGAGTATTTTCGCACCTATTATAGCCAGACAAGGCTGGCCGAGGAGGTCGGCTTCTTCGTGCCGCTGCCCGGCAAGGATGCGCTGGTGCTGTCGCTGATGCGATTGCACGCCTCGGGTCCCTTCGGCACCGCCGATGCCAGGCTGCTGCGCGACATGGCGCCGGCGGTCATCAACTTCGCCCGGTTGCGCTGGCCCGCACTTGCGGCCGAGGAGCAGGACGAAGCGGAGCAGGGCGAGACGATCGCCGCCGTCAACGAGTTCGACCGCGCCCACATTTGGGAAAGCCTGTCGCTGACCCCGCGCGAAAAGCATGTCGTCGATCTGGTGCTGCAGGGGCATTCCACCGAGTCGATCGCGAGAGCCATGCGCATCGTGCCGGGAACGGTGAAGGTTCATCGCCGCAACATCCATCGCAAACTCGGCGTCAAATCCCAGGCCGGGCTGTTCGCCCGCTTCATTGAGATCATCGAGAGCCGGCGTTGAAATCGCTGAGGCAGACATCGTTCACTTGCGGGCAACAGACTGCTACGGATTACCCGAAACCAGTCGCTTCCTCATACGCCCCGGAGAGCAGACGATGGCATTCAGGCGCAGAAAGAACACGGCCGCGATCCCTCGCACGGTGCCGGCTTTCGAGCACATCGTCACCGAGGCGAGCGACAGTTTCCTGTGGCGGCTCGACGACTATCCCTGGGAGCGCAATGTCTGGAATTTTCATCCGGAATACGAGATCCATCTCCTGAGGAAGTCTTCCGGGGTCGCGCTGGTCGGCGATCACATTGGCGAATTCGGGCCGGGCTACCTGAGCATCGTCGGCGGCGGGCTGCCGCATGACTGGGTGACATCGGTGCAACCCGGCGAGCTGATCGAAGGACGCGACATCGTGCTGCAATTCGATCCGCAGCGGCTGCGCGGCTCGGCGGGACTCCTGCCGGAGCTGCGCGAACTAGAACCGTTCCTGGAGCGATCGCTGCGCGGCATCGTCTTCCATGGCCGCGCCGCGCTCGACGGCGCTGCGCTGATGGAACGGATGGGCACCGTGCACGGGCTCGCCCGGTTTTGCCTCTTCCTCGAACTGGTCGATCTGCTGGCCAGGACAGACGAATACGAGCTTTTGTCCTCGCCGGATTTCTCACCCGCGCTCGACGCAACCTCGCTGGACATCATCCAGCGCACGCTGACCTATCTCTTCCAGCACTTCGCCGAGGACCTGAAGCTGCCGGAGGCGGCGGAGCTGGCGGGGATGAGCGAAAGCACGTTTTCGCGCTTCTTCCAGAAAAACACCGGCAACAGTTTCAGCGACCACATCGCCAAGCTCCGGCTCTGGCAAGCCTGCAAGCTGCTGGCGGACACCGATATTCCGATCACCGACATCTGCTTCCAGGTCGGCTACATGAACATCTCCAACTTCAACCGCGCCTTCCTGCGCAAGCACCGGATGACGCCCTCATCCTACCGCAAGCTGTCGAAGCAGCGGATGACGATGCGCGCCTGAAAACCGGCCTTCCTCACTCCATCGGTACTCATGTGACAGAGGCCGTGCAGTCGGGCCGGATTTTGCAGCGCACAATGCATAAAAGTACAGGTCTGCTGCAACGGGGCTTCTAGCGCGGCCTTTAGCAACTCCTCATTTTGGCGATGGGTGGCTTGTCGCTCGGGCGATGGCGAGGATCGCGCAACCGAAGACTTCCGCTTCCTGCGACTGTTCCTGGAGGAGAAAATCAATGAAACCAATTCGGCTCGCTGCGAGCATAAGCGCAGCTTTCATGCTTACCACGACCCTCTCGACCATGGCGCTGGCGGCGCCGGTCTGCTCGG
This sequence comes from Mesorhizobium sp. M0037, assembly GCF_040323635.1. Classification (NCBI taxonomy): domain Bacteria; kingdom Pseudomonadati; phylum Pseudomonadota; class Alphaproteobacteria; order Hyphomicrobiales; family Phyllobacteriaceae; genus Mesorhizobium; species Mesorhizobium sp. M0037. The sequence goes on along the minus strand of NZ_JAMYVB010000002.1, from coordinate 36,474 downwards.
CGCCGGTCAAGGTGCTGGCGCAACCGCGTGACGGGCTGACGCTGCTGGAGGCGTCCAAGGACGAGTTCCAGAAACTGGCCGGCGCCAGCTTCCAGATCGACTATCTCAACGAGAACGACCGCCGGGCAAAGTCGCGCGCCGATGCGTCCACGGTCGGCAACTACAACGTCTACTATGTCGACGAAGCCAATGTCGCGCTGTTCGCCTCGTCGAAATGGATCGTGCCGCTCACCGACTATTACCCGGCTGACTACGACTACGCCGATTTCGACCCGGGCCGGCAGAAGGTCGCCACCTATGACGGCAAGGTGTGGTTCGCGCCGCTGACCGGCGGCGGCGACCTGATGGTCTACCGCAAGGACATTCTGGAAGCCGCCGGCATCCAGCCGCCGAAGACGCTGGACGAGTTGATCGCCGACGTGCCGAAGCTGACCGATCCCGACAAGGGCATGTACGGCATCGCGCTGCGCGGCGCGCGCGGCTCGGGCGCCAATGTCTGGCGCTGGATGCCGTTCTTCAAGGCCTATGGCGGAAAATGGTTCGACGGTGACAAGCCGGCTTTCAACTCCGAGGCCGCGGTCAAAGCGACCGAGACCTATCTTAAACTGTTCAAGGATTCAGCGCCCGGCACGCAGACCGGCAGCTGGGATGAATCGACCGGCGCCTTCCTGTCGGGCCAGGTTGCCATCTTGGTCGAATCGACGCCGCTGTCGGGCATGGCGGTCGACCCGAAGACCTCGCAAGTGGTCGGCAAGATCGGCTTCCTGCCGCCGCCCTCGCCACTGACCGGCGGCGGCTACGGCCACGGCCTCGCCATCGCCGCCAAGGCCAATGCCGATGACGCCGCGAAGCAATGCGCCGGCCTGTTCATCGCCTGGGCGACGTCGAAGGAGAACGAGAAGCGCCGGCTCGACGCGCACCAATTCGGCGAGCTCAACCGCACCAGCGTGCTGTCCAGCAAGGAGTTCGCCGACATTTACGGCGCCGATCTCGGCCAGGCGCTTGCCGATACCGGCAAGGTGACGGCGGTGAACTTCTGGCAGGATCCGCTCTGGCCGGATCTCGGCGACCGCTGGGGCATCATCCTGGAAGAGCTGGTCACCGGCACGCGCACCGACGTCAAGGGCGGCCTCGACGAACTCGAGGCCTACGCCAACGAGCTGGTGAAGAAGAAGTAATCCTCCCGCCCGCGGCGCGCGGTCCACGGCATTCGACTGGATGCCGGGACTGTGCGCCGCGGGTCTCTCCAAAAAGGCACAGCCCGAGGATAGGCAATGCGCCGACGCTCTTCCCTGCCCGTGACGTTTCTGGTTCCGACGCTCGCCATTCTTCTGGTGCTGTCGATGGTGCCGACGCTCTACGCCGTCGTCATTGCGCTGCAGAACCGCGAGCTGAGCTCGTCGGACTATTCCTGGGTCTGGCTGTCGAACTTCATCGACCTGTTCGCCGACCGGCGTTTCCTCAACGCGGTCTGGGTTTCGGTGAAGTGGGAAATCGTCACCGTGGTGGCGACGATGATGGTGGCGATCGGGCTCGGCGTGCTGATGTTCGAAGTAGCGTCGCCGCGGCTGCGCAACATCTACTGCCTGCTGTTCATCATCCCGGTGCTGTTGCCGCGTGTCTCGGCGGCCTTCGTGTGGAAGTTTGCCTATCATCCGCTCTACGGCATCGCCACCTATCCCTACAGGCTGATCACCGGCGGGCTGATCTTCGACCCGCTGTCGAAGCCGTCGACGGCCCTGTTTGCCGTCGCCTCGGTCGATGTCTGGCAGTGGGGACTGTTCTTCGCGGTCATCGTGCTGAAGCTTCTGGAGACCTTGCCGCCGCAGCCGATCGAAGCGGCGCGGCTCGACCACGCCAAACGCTGGCAGATCCATGCCTATGTGACCTTGCCTATGCTGAAGGCGCCGCTGATCAGCCTGATGTTCGTCAAGATGATCGAATCGCTGCGCTCCTTCGACCTGATTTATGTGATGACGCGCGGCGGGCCGGGCGTGGCGACCGAGACACTCGACATGTACGCCTTCTCGCAAGGCTTCATCGAGTCCGGCAAGGTGTCCTATGCCTCGGCCATGGCGGTGCTGATGATGATCGCGACTGTCATCACCTTCACCATGCTGTGGAAGCGGGTGCAGGCATGAGGCCGTATCGCATGAGACCGGGCCGCCTCATCGGCAAGATCATCCTGGCCTTCGCCGGCTTCATGGCGGTGTTTCCGCTCGCATGGACGGCGGTCAATTCGCTGAAGAACAATGTCGACATCATCACCCGCGTGCCGCGCCTGGTGTTTACCCCGACCTTCGACAATATCAGCTACATCATCGGCCGCGACAGCGTAATGACCGGTCTCTATAACTCGGTCATTTCCTGCGGCGTCGCCGTGCTGATCGGCGTCATGCTCGGCCTTCCGGCAGCCTATGCGGTGGCGCGCTATCCCAATCGCTTCGCTGGCGACATCCAGTTCTTCGTGTTGTCGCTGCGCTTCCTGCCCCCGGTGGCAGTCGCCATTCCGCTGATGGTGATCTGGCTGCAGATCGGGCTCTACGACACCTTGCCGGCGCTGATCGTCACCTATTCGCTGCTCACCATCTCGGTGATCATGTGGCTCGCCATTCCCGCCTTCCAGGCCGTGCCGAAGGAAATCGAGGAAGCCGCTTTCGTCGACGGCTACGGCGCTTACTCGGTGTTCTGGCGCATTGCGCTGCCGGTAGCGGCGCGCTCTCTGATCGGCGCCGTCGCCTTCAGCTTCGTGCTGGTGTGGAACGAATTCCTGATCGCGCTGATGCTGTCCAGTTCCAACGCCAAGACATTGCCGATCGTCGCTTCCGAACTTTCACAGCAAGGCATGAACGTGCCGTGGGGAATCCTCAACGCCTCGGTCGTGCTGTTGTCGCTGCCGCCGCTGCTGTTCCTCGGCGTGCTCAGCGGCTTCCTGAATTCCGTTTTCCGGCAAAAAAAGACTTGATGCGAGGACTTACCTATGCGGGCACTGGTGCTTGAGAAAAAAGGCGAACTGTCGCTGCGCGAGATCGCGCTGCCGCTCGAGGTCGGACCGGGCGATGTCAAGATAGCCATCCACACGGTCGGCGTCTGCGGCAGCGACGTGCACTATTACACCCATGGCGCCATCGGCAGCTATGTCGTGCGGGCCCCGATGGTGCTCGGCCACGAAGCCGCGGGAACGATCGTCGAGATCGGCGCCAATGTCGGCACGCTGAAGGTCGGCGACCGCGTCTGCATGGAGCCGGGCGTGCCGAACCTGTCGTCGCGCGCGACGAGGCTCGGCATCTACAATGTCGACCCTGACGTCTCCTTCTGGGCGACGCCGCCTGTGCATGGCGTGCTGGCGCCCTATGCCGTGCACCCGGCCGCCTTCACCTACAGACTGCCGGACAATGTCACCTTCGCCGAAGGCGCGATGGTCGAACCCTTTGCCATCGGCATGCAGGCGGCGAGCCGCGCCCGCATCGTGCCTGGCGACGTCGCCGTCGTCGTCGGCTGCGGCCCGATCGGCATCATGATCGCGCTGGCGGCGCTGGCCGGCGGCTGCTCGAAGGTGCTGATCTCCGATTTTTCCGCACCCAAGCTCAAGATTGCCGCGCAATATCGCGGCATCGTGCCGGTCAATATAGGTGAGCAATCGCTGGTCGACGCAGTCTCCGCCGCGACCGACAATTGGGGCGCGGATATCGTGTTCGAGGCGAGCGGCAGCCCGAAGGCATTCGCCGACCTGTTCGATGTCGTGCGGCCGGGCGGCGCGGTGGTGCTGGTCGGACTGCCTGTCGAACCGGTCAGCCTCAACGTTCCGGCGGCGATCTCAAAGGAAGTGCGCATCGAGACGGTGTTCCGTTACGCCAACATCTTCGACCGCGCGCTGCAGCTGATCGCCTCGGGGAAGGTCGACCTCAAGCCGCTGATCACCGGCACTTATGATTTCTCGGACAGCATCGAGGCCTTCGAGCGGGCGGCGCAAGGCAAGCCGCAAGACGTCAAGCTGCAAATCCTTCTTACCGGCGAGAAGGGCTGACCATGTCCGCGATCGTTTGCTCCCATGTCGACAAGGCTTACGGCGCCACCACCGTCATCCGCGACCTCAATCTCTCGATCGAGGAGCACGAATTCGTCGTATTCCTCGGCCCGTCCGGCTGCGGCAAGTCGACCTTGCTCAGGATGCTGGCCGGACTGGAGGATATCAGCGGCGGGGAAGTGTCGATCGGCGGCAAAGTGGTCAACGATCTCGAGCCCGGCGAGCGCGGCATTGCCATGGTTTTCCAGAACTATGCGCTCTACCCGCATATGACGATCTTCGACAACATCGCCTTTGGGCTCAAGCGACAGAAAGTGCCCCCGGCCGAGATCCGGAAGCGGGTCGAGGCGGTGGCAACGACGCTCGGCCTCGAACCTTACCTCGCCCGCAAGCCGACCGAACTTTCCGGCGGCCAGCAGCAGCGCGTGGCGATTGCGCGCGCCATGATCAAGACGCCGAAAGTGTTCCTGTTCGACGAGCCGCTGTCCAATCTAGATGCCAAGCTGCGCAACCACATGCGGGTCGAGATCGCCCGGCTGCATCAGTCGCTGAGGACCACCACCGTCTATGTCACCCACGATCAGTTGGAAGCGATGACGCTGGCCGACCGGATCGTGCTGCTCAGGGATGGCGTCATCGAACAGATCGGCTCGCCGGCCGAGATCTATCGCCAGCCGGGCAATCTGTTCGTCGCCGGCTTCATCGGTACGCCGAACATGAATTTCATCGACGTGGCCGTCGGGCGGAAGGACGAACGCTGGACGCTGACAGGCGGCGGCTCGAGCTTCTCCATAGAAGGCTCGGGCTTCGATCTACGCGGCGTCCAGCGCGCCGTGCTTGGAATCCGACCGCCGGACCTGAAGACCGCCGGCGCTCAGAGCATCAATCTTCTGCAAGGCACCGCCGACCTCATCGAGTTCCATGGCAATGACGCGCTGGTGACGTTCGCCTGCGGCGGCAAGGAGGTCGGCGCATTGGTATCGGCCCGCGAATGCCCGGCGTTACGCGCGCCTGTGCGCTACACATTCGAGGAGGAGAGCGTGCATCTGTTCGACGCGGCGACCGGCGCATCCTTGCGCCGGCGAGAGGAGGCCTAGATTTGGTACGCAATTCCGGACGGAAAACCGTTTCACATTTTTCCTGGAATTGCTCTAGCTGATGGCGTCGAGCTCCTGCCGCTGGCGGTGCATTTCGAGGAAAATCTTGTAGTCGCGGTCGAAGCGGCCTGACGCGGCCGGGTTCGAGGTGCGCGCCCTGCCGCCTTGCTGCATGGCGACGCAAGCGGCATTCAGGTCCGGGAACAGATCGGCCGCGGTGGCGGCGACCATGCCGGTGCCGAGCAGAACGGCTTCGTCGGCCAGCGGCTCGATCACCGCGCAGCCGGTCGCGTCGGCATAAAGCTCCATCAGCAACGGGTTCTTGGTGTGGCCGCCGGTGACATGCAGCGTGTCGATGAGATAGCCGTTCTCGTTCAGCGCCTCCAGCACATGGCGCACGCCGAGCGCGATGCCAACGGCGGTGCGCCAATACAGCTTGCACAGACTGTCGAAGGAGGAATCCAGCGTCAGCCCGCTGACCACGCCGACGGCATGCGGGTCGGCAAGGGGCGAGCGGTTGCCGTGGAAATCCGGCAGCACATGCAACCTCGCCGCCAGCTTGTCGCCTTCGGTGCTGCGCAGTTCAGCGACGCGCCTGGCGATCTTGGCATGCATGGCCGCATCCGGCTCGCCGCCGGCGCCATGCCAGCGGATGATGTGGTCGAGCAAAGCCCCGGTAGCCGACTGGCCGCCTTCCGACAGCCAGAGCTTTGGCAGTGCGGCGCCATAGTATGGACCCCAGACGCCGGCGAAAGGCTGCGGATCGGGCGACATGGCCATGACGCAGGACGAGGTGCCGGCGATCAATGCCAGATGGCGGCCGATATTCTGCTCGTCGCCAGCAAAGCCGCCGAGCACGCCAAGCGCGCCGGCATAGGCATCGATGACGCCGGCGCCGACCCGACAGTTTTCGCTCAAGCCCAACTCCGCCGCCGCTTCAGGCGTGAGCGTGCCGATGTCTGCGCCGACAGCACTTGCCTTCTCCGGCAGGCTGCCGTGTTCGAACAGATCGCCAAGCCCGACCCTGTCGAAGAAGTCACGGCGCCAGCCGGTTTCCTCATGCGCCAGATAGGTCCATTTGGCGGTCAGCGTGCATTGCGAGCGCGCCAGCGAACCGGTCGCCTTCCAGGTCAGGAAATCGGTGAGGTCGAACAGGTAGCCGGCTTCATGCCAAGTTCCCGGCAGATTGCGCTTCAGCCACATCAGCTTCGGCGTCGCCATTTCCGGCGACATGACGCCACCGATATAGTCGAGTACGGCGTGGCCGCTATCGGTGCATTCATCTGCCTCGGCGATGGCGCGATGGTCGAGCCAGACGATGGTGTCCCAGCGCCGTTCGCCCGTCACCGAGACGCTGAGCTGGCCGGCATTCCTGTCCAGCACCACCAGCGAGCAGGTGGCGTCGAACGACATGCCGACAATATCGTCGGCTGACACACCGGCCTTTTCGCGCGCGGCACGTACCGCGATGCAGACCGCCGACCAGATATCCTGCGAATTGTGCTCGGCGTGATCGGCCTTCGGCTGGTTCATGACGATCGGATGCTCGGCGCGGCCGAGCAAGGTGCCTGACGTATCGAGAATGCCCGCGCGGGCGCTCCCGGTGCCGACATCGACCGCGCAAACGAAGCTCTTCGTCAAGATGCTTTTACTCTCGCTCCCTAGAGCCGTATGATTTCAGGTCTGTTCGACCTGAATCTGAATCCGTCTCTAAATCAAAGAAGTAGAGCATGATGTCGTCCGAAAACCGCTTCACACTTTTCGGCATCATGCTCTAGCCTGCAATCAGATCGGGCAATTGCAGCATGTCCGCGAATATAAAGTCCGGTTCACTCGACGCAAGCCGCGCTTTCAAGGCCGGGTTGCCGGCGTGCGAACCGCCGGTGAAAGCAAAGACGCGCATGCCGGCGGCACGCGCCGCGGCGATGCCAGCCGGGCTGTCCTCGATTACGATGCAATTACCGGGATGCGCGCCCATGGCGGCGGCGGCATGGAGAAAAAGATCCGGCGCCGGCTTGCCGCGCGCGACCATGGCGGCGCTGAACAGATGCGGCTCGAGCAGGCCGAGCAGACCGGTGACGTCGAGCGCGTAGCGAATGCGGTCGAGCGTGCCGGAGGACGCGACGCAGCAGGGCACGCCCAGCCTCGGCAGGATGTCGCTGATGCCGGGAATTGGCTTCAGCTCCTCGCGGAATTTGCGCATCAGTTCGACGCGCATGTCGGTAAGATGCACGTCGGTGATGTCGATGGTGAAATCGCGAAGAAGTATCTCGCGCACGCTCTTCATGCTCTTGCCGAGGAAATGCTCGTAGGCGGCATCCTCGCTGACCGAGCCCCCGGCGGCAGAGATCATGCCGAGCAGAGCCGAAACCGACAGCGCCTCGCTGTCGACCAGCACGCCGTCACAGTCGAAGATGACCAGTTCGGGCGTCATTGCGGCTGGCGTCAGAGCTTGCCGGAGATATAGCGCGTCAGCGTCGCGCGCGTGCCATTCGCCCACAAGACCTTGAGCGCATGGGCAAAGGCCTCGGCGAACGGCGCCGAGCGGCCGACACCGCCATAGATATCCTCCATCGCAAGCCAGGCACCGGGCTTGTCCTTCGCCGCCTTCGCGCTTGCCTGCAGCCGGTCCCAGCTCGGGTCGTTGGCCTCGATGACCGCGCCGCTGTCTGTGGTGCCGAAACAGTAGCGGCACCACAGCGCGGACTCGAGCGCCAGACCCGCGACGCCTTTGCCGGCCTTCAGCCGGTCGGCAATGGTCGGGATGATGAATTTCGGCTGCCGGTTGGAACCGTCGAGGCAAAGCCGACGGATGGTGTCGCCGATCTTCGGGTTGGAAAAGCGGTGCTCGATGAGCTGGTAATAATCCTCCAGCACGGTGTCCGGCACCGGCGGCACCGTCGGGATGATCTCGTCATGCTCGAGCTTGGCGAGGAAGCCGCGCACCAGCGGCTCCTGCATCGCCTCATGGACGAAATGGATGTCCATCAACCCTGCGGGATAAGCGATCGTGGCATGACCGCCATTGAGGATGCGGATCTTCATCAGCTCATAGGGCGCGACATCCCTCACGAATTGCACACCGACCTTTTCCAGCGGTGGGCGGCCGTCGGTGAAACGGTCTTCCAGCACCCATTGCTTGAACGGCTCGCAGAACACCGGCCAGTTGTCCTCAAGGCCGAACTCCGAGGCGAGAATACCGCGCTCGCGGTCGGAGGTGGCGGGGGTGATGCGGTCGACCATGCCGTTGGGAAAGGCGACATTGTCGCTGACCCAGTTCGCCAGATCCTCGTCGATCAGCCGGGCCAGCCCAATGACGCCATCCGAGGTGACATGGCCATTATGAGGGATGTTGTCGCAGGACATGACGGTGAACGGCACGATGCCGTCGGCCCGGCGGCGCATCAGGCCCGCAAGGATGAGGCCGAACACCGTCTTCGGCGTCGTGCCTGCCTGTGCGTCGGCGACGATGTCGGGGTGGGTCGGGTTGAACTTGCCGGAGGCCGGATCGATGAAATAACCGCCTTCCGTGATGGTCAGCGAGACGATCTTGATCGCCGGATCGGCGAGCTGGTCGATGATGGCATCGGCATCGCCGGGCGTCAGGAAGTCGATCATGACGCCGGTGACGCGGGCGCTCATATGGTCGGAATCCTGCTCGACCACGGTGGTCAGCCAGTCCTGCTCCTGCAGCTTGGAACGGCCGATTTTTTCGCCCTCGAAGACCCCGGCGCCGACCAGCGCCCAGTCATGGCCGATGCCTGCATTGAAGAGATCGTCGAGGTAGACCGCCTGATGCGAGCGATGGAAATTGCCGACGCCGAAATGGACGATACCGGGTTTGAGCCTGGAGCGATCATATCTGGGACCGGCGACCTTGGCGGGGAGTTCCGAGAGGATCGAGGAGGAGAGTTTCACGGTCATTTTTCTACCCTTTTGGCCGGGCTGCGGCTTCGTGATCCCGGCCCATCAACTCATCCATTGGCCGCCATCGACATTGTAGGTCTGGGCGACGATGTATTCGGCGTCGTCGCTGGCCAGGAAGACCGCCATGCCGGTCAGGTCCTCCGGCTTGCCCATGCGGCCATAGGGCACGCCCTCGCCGACCAGCCGCTTCTTCTCGCCCTTCGGCCGGTTCTCATATTTGGCAAACAGCGCATCGACCTCATCCCACATATCGCTGTCGACGACGCCGGGCGCGATGCCATTGACGTTGATGCGGTGCTTGATCAGGTCGAGCCCGGCGGACTGGGTCAGCGAAATCACCGCGGCCTTGGTGGCGCAATAGACGGCGACCAGCGGCTCGCCGCGCCGTCCTGCCTGGCTGGCAATGTTGATGATCTTGCCGCCCTTGCCCCTTGCGATCATCGAACGCGCCGCTGCCTGCAGCATGAACAAAGTGCCGGCGACGTTGACGGAGAACAATTTGTCATAGCTCGCTTCGGTGATCTCGACGATCGGCGCCAGGTCGAACAAGGCAGCATTGTTAATCAGTATGTCGAGGCCGCCGGTCTTTGTTTCGACCGCCTTGACCGCCGCCTGGATCGAAGCAAGGTCGCTGACGTCGAGCCTGACCGGATAGGCGTTGGCGCCAATCTCGGCGGCCGTCTTTTCGGCAGCCGCCAGATTGATGTCGGCAATGGCCACCGTGGCACCCTCGCGCGTATAGGCTTCGGCAAAAGCCCTGCCGATGCCGCGCGCGGATCCGGTGATCAGCGCCGATTTGCCTTTCAGTCTCACTGCGTCAGCGCCTTTCCGTCGGGGCCGAAGCGATGCATGCGGACCTTGTCCGGCGTCAAATAGATGGTGTCGCCGTGGCGTACGGCCAGTTCGCCATCGGCGCGTACCGTCAGCGGACCGACGCCGTCGGCCTGGACATGCAGGAAGGTGTCGGAGCCCAGATGCTCGGCGACGCCGACAAGGGCTTTCCAGTCGCCCGCTGTGGTCGATATCCCCATATGCTCAGGACGAATGCCGATGGTCTTGGCGTTGTATTTGGCCGCCGGCGCACCTTCGATCAGGTTCATTTTCGGCGAACCGATGAAGCCCGCCACGAACAGGTTCTTCGGCGACTTGTAGAGTTCCATCGGCGAGCCGACCTGTTCGATGTTGCCGGCGTTGAGCACGACGATCTTGTCGGCCATGGTCATGGCTTCGATCTGGTCGTGGGTGACGTAGACCATCGTCGTCTTGAGCTGATGGTGCAGCTCGCTGATTTCGAGCCGCATGGTGCCGCGCAGTGCGGCGTCGAGATTGGACAGCGGCTCGTCGAACAGGAATGCCGAGGGCTGGCGCACGATGGCGCGGCCGATGGCGACGCGTTGCCGCTGGCCGCCAGAGAGCTGGCCGGGCCGGCGTTCGAGATAGTTGGTGAGGTTGAGGACCCGGGCTGCGTCCTTCACCTTCTTGTCGATCGTCGCCACATCCTCGCCCGCCATCTTCAGCGGGAAGCCGATGTTCTTGGCCACCGTCATATGCGGATAGAGCGCATAGGACTGGAATACCATGGCCAGCTTGCGCTTGGCCGGCGCCTCGCCGGTGACGTCACGGCCATCGATGTTGATGGTGCCCCCGCTGGTGTCCTCGAGCCCGGCGATGAGGCGCAGCAACGTGGACTTGCCGCAACCCGACGGCCCGACGAAGACGACGAACTCGCCATTCTCGATGACCAGGTCGAGGCCTGGAATGATGACCGTCGATCCGAAATGCTTGGAGACGTTCTTGAGCGTGATGTTTCCCATGGTTTCCTCCCCGAGGGGTTATTTGGCCGGATTGCTTCAGGCAACGTCCGTTATTTTACCGCACCGAAGGTCAGCCCGCGCACCAGCTGCTTCTGGCTGAACCAGCCCATGATCAGGATGGGCGCGATGGCCAGCGTCGATGCCGCCGAAAGCTTGGCCCAGAACAGGCCTTGCGGGCTTGAGAACGAACTGATGAAGGCCGTCAGCGGCGCCGCCTCGGTGGTGGTCAGGCGGATGGTCCAGAACGCTTCGTTCCACGCCAGGATGATGTTGAGCAGCATGGTCGAGGCGATGCCCGGCACGGCCATGGGGGTCAGCACATAGACGATCTCGCCCCACAGGGTGGCGCCGTCCATGCGTGCCGCTTCCAGGATCTCGCCGGGGATTTCGCGGAAGTAGGTGTAGAGCATCCAGATCACGATCGGCAGGTTGATCAGCATCAGCATGATCATCAGGCCGATGCGGCTGTCGAGCAGTCCGGCATCGCGGAAGATGAGGTAGATCGGGAACAGCACGGCAACGGCCGGCATCATCTTGGTCGAGAGCATCCACATCAGGATGTCCTTGGTCCACTTGCCCGGCGAGAAGGCCATCGACCAGGCGGCCGGAACCGCGACGATCAGGGCCAGGATGGTCGAGCCGACCGAGAGCAGCACCGAGTTGAAGAAGAACTTGAAGTAGCCGCTCTGCGCCTGGACCTCGGTATAGCTCTCGAACGTCCCCGACGGGATCAGCGCGAAGCCCTGGATGGCCTCCTGCTCCGACTTGAACGAGGTGATGATCGTGTAGAGGATCGGGAAGAAGATCAGCAGCGCGACGATCCAGGCGGCGCCTGTCGCAATGACCTTGTGTTGGGTGGTGACTGCACGTGCCATCGTATCCTCCCTTACTTGTCCAGGTTCTTGCCGACCGCGCGCATGGCGAAGAAGGCGACGATGTTGGCGAGAATGACGGCGATGACACCGCCGGCCGATGCCTGGCCGATTTTGAACTCCAGCAATGCCTTCTGGTAGACGAGGAAGGGCAGGTTGGTGGAGGCATAGCCGGGTCCGCCATTGGTGGTGACCAGGATTTCGGCATAGACCGACAGCAGGAAGATGGTCTGGATCAGGATGACGACGGTGATGGCGCGCGACATGTGCGGCAGCGTCAGATAGATGAAGCGGCTGACGAAGCCGGCGCCGTCCATCTCGGCGGCTTCCTTCTGCTCGCCGTCGAGCGACTGCAGGGCGGTCAAAAGGATCAGCGTTGCGAAGGGCAGCCATTGCCAGGCGACGATGATGATGATGGCCAGCATCGGATGCTGCCCGAACCAGTCGATTGGCTGGGCGCCGAAGAAGCGCGCAATGTCGGCAAAGACGCCGTATTGCGGGTGCATGATCATGTTCTTCCAGACAAGTGCAGCCACCGGCGGCATGACGAAGAACGGAGAGATGACGAGGATGCGCACGATCCCCTGTCCCCACATCGGCTGATCGATCAACAGCGCCAGCATGATGCCGCCGATCACGGTGATCAGCAGCACGCTGCCGACCAGGACGAGCGTGTTCAGGATCGATTGCAGGAATGCCGGGTTGGAATAGAACAGCGAGTAGTTCGAGAACCAGACGAAGCCGTCGCGGATCGGGTTCAGCGGATTGTATTGCTGGAAGGAGAACCAGAAGGTGATGACCAGCGGCACGATCATCCAGACGAACAGCAACACGACGGACGGCGCCATCATGAAGCGGGCAAGCGAACGGGTCTGCTGAGTAGCCATGACGGTCACCCTTCACTAGTCGGACTGAATTTTCACAGCGGGGAAAAAGCGGCCGCCCGAACTGGGACTCGGGCGGCCATCGCCGGTCAGGAGGCGACCGGCGTTCGGCACCGGGAGGAGCCTTACTTGATATAGCCGCCTTCGGTCATGGTCGCCGTGGCGGCGTCCTGCGCCTGCTTGAGCGCGTCGTCTACGCTGGTCTGGCCGGCGAGCGCCGCCGAGAACAGCTGGCCAACGGTTGTGCCGAGGCCCTGGAACTCAGGAATGGCGACGAACTGCACACCGACATAGGGCACCGGCTTGACCGTCGGATGCGCCGGATCGGCGGCATTGATCGAGTCCAGCGTCATCTTGGCGAACGGGGCCGCCTTCTGGTACTCGGGATTGGCGTAGAGCGAGGAACGCGTTCCCGGAGGAACGTTGGCCCAGCCTTCCTTGGAAGCGACCAGTTCGGCATAGTGCTTGCTGGTCGCCCATGAGACGAACTTCTGGGCGGATTCCGCCTTCTGCGTGCCTGCGGGGATCGCCAGCGACCATGCCCAGAGCCAGTTGGCGCGCTTGCCGAGGCCATTGTCCGGCGCCAAAGCATAACCGACCTTGTCGGCCACCTTCGAGGCCTTCGGATCCGAGACGAAGGACGCCGCCACGGTGGCGTCGATCCACATGCCGCACTTGCCTTGCTGGAACAGAGCCAGATTCTCGTTGAAGCCGTTGGACGAAGCGCCTTCCGGACCGTCGGCCTTCATCAGGTCGACATAGAACTGCAGTGTGTTCTTCCATTCCGGTTGGTCGAACTGCGGCTTCCAGTTCTCGTCGAACCAGCGGGCGCCAAACGAGTTGGACATGGCCGTCAGGAACGCCGTGTTCTCGCCCCAGCCGGCCTTGCCGCGCAGGCATACGCCGTTCACGCCATTGGCGCGGTCGGTCATCTTGTCGGCCGCCTGCTTGATGAAGTCCCACGTCGGGGCATCGGGCATGGTCAGCCCGGCCTTCTCGATCAGGTCCTTGCGGTACATGACGAAGGAGCTTTCGCCGTAGAAGGGCGCGGCATAGAGCTTGCCGTCGACCGAGAGGCCGCCGGCGATGGCCGGGATGATGTCCTTGGCGTCATAGTCGTCGCCGAGCTTGTCGAGCGGCAACAGCCAGCTCTGCTTGGCCCAGATCGGAACCTCGTAGGTGCCGATCGTCATCACGTCATACTGGCCGCCCTTGGTTGCGATGTCGGTGGTGACGCGCTCGCGCAGCACGTTCTCTTCGAGCGTGACCCAGTTCAGCTGGATGTCGGGGTTCGCCTTGGTGAAGTCGTCCGTCAGCTTTTGCATGCGGACCATGTCGCCATTGTTGACCGTGGCGATGGTGATGGATTCGGCGTGTGCGGCAAAAGCGAAAGCGCTGGCCGACAACAAGCCCAGGGTGAGCGTGCGCAGTTTCATCAAATTCCTCCCATGAACCAAGATGAGCATTTGCCTTGGTAATGGGCAATTACTCACTTGGCATAAATTATGTCAAGCCAGATTCGATGCTGCAGCGCAGCACGCAAGGCGGAGCGCGGCGTTGCGCGCGTAGAGGATATTGAACCGATTTGGGAAGCTGTTTGCAGGGGATGTGAGAGCGCGTTGATGCCGACCCATCGCAACCCAATCGTCGCGCCAGGGGAGCGATAGGGCCGAGTCCATCAGCCGTGGGACGGGTAGCTTCCCACGGAATATTCGAAAACCCTGCCGTCGCGTGTTTGCTTGGCTCTGGTCAGCACTTCCGTCACCTGGATCCAGCTGGGCTCGTCCTTGCGCAGCCTAACTTCCCGGCCGATTGCCTTCACGGCAGCTTGAAACGGCGTAAATGCTTCGATCACCTGCGTCGTGCGCACGGTGTTGTTTTCGATTTCTTCGACGCGATAGACTTTCATCAGCCGGCTGATCGACCCTGTTTCAATCTGCAGACGATTGATCCTGCTCAATTGGGTCGTCACAAGCACAAGCCTATGCCGGGCGAGTGATATCGACAGCGTTTTTGTCAGGCTTGGTTAACCGGGTGGCCCGATCGCAGCTGTTTGTCCGCGAAAGCGAGCATTCGTCGCGGATCCATGGCTCGCTTTGCATCTCGGAAATCAATCCGCGAATCGCTCGCCCTCAGGCGCAGGCGATCTCGGCCAGGATCCAGTCCCGGAAGGCTTTTATCTTCGGCACGTTGCGACGCGCCGTCGGGTAGACCAGCCAATAGGCGTGGCCGTCGTCGCCGACTAGGTCGAAGGGCTGGATCAGGCGGCCGGCGGCGAGCTCGGTCTTGAACAATGCGGTGGTCAGGATCGCCACACCATGGCCGGCGATGGCCGCGTTCGCCTCATAGGCCTGCGCGCCCATGCTGGTGCCGGTGCGCCTGGCAAGTTCGTCCGCCGGGACGCCGGCAAGAGCGAACCATTCCCGCCACCAGATGTCGCCGGGATCGAGAATGGGCAGCTTGAACAGGTCGGCGGGTTCGTGGACGCCACCTATGGTGGCAGCGAGTGCCGGGCTCAGCACCGGGGTGAAATCGGCCTTGAACAAAAGATGGGTCTCCACTCCAGGCCACTTGCCGCTGCCGGAGCGGATAGCGATGTCCATGTCCTCGCGGGCAAAATCGATCACCCTGTTCGAGGTATCGACGCGCACCGCCAGCGACGGATGCGCGACCTGGAAGGAGCCGAGGTGCTGCGCCAGCCAGTTCGAGGCAAAGGTCAGCAGCGTCGAGACGCACAGCACACCATCGGCGCCCCCACGCGCGGCGGAATAGGCGCTTGAGAGCAGGCTGAACGCCTCGCTGACGGCGGGCGCCAGGCGCTGGCCGGGTTCGGTCAGCACGATCTGGCGCGGCTGGCGCAGGAACAGCGGCGAACCGATGCGCTCTTCCAGAAGCTTGATCTGATAGCTGGCGGCGGCCTGCGTCATGCCGAGTTCCTGCGCGGCCTTGGTGAAGGAGAGATGCCGCGCGACGGCTTCGAACACCCTGATGGCCTGCAGCGGCGGCAACTGGGCGAGCTGTGGTGCCTTGAGATCGGGCATAAGCCCTCCTTATGGGTCGTGATCGACGTTTGATTGGCGGCAAGAGCCAATCAGGCCGATATCTGGTGTCAACGATCAATCAAGTTCAAGCATAGCGGAGGCTGAAGATCATGACCACGGCACAGCAAAAACTCCATTCCACCCCGGCGCAGAGCTGGTTTTCCCTGCTGGTGCATGAATTTTCCCTGCTTGTGCACCGCCGGCGCGGCTACGTCGACGTCCGGGAGTTGTCGCCGCATCTGCAGCGCGACATGGGTTTTCTCGACGGCAACGACCCGTCCGGGCGCTGCAAATAAACGTGTTGGATTTTATCGATGGGCCGCTTAATCTATCAGGAACCGTCGAGCAAGGCCGTGGCGGTCCGCTCGTCGGTGATGAGGCCATTGACCAGCCGGCGGTTCACAGCGGCCAGGATGCCCGGCAATTTGCGCTCGCCCATGGCGAGCGCAATGACCAGCGACTTTTCGCGTGACGGCAAGGCTGCCGACGATACCCGGTCGTTGGTGATGCCCTCGATCATGCGGCCTTCCCGATCGAACACCCAGCCGACGATCTCGGCGACGCCGCCAGCCTTTTGCAACGCCTTCAGCTCGCTTTCCGAGATAAAACCGTCCTCGTAGAGCGGCGCCTTCGGGCCGAGATCGCCGATGCCGACAAAGGTCACGTCGGCTTCCGCGGCCAGCGCCAGCGTCGGTTGGATCATCGGCTGGGCAAGCAGCATCTCGCGCTCTTCCGGCGACGAGGCGATGACCGGCAGCGGCATCGGGAACGAGCGCGCCTTGACCCGGTCGGCCATGGTGAAGATGACGTTGTAGAAGGCGGCCGAACCGTCGGGCGAGATGTTGCCGGTCAAGGACACAACCTTGTGCTGCGAGCATTCCATCGGCGGCAATTGCTCGATCGCCGCCTTCAGCGTGCGGCCGGTGCCGATGGCCAAGACGATGGGCGTCGGTGACCGCAGCCGCCGCTCGATCTCGGCCGCGGCCGCCTCGGCAATGCCGATCGTGGTCGAGGATGAGGTTGGATCGCTCGGCACCACTTCGACGAGGTCGAGCGCGAAGCGTGACTTCAGTCTAGCTGCGAGATCAAGGCAATTGGCGATCGGGTGATCGACGCGAACCTTGATCAGCCCCTCCGACACCGCCAGCGACACCAGCCGCTGCGCCGTCTGCCGGGAAATGCCGAGCGTGGCGGCGATCTGGTCCTGGGTGTTGCCGGCAACATAATAAAGCCAGCCGGCGCGCGCTGCCTCGTCCAGCCTGCTGCTGCCGCCGTCTTGCCGCGAATTCAAAATGTGCCTCCAGCCCTGCCCCTTTGCCCGCCCTTAGGCGAAGCGTCATAGTCTTGCAGGGAATGTGTCGGCGCGCAATTGTTCAATCGGGAGGACAATTGCTTGCTGCTTCGATCCGGCCGCCGCGCGGCAACCAACCCAGCGAAAATCGCCAGCGGACGGGCTCGGCGGTTTATCTCCTGATACAAACGCTTTAAGGGGATCGGCAAAGGAGCCTCGCATGACGCCGAAAGCGGTTTTCTGGGATATGGACGGCACGCTGGTCGACAGCGAGCCGCTGCACGAGGCGGCCTTGGTGGCGGCGCTGCGCAGCGTCGGTATCACGCCGCCGGCCGACCTGCATGAGCGGGTGCTGGGCGTCGCCGCCGCACCGGTCTACGAGATGCTGCGCAGCGAGTTCGGCCTCGACCTGCCCTTCGACGACTGGATCGTGCGCAAATACGATCACTACATGCCGATGGCCGAGACGCTGAAGCCGCGCCCCGGCGCGATCGAAGTGTTCAACGAGTTGCGCGCGCTCGGCGTGCAGCAGGCGGTGGTGTCCAATTCCGACCGGGTGATCGTCGATGCAAATCTGAGCGCCGTCGGCCTGATCTATCCCGGCATGCGCACGATCAGCCGAAACGACGTGCGCGAAGGCAAGCCGCATCCCGAACCGTTCCTGCGCGCCGCGTGGCTGGCCGGCGTCGATCCTTCAGACGCGGTGGCCGTCGACGACAGCGTTACCGGCGCCACATCAGGCCTGGCCGCGGGGATGCGGACGATCTTCTGGCCGGAAGCGCCGATGGCAGGACCGAAGGGCGCTGTCGTGATCAACAGTGCGGAAGAGTTGCGGGCTCAGTTGGGACTCTGAGTGAGCCTATGAACGTCGGCGCTGCCCCTCATCCTCCCTTCAGCTTGGCCATGCATTGTCTAATGTTGCGCTGGTCGACCCCCGTCTCGGCTTCGCCGAGCCACCCTGCCGGGGCGAGCCACGGGTCTCGCCCGTCCTTCGGACCCCCCGATCGACGGGGTAGAGGAAAGGCGCCAAGCTTTTTGCCGTCAAACGCTCGTCCAGAAAGGCTCCCTTCCTTCCCTCCGGAGGGGGAAAGGTGGCGCTGCGAAGCAGCGACGGATTGGGGGAACCACCTGGCAATCAACCTTACGCCGATCAGTCATAACAAATCACAGAAGGTGAGTGCGTAGCGTAAACGAGAGAAGCACGGATGGTCGCTTAGCTCCGGTACACCGGCTCCTCCTCGTCGAGGATCGCCTTCAGCTCGGCAAGGTGACGCTCCGCCTGGCCGGGATAGTCGTCCATTTCGCTGGCGGCCTTTTCGGCAATGGCGTCGGGCAGCGTGCGCAGCGGACGGCCGGTCCACAGCGCCTTGATGTAGTTCTCGGCGGCACGCTCGAAATAGAACATGCGGTTGAAGGCGTCGGCAACGGTGTCGCCGATGACCATGACGCCGTGATTGCCCATCACCATCACTTTGACCTTCGGGTCGGTGAGCAGTTGCGAGCAGCGCTCGCCCTCTTCCTCGAAGGCCAGCCCGCCATAATGGGCGTCGACGACGTGGCGGTTGAAGAACATGGCCGAGTTCTGGTCGATCGGCGGCAGAGTCGAGTCGGCCAGCGATGCAAGCACGGTGGCATGAATGGAATGCACATGCATGGCGCAGCGCGCATGCGGCACGTTGCGGTGAATGGCGCCGTGCAGACCCCAGGCGGTCGGGTCGGGCGCATTCGGGCCGGACAATGTCTCGGGATCGTTGGCGTCGATCAGCAAAAGGTCGCTCGCCTTGATGCGCGAGAAATGCACCTGGTTGGGGTTCATCAGGAATTTGCTGCCGTCCTCGTTGACCGACAGCGAGAAGTGGTTGGCCACGGCTTCATGCATGTTGAGCCGCGCCGTCCAGCGGAAGGCGGCAGCCAGATCGACGCGCTCCTCATAGTAGGGCAGGTTGGTCAGCGGCTCTTTCTGCAAACGGGCGATGCTCATCAAAAAATCCTCCATTTCCCCGAGAATGCCGCGCCCAATGCCGACCAGCAACCGGTAAGTACTGGGTCAGGCCGCCGAGCGAGCCGACTGCAGCCCGCCATGTTCGACGATGAAGTCGATGACTTCCTGCAGTCCCTTGCCGCGCGACAGGTCGGTGAAGCCGAACGGGCGCTTGCCCCGCATTCGGGCGGCGTCGCTCTCCATGACATCGAGGTTGACGTTCACATAGGGCGCCAGATCGCTCTTGTTGATGACCAGGAAATCGGAACGGGTGATCGCCGGCCCGCCCTTCCTGGGGATTTCCTCGCCCTGGCAAACCGAGATGACATAGAGGGTCAGGTCGGCAAGGTCCGGCGAGAAGGTGGCGGCAAGATTGTCGCCGCCGGATTCGATGAAGACGATGTCGAGATCGGGGAATTTCCTGTTCAGTCCGGCGATCGCCTGCAAATTGATCGAGGCGTCCTCACGGATGGCGGTGTGCGGGCAGCCGCCGGTCTCCACGCCGACGATGCGGTCCTCGGGCAGCGCCTGCAGGCGGGCCAGCATCATGGCGTCTTCCTTGGTGTAGATGTCGTTGGTGACGACGGCGATGGAGAAATCGTCGCGCAGCGCCTTGCAGAGCTTTTCGGTGAGCGTCGTCTTGCCGGAGCCGACGGGACCGCCGATGCCGATACGCAGGGGACCGTTTGCCTGAGTCATAGCGAAAACTCCGTCATGCCGAAAACTCCGTGATGGCGAGGATGGCGAAGCTGAGCCCGATCAACAGGCAGAGCGGCGAATAGAAGCTGACATCGAGCCGCGCAAAAGGCTGCTCCGGCGCCAGACGGCGCCACCGCGGCGTGAAGCCGGCAACGCCGCGGCCGAGGAAGACCAGCCCTATGAGCAGCGCCGTGGCGGCAAGGCCTTCCCTTGGAAAGGGGGAGGCGAAGACTCCGGTCAGCGCCAGCGGCCACAGGGTCGCGAGGCACAGGCACGCGGCAACGGCGAAACAGGCAAAAGGCGTCGGCATCTCGTCGACGCCGCGAAAGCCGACGACGGCGTGGGCGCAGGAGACGCCGTCCCTGCCCGGCCAGATGCCGCCAAGGCCCCAATAGACATGCAGCGCGGTGATCAGCAGCAGGACGGCCGAGAGGGCGAAGGCGAGGACGATCATGAGCGGAACAGCCTGGAATACTGCGTCTCGTGCTTCATCGCCATGATGTCGGAGATGAAGGCGCAGCCGCCGAGATCGTCCAATGTCGAGCCGGCGGCGCGCGCGGCCGTCGACAGCGCCAACGGCTCGAAGCCGGCGAGCAAGGCCATAGCGTCCGTCTGGCCGACGATTCCGAGTCGGATCGCCGCCTGGACGAGGTTGGAGAAGAAGGCCTGCAGGAAGGCCGACATCGCGTCCTGAAGCGCGATGCCGTTGCCGCCGGCAACGGCGCCGACGGCGACACAGTAGGCGCATTCGGCCGGCAGGCGGCCCAACACCGGATTCGCCCACGCCGCTGCCGCTTTCAGGAAGGCGGCGCCTTGCAGCATGGTTTCGGTGTGGCGCTCACGCGAGCCGGCCAGCGCTTCGGCGAGATCGGCAATTTCATGGAGGTCGCCTTCATGGAGGTCGCCGCCGTGGCGGGCGCGACGCCAGGCTTCCGTGAAGAGCACGGCGTCGTTCCAGCCCGAGCCCATCTCGACCAGCGTCTCCAGCCAGCCGGCGAGGCTGGCGGTATCGGCAACCAGCCCGTCTTGCCCGGCGCGTTCGAGACCATGGCTGTAGGCAAAGCCGCCGACCGGAAAGGCCGGCGACAGCCACGCCATGAGCCGCAGCAAAGCGATGCCGGATGGCTGGTCAGTCATGATCGTGATGATGCCCGTCATGGGAATGGCTGTGCGAATGCGACTCGCTGTGTGCGTGGGAACGTCCATCATGGGAATGCGCTTCGGCGTGCGCATGCGCATGGCCATGATCGTGACCATGCGCACCTTGGGCGGAATAGGCGCCGCGCACCGGCTTGAACGGTTCGGAGACTTCGCGCACCGTGGCGCCCAGCCCTTCCAGCATAGCCTTGATGACATGGTCGCGCAGGATCAGGATGCGGCCGGGCTCGATCGCAGCCGCCAGATGCCGGTTGCCGATATGCCAGGCGAGTTCGGTCAGATGCACGGCGTGGCGGGCGCGGATGTCGTAGACCTCTTCGGGTGCGGCAGTGATCTCGATATGTGCGCCATCCTCCAACACCAGCCGGTCGCCATCGTTCAAGGTCACAGGTTTCGGCAGGTCGATCAGCACCTTGCTGCCGTCGGCAAGCTCGATGGCGCGGCGGCGCAAATGACGCTCGTCATGGGGCAGGACGGCACGGCCGGATGGGGCCGTGGTTCCGGCAGTGCCGGCAGGCACCACCGAGACGGCGCGCGGGAACTTGGTGAAGTCGGTGTTCAGGTTGAGTTTCATCGCATGGCTCCACCGTTAGCCTGGGCTCTCGCACGGGCAGGCCGCGCCAGGACGCGGTCGAAATACGCGTTGACGCGCTCGGATTCGATCGGAAATTTTCCGGTGCGGGCCCAGCCGCCCATGTCGCCCAACAGCACGTCGACGGCGGAAAACCGGTCGCCCAGCGCAAACTCCCGATCCCCCAGCCGGCCGTCGAGCGCCTTGGCCTCCGAGGCGAAATCGTAGGCGGCGGCGGGGCCGACATCGACCCGCACGTCCTTCGGCAACAGGAAGCGGTGGCGCAGCTTGTTCCACAGCGGCGCTTCGAATTCGCTCTGGGCAAAATGCATCCAGGAATCCATCTCGGCGCGTCCGGCCACACCTGGATTGGCGCCCATGCCTTTGTCGGCGTGCTTGTCGGCGAGATAGACGCAGATTGCCGCCGAATCGGTCACCGTCAGTTCGCCATCGATCAGGATCGGCACCTTGCCCGACGGGTTGAGCGCATAGGCTTCGGGCGAACGCAATTTGACCTCGACGAATTCATAGGGCTGCCCGAGTTCCTCGAGCATCCACAGAACGCGGCTGACGCGGGATCCACGCGATCCGATGGCCTTGTACATGGTTGAACCCTCTTTCCTGCGACCCTAAACCATAGCCACTGTTCAGACGATGGTGTCGAAGAGCCGCAGGATGAACGATATCTGATAGATCAGCGTGCCGGCGACGAAGGCGATGTGGAAGCGGCGGTCACGCACCAGTATGGCGGCGATGCACAACACCACGAAACCCGGCGTTCGGAACAGATATTCATTGCCGTAGCGGGCGAAATGCTCGGGACCCTTCAGCAGCGTGTCGACGACGTCGAGCAGATAGGTCGTCGCCAGCAGGCCGAAGAACCAGCCACGGCGTGAATAGAAGAAATCCTCGTAGCTGGTGTAGTCGAGCATCGAATCCGGAAACAGCAGCGCGCACAGCAGGAACAGCGTGATGGCGTAGAAGATCAGGAACAGGTACTTGCCGAAAGTCCAGACCTCTATGGTGTAGAGGCCGAACTCCCACCACCAGAAATGCACCAGCAGCAACAGCATGGAGGCGACCCAGCCGAGGTGCACGGGATAGAGCCTGTACTGGCCGGGATGCTGGACGATTCGCGCCACCCCCGACAGCAGGCGAGCGACGCCAAGTCCGATCACCATGCCCATGACGATGCGGATATGCGGGAAGATGTCGTGGGCGGAGGCTATTTCGGTGGCCATGACCTGCTACGCGGTTTCTTTGAGCCGCATATTGCGGCGGCACCGACCGGCTCGCAACGGAATTTGCCGGGTCGATCAAATCGCCCCTCGCCTCAAAACAGGAAATACCGCTGCGCCATCGGCAGCACGGTTGCCGGCTCGCAAGTCAAGAGTTCGCCATCGGCGCGAACCTCATAGGTTTCGGGATCGACCTCGATATGCGGCGTGGCGTCGTTGAGGATCATCGAGTGCTTGCCGATGCCGCCGCGGGTATTTTCGACCGCGACGAACTGCTTGTCGACGCCGAGCCTGCCATGCAGGCCGGACTCCAGCGCCGCCTTCGAAACGAAGGTCACCGACGAGTTGGTCCTGGCCTTGCCATAGGCGCCGAACATCGGGCGGTAGTGCATCGGCTGCGGTGTCGGGATAGAGGCGTTTGGGTCGCCCATCGGGGCTGCGGCTATCATGCCGCCGATCAGCACCATGTCGGGCTTGACGCCGAAGAAGGCTGGGTTCCACAGCACCAGATCGGCGCGCTTGCCGACCGCGATCGAACCGATGTCCCTGGAAAGGCCATGCGCGATTGCCGGGTTGATGGTGTATTTGGCGATGTAGCGGCGGACGCGGAAATTGTCGTTGTTGCCGGTCTCCTGCGGCAATGACCCGCGCTGGCGCTTCATCTTGTCGGCGGTCTGCCAGGTGCGGATCGCCACCTCGCCGACGCGGCCCATTGCCTGCGAGTCCGACGAGATGATCGAGAAGGCGCCGATGTCATGCAGAATGTCTTCCGCCGCGATGGTTTCCTTGCGGATGCGGCTTTCGGCAAAGGCGATGTCTTCGGGTATCGACGGCGACAGATGATGGCAGACCATCAGCATGTCGAGATGCTCGGCCAGCGTGTTGACGGTGTAGGGCCGGGTCGGGTTGGTCGAGGACGGGATGACGTTGGGCAGGCCGCAAACCTTGATGATGTCAGGCGCATGGCCGCCGCCGGCACCCTCGGTGTGGAAGGCGTGGATGGTGCGGCCCTTGATGGCGGCGACGGTGTTCTCGACGAAGCCGGATTCGTTCAGCGTGTCGGTGTGGATCATCACCTGCACGTCGTAATCGTCGGCAACCGACAGGCAGCAGTCGATGGCCGCCGGCGTCGTGCCCCAGTCCTCGTGCAGCTTCAGCGAGCAGGCGCCGCCCAGCACCATTTCCTCCAGCGCTGCCGGCAGCGAGGCATTGCCCTTGCCGGACAGGCCGATGTTCATCGGGAAAGCGTCGAAGGACTGGATCATGCGCGCCATGTGCCAGGGTCCCGGCGTGCAGGTGGTGGCCAGCGTGCCATGCGCCGGGCCGGTGCCGCCGCCGAGCATGGTGGTGATGCCCGACATCAGCGCTTCGTCGATCTGCTGCGGGCAGATGAAGTGGATGTGCGCGTCGAAGCCGCCGGCGGTCAGGATCTTGCCCTCGCCGGCGATGATCTCGGTACCGGGGCCGATGATGATGGTGACACCGTCCTGCGTGTCGGGATTGCCGGCCTTGCCGATCGCCGCGATGCGGCCGTCCCTGAGACCTATATCGGCCTTGAAGATGCCGGCAGTGGCATCGACCACCAGCGCGTTGGTGATGACCGTGTCGACCGCGCCGCCGGCGCGCGACACCTGGCTCTGGCCCATGCCGTCGCGGATGACCTTGCCGCCGCCGAATTTCACCTCCTCGCCATGGACGGTGAGGTCCTTTTCGACCTCGATAAACAGTTCGGTGTCGGCCAGGCGCACTCTGTCGCCGACCGTCGGGCCATACATCTGCGCGTAGGCGGCGCGGGTAATTCTAGCCATCAGTCAATGCTCCCCAAACGAGAGTCCGGCCGCAGCCGAACTCCACATCGTCGCCATCCAATGGTCATGCAATGACCCGCTTGGCGACACCTTCTGATCCCATTTGGCCGTTGAGGTGGACGTGCCACCCCAAACCGCCCGTTTGCCAAACCCTTGGCCAAATCGATGAAAGGAAAATACATGCGCAAAATCATCGTTCTTGCAGCCGCCGCCACGCTGGCCTCCGCAACCGTAGCCGGCGCCCAGCAACAGCCCACGCCGCAACCGAAGCCGGCGGCGCCCAGCGCTCAGCCGGCGGCGCCGGCGATCCAGAAGGTCAACATCGTCGATATCAGCGAATTGCCCAAGGCCACCCAGACGCAGGTCAATCAGGTGATCGCCCAGCGTGGCGATGCCGGGCTGCAGAAACTGCGCTCTTCGATCGACGCGACGCCGCAGATCAAGTCGGCGCTCGAAGCCAAGGGGCTCACCTCGGCACAGGTGGTCGCCGCCAGCATGACCACCGATGGCGCGCTGACCCTTGTCACCAAGAAGGCAAGCTGAAAGAAGCACTTGGCGGGCCGGCACCCGGCCCGCCAGCCCACAGGGAACCTTCGCCCGACAGGAGGCGTTTCGTTCCTTTGGCGCCGAACGGCGTTGCACAGAAAAGTCCACCAGGAGCGAGCAATGCCTGTCTTTGCCGACACCAGATGGCTCCAGAGCCTTGCTGCCTGCACATTTCTCGCAGCTTTCGGCCCGCAAGCCGCGCAAGGTCTTGAAAGCGCTGACGCCGCCGACACCGTCAACAGGATCGTCGGCTCCGATGTCCGGCAGGAGGAGGCGCGGACGGAACCACAGACCAACAAGATCATCACCGCGATCGAGCGGACGCGTGAGAACATCGGCGCCGTGCGCAAGACGTCCAAGCTCGAAACTGTGGATATCGTCTTCCTCACCGACGCGGCGCGCAGCGAAGGCGGCCCGCCGCCGGCGGTCGAGAGCAAGGTCGAACAGCATCAGGACGACATTGCGGAACTGCGCAAGGAGATCGACGCCAACGCCTTGCTGTTCAACGCCATCGATTCGCGGCGCGTGCTTACGGAAGACGTCCTTGCGGTGGAATTCGACGGCTCGGCAAGAATCGTCATCTACGCGGCGGCCAGGCCGTCGAACTGACCTCAGGGCGCCCGACCCCGTCGATCTCACAGCCTGCCCATGATCTTCTGCTGAAAACCGTAGACCTCGCGTTTTCCTCCGAACGGCACCAGCGTGACGTCCCGCTCTTGTCCCGGTTCGAAGCGCATCGCGGTGCCGGCGGCAATGTCCAGACGCCTGCCGCGCGCTTTGTCGCGATCGAATTTCAACCCCTCATTGGTCTCGAAGAAATGGTAGTGGCTGCCGACCTGGATCGGCCGGTCGCCGCTGTTGGCCACCTTCAGCGTCACCGTCGGCAGCCCCTTGTTGAGCTCGATGTCGCCGCTTGCCGTGATGATTTCGCCGGGAATCATCGTTAGCCTCACAAAACGCCGAAGACCAGGCCGACGGCGACTGCAGCACAAGCGGCGCCAGCGGCGCGGGCAAGCCCGCGAAAGCGCATGCCGAGGCCAAGGCCGGCAGCGATGCCCATGGCGTGGAGAAGTGCGGTGGCAACGGCAAAGCCGGCCATATAGTCAAGTCCACCGGCATTTTCCGGCACTTCGGTGCCGTGGGCATGGCCATGGAACAGCGCGAACAGGCCGATGATGGCGACTCCGGCCGAGACCGGCAGATCGACCGCCAACGCCACCAGCAAGCCAAGCGCGACGACGGAGGCAAGGATGCCCGGTTCGACGAAAGGCACCGGCACGTGGAGCATGCCGAGCGCGCCGCCGACCAGCATGACGCCGACAAAGGCCAGCGGCCAGGCCCAGATTGCCTTGCCGCCCTTGAGCGCCGCCCACAGGCCGACGGCTACCATGACGGTCATATGGTCGAGGCCGGACAGCGGATGCGCGAAGCCCGCCGCGAAGGACGAGGTCGTGCCGATGCCGACATGGGCATAGGCGGGCATCGCCGCCGCCAGCAGCAGGATCGCTGCAAGCGTGGTGCGTTTGGTTGAAGCAGAGATCATCGGTCTTCCCTTCGAAGTCACGAAAACAATCACGCAGCCTTGCGCGGGCCGCAGCCCTCGGCCTTGAGCACGCGTTGGGTCGAGGCCGGATATTTCACCAGTTTCTCCACTGGGCGGATCGGGCGTGCGGAAAAATTGCCGCCGCAGTTCGGGCAGACGCCGCCCAGCACATGTTCAGCGCAGTCAGCGCAGAAGGTGCATTCAAAGGTGCAGATCAGCGCGTCCGCCGCTTCCGGCGGCAGGTCCTTGTCGCAGCATTCGCAATTCGGTCGCAGCTCCAGCATCGTTTTCTCCTCACCTGATCGGTTCGTGAACGGTCACCAGCTTGGTGCCGTCGGGAAAGGTCGCCTCGACCTGCACGTCGTGGATCATCTCGGCGATGCCTTCCATCACCTGCGCGCGGGTGATGACATGGGCGCCGGCCTCCATCAGTTCGGCGACCGGGCGGCCGTCGCGGGCGCCCTCGACGACGAAATCGGTGATCAGCGCGATCGCTTCGGGGTGATTGAGCTTGACGCCGCGTTCCAGCCGCTTGCGCGCCACGATCGCCGCCATGGCGATGAGCAGCTTGTCCTTTTCACGCGGCGTCAGGTTCATGCGCTTTCCTGGATTTGGCCTGTATTTGGCTCAGAGTGACCATAATTTGGGCAGACCCGCCCGCCCGTTGAGCAGTTCGACGAGCGGAACCAGCCGCTTGCGCAGCTGATAGCCGTCCTCGGCAAACAGCCTCGCAAGAAGCTTGCCAGATTTTTTGACGTTCCAGGCGCTGGCATCGCCGTCGGCGCCGACGATGTCGCGGGCCGGATCGAGCAAGGCTTCGGCCTGCGGCGAGACCATCAGCAGCGTCGCAGCGGCAATGGCGCCGCCGGCGACCGCCGGGCGGCCAAGTGCCGCCGCGATAGCCGGCCCGATGCGGAAATCCTCGGCATGAACGAGCGCACCATCCTGGCGGACACGCCAACGGTCGTGGAAATGGCCGTGCGCGGCCTCTTCGCCCATGGCGAGGCGGCCGAATATGGTGGCTTCAAGCAGCAATGCCTCGGCGCCTGCGGCAAGCTCGACCTCGAGCGTGCGGGCAAAGGCCGAGCGGTCGAAGACGATGGTTTCCTGGGGCAGCCAGGCGATACGCCCGCCCGCGCCGACGCTGAGCTTCACCCGAACTTCGGCGCGGTCGCTAGCGGCACGATAGATCTTTTCGCAGGCCTGGGTGGTTATCGAGGCGGAGGCACCTGGCCCGACATCGATTTCCCAGCCGAGCCGATCGCCGCCGGTCAGACCGCCGGCGGTGTTGATGAGCACGGCTTCGAGCGGATCGGCCGCAACGGCCGGCATGCGGATTTTGGCCGAGCCGTCCTGATAGAGGCGCAAAAGCCGGGTGCGTCCATCCCTGACGCCGCACGCAAGCCGGGCCGCCCCGGCCGCGCGCTGGGCCGGAAGAGCTGGGATCAAGACATGCTGCAACGTATCCACGGCGCTAACGTTAAGCACTCCCGGCGCTTTGTCGATATGGTGCTTGTTGATATAGCTTGTTGCTTGACAGCGTTTCCGTTTCTATAGAGGGAGCCTCTTTGGAACGGTCATGCTGCGCCTGGCGGGTTTTTGAAGGCGACGGCGATTTCAGTCCAGGCAACAGGGGCGCCAACCAATCGGCACCGCGACGTTATAAAATTGGGGAAGGAATCGAATGGCTGACGAGCTGGCAACGGAAATCATCGCCAAGATCAGGGCACATGCGGAGCCCGGTGGCGAAGAGATCACCACCAATACGGAATTGACCGCGCTTGGCATCCATTCCCTGGAACTGACCGAGATCATCTTCGATCTCGAGGAGCAGTACGGCATCGAGATCGAGATGAACACGGTCGATGCCTGGAGCAATCTCAAGAATGTCGGCGATATGGTTGAGGCTGTTCGCGCGCTGATTGCGAAAAAAGCCTGAGCTGAATGCAAAAGCGCGTCGTCATTACCGGCATCGGCGGCATATGCGGGCTCGGCGCCAATGCGCCTGCAATCTGGAACGAAATGCGGGCCGGCCGATCGGCCATCGGTCAAATCAGCAATCCCGGTTTGCATGATTTGAAGGTCAAGGTCGGCTGCGAAATCAAGACGCTGCCCGACCATGGCATCAGCCACAAGCAGACCGTGTCGATGGACCGCTTCAGCCTTTTGGCGACGATTGCCGCGCGCGAAGCCATGCAGCATGCCGGCCTGACATCGACTGAAGCAACCACCTACCGGATGGGCGCGGTTGTCGGCGTCGGCGTCTGCGGCTGGGAGGCGATCGAGGAGAACTATCGCGCCATCCTGGTCGACGGCAAGAACCGGGCCGGCATCTTCACCGTGCCGAAAGTGATGCCGAGTGCGGCATCCGGCCATGTCAGCATGAATCTCGGCCTGCGCGGGCCGGTGTTCGGCGTCACTTCGGCCTGCTCCTCGTCCAATCACGCCTTTGCCTCGGCGGTCGACCAGATCCGGCTCGGCCGCGCCGATGTCATGGTCGCCGGCGGCACCGACGCGCCGCTGCTTTGGGGCATCCTGAAGGGCTGGGAGGCCCTGCGGGTGCTGGCGCCCGATACCTGCCGGCCGTTCTCGGCCGATCGCCAAGGCCTGTCGCTCGGCGAAGGTGCTGGAATGGCGGTGCTGGAAACGTATGAACACGCCATGGCGCGCGGCGCGACCATTCTGGCCGAATTTGCCGGAGCCGGCCTTTCCGCCGACGCTTCCGATATCGTCGCGCCGACTGTCGAGGGACCGACGGCGGCGATGCGCGCCTGCCTGGCGGACGCCGGGCTCAATCCCGAGGACGTCGACTATCTCAACGCCCACGGCACCGGCACCAAGGCCAACGACCAGATCGAGACGGCGGCAATCAAGCGCGTCTTCGGCGACCATGCCTATAAGCTGTCGGTGTCGTCGACCAAGTCGATGCATGCCCATTGCCTCGGCGCCTCGGGCGGCCTGGAAATGATCGCCTGCGTGATGGCGATCCGCGAAGGCATCGTGCCGCCGACGGCCAATTTCCGGCAGGCCGACCCCGACTGCGATCTCGACATCACGCCGAATGTGGCGCGCGAGCGCAAGGTGCGCGCGGCGATCAGCAACGGTTTTGCCTTCGGCGGCACCAATGCCGTGGTGGCGTTCAAGGCGGTCTGACGGCAAGCGACTGGCCTGAGCGACTGGCCCTGAATGACTGCGAAGACGGTGTGTGCACCTTCGACCGGTTGATCGGCAAAGAAGCCGAGGATAATCCTTCGCAACTCGCCAGACGGCGCGATACCGCGCCAAATTCCCGACCGGAGCTTTCGATGACCGACCTGTCCGCCTTTCCGATCACCAAGCGCTGGCCGGCCAGCCACCCCGACCGCCTGCAGCTCTATTCCGCGACGACGCCGAATGGGGTGAAAGTCTCGATCGCGCTGGAAGAACTCGGCCTCCCCTACGAGGCGCATCTGGTGGATATCGGCAAGGACCAGAGCTGGACGCCGGAATTCCTGTCGCTGAACCCGAACGGCAAGATACCCGCGATCATCGACCCCGACGGGCCGGGCGGCAGGCCATTCGGCCTGTTCGAATCCGGCGCCATCCTGCTCTACCTCACCGACAAGACCGGCAAGCTGATCCCTGCCGATCCGGCGCGGCGCTACGAGACCATCCAATGGGTGTTCTTCCAGATGGCGGCGATCGGGCCGATTTTCGGACAGGTCGGGTTTTTCAACAAATTCGCCGGACGCGAGATCGCCGACAAGCGGCCGCTGGATCGCTACCGCAATGAATCGCGGCGGCTGATCGGGGTGCTGGAGACGCGGCTGAAGGGTCGAACCTGGATCATGGACGACGACTATACCATCGCCGACATTTCGATGCTGGGCTGGGTGCGCAATCTGATCGGCTTCTACGAGGCGCGCGAACTCGTCGGCTTCGACGACTTCCCCACCGTCGCGGCATGGCTGGAGCGCGGGCTGGCGCGGCCCGCGGTGCAGCGCGGCCTGACCATTCCCGCCAGGAATTGACCTCGGCCAGCCGAAGCAGCCGGGTCTATTTCGCCTTGGCCTTGCTTTTCGAGCCGCCCTTGCCGATGACGGACGCAGCGAGCGACGCAGCGCCCCTGGCTGTCGCCGCCACCGCACCAGCGGCGACATTGGCGGTCGCCTTGACGGTGCGCATCGCGCCGCCGGCCACCGAGCCGCTGCTTGCCGGCTTCTTGGGTTTGGCGGTTTTCGCCGTCACCTTTGCCGTCGCCACCGGTTCTACCTTCTTTGGCGCCGCTTTGCCGAAAGCCGGCTTTGCGTCCTTGGACCGCTCGGCGATCGCCGGGCCGGCGCCTGCCTTCGCCTGCGTGGCCTTTGCCTGCCTGGCTTTGGGTTGAGCGGTCTTGCTCTTGGCGGGTGTTTTTGCCTTGGTTGCCATCTGACGGTTCCCTCACGGCGGCACGATTGCCGATGAGAGATAACGACCTGAAAGTCTTAAGGTTCCCGTTCCGAAGTCCAGCGAACTATGCGGGATCGCCAACAACCAGGTCGGCGGACCTGCGACGGCCGAGCACGCGATCGATGTTGGGCATGTCGTTGGAAGCGATCCAAGCGCGGGCGTCTTCGTCGGAGCGGCCATGCTCGTGCCAGCGCACCAGAAGGCGGCGCTCGAGTTCGGCACGCGGCACATCGACAAAGATGGTGAAGTCGAACAGCGGCGCCAGCCGCGACCACGGCTCCTCGTCCAGCAGGAGGTAATTGCCTTCGACCAGGATGAACTTGGTCTCGGCGGCAACGATGGAGGCGGCGGCGCGCGACAATTCCATGCTGCGGTCGAACACCGGAATGGCGATGTCTGGCTCGCCCGAACGGATGCGCTTCAACAGCGTCTCGAAGCCGGCGAAGTCGAAAGTCTCCGGCGCGCCCTTTCTTGACCGCAGGCCGCGCTGGTCGAGCACGATGTCATCATAGTGGAAGCCGTCCATCGGCACGACTTCAGCCGCGCCCTCCGGCAACAGATCATGCAGGCCGGCCGAGAGCGTCGACTTGCCGGCGCCGGGCGGGCCGGCAATGGCGACGATGAAGCGTTTCGCCTTGCCAGCGCGCTTGAAGATGGTGGCGGCGAGATGGGCGATTTCGGACATTGGGCGCTTCCAGTTATGCTTTGCATCTTGTCGGCAGTTTGAGGAAATTTCAAACCGCGATTTGGGCAATCTCACGACATCCGCCACGTCAGCGCTGCCCCTCGTCGCCCTGCCGGTGTGCAGCCGATAGATGGGTAACACTTCTCCCCCTATGCGTCCGCCGCAGGGCCAAGCAGATTGGTTGGCGCGGCGGTGCGGCGGACAAGCTCCATGTGCCGTGTGTCGAGGATGCCGGCAGGCAGGTGAGGGGCAGGGCCAGCGTTCGAAAATCAGCAGGGCTGGCCGATCCGCAGGAAATCGCTGTCGAACCTGACATCGCGGGTCGAACCATCGGCTCCGGTGAGATGCATGTGACCTGAGGCTGTCCCGATAGCGCGCGGCGGCTCGCCGCTCGCCAGCGGCAGCGTGCCGATGACATGGCGGAAGGAGACTTCGCCGCCGAGGGTAAAAGCGGTCGCGACCCCTTCGCGCTTCAGCCAATTGTCGTCGATCGATGCGGCATGGCCGATGGCGGCGCGGCCGTCCTCGATGCCGAGCACGCCGCGATGGCGGCTGCTCCACGGCGCGTAGTCGCGGCCGCCATTGCTGAACCACAGCATGGTGACCGGAAGCTCCGCCGGGTTCTTCAGCACCAGCACCAGATCCTGTTCGGCCCGGCGCGCCAGCGCCGTCCAGCCCGGACCGTCATGATCGGCTTCGACCAGGGTGATGAAATCCTCGCGCTCATCCTCCATGCGGTAGTCGGTGAGATCGAGCGTGCCGCCGCCAGTGGCTGGAAAGCGCGTCAGATCGGTCGAGCGGGCGGGATAGGAAAGCTTGAAGCGGCCGCGGGCCGGATCGGGCTCCAGCGGTGCGTCCAGTGTCCCGGCAAAGCGCTTCGGCGAAAAGGCCAGCCGGCCGCCATCGCGCATCGCCGCCATCGGATGGTGGGCGGCGGAGACCGCTCCGGAACCGCCGGAAAAGACATGCTCCTGATAGAGAAAGGGATGACTGTTGCGGAGCGTGAAGATCTTGTCGACCGTCGCGCCCATCACCGTGCGGCGCAACCGGAAGACGGCCCGCCAGCCGTCGGATGTCGCTTCGCTGACGGTGACATCCCAGGGGCTGTTGGCCGGCCAGCCATGCAGCGGTGCGGCCTCGATGTCGCTGGCCGAAAACGGTGCGCATAGGAAATCGCCCGACAGCCGCACCGTGCCTTCAGGCAGGTCCGGCGGCAGCGTCTCGCCAGCATCGATCCAGGGCGCGCGGTGCAGCGGCTTCAGCTGGCGGCCATCGCTGTCGACCGTTATGTCGGCGATATGGCCGACAGTGAGATCGAGCGTGACCGAAATGCCCTTTGCCTTGATCGTGACCGTATCCATCCGCGCACCTGCTGATTCTGATGGCAGCGAACAAACCCGCTCCGCGAGGGATGCGCAAGCACAGCGACCGGCATTTTGCATCAGGGCGATTTTTCCTCCCCCTTGTGGGGAGGGTCGGCGAGCGATCGGAGCGAAGCGGAGATCGATCGACGGGGTGGGGGTAGCGCCCTACGAGGACCCCCACCCCGATCCGCTACGCGGATCGACCCTCCCCACATGGGGGAGGGTGGGCGCCTACTGCCGCTTATACTCGCGCACCGGCGACTTGGTGCCGTCGGTGTAGGTGACCTGCACCGCCATCGACGTCACGTTGTCGGCGACCTTGAAGTAAGGCTGGTAGTCATAAGGAATGGCGTACGGGTCCTTCTTGTCGCAAGGCGGCAGCTTGATCTCCCTGTCGAGCGCCGTGCCGTTCAGGCTGTAGCGCACCTCCTTGATGCCGCAGCGGAATGACAGCATCTGGGAGAAATAGACCAGGCCGTGATTGCCGCTGGCGTCGAAGGCGATCCACGACGTCCAGAACTGGTCGAGGATCTGTTTGTTGCCCTGTTGCAGCGCCGCGTCCGGATCGAAACTTATGTCGAACGGCCCGGTCTCGCGGCCCCTGAGATCGAGATACTTG
The DNA here is from genome assembly GCF_040323635.1 of Mesorhizobium sp. M0037. Classification (NCBI taxonomy): domain Bacteria; kingdom Pseudomonadati; phylum Pseudomonadota; class Alphaproteobacteria; order Hyphomicrobiales; family Phyllobacteriaceae; genus Mesorhizobium; species Mesorhizobium sp. M0037. The sequence goes on along the minus strand of NZ_JAMYVB010000002.1, from coordinate 2,881 downwards.
ACCCCGATGGTGGTGGCCGTGGTGCTGTCGGGCAATTCGAAGCTCGGATTGGGCATCGGCTTGCCGGTGCGCTGGTCGTTCATCGCCATCAGCCCGGTGTCGGTGAACGGACCTGACACACCCATGCGCCAGGAAATGCCGGTCGCGGCCTCGGGCAGCGAGATGGAGATCGTCCAGCCGGCATTGGAGCGCATCGGCGTCAGCGTCGGGGCAAAGCGCGCTGGGTCGAGCACGTCGCCAAGCGCGGTCAACCGGCTGCGGCTGCGATCGAGCCAGTCGGCGAGCTGCGTCTGGTCGATGAAATATTTGAGCAGCCTGCCTTCCTTTTCATAGGAGACGAACCTGGTCAGCGCCTCGGCCTCGCTGCGCTTGTCGGACAGCGACTGGACGCCGAGGCGATCCTCGGAAAACTCCTGCGCGAGCAGGTAATAGGCCGGTGCGAAATCCGGATTGGCCGCGATGAAGGCGTTGAGCTTGTCGAGACGTTGGGCATCGTCGAACTGCAGGATATGGACCAGCTTGATCGACAGCGCCTTGGCCTTGTCGGCCAGGGCGCCGAACACTTCGCGGGCGCCGGCCTTGCCGTCCTGCACGCGCAGCAGGGTGGCGAAGCGTGTGTAGGGATCGACGGCGTCGACGTCGAAACCGGCGAAAGCGAGATAGGAGCGCCGCGCATTCAGCATGTCGCCGGACAGCTCGTAGACGCGGGCATTGTGGTAGAATTCATCCGGCCGCTTCGGCTCGGCGATCGCCCCGCCCTGCGCGGCCAATGCGGCAAAGCCCTTGGCGATGGTGTCGATCGAGGCGGCGATCTGCTCGGTGGTCGCCTGAAGCTTGTCGGCCTGCTCGGCCTGTTTCTGCTGGCCGGCAGCAAGCGTTTCGGTCGTCTGCTTGACGGCCTCTACCGACTTTTGCGTCTGCGCGCCCTGCTCAGCCTGCTGCTGCTGGGTCGACGCAATTTCCTCGGTCTTCTTCGCCACCGCGTCGGTTGATTGCTTGACCTGGTCGACCGCCAGCTTCGTCTCGGTTACCGTTTGCTCGATCCTGGCCACCCTGGCCGAGACGATGCCCATCTGCTGCTGCAACTGGGCGATGGCCGGCACCAGGCCGGCGATCACACCGTTCTCCGAATTGGTCTGCTGCTGCAGGCCATAGACGCCGCCGGCGACGGCGGCAGCGCTGGTGGCAAAGATCAGCGCCGGCAGCGCCTTGGCGGCCAGCACCAGCCGCAGAACGATGGCAATGGCGATGACGGCGGCGGCAACCGAAGCGACCAGCGCGATATAGGCGGCGAACGGCGCCAGCGGATTGAGGATGTCGGAAGCAGCGCCGCCGATGAAAGCGACGCTGCCGGCCCATTTGCCGGTGCGGCTGAGCGAAGTCCTCATAAGAGATGGCGCAGCCGCGCCGATGTCACCGGTCATTGTCAAGTCCCCCAAGCAATTGCCGCCTCTATAGCAGCAGCGCGACCCCGCAGGCAAAACAGGACAGGAAGCAGGCGATTTCGGGGCGGGGGATTACGGAGTTGGTGAGTAGCGAAGACCGAAGTCACAGCTAATCTCCCCCGCAAGGGGGGAGATTGGCAGCTCCGCCGTTAACCAAATGGACGAACACAATGGGTTAGGCTAGGTTCCGGCCCTCTCAGCAACGCCGGACTTGCCTTGCCAAACTTCCATCTACCCTCCCTCGTCCAAAAATTTCTCGCAGCCCTGCTGCTGCTTGTCTTCGTGGCCGGCTGCAGCACCACCGCACCGCCCGACAGCGTGCTCGCGGTGCCGGCGCCGCAGGAGAAATATGCGGCCATCGTCGTCGATGCCGGCAGTGGCAAGACGCTGTTCGAAGTCAGTTCGAGGGCGCAACGCTATCCGGCGTCGCTGACCAAGATGATGACGCTCTACCTGCTGTTCGAGGCGCTGGAGTCCGGCCGCGTCTCGAAGGAAACGCAGATCCCGGTCTCGGAGAATGCCGCCCGGCAGCCGCCGACCAAATTGCGCTTCAAGCGCGGCGAGAGCATCGATGTCGATTCGGCGATCCGGGCGATCGTGGTCAAGTCGGCCAATGACGTGGCGGTGGCGGTGGGCGAATATCTCGGCGGCTCGGAGAACCAGTTCGCCGCCATGATGACCTCGAAGGCGCGCCAGATCGGCATGAGCAGCACCGTCTTCCGCAACGCATCGGGCCTGCCCGACGATGGCCAGCACACATCGGCGCGCGACATGGCGACGCTCGGCATGGCGCTGCGCGCCCGCTTCCCGCAGCAGTTCCACTATTTCTCCGAAAGCGACTTCATGTTCCGCGGCCGGCTGGTGCGCGGCCACAACGACATGCTCGGCCGGGTGCGCGGCGTCGACGGCATCAAGACCGGCTATATCAGGGCATCCGGCTACAATATCGTCACGTCCTACAATGCCGACGGCCGGCATCTGATCGTCGTGGTGATGGGCGCCGACAGCGCACGCCAGCGCAACGACCATGTCGAAGCGCTGATCCAGCGCAGTCTTTCGCCGATGCTGGCCGATACGAAGACGCGGCTGATGTTTGCGGGAGACCAGCCGGCAGCGTCGCCGCTTCCCGGCCTGCCGCCGCCTGGTTTGCCGGCGCAGGGGTCGCAGTTGCCTGGTTTACCGCCGCAATAGAACCCGTCGTTGGGTGGAGGAACTCTGAAACGCCGGCGGGACAGCACCCCCTCTGGCCTGCCGGCCATCTCCCCCTCAAGTGGGGAGATTAGCAGCTTCGGCGTCTCGCCTCTTTTTCGTGTTTGGCGAAGCCATGGCAACATCTGATCTCCCCCCTTGAGGGACTGTTGCAAAATTGGGTGGATGTGATTCCCTGTTTTTGAAACGGGGATTTTGCGATGACGACAAAGCCGAGCGGTCAGTTC